>NZ_JCAHRB010000009.1:0-381352 GCF_059429395.1 Agrobacterium sp. K11 | reverse complement strand
GGAGGCATAGAAAGGACTGAATCCTCGTCCCTTTTGGCGGCACATGCGGGAACCCCTTCCCACCCTTCACGACAGATAGCTTGCGAAGAACCGCAATTTTGCCGGAAGAGCTCTTGCGAAACCCTCTCCGCCGGCTGTCAAAGCACCGGGCCGTGCTTTAGAAACGGCAGAAGAGACGCTTAGACATCAACCCGATTGCCCCAGGCCTGTTTGCATGACCAGAACGCCAGCCCATATAAAGATCGATCTGCCCGTACTTCCCGTCAGCGACGTTCTGGCCGAGATTGCCCAAGCGTTGGACGGGTCAAAGCGTGCCGTTCTCTCGGCTCCGCCGGGTGCGGGCAAAACAACGCTGGTGCCGCTTCATCTCCTGCGTGAGGAATGGCGGGGCGACGGCAAGATCATTCTTCTCGAACCACGTCGGCTTGCCGCCCGGGCCGCGGCTGGACGCATGGCTGATCTTCTTCAGGAGAATGTTGGAGAAACCGTCGGCTATCGTATGCGGCTCGACAATCGCATCTCCTCAAGAACCCGGATTGAAGTGGTGACTGAGGGTGTCTTTGCCCGGATGGTTCTGGACGACCCGGAACTTGCCGGCGTTTCGACGGTGATTTTCGACGAGTTTCACGAACGTTCACTCGATGGCGATTTCGGACTGGCACTTGCGCTCGACGTTCAGGAGGGACTGAGAGACGATCTGCGCATCCTCGTGATGTCCGCCACCCTTGATGTGGAACGCATCAGTGCGCTGATGGGCGATGCCCCTGTCATTGAGAGCCTCGGCCGCACATATCCAATCGACATACGCTACGAGGACCGCTGGCAGGGTGTGCCTGTCGAAGAGAAAGTCACAAAGGCGATTACCGAAGCTCATGCATCGGAAACAGGCTCCATTCTTGCCTTCCTTCCGGGGCAGGCAGAAATTACTCGCACGGCCAACCGGCTGGAGGGGCGTTTTTCCGACGATACAGATATCATCCCGCTTTACGGCAATCTTTCGCAAAAGGAGCAGGATGCGGCGATCAAGCCGGCACCGGCCGGACGGCGCAAGATCGTGCTTGCCACATCGATCGCAGAAACATCGATCACCATAGACGGCGTGCGTGTGGTGATTGATAGCGGGTTGCAGCGACTACCGGTTTTCGAACCGGCAACGGGAATCACGAGACTGGAGACAGTGCGGGTTTCGCGCGCCTCCGCCGACCAGCGGGCGGGCCGAGCCGGACGAACGGAACCCGGCGTTGCGATCCGCCTGTGGCATCCGGGACAGACGGCAGCGCTCAACGCCTTCACGCCACCGCAAATTCTGGCGAGTGATCTTTCCGGCTTTGCACTCGACCTCGCTCATTGGGGCGTTCATGATCCTTCCGCGCTTTCATTTCTGGATGCCCCTCCCGAAGCGGCATTGAAGGAATCGATCGCGCTTCTCAAAAATCTGGGCGCACTCGATGAAAGCGGCGCGCTCACACGACGCGGCCACCTGATGCGCAGCCTCTCACTACCGCCACGGCTTGCGGCAATGGTAATTGCAGCGGGGAGCGAAGGCGCGGGAAAAAAGGCGGCGATGCTCGCTGTCATGCTGACGGAACAGGGACTGGGCGGAACCGACATTGATCTCGATGAAAGATTGCGGCGCTTTCTTTCCGAGAGAAGCGAAAGGGCGCAAGCGGCGCGCAAGCTGGCGTCTAGACTTCTAGATGCGATCGGCGATGCGCAGACTATGAATGAACAGCCAAGCGAGGCTGGCCCCTTGCTGCTGCACGCCTATCCGGACCGGATTGCGCTTCAGCGAGGAGCGCGCGGTCGTTATGTGATGGCGAACGGCCGGGGTGCAGAACTTGCCGAAACCGAGCGGCTGGCGGCGAGCAGGATGCTGGTGGTTGCCGATATTACGGGGCGTGCGGCACAGCCGCGCATCCTTTCCGCAGCAAGCATCGAGCGTACCGATATAGAAGAGCGGATGCCGCATCTTATTGTGCAGCAGGACCAGCTGCTGTTTGACAAGGCAAGCGGTCAGGCGCGTGCACGCCGCGTCACGCGCCTAGGCGCCATCATCCTCGACGAAACGCCCCTGCCCCGCCCGGAGGGTGAACAGGCGGCGCAGGCACTTGCCAACGGCGTTCGGGAATTTGGTGTCGGAATTCTTCCGTTCACAAAAGAAACCCAGCAGTTGCGCGACAGGATAGGCTTTCTGAATGCCAGCATCGGCGACCCCTGGCCGGATGTCAGCGATGCTGCATTGCTTTTACGGCTGGATGAATGGTTCGTGCCCTTCCAGCACGGCGCCCGCAGCCTTCAGGATATCCGGCCCGGCAGCCTTTCCGAGGGACTTTTAGCCCTGGTGCCTTATGAGGTCGCACGCGATCTCGGCAGGCTTGCGCCAACGCATTTCGAAGCGCCGACGGGCCAGCGGCATCCTATTCGTTACGATGCCAGCGAACCAACGCTTTCCATTCGTGTGCAGGAGCTTTTCGGGCTGACGGCTCATCCCGCCATCGCGCAGGGGCGGTTGCCGCTGCTGTTGGAATTGACCTCGCCGGCGCACAGGCCGATACAGACGACACGCGATCTTCCGGGTTTCTGGGCAGGATCGTGGAAAGATGTGCGGGCGGACATGCGCGGGAGGTATCCGCGCCATCCATGGCCTGAGGACCCGGCATCGGCATTGCCGACCAGCCGCGCAAAACCGCGCGGAACGTGATGACGATGAAAAGCACAAAGGAGATGAAGGTGGCTGGCCATCCGATTGAAACAACAAGGCTTGGCCGCGCCAGCCGCAGGATAAGGCTGCAAACCATCGTATGGTTGCGCTGGCTGGCGGTGGCCGGGCAAAGTGCGACGATCCTGCTTGTTGCTTTCGGCTTGAACTTCCCACTGCCACTTCTGGCTTGCAGCCTTTTGATCGGTGCACTGGCGCTTGCCAACCTGTTTCTCACTGCGCGTTTTCCCTCCACCTATCGTCTGGAGCCCTGGGAAGCGACATTGCTGCTGGCATTCGACCTGCTGCAATTGACGGCGCTCATCTACATCACCGGTGGTCTTTCCAATCCTTTCGCACCGCTGATCTGCGTGCAGGTCATCATCGCCTTCGCCTCGCAGCCGCTTCGGCACTCGCTTATTCTGCTCGCCTTTGCCGTCATCTGCTCGACGGCAATCGCTTTTTCGCCGTTTCCGGTTCCGTGGTATCCCGGTGAGGTGCTGCCGATCCAGCTTCTGCTGCATGTGGGCACCTGGGTCGCGATCATTGCCACGACCTCTTTCGCGGCCTTTTATGCCTATCGCGTTTCACACGAGGCCAATCAGCTGGCCGATGCGCTGGCTGCGACCGAACTGGTGCTGGAGCGGGAAAAACATCTCTCGCAGCTAGACGGTCTGGCCGCCGCTGCGGCACACGAGCTGGGCACGCCGCTGGCGACAATCAGCGTCGTCGCCAAGGAAATGGAACGGGAACTCGGAAATGATGAAAGGTTTGGCGAAGACATAGCGCTGCTGCGCAGCCAGAGCGAAAGATGCCGGGATATTCTGCGCCGCCTTACATCACTTTCCACCGATGATGAGGAGCATATGCGCCGCCTGCCGCTCTCCTCGCTGATTGAGGAGGTGATGGCGCCGCACCGGGAATTCGGCATCCGTCTCGATCTCGTCGAAAAGAACAACCGGATCGACGAGCCGGTTGGCATCCGGAATGCCGGCGTTATTTACGGGCTGGGCAATCTCATCGAAAACGGCGTGGACTATGCGCGGGAAAAAGTGACCGTGACCGTGGACTACGATTCGCAGAATGTCGCCGTCACCATTGAGGATGATGGACCGGGTTATGCCCATGACGTGCTTGCCCGCATTGGTGAACCCTATGTGACCGAACGTCACAACGATACCCGGGCGGGAGGGCTGGGACTCGGGCTTTTCATTGCAAAGACATTGCTGGAACGCTCCGGCGCCACCGTTACCTTCGAAAATCGCGGTTTGAGCGGAACCGGAGCGCGGGTCACAATCATCTGGCCTCGAGCGCTTATGGACGATAAAAGAGACCGTTGACTTTACCATCCACGTGGAAGCGGCGATAAGAAGAAAAAACCGACTAAGTTGCCGAAAGGCCTGAGACATGACGACAGAAGACCAGACCCCCATCAGCGCGACAACGGATGACGACGACCCGATCGGAGCTGACAGATCGCTGCTGATCGTCGATGACGACGGTCCCTTCCTGCGCCGGCTTGCCCGGGCCATGGAAACACGCGGATTTATCGTCGATACCGCCGAGACGGTCAGCGAAGGCATTGCCCGTTCCAAGGCTGCGCCGCCCAAATATGCGGTCGTTGATTTGCGGCTTACGGATGGCAATGGTCTCGAGGTCATCGAAGCCATCCGGCAGTACCGGGACGATACGCAGATTGTCGTCCTGACCGGCTACGGCAATATCGCAACCGCCGTTACCGCAGTGAAGCTTGGGGCGCTGGATTATCTTGCCAAACCGGCCGATGCGGACGATGTCTTCAATGCGCTGACGCAGCGCAAGGGTGAAAAGACTGAAGTGCCCGAAAACCCGATGTCGGCCGACCGGGTGCGTTGGGAGCATATTCAGCGCGTTTATGAAATGTGCGAGCGCAACGTCTCGGAAACCGCCCGCCGGCTTAACATGCACCGTCGAACGCTGCAGCGCATTCTGGCGAAACGCGCGCCGAAGTAGAGCATTTACAGTACAAGTGAGAAGCGGTTTTACGTCTGGATATGGTCTGGAACCGGGCATTACTCTCCGAAGCTGCGCCCGGTCGTCCACTCCGCCAGCATCAGCCGGGTTGCAGCGGTTCTCGAGAAATCCAGCATCACCGATTTGCGGGTTGCGGGCGGTAATTTATGCTCCGGCGCATCGCGAAGCATATGGGCGCCATAGCCATCCGACAGGATAAGCCCACATTCTTCCGGAAAGATTTCGACCGGCACTTCCGGATGGGTGGCGAAAAACAGCCGGTCGCAATGCAGGCGGTATTCCGGCCATTTGCGATCGACGCGGAAGTCCTCGATCGAGGATTTGATTTCGATAATCCAGATTTCACCCTTTGCCGAAAGGCTGATGAGATCGGCCCGTCGTCCGCTTGCAAGCGGCAGTTCCGGCAAAACCGAATGTCGCATCTCGTGCAAAAGCACCTGAACGCCGCGGCGCACCAGCATCGCCTTGTCCGACTGGCGACCGTCGATTAACGGATTATTGTTGGTAAGCGAAAGAATAGTCATGGATAAAGGCTACTGAGGCGTTTGGCCTATTGTTGCAAAAAGGCAATCAACCGGCAATTTTAAAGTCACATTCGTCCTGCAGCAGCGTATCGGCTTGCCAAGAACGGCTTAATGGAAAATAACCGATTTATCCAATTAAGCCTACTCCTTCGCACAATTTGGCGAATTTTCCGCGAGAACGATATGCGCATCCGTACCTCATTGACTGCACTCGGTCTGACGGCAGCACTGGCTCTGGCCGGCTGCGCCGAAACCACATCCCAATCATCCGGCCAGGTAGCGGCGTCAGTGCCGGTCGCTAACCCGGTTCCGGCAAAGGTCGAAACCGTCCAGATCTTCAACGATGTTTACGGCCCTGTGACCGACGCGGGCTATGCGCTGCCCGCCATCCCGATCAATCGTGTGAACGAGAAGTTCCGTCGTCAGATCGTCGAATTCCAGAATAACGAACGGCCGGGCACGATCATCGTCAATACGCGTGAGCGTTTCCTTTATTATATCCTGCCCGGCAACCGCGCAGTTCGTTACGGCATCGGCGTTGGCAAGGCTGGTTTTGCCTGGGCCGGCGAAGCCTATGTCGCCTGGAAGCAGGAATGGCCGATGTGGCATCCGCCGAAGGAAATGGCTGACCGCAAGCCGGAAGTCGCAAAGTATGTCGAGGCAGGCATGGGTCCGGGTCTTTCCAACCCGCTCGGCGCGCGCGCCATGTATCTCTTCAACGAAAAGGGACAGGACACGCTGTTCCGTATCCACGGTTCGCCTGAATGGGCATCGATCGGCACCGCCGCCTCTTCCGGCTGCATCCGCATGATCAACCAGGACGTCATCGACCTTTACAGCCGCGTCCGTCCCGGCCGCAGCACCAAGGTTGTCGTGATCCAGTAAGATCAGATACCAGACAAAGAAAAAGCCGCCGTGGAATTCCCGGCGGCTTTTTTGTTTCTGGAGCATTCCCAGTAAAAGTGCATAGCGGTTTTAAGGTAGAGCACGTCGAACATTCCGTTCAGACAAGACGTGCTCTGGAGTGCCTGTCAGCCTCAAGCCGCCTGCTTCGCCTTCAGTTCGAGGCGACGGCGGTGCAGAACCGGTTCCGTATAACCGTTAGGCTGCTCCCGGCCTTTCAGCACAAGTTCGACGGCGGCCTGAAAAGCGACCGATCGTTCAAAGTTGGACGCCATCGGCAGATAGGCCGGATCTCCGGCATTTTGGCTATCGACCACGGCGGCCATACGTTTCATGGTCTCAACGATCTGCTCTTGCGTAACCACGCCATGGCGCAGCCAGTTGGCCATATGCTGCGCGGAGATGCGCAGCGTGGCGCGGTCCTCCATCAGTCCGACATTGTTGATGTCAGGCACCTTGGAGCAGCCGACGCCCTGATCGACCCAGCGCACGACATATCCCAGAATGCCCTGCGCGTTGTTGTCGAGTTCGCGCTGGATTTCCTCGGGCGTCCAATTGGGACGCGGCACGACCGGCACCGATAGAATATCGGAGAGTTTTGCCCGGCCCCGGCTTTTCAGTTCGTCCTGAACGGCTGCGACATCGACCTTGTGATAATGTGTGGCATGCAGCGTCGCAGCCGTGGGTGAAGGTACCCAGGCGGTGTTGGCGCCTGCCTTCGGATGCGCGATCTTCTGCTCCAGCATGGCGGCCATCAGGTCAGGCATGGCCCACATGCCCTTACCGATCTGCGCATGGCCGGAAAGGCCGCATTCCAGACCGATATCGACGTTCCAGTTCTCGTAAGCCGCAATCCAGGCCGCCTGTTTCATATCGCCCTTGCGGATCATCGGACCCGCTTCCATCGAGGTATGAATTTCGTCGCCCGTGCGGTCGAGGAAGCCGGTATTGATGAAGACGACCCGGTCTTTTGCCGCGCGAATGCTTTCCTTGAGGTTGACCGTGGTGCGGCGTTCCTCGTCCATGATGCCCATTTTCATGGTGTTCGGCGCCATGCCGACAAGCTTTTCGGCCCGCGTGAAAATCTCGTTGGCGAAGGCGACTTCCTCCGGCCCGTGCATCTTCGGCTTGACGACATACATGGAACCGGCGCGGGAATTCTGGCGACGGCCGGAGGGGCCGACATCGTAAAGCGCAATCAGCGCTGTGACGACGGCGTCCATGATACCTTCCGGCACCTCGCGGCCATCCTTGTCGAGGATCGCCGGATTGGTCATGAGGTGACCGACATTACGCACCAGCATCAGGGAACGCCCCGGCAGAGTAAGTGCTCCACCATCGGGGGCGGTGTAATAACGATCCGGGTTGAGACTACGGGTGAAGGTGTTACCGCCCTTGGACACCTTCTCCGTCAGGTCGCCGCGCATCAGGCCAAGCCAGTTGCCATAAACCAGCACCTTGTCCTCGGCATCAACAGCGGCAACGGAATCCTCGCAGTCCATGATGGTTGTCAGCGCCGATTCGAGAATGACATCCGAGATGCCCGCCTTGTCACCCTTGCCGATTTCCGTCGAGGGATCGATGACGATCTCGGTGTGAAGACCATTCTTGCCAAGCAGGATCGTTGCCGGCTTTTCCGCATCGCCGGTAAAGCCCTTGAATTGCTCGGCATCTTTCAGGCCCGTTTTGCTGTCACCGATTGCAAGCTGCAAGAGGCCGTCAACGATCTTGAAGCCGGTCACATCCGACCAGCCTGCCGTTTCGAGCGGAGCTGATTCGTTGAGGAAGTTCCGCGCCCAGGCAATGACCTTTTCGCCGCGTTTCGGATTATAGCCCCTGCCCTTTTCCGCACCATCGGCGTCAGAAATGGCATCCGTGCCGTAAAGCGCATCGTAAAGCGAACCCCAGCGGGCATTGGCGGCGTTCAGCGCATAACGGGCATTCATGACCGGCACGACAAGCTGCGGGCCTGCGACAGCGGCAATTTCCGAATCGACGTTGCTGGTTTCGACCTTGAAGCCGGGTCCTTCCGGCAACAGATAGCCGATTTCCTTCAGGAAGCCCTCATAGACATCAAAATCCGTCGGGGCGCCATTCTGCCGGTACCAGCCATCCAGTTTTTCCTGCAAGGCGTCGCGCTTTGCGAGCAATTCACGATTCTTGGTGGAAAGCTCGTGGACGATGGCCGAAAAGCCTTCGAAGAAGGTTTCTGCATCAAGACCCGTGCCCGGCAGAACGTCATCCGTCAAAAAAGCATAAAGCCTGTCATCAATGGAAAGACCGAATTTATTGGTGCGGCTCATATGCGCCTCCTCTTTATCTTAAGGGCGCAGATTGGACGCTGAGGGAGGCGCTCGTCAATTGCGAGAGGCAACCAAATATTATTTCCGTTTTGGAAAGAATGCCGACGATAATCGTCTTTTTCTACAAAAGCGCCTGCAAATCCTTGATGCGATCGTTCACCAGCCAGCCGTAATAGTTTTCTTCCGGCAAAAGCGGCTGTTCCCCACCTGCGGCGCGCTGACGATTTTTCTGGGCGAGAGCGGCAGCGCGCTGCGCGGATCCGCCGACATTATAAAGCGTGGACGTTACACCAGGATTTTTGGAAACATCCATGTCGGCAATCGACCTGTAGTCGTCGATCGATTTGCGGATGGAAGCTGCCATGAAGGCGAGCGAGCGATCCGGGTCCATGATGGCGGTATAAACGGCGGTCGCATCGTTTTCGTCGAGCTTCTCATAACCTGAGGTTTTCGACACCATGTCGGACAACATCAATGCCGTGAGCGGATTGATCTGGCCGAGACCGAAGGTCTGTCCGGCATAAAAGGGCTGGAAAAATACAGCGCTGAAACGATTGTTCGGATAGGCAACGCCATCTACCGTCTTGCCGCGGAAGCTGTCGTCCCAGACGTCTTCCCGACAGTTCCAAAGGCTATAGGAATCCTTTTTCGACTGGCACCTGGCGAATTGCGAATGCGTCAGAAACTGCGCGATGGTTTCGTCCTTGTAGCCGAAACGGAAGCTGCTGCCGGCATAGGAGGCGGCCTTGACGTAGTAGGATTGCAGGCGGTCATAGGCGTCGACGTTATAGGTATGCTCGCCGACAATCGCCCCGATCATGTGGATCGGATCGATACCGTAGCGCCCGGCGGTAGACTTGATCTTGCCGATCAGTGCCTTGTCGGAAGACAGGAGGTCGATCACCTTCTGGTATTTACGCTCGAAAGACGTATTGGAACCCTTGGTTCGACGTGCGGAAGCCCCCGGAATGCCCGGCTGTTCGGCATTGCGATTGCCAGGCGGGACGACCGTCGCGGCCTCGGCATAAGAAGACGAGACGACGGTGAACGTCAAAGCGGCGGCAAATGCCAGAAGAGTTTTGCGCACGAGCGAATGCCTTTTCTCAAGCCGACCTCTCCCGAACCAAGAGAAAACCGGACCATTCCATAAAGCGGTTCCAACCGGAATGCAGCCTTTCCCATAAACAAAAAGGGGGCTGAATGCGAGACAAGGCCGTAAAATAAAAGAGTGCGGCAAATGTGGCCGCACTCTCGTGTCTTTGCTCTCCAAGATATTCAGAGAATATAGCGGGACAAATCCGTATCGGCAGCAAGATCGCCGACGTGCTTTTTGACATATTCCTGATCGATCTTGACGGCAGAGCCACCACGATCCGGTGCGTTGAAGGAAATCTCGTCGAGAACACGCTCCATCACCGTCTGCAGGCGGCGCGCACCGATATTCTCGACCGACGAGTTGAGATGAACGGCCACGTCGGCCAGAGCGTCGA
Source organism: Agrobacterium sp. K11 (assembly GCF_059429395.1). NCBI lineage: Bacteria > Pseudomonadati > Pseudomonadota > Alphaproteobacteria > Hyphomicrobiales > Rhizobiaceae > Agrobacterium > Agrobacterium sp. K11. The sequence continues at coordinate 371,421 of NZ_JCAHRB010000009.1, read as the reverse complement.
TCGCATCGTCCGTGAAGTCGAGATCGAGTTCTTCCGTCGCCATCAGCGCCTTGTACTGGCGGATGAGGCTTGCTTCCGTCTCGGTCAGGATACGGCGGAAATCCTCTTTCGTCAGCGGCTTCAGCTCGACACGGATCGGCAGGCGGCCCTGAAGCTCCGGCAGAAGGTCGGACGGCTTTGCCACATGGAACGCGCCGGAAGCGATGAACAGAACGTGGTCGGTTTTCACCGGCCCGTATTTGGTCGAGACAGTCGTGCCTTCAACGAGCGGCAGAAGATCGCGCTGCACGCCTTCACGCGAGACGCCGGCACCCATGCCGCCATCGCGCGCAGCAATCTTGTCGATCTCATCGAGGAAGACGATGCCGTCATTTTCCACCGACTTCACCGCTTCGCGCTGGATCATGTCATTATCGAGCAGCTTGTCGGATTCGTCGCGAACGAGATCGGTATAGGATTTCGAGACGGTGGTGCGCACCTTCTTGGTACGTCCGCCCATCGCCTTGCCGAACATTTCCGACAGGTTGAGAACGCCGATATTGGCGCCCGGCATGCCGGGTATTTCAAAGCCGGGCATGCCCGAACCGCTGTCGGCCACTTCGATGTCGATTTCCTTGTCGTCCAGCTCGCCATCGCGCAGCTTCTTGCGGAAGCTCTCACGTGTCGCGGGTGACGCGGTCGATCCGACCAGTGCGTCGAGCACCCGCTCTTCGGCGCTCTGATGCGCCTTGGCCTGTACTTCCGCGCGCTTCTTTTCACGCACGAGGCCAATGCCAATCTCGACCAGATCGCGGATGATCTGCTCGACATCGCGACCGACATAACCGACTTCGGTAAATTTGGTCGCTTCGACCTTGATGAAGGGCGCGCCGGCAAGCTTGGCGAGACGGCGGGAAATCTCCGTCTTGCCGACACCGGTCGGTCCGATCATCAGGATGTTTTTCGGCATCACTTCGTCGCGCAGGCTCTCATCGAGCTGCTGGCGACGCCAACGGTTGCGCAGTGCAATCGCGACCGCACGTTTCGCATCATGCTGGCCGATGATGTGGCGATCCAGTTCCGAGACAATTTCCCGGGGAGAAAAAGTGGTCATTCTGTCCTCTCGGCTTTCCTGTTCCGACCGGCCATTCTGGCCCGGCCCACAGGACCCTTGGGTGAGAAATGGGGGTGAGAAATATGCTTACTCGGCGTCGAGGGTTTCGATGACGAGGTTATGGTTGGTGTAAACGCAGATATCGGCGGCGATATCGAGCGACTTGCGCGCCACCTCCTCTGCCGACTTGTCCGTATCCATCATGGCGCGGGCAGCCGCAAAGGCGTAGTTGCCGCCGGAGCCGATGGCGATCGCGCCATGTTCGGGTTCCAGCACGTCACCATTACCGGTGATGGCGAGTGTCGTGGATTTGTCGGCCACCAGCATCATGGCTTCGAGGTTGCGCAGATATTTATCCGTGCGCCAGTCCTTTGCAAGCTCTACGGCCGCGCGCATGAGCTGACCGGGATATTGCTCGAGTTTCTTTTCGAGACGGTCGAGCAGCGTGAAGGCATCCGCCGTTGCGCCGGCAAAACCGGCAATCACTTCACCCTTGCCAATGCGTCGAACCTTGCGGGCATTGCCCTTCATGACGGTCTGGCCAAGACTTACCTGACCATCGCCAGCCATGACGACCTTGCCGCCCTTCCTGACTGTAATAATCGTTGTCATCAAACACCTGTCTGCCCTACCGGGCCTGCGGTTAACGGGCCGGCATCCGGCCCTTCTTGGCATCTATGTAAGTTTGCTTTTCACGATTGCAAATCCTGCCCGCACTGCACTGTTTTGCGCAGATCATGCAAGACGATGGAACAACTGGATATTTATGTCTCGTGCTGATAAGGAACGGCGACATTTTCACGGAGCGGCCAAAGATGGCAGAACGTAAAGGCGAGATCATCCGCAAGACCAACGAAACCTCGGTTTCGGTGCGCGTGGATATCGACGGCACCGGCAAGTCGACAATTTCCACCGGGGTGGGATTTTTCGATCATATGCTGGACCAGCTAAGCCGCCATTCGCTGATCGACATGGATATCGAGGTTCAAGGTGACCTGCATATCGATGATCACCATACGGTGGAAGATACCGGCATCGCCATCGGCCAGGCCATCGCGAAGGCATTGGGTGACAGGCGCGGCATTACCCGCTACGCCTCGCTCGATCTTGCCATGGATGAGACGATGACCAAGGCTGCCGTGGATATTTCCGGCCGTCCCTTCCTCGTGTGGAATGTCAACTTCTCCGCGCCCAAGATCGGCACATTCGACACCGAGCTTGTGCGCGAATTCTTTCAGGCGCTGGCCCAGAATGCCGGCATCACGCTGCATATCCTGAACCATTACGGCGCCAACAACCATCATATCGCCGAAACATGCTTCAAGGCCGTTGCCCGCGTTCTTCGCGCGGCAACCGAGATCGACCCCCGGCAGGCAGGCCGCGTTCCCTCGACAAAGGGCATGCTGGCCTGACCGCCAAAGCTGTCAGGAAGCCCATGACAAGCTATCTCGTTCTGGAAGCCCCCAACGGGCCGGACAGGGACCACAAGACGACCCGCTTCATAGCAGACCGTTTCGTCTGGCTGGCACTTATTGCGCCCTGGCTGTGGCTGGCCGTAAACCGGCTGTGGCTGGCCGCGATCGTCGTATTTGCAGTTCTCGTTCTGGCCGGTTGGGCATCAATGTTACCCGGATTCGAACCGGTGGGCATTTTGTGCAGCGTCGCCATTGCCCTCATCACTGCACTGGAGGGGCGCGATTTTCTCGTCCGGCACCTGATAGGCAAGGGCTGGAAGATGACCTCGGTCATTTCCGCCCCTGACCTTTCGAGTGCCGAAGAGATATATTTCTCCGATCTTTCCGAAAATACCGAGCCGTCGGGACAGCTGTCGCAGCCGGTATGGACACCCTCGCCGCAGAAGAGCGGTGACAAAAACTTCGTCAACGATCCCTCCGGATCGTTTCTTTTCGACTTGAATGGAAGGCGCTGACATGCGCGTCGCGATCATCGACTACGGTTCTGGCAACCTGCGTTCGGCCACCAAGGCTTTCGAGCGCGCCGCCCGCGAAGCCGGCATTAATGCAACCATTGACCTGACCGATAAGCCGGATCACGTCGCATCTGCGGACCGCATCGTACTGCCAGGCGTCGGCGCCTATGCCGATTGCCGCGCCGGTCTCGAAGCTGTGCCCGGCATGCATGAGGCGCTTATCGAAGCCGTCGAGAAAAAAGCTCATCCCTTCCTCGGCATCTGCGTCGGAATGCAGCTGATGTCTTCGCGCGGTCTCGAAAAGACTGTCAGCACGGGGCTTGGCTGGATCGAAGGCGATGTCATTGAAATGACGCCCTCCGATCCGACGCTTAAAATCCCGCAGATTGGCTGGAATACGCTGGAAATCCGGCATCAGCATCCCCTGTTCGACGGTATCAGGACCGGCGCTGACGGCTTGCATGCCTATTTCGTGCATTCCTATCATCTGGCGGCGAAACATCCGGCGGATGTCATCGCCACCACCAATTACGGTGGCGCGATGACGGCTTTCGTTGGTCGCGACAATATGGCTGGCGCGCAGTTCCACCCGGAAAAAAGCCAGACGCTCGGCCTCGCCCTGATTTCCAATTTCCTGCGCTGGAAGCCCTGACATGATTCTTTTTCCCGCAATCGATCTTAAAGACGGCCAGTGCGTTCGCCTGAAACTCGGCGATATGGAGCAGGCAACCGTTTACAATACGGACCCCGGCGCGCAGGCGAAATCCTTCGAGGACCAAGGCTTCGAGTGGCTGCATGTCGTCGATCTCAACGGTGCCTTCGCTGGCCAGACGGTGAATGGCGAAGCGGTAGATGCCATTCTCAAGGCCACGACAAACCCGGTGCAGCTTGGCGGCGGCATCCGCACTCTCGATCATATTGAGGCGTGGCTCAGCCGTGGGCTTGCCCGCGTCATTCTCGGCACCGTGGCGGTACGCGATCCCGTTCTGGTTATCGAAGCCTGCAAGCGTTTCCCCGGTCAGGTCGCTGTCGGCATCGACGCCAAAGGCGGCAAGGTTGCTGTTGAGGGCTGGGCGGAAGCCTCAGAACTCGGCGTCATCGAACTTGCCAAACGTTTCGAAGGTGCCGGCGTTGCCGCCATCATCTACACCGATATCGATCGCGACGGCATTCTGGCTGGCATCAACTGGGCCTCGACACTCGAACTGGCAGATGCCGTGTCGATCCCGGTCATCGCCTCCGGCGGCCTTGCTTCCATCGAAGACATCAAGCGCATGTTGCAGCCGGATGCCGCAAAGCTAGAGGGCGCAATTTCAGGCCGCGCGCTTTATGACGGGCGCATCGATCCTGCCGAGGCGCTCGCCCTCATCAAGGCTGCCAAGGAGATAAGCGCATGACCCTCAAAGCCCGCGTTATTCCCTGCCTCGATGTAAAAGACGGCCGAGTCGTCAAGGGTGTGAACTTCGTCGATCTTATCGACGCCGGCGACCCAGTCGAGGCGGCGAAGGCCTATGATGCGGCGGGAGCGGACGAACTCTGCTTTCTCGACATCACTGCCTCGTCCGACAATCGCGACACGATTTTCGACGTGGTATCGCGCACGGCCGACCATTGCTTCATGCCGCTGACCGTCGGCGGCGGCGTCCGCGCCGTGGCTGACATCCGCAAGCTGCTTCTCTGCGGTGCAGACAAGGTCTCCATCAATTCCGCAGCGGTGAAAGATCCTGATTTCGTCGCGCAGGCTGCCGACAAATTCGGCAACCAGTGTATCGTCGTCTCCATCGACGCCAAGCGGGTTTCGAAGGACGGGGAAGACGGGCGCTGGGAGATCTTCACGCATGGCGGACGTCAGCCAACCGGAATCGACGCCGTGGAATTTGCCATCAAGATGGTCGAACGCGGTGCCGGCGAATTGCTCGTCACCTCGATGGACCGCGATGGCACCAAAAGCGGATACGATATCGGCCTGACACGCAGCATTGCCGATCAGGTTCGCGTGCCCGTCATCGCCTCGGGTGGCGTCGGAACGCTGGATGATCTGGTAGCCGGCGTTCGCGATGGCCATGCGACTGCGGTGCTTGCCGCTTCCATCTTCCACTTCGGCACCTATTCGATCGGGCAAGCCAAGAGCTACATGGCCGAGCATGGCATCGCCATGCGTCTCGACTGATTGCAGGAACCTTTCCATGAGCGCATTTTCCCTTTCCGATCTGGAACGCATCGTCGCGACACGCGCCGCCGCCTCTCCCGATGAATCCTGGACGGCCAAACTTGTTGCGGCGGGCCAGGAACGTGCGGCGAAAAAACTGGGCGAAGAGGCTGTTGAGGCCATCATCGCCGCCATCGCGAAAGACCGCGACGGGCTGAAAAACGAGGCCGCCGATCTGCTTTATCACCTGCTGGTGGTGTTGAAGATCGCCGACATTCCCCTTGCCGACGTCTTTGCCGAGCTGGAGCGCCGGACCGGACAGACCGGACTTGCGGAAAAGGCAGCGAGGCCGACATCATGAATGTCAAGGCAGGCAGCGGGGAGAGAGGCATGCCGAGCACACTCGATCATTTCCGCCCGGATGAATATTCGCCCTATCACTTCTTCAGCTCGGAAGAATGGGCAAAGTTTCGCGCCGACACACCACTCACCCTTTCCGCCGACGAGGTCAAAAGACTGCGTTCGCTGGACGACCCGATTGATCTGGACGAAGTGCGGCGTATCTATCTGTCGCTGTCGCGCCTCCTGTCATCGCATGTGGAAGCATCGCAGCTGCTGTTCGAACAGCGCAACCGCTTCCTGAACATGGCGGATGTCAACAAGACGCCCTTCGTCATCGGCATTGCCGGGTCGGTGGCGGTTGGAAAATCGACAACGGCGCGCATTTTGAAGGAGCTTCTGGCCCGCTGGCCTTCCAGCCCGAAGGTCGATCTCATCACCACCGACGGGTTTCTTTACCCGAACGAGGTGCTGCGGCGCGAAAACCTGATGGAGCGCAAGGGCTTTCCGGAAAGCTACGACATCGGTGCGCTGCTGCGTTTCCTCTCGGCGATCAAGGCGGGCCAGCCGAATGTGAAGGCGCCACGCTACTCGCATCTGACCTATGACGTGCTGCCGAACGAATTCACTGTCATCGACCAGCCGGATATCCTCATCTTCGAAGGCATCAACGTGCTGCAATCACGCGACCTGCCGGCGGGCGGGCGGATCGTGCCGATCGTTTCCGACTTCTTCGATTTCTCGATCTACATCGATGCGGATGAGGACTTCATTCACAACTGGTATGTGAACCGGTTCATGAATCTGCGGCAAACCGCCTTCCGGGACCCGAATTCATTCTTCAATCGCTATGCGTCGATCAGCGAAGAGGCGGCGCTCAGCATTGCCGAGGGCCTCTGGCAGAACATCAACCTGAAGAACCTGCGCCAGAACATCGTGCCCACGCGTCCACGCGCCGATCTTATCCTGCGCAAGGGCAAAAACCACCTGATCGACACGGTTGCGCTTCGCAAGTTGTGAAAGATGCCGCAAAAGCGGCATCTCCATCGCAGCGGTTAAAATCCGTTATTAGGCAAGGTCAGGAATGCGCAGGACCTGACCGGGATAGATTTTATCGGGATGGGTCAGCATCGGTTTGTTGGCTTCGAAGATGATGTTGTTCTTGCCACCATTTGCCTTGCCGTACTGGGCTTCAGCGATCTTCCAGAGATTATCGCCCTTCTTGACCGTGTAGAAAACGGGTTCCTTCGCCGGCGCTTCTGCCACCGTCAGTTCGCCGGCCTCGACCTTCGAAATGCCGAGCGTATTGCCAACGGCGATGACTGCCTTTTCGAAAATCGACTGGTCGGCCACTTCGCCCTTCAGAACGACCTTATCGTTCACCACCTCGACCTGAACCTTGTCGGTGCCGAGATCGTGGGAAGCGAGTTCTTTTTTGACGGCTTCGACATCGGGGGCATCATCTCCACCGATACCAAGCTTCTTTCCCGCTTCCTTGATGAAATTGAACAGACCCATAGCACCCTCCTTGGTTGTAGGAGATTTACCAGACGATATCTGAAGGTCTATGACAAGTGCGAAACATTTTGCCGTCCAGCGCGACCTAGTCGCCTGATGGCTTGCCACGCATTTTCTTGACATCCGACCGGCCGGATTTCGCCTTGAGGCGGCGCTCGACGGAACCCTTGGTCGGCTTGGTGGCCTTGCGCACCGGCGGCGGCGGCGCTGCCGCTTCAAGGATCAGTTCCTTCAGCCGTTCACGCGCGTCTTCGCGATTGCGCTCCTGGCTTCGAAACCGGCTCGCCTCGATCATGAGCACGCCTTCTTTCGAAACACGCCGCCCGCCCAGACGCAGCGCATTCGCCTTCACCCGTTCCGGCAGGGAGGGAGAATTGGCGATGTCGAAAAACAGCTGAACCGCCGTCGAGACCTTGTTAACATTCTGGCCACCCGGCCCGCCGGCCAGCACGAATTGCTCCGTCAGCTCCCAGCCGGCGATGGTAATTCGGTTGCTGATGTAAAGCGGGGCGCTGGCCATGTTTTTTCTCCGCGCCGGTGATGCCACAGATCGAGAAAAATGAAAACAAGGCACGAAACGAAAGAACCCGGCACAAGGCCGGGTTCCCCTCCTCCTCATAAACGAGGCTTATTCATTCTGCCGCGAGCAGCAGTCCCGGTGCTGCATCGCGCACCTTGCTGTCGACGTGATCTTCGAACTTGGTGAAGTTCGTAACGAACATCGACACAAGCTTCTTCGCCTGCGCGTCGTAAGCTGCGCCGTCGGCCCAGGTCGAACGCGGGTCGAGGATCGCGGCATCGACGCCTTCCAGCGACAGGGGCACGGCGAAACCGAAATTCGCATCGGTGCGGAATTCGGCACCCTTCAGCTCGCCGGTGAGGGCTGCCGTCAGAAGCGCGCGGGTCGCCTTGATGGGCATACGCTTGCCGATGCCGTAAGCACCGCCGGTCCAGCCGGTGTTGACCAGCCAGCAGTCCACGCCATGCTTGCCGATCAGCTCACGCAGCAGGTTGCCGTATTCCGCCGGGTGGCGCGGCATGAAGGGTGCGCCGAAGCAGGTGGAGAATGTCGCTTCTGGCTCAGTCACGCCCTTTTCCGTGCCGGCAACCTTTGCCGTGTAGCCGGAAAGGAAGTGGTACATGGCCTGTTCCGGCGTCAGCCGGGCAATGGGCGGCAGCACGCCGAAGGCATCCGCAGTCAGCATGATGATGGTCTTCGGATGACCGGCAATGCCCGTTTCCGATGCATTCGGAATGAAGTGCAGCGGATAGGCACTGCGGGTGTTTTCCGTCAGCGAGTTGTCGTTGAAATCCGGAACACGGTTTTCGTCCAGCACGACGTTTTCGAGAACGGTGCCGAAACGGCGGGTCGCGGCATAGATTTCCGGCTCAGCTTCGGCCGACAGCTTGATCGCCTTGGCGTAGCAGCCGCCTTCGAAATTGAAGATGCCGTGTTCGCCCCAGCCGTGCTCATCGTCGCCGATCAGCGTACGCGACGGATCAGCCGACAGCGTGGTCTTGCCGGTACCGGACAGGCCGAAGAACACGGCGGAATCACCCTCGGGACCAACATTGGCCGAGCAATGCATCGGCATGACGCCCTTGGCCGGCAGCAGGTAGTTCAGCACAGTGAAGACCGACTTCTTGTTTTCACCGGCATAGGAGGTACCGCCGATAAGGACGAGACCATTGGTGAGATCGCAGGCGATGACGGTTTCCGAACGGACGCCGTGACGCGCCGGATCAGCCTTGAAGCTCGGCAGATTGATGATGGTCAGCTTCTGTTTGAAGCCTGCCAGTTTCTCCCGCTTCGGGCGGATGAGCAGGTTGCGGATGAACAGCGAATGCCAGGCAAGCTCAGTGACGACACGGGTCGACAGGGCGTTCTCTTCATCGGCACCGCCGATCAGATCCTGAACATAGAGCGTCTTGCCGGCGGCGTGCGCAAGCATGTCCTGACGCAGCAACTCGAAGTTTTCCGGCGACAGCGGCTTGTTGTTGTCCCACCAGATAGTGTCTTCGGTGGAAGCGTCGCGGACGACGAATTTGTCCTTCGGAGAACGGCCCGTATGCTGACCGGTAACGGCACGAAGTGCGCCATCCGCCGTCAGCTCGGCTTCGCCATTGCGGATCGCCTCTTCGTACAATTCGCTTTCGTTGAGGTTATAAAAGACGCGGGAGGCCTCGCCCAGTCCGAGTTCCGCAACTCCATTGGCAGGATTATGAACCCCAAGCTCGTTCATGACGCGTTCCTTGTAAATGACGATAAGGCCGTTGAAATTTTCACGGAAAATACGTGGCGGCTTTTAGAAACGCAAGAGTGAAACTTTAAATAACTTAGTGATTTCAATATATTAATCGATTTAAAAGATTTTATTTCTTTTTAAATCGGTTGAAGACGCATTAGAATCCAGCTGCGGCGTTTTCCCGGAATTGGCCTAGTCACACCAGGCGATTTGGTTGTGAGTTTTCCTTTGCCACAATTTGTTCCACCTTTATACTCATGAGAGTGGCTCGCGGCGCGCAACCTTGGCTGGGTGGATGTCGGGAGTTACGAGAAAATGACGATGGAGACCAACTACATGCAGACGATCGCGCTTGTCGACGACGACCGGAATATTCTCACTTCGGTATCGATCGCGCTCGAAGCCGAAGGCTACCGGGTCGAAACGTATACGGACGGCGCCTCCGCGCTTGACGGACTGATTGCCCGTCCGCCGCAGCTCGCCATTTTCGACATCAAGATGCCGCGCATGGACGGCATGGAGCTTTTGCGGCGTCTTCGCCAGAAATCGGATATACCGGTTATCTTCCTGACCTCCAAGGATGAAGAGATCGACGAATTGTTCGGCCTGAAGATGGGTGCTGACGATTTCATCACAAAACCCTTCTCGCAGCGCCTTCTGGTGGAACGCGTCAAGGCCATCCTGCGCCGCGCCAGCAGCCGCGAGGCTTCCGCTGCGACCGGCGGCAGCACGCTGAAGCCGACGGCTGATCAACAGGCGCGCACGCTCGAACGCGGCCAGCTGGCCATGGATCAGGAACGCCACACCTGCACCTGGAAGGGCGAGCCGGTGACGCTGACCGTTACCGAATTCCTTATCCTGCATTCGCTTGCACAGCGGCCAGGCGTGGTGAAAAGCCGCGACGCGCTGATGGATGCGGCCTACGACGAACAGGTCTATGTTGACGACCGCACGATCGACAGCCACATCAAGCGCCTTCGCAAGAAGTTCAAACTGGTCGATGGTGACTTCGATATGATTGAAACGCTTTATGGCGTAGGATATCGCTTCCGCGAAGCGGCTTGAACGAGCCGCAATCGGGAGAGACCACCGGAATTGTGGTGGCGAGGACATAGACTTGTTGAAGAAAACGCCGGAAACCGTCTCGGACAGTGACGATGCCGAAGATCGCGGCAGCGAACGCCGCCATCGTATCCATCCGCTGACGATCGTCCGACGCATTTTTGGCAATGCGGTGTTTTCCAGCCTCACGCGCCGCATCCTTTTCTTCAACGTGGCCGCGACGGTCGTTCTGGTCGGTGGCATTCTCTACCTCAACCAGTTCCGCGAGGGGCTGATCGATGCGCGGGTGGAAAGCCTTTTGACGCAGGGCGAGATCATCGCCGGTGCCATCTCGGCCTCCGCCTCGGTGGATACCAACTCCATCACCATCAATCCTGAAAAGCTGCTGGAATTGCAGGCGGGGCAAAGCATCACGCCCGCCCCCAATGACGAGGACTTGAGTTTCCCGATCAATCCGGAACGGGTGGCGCCGGTGCTGCGCCGGCTGATTTCGCCGACACGGACCCGCGCTCGGCTTTTCGATGCCGATGCCAACCTGCTTCTCGATTCCCGCCATCTCTATTCACGCGGCCAGGTCCTGCGCTTCGATCTGCCGCCGGTGACGCCGGAAACCCAGACCTGGAGTGAATGGTTCACCAGCATGTTCAACCGCATGCTGCAACCGAGCAGCCTGCCGCAATACAAGGAAGCGCCAGGTGGCGACGGCTCGATCTATCCGGAGGTGATGAATGCGCTGACCGGCGTGCGCGGCGCAGTCGTTCGCGTTACCGAAAAGGGTGAGCTGATCGTTTCGGTCGCCGTGCCGGTGCAGCGCTTCCGGGCTGTGCTCGGGGTTCTGCTCCTTTCCACGCAGGCCGGCGATATCGACAAGATCGTGCATGCGGAGCGCCTCGCCATCATGCGCGTGTTCGGCATCGCCACGCTCGTCAACATCGTACTTTCCCTGTTGTTGTCCTCCACCATCGCCACGCCGCTCCGGCGGCTTTCGGCGGCTGCGATCCGCGTGCGTCGCGGAGCGAGAACCCGCGAGGAGATACCGGACTTTTCGGCGCGTCAGGATGAAATCGGCAACCTTTCCATAGCGCTTCGTGAAATGACGACGGCGCTCTACGACCGTATCGACGCAATCGAAAGTTTCGCCGCCGATGTCAGCCACGAGCTCAAGAACCCGCTGACTTCGCTGCGCAGCGCCGTGGAAACCCTGCCGCGTGCCAAGACGGAAGAGTCCAAACAGCGGCTGACCGAGATCATCTTCCACGATGTCCGCCGCCTCGACCGCCTGATCAGCGATATTTCGGATGCCTCGCGGCTCGATGCCGAACTGGCGCGTGTCGATGCATCGCCGCTGGATCTCGACGTTCTTATGAAGGGTCTGGTGGATATCTCCCGCCAGATCAGCACAAAGAAAAAGAGCGTGGCGATCGACTATGTCGCCGACCGGAAGGCGGGAGCCAAAACCTCCTTCGTCGTGAACGGTCACGATCTTCGCATCGGGCAGATTGTCACCAACCTGATCGAGAATGCGCGCTCTTTCGTTTCCGAGGAAAGCGGCCGCATCACCGTGCGCCTTTCCCGTCACAAGGACCGCTGCATCGTGCAGGTGGAAGACAATGGCCCTGGCATTCAGGCCGAGGATATCGACCGGATTTTCGAGCGCTTCTACACCGACCGACCGGCAAGCGAAGGTTTCGGCCAGAATTCCGGCCTTGGCCTTTCCATCAGCCGCCAGATCGCCGAAGCCCATGGCGGCAGCCTCAGGGCAGAAAATGTCGTCGACAAATACGGCGTGATATCAGGCGCGCGCTTCACCCTGTCGCTGCCGGCGGCCGAAACCCATGAACGCTGAACGCTTCAACCTGCACGCAACCGCCATTGTCGTTGACAACACCGGCATTCTCTTCACCGGACCGTCCGGCAGCGGCAAAAGCGAGCTTGCTTTCAGCTTTCTGACGGAGGCGCAACGGTGCGGATTGCCGGCGGCACTGATCGCGGATGATCAGATTTTAGTGTATCGCGACGGCGAAAACATTATCGCCGAGCGGCCGGAAGCGATTGCCGGACTACTCGAGTTGCGCGGCAGCGGCATCGTTAACGTCAACAGCGTCCCGAGCGCCGGACTAAATTTCGCCGTTACGACAGTTCTTTCACCGGAAAATCCAAGACTTCCGGAAGATGACGAGGTGTTGTTGCTGCCCTGCGGCGGGCATCTTCCGCTTCTGCGTATTCCGCTTTCCAGTCTTACGCCCTATGGAAAATTTGCTGCACTTGCTCAAAATCTTTTTAAAACGAACGTGAAGTGACCACGATTCAGGCGATTTTAGGCTTGCGATTCGCATTTTCCTCATCAAGATGAAATCCCACCGATGGACAGGATTGCCGCGTTGCGATAGTCGGCAATGAGAGTGCGTGTGCAAGGGAGCATTTCATGATCGGACTAGTGCTTGTCACCCATGGCAAGCTGGCTGAGGAGTTTCGCCATGCGTTGGAGCATGTCGTCGGTCCCCAGAAATTGATCGAGACGGTTTGTATCGGTCCCGAAGACGACATGGATCAGCGCCGGCAGGATATCATCGACGCCGTTACGCGCGTCAATGATGGAAATGGCGTCATTATTCTGACGGATATGTTCGGTGGTACACCGTCCAATCTCGCCATCTCCGTCATGAACAACGGCAATGTCGAAGTCATCGCCGGGGTCAATCTTCCCATGCTGATAAAACTCGCAGGCGTTCGCAGCGAAGACAACATGGACAAGGCGCTCCAGGACGCATCCGACGCCGGTCGCAAATACATCAACGTCGCCAGCCGCGTTTTAAGCGGCAAATAAGAAGTCAGCCCCATGTCGCCTCACTCCCGGGAATTGCCGATCATCAACAAGCGCGGTCTCCACGCCCGGGCATCTGCAAAATTCGTGCAGATGGTCGAGGGTTTCGACGCGACTATTACGGTGTCGAAGGACGGAATGACCGTTGGCGGCACCTCCATCATGGGCCTCATGATGCTGGCGGCCAGCCCAGGATGCAGTGTCTATGTCGAGGCGAGCGGCAACCAGGCGGAAGAGGCGCTCGCCGCACTTGAGGCACTTGTTGCCGACCGCTTCGGCGAAGAAGCCTGAGCCCACCCCCATATAAAGACATAAAGACTTCTTTATATCGTTATTGCCAGATCGTTTTTGGCCTGCTAAACCGCTGCTACGTTTAAAAGCCGGGCCAGCAGGCATGGCATTTCTGATCTGGAGAACTTCATGAGCCTTGAGAAGGACTACATCATCGCCGATATCAACCTTGCCGCATTCGGCCGCAAGGAACTGGACATCGCCGAAACCGAAATGCCTGGCCTTATGTCCTGCCGCAAGGAATTCGGCGAGAGCAAGCCCCTGAAGGGCGCACGTATCACCGGTTCTCTTCACATGACGATCCAGACCGGTGTCCTCATCGAGACGCTGAAGGAACTGGGCGCGGACATCCGCTGGGCGTCCTGCAACATATTCTCGACGCAGGACCATGCCGCAGCAGCCATTGCAGCGGCCGGCATTCCTGTTTTCGCGGTCAAGGGTGAGAGCCTGACGGAATATTGGGAATATACCGACAAGATCTTCCAGTGGACCGATGGCGGCCTCTCCAACATGATTCTCGACGATGGCGGCGATGCCACCATGTACATTCTGCTCGGCGCGCGCGCCGAAGCCGGTGAGGACGTTCTTTCCAACCCCGGTTCGGAAGAAGAGGAAATTCTTTTCGCGCAGATCAACAAGCGCCTCAAGGCTTCCCCCGGCTGGTTCACCAAGCAGCGTGACGCGCTGAAGGGCGTGACGGAAGAAACGACGACTGGCGTTCATCGTCTCTACGATCTCGCCAAGAAGGGCCTCCTGCCTTTCCCGGCCATCAACGTCAACGACAGCGTCACCAAGTCCAAGTTCGACAACAAATACGGCTGCAAGGAATCGCTGGTAGACGGCATTCGCCGCGCAACCGACGTGATGATGGCTGGCAAGGTTGCCGTGGTCTGCGGTTACGGCGACGTCGGCAAAGGTTCCGCCGCCTCGCTGCAGGGCGCTGGCGCCCGCGTGAAGGTCACGGAAATCGACCCGATCTGCGCGCTTCAGGCCGCCATGGACGGTTTCGAGGTCGTTCGCCTGGAAGATGTTGTGTCTTCCGCTGACATCTTCATCACCACCACCGGCAACAAGGACGTCATCCGCATTGAGCACATGCGCGAGATGAAGGACATGGCAATCGTCGGCAATATCGGCCATTTCGACAATGAAATTCAGGTCGCTTCGCTGCGTAACCTCAAGTGGACAAACATCAAGCCGCAGGTCGACATGATCGAGTTCCCGAAGGGCAACCGCATCATCCTGCTGTCCGAAGGCCGCCTGCTGAACCTTGGCAATGCCACAGGTCACCCTTCCTTCGTCATGTCGGCGTCGTTCACCAACCAGGTGCTGGGCCAGATCGAGCTTTTCACCAAGCCGGGTGAATACAAGAACGAAGTCTACGTGCTGCCGAAGCACCTCGACGAAAAGGTTGCACGCCTTCATCTCGAGAAGCTTGGCGTGCGCCTGACCGAACTTTCCGACCTTCAGGCTGATTATATCGGCATCTCGAAGCAGGGTCCGTTCAAGGCAGAACACTACAGATATTAATTTCATAGTTAATATCCACTGAAATTACACAATATGTAGATGCCGTGCGCTTGACAAAGCGCGCGGCATCTTTTTTGCGCGCTCCCTTTCCGCAGATTTATGAAGACGGTATTGTCATCGAACTTGATTCGGACACGCCAAAGGGCGGCGGGGACGAAATGGGATGTCTTGTCGAAGATGCGGCACATAGGACGGAGACAGACCGGGGATGACGGTTCACAATTCGGATCTGCGAGAGCAGACAGTTCAACGCGTTGAAAACACGCATGCTGGCGTGGCATTGGGCGCGGCCATGGCGCGTTGCCGGCTGGCGATCAGTGCTGTGCGGACAGGCTTTTCGCGGCTTCCCGTCCTGATGTCCGGCACGGTTCTCGCCGGTTCTGCAAATGTGGCGCTGGCGCAGGACGGTCTTGTCGCAAAGACCGGCGCGCGGCTGTTTTCATCCGGAGAAACCATCACCTATTCGCTTTTTGTCGGCATGCTTTCGGCAACGCTGTTTTCCGTCGTTTGGCTGGTGCGCCAGCGCGGTAATATCGAGGCGGAGAGCGGTGAATACCGCAAGGCGCTGGCAGAATCCCACCACAAGATCGCGAAATACGAGGCGCTTATCTCCGACAAGAGCCGGCGCATCGTCATCTGGGACGGCGTGGACAAGCGCCCCGAATTCCTGGGGCAACTGCCCGTAGAGACGGGCGCACCGCAGGCGGATCACGATTTTCTGGCCTTCGGGCGCTGGCTGAAGCCATCATCCGCGAGCCAGCTTGAAAAATCCCTCGAAAAACTTCGCAGCCACGCACAGAGTTTCGATCTGACCATCGAGACGCAGCGCGGCGAAGTCATTGAAGTTCAAGGCCGGGTTTCCGGCGGCAATGCCTTCGCGCGGTTCGTCGCCCTCAACAACCTGCGCGCCGAACTGGCCGAATTGCAGGTGGAGCGCGAGCGCCTGATCGCCTCGGTCTCCACCTTTCAGGAACTTCTCGATTCGATCGAACAGCCCGTCTGGCGGCGCAATGGCGAAGGCGAACTCATATGGGTGAACCACGCCTATGCGCACGCTGTGGATGCGCGCGATGCCGAACAGACCATTCAGGAGAAACGTGAGCTTCTGAACACCGTTACCCGGCAGAAGATACGTGCGGCCGCTACTCCGAGTTCCCCCTACCACGATCGCATTTCGACGGTGGTTTCCGGAAACCGTACCTTCTTCGACGTTGTCGATATCAAGACGGCGGGCGGTTCTGCAGGCATCGCCATCGATGCTACCGAAGCGGAAACCACCCGGGAGGAAATGAAACGGGTTCTGAAAAGCCACGCCGAAACGCTGGATCATCTCGCAACGCCCGTCGCCATTTTCGACGGCCGGCAGCGGCTGCAATTCTACAATCAGGCCTTTGCCACCCTGTGGGGCTTCGATCTGGTTTTTCTGGAATCCGGCCCCGATAATTCCGAGCTTCTCGACAGGCTGCGCACCGCCGGCAAATTGCCCGAGCAGCTGAACTGGAAAAACTGGAAAGAGACGGCACTCTCCGTTTACCGCTCTCTCGATACCAAGACCGATCTGTGGCACCTGCCCAACGGCCAGACGTTGCGGGTTATCGCGACCGCCCACCCGCAGGGTGGCGCGACATGGGTCTTCGAGAACCTGACCGAACAGGTCGATCTGCAGATGCGCTACAACACCTTGGTGAAGGTGCAGGGCGAAACCATCGACCATCTGGCCGAAGGTGTCGCCGTGTTTGGTGCGGACGGACGTATTCGCCTTTCCAACCCGGCATTCAGGGCCCTCTGGGGCGTTACCGCCGAGCAGGCGGAAACTGGAACCCATATCCGCGCCGTTGAGGCCGCCTGCACGCAATCCTACGACAAGCCGGATGGCTGGCGCTCTTTCAGCCAGTTCATCACCAGCTTTGACGATGAACGCCCGTCGAGACAGGGAACGCTGGAGCTACTCTCCGGCCTCGTCTTAGACTACGCCATTATTCCGCTGCCGGATGCGCAGACCATGCTGACATTCGTCAACATGACTGACAGCGTGCGGGCCGAGCGGGCGCTCAAGGAAAAGAACGACGCACTGCTCAAGGCCGACGAGCTGAAGAACGACTTCGTCCAGCACGTCTCTTATGAATTGCGCTCGCCGCTGACCAATATCATTGGCTTCACCGATCTCCTGAAGACCCCGGGTATTGGAGAATTGACGGACCGGCAGGCAGAATATCTCGACCATATTTCCACCTCTTCCTCGGTTCTTCTGACCATCGTCAACGACATCCTCGATCTCGCGACCGTCGACGCGGGCATCATGCAGCTGAACTATTCGGAAAACGATCTCAACGAATTGCTCGATGACGTTTCGGTGCAGATTGCCGACCGGCTACAGGAAAGCGGTATTTCGCTCGAGATCGTCGCACCCGCGCATCTCGGTAGTCTGGTGGCGGATCACCAGCGCCTGAAGCAGATCCTCATCAAGCTCCTCACCAATGCAATCAATTTTGCGCCGGAAGGGTCTTCCGTTCAGCTTTCATGCCAGCGCAGCGAGGGTGACTTCCTGTTCTCAGTGGCGGACAAGGGACCGGGTATCCCCGAAGACATGCTCAAAGCCGTGTTTGACCGCTTCGAGACGCGCGGCAACGGCGGGCGGAGGACCGGCGCTGGCCTTGGCCTTTCTATCGTGGAGAGCTTCGTCAGCCTGCATCACGGCACTGTCAGCATCGACAGCCGGCCCGGCAACGGCACCATCGTCACCTGCCGCATTCCTTCGGGCGTGCACCCGCATTCCATCGCCGCAGAATGAGTGACGATATCCTGCCGATCACCCTTTCCCTCAATGGGGAAAAGGACACCATCCGGTTAGGCGAAGATCTGGCGCTGGCTTTGGGAGCTGGCGATTGCCTCGCGCTGATCGGAGATCTCGGCGCGGGCAAATCCACCCTCGCCCGCGCCTTTATCCGGGCGATGGCGGATGCACCTGATCTTGAAGTTCCAAGCCCCACATTCACGATCATCCAGACCTATCCAACACGTATTCCCGTTGCCCATCTTGATCTGTACCGACTGTCTGACGTCTCGGAACTGGACGAACTCGGCATCGACGAGATGCTGGAAGACGGTATCTGCCTGATCGAGTGGCCTGATATCGCCGCCGAAATCCTACCGCCAAACCAGACCATCAGCCTGCGGCTGGAACACTCCGGTGACGGGCGTCGGGCTGTAATCGATGCTCCCGCGAAACAGAAAGAACGGCTTGAGCGCGTTTTTGCCATTCGCGATTTTCTTGCGAAAAATGGCAAGGGCGATGCGACCCGCCATTTTCTAAGCGGCGATGCTTCCACACGCGCCTATGAGACCATTTCCACCGATGGTCCGGACCTTATCCTGATGGACTGGCGACGCCCTTTGAGAGGTGCGATCGTTGCTGATGGCAAGACCTATGCGGAAATCGCCCATCTTGCCCAGAATGCCCGTTCCTTCGTGGCGATCGGCAATTATCTGCGAAATAGCGGCTTTTGCGCGCCTGAAATACTGGCGGCGGATACCGATCAGGGCATTCTCCTCCTGGAGGACCTCGGGCGGGAGGGGGTGCTTGCGCCCGACGGAACGCCGATTGAGGAACGTTATCTGCAAAGCGTCGCCTGCCTCGCCGCCCTTCATAAAGCTCCGGCACCGCGCAAGCTGCCAGTTGATGACGGCAGCACCTACGAAGTGCCTCCTTTCGATCGACCGGCGATGAAGATCGAGGTGTCGCTGCTGGTGGAATGGTATCTGCCCCACAAACGCGGCAAATCACTGTCCGATACCGAGAAGCGTGACTATTATGCTCTTTGGGACGGCCTGATAGACGCGCTCAGTGGCTGCGAAAGCGGGCTACTTCTGCGCGATTTCCATTCGCCGAACATTCTCTGGCAAGAGCATAATGCAGGCATCCGGCAAGTCGGACTGATCGATTTTCAAGACGCGATGATAGGCCCGACGGCCTACGATCTCGCCTCCATCGTGCAGGATGCGCGGGTTACCATTTCGCCCGAACTGCAGGAACGCCTGCTTTCGCACTATCTCTACATTAGACGAGACGAGCCGTCCTTCGATGAGGCGTCCTTTCTCAAGGCTTTCGCCATCATGTCGGCGCAGCGCAACTGCAAACTGGCCGGTATCTGGGTAAGGCTGTTGGAACGCGATGGCAAACCCGGTTATATGAAACATATGCCAAGGACGTTTCGCTATCTTTCCGCAGCGCTTTCGCATCCCGAACTGGCACCGCTCAAAGACTGGTGCGTCCACATGGGCATGGAATTTTAAAGACTGAAAGACGGTTGACCACAATGACGATCAAGAACGCGATGGTGCTGGCCGCCGGGCTCGGCACCCGGATGCGCCCGATCACGGATACGATCCCGAAACCGCTCGTCAAGATCGCCGGCAAACCGATGATCGACTACGCGCTCGACGCCCTTGTCGAGGCCGGCGCCGAGAAGATCGTCGTCAACGTCCATCACCATGCCGATCAGATGATCGCCCATCTTGAAACCCGTACCGACTCCGAAATCCTGATTTCCGACGAGCGGTCGCAGCTGATGAATTCCGGTGGCGGACTTGCCAAGGGCCTGAAACTTCTGGAGCCAGGTCCCGTCTTCGTCATGAATGCCGATCTTTTCTGGATTGGCGAACAGCTGAATGCCGTCAGCAACCTGCGCAAGCTTGCGCAATTCTTCGATGCCACGCACATGGATATGGCTATGCTCTGCGTCGATATGGACCGTACCACCGGTCATAACGGCAAGAGGGATTTCAACCTCTCTTCGGATGGTAGACTGGCGCGGTATCGCGACGGGGACACGAACCCGGTGGTTTATGCTGGGGCCATTGCCATGGATTCGCACCTGCTGGACGATGCGCCGGGGGATGCTTTCAACTTGAATATCTATTTCGACCGCGCCATCGAGAAAGAACGACTTTTCGGACTTTCACTGGATGGCCACTGGATCACCGTCGGCACTCCCGATGCGATAGACGATGCCGAAAGTATCATCCGGCAATTCAGGGAAAAGCGCTCTGCATGACTTTCACCCATCACGCAAAGCGCGTCCTGACGATCGCTGCGGGAACACCGTTCCTCAAAACGCTCGCGGAAACGCTGTGTGACGGGACACTGACAGCCGGCTATAAATACGACCCTGCGGATCCGCTTTCGCTTGCCAAGGTGACGATCTATGTTCCGACCCGGCGCTCCGCCCGCGTGCTGCGCTCAGAGTTTGTCGATCTTCTGGGCGGCCGTTCCGCCATTTTGCCACTGATCCGGCCGCTCGGCGAAACCGATGACGACAGCGGCTTCTTCGAGATCGAAAATCCTGAGATCATGGATCTGGCGCCGCCGATTTCCGGCACCGGCCGGCAAATCGAGCTGGCGCGCCTCATTCTGGCATGGCGCAACAGCCTGCCGGACGCCATCAGGGCCATCCATTCGGACTCACCACTGGTCGCCCCCGCCAGCCCTGCCGACGCCATATGGCTGGCGCGCGCGCTTGGCGAAGTGATCGATGCGATGGATACGGAAGAAAAGGAATGGGAGGCGCTCGCGCATCTCGATACCGGCGATCACGCCCAATGGTGGCAGCTGACGGCGGATTTCCTGAAAATCGCCAGCGTGTTCTGGCCCGCCCGTCTTGCCGAACTCAATCGAACTTCCGCAGGCCGACATCGCAACGGCATCCTGAGGGCGGAGGCGAACCGGCTTGCCAACCTGCCGGACACCGGACCGATCATCGTTGCGGGCTCCACGGGCTCAATTCCGGCAGCAGCAGACCTTATCGCCTCTGTCGCCTCCCTGCCCCAGGGCGTCGTCGTGCTTCCGGGCCTCGATCTCACGATGCCGGAGGAACAATGGGAGGCTATTGCCGAGGACCCCAGCGATCCTTCAAGCCGCACCCATTCGCAATACGGGCTCTACATGCTGTTGCAGAAGCTCGATATCATGCGAGACGATGTCGTTCAGATTGGCGCTATCGATAGCGATCTTGAAAAACGCGCGGCGGTTTTTTCGGCAGCACTTGCTCCTGCCAAATCCACCAGCGACTGGAACCGCTGGCGTGAGGACAAGCAACCCGGATTTTTCGACGATGCTTTTGCGGCAGCGACCCTGATAGAAGCTGCCAACGAGCGCGAAGAGGCAACCGCAATTGCGGTGGCGCTGCGGCTGGCGCTTGAAGCGCCGGGCGCTGGCCGCCCGTCTCAGGCCGCGCTGATCACGCCCGATCGCGGACTGGCCAGGCGCGTGGCGACGGAATTGCAGCGCTTCGGTATCGAAGCCGACGATTCCGCCGGTACGCCGCTTTCCGCCACGCCGCAGGCCGGACTGACGCAACTCGCACTGGAAGCGATCCTCAGGCCCGGAGATCCGGTGCCGGTCATTTCCCTTCTGAAACATCCGCTCAGCCGTTTCGGGCTTTCGCTGGAGGCTTTTACAAAAGCATCAAAGGCGCTGGAATTGATCGCACTTAGAGGCGGCCGCGTCGAAACCGAAATCGGCAATCTGGAGGCGGTTCTCGATGCGCAACTGGCGGCGCAGCGTGATGACCGGCATCCGCCTGCCTGGAGGCTGGCACTGCCCGAGGGAAGCGTAGACGCCGCGCGCGATCTGGCACGCCGGATCGCCGTTTCGACAGAGCCGCTTGGCAGCGCATTCGTTCGTCGCGACCGCTCAGGCCGGTCTTTCACGGACAAATTGCCGCTTTCCGATTGGGCCGAGCGGACGGGCCGGGTGATCGAAGCCATCTGCGCGGATGACAACAACGATCTTGCCCCTCTCTGGTCCGGCGAGGCAGGCGACAAGCTTTCCGGCCTGTTTGGCGAATTGATGGAAAGCGGCGAAATCCTTGATGCGGATGGTCCGCAATGGGCTGATATCTTCGCGGCACTGGTGGCTGGCGAATCGATCAAGCCGCGATCCATGCGCCATCCGCGCATTTTCATTTTCGGTGCCCTTGAGGCACGATTGCAAAGCGTCGACACTGTCGTGATCGGCGGTCTCAATGAAGGGCTTTGGCCGGGCAAGACGGCAAACAACCCGTTTCTGTCCCGCAACATGAAGACAGCCATCGGTCTGGAACCGCCGGAGCGGCGTATCGGCCAGCTGGCGCACGATTTCGAGATGGCGAACGGGACACGGCAGATTTTCTACAGCCGCGCGCTCAGACAGGGCTCGACACCCGCAGTCGCATCACGCTGGCTGCAACGGTTGCTGGCACTCGGCGGCGAGGATTTTGCCGACCAGCTGAAGAAGCGCGGCGAGACCTATCGCCACTGGGCGGCACTGATGGATGCGAGCATCGACCAGGAAGCAGCAAAGCGCCCTGCCCCCAAACCGCCAGCCGACTTGCAGCCGAAGAGCTATTCCTTCAGCGAAGTGGGCAGGCTGCGCCGTGACCCCTATTCGATCTACGCGCGGCGTATCCTGAAGCTCAACCCGCTTGATGGCTTCAACCGCGATCCCAATGCCGCCGACCGTGGCACGCTCTATCATACAATCATCGAGCGCTATTCCCGCGAGGGGCATATTCCCGGCACACCGGCATCGCTCGAGGCCATGCAGCGTATTCTGGATGAAAGTTTCGACGCGGAAGATCTTCCTGCACATGTCGATGTCATCTGGCGCCCGCGATTCGAGGCGGTGGCACGCGCCTTCATCGACTGGGAGAAAGAACGACATCCGTCCATCCGCCGCAGCTTTTTCGAGGCGCGTGCCGGACAGGAAATTCCCGAGGCAGGAATAAGGCTGACCGGCATCGCCGACCGCATAGATATCAAGACCGGCGGTCAGGCGGATATTATCGACTACAAAACGGGGCTTGCGCCTTCAGTCAATCAGGCGCGCGCACTGCTCGACCCGCAGCTCGCGCTGGAAGCGGCAGCACTGATGCGGGGCGCCTTCCGCGAGGCGGGTTCGCAGACACCGGAAAACCTTATCTATGTGCGCCTGCGGCCGGGTACCCGTTTTTTTGCCGACCAGGTGAACAACGAACACTCCAATCGGGGTGGCAAAAAAGCACCGAAATCGGCAATCGAGCTGGCAACCGAATCAATCGATCAGCTGGCCAAGTTCGTGCGTTCGCTGCGTGATGGCGAAAACGGCTTTGCCTCGCGGCTGGTGCCGGAGGAGCAGCAATCCTACGGTGGGGAATACGACCACCTCGCCCGGGTTTCGGAATGGTCGACGGCAGAACCGGGAGACGGCGATGATGATTGACCCTATCGATCACGGGCCTGCCACGGACACCCCGCAAAGCTGGATAGACTGGACGAGCGACCGGCAACGGCTCGCCTCCGATCCGGCAAGTTCTGCCTGGGTTTCGGCCAATGCCGGTTCCGGCAAGACCCATGTGCTGACCCAGCGCGTCATCCGTCTACTTCTGGCCGGGTGCCGACCCTCCGCAATTCTGTGCCTGACCTATACCAAGGCAGCGGCGTCCGAAATGTCGAGCCGCGTTTTCGACCGTCTGGCGGAATGGGCTACGTTGCCGGATAACGATCTTGGGGATCGCGTCGCTGCCATCGAAGGAAAGATGCCGGATCGCATCAAGCTGGCCGAAGCGCGGCGGCTGTTCGCCAAGGCGCTGGAAACGCCCGGTGGGCTGAAGATCCAGACGATCCACGCCTTCTGCGAAGCCTTGTTGCATCAGTTCCCGCTGGAGGCCAATGTCGCCGGCCACTTCTCCGTCCTTGATGACCGCGCCGCAACAACCCTGCTGGCCGAGGCACGTCGGTCGCTTTTAACGGCGGTTTCGACGGAGGGAGACACCGATCTCGCGCAGTCTCTCGCCTATGTGCTTGATTTGGCAGATGAAAGCGGGCTCGAATCGCTACTCACCGCCATCATCGCCAATCGCAGCGCCCTTCGTGCCTTTTTGATCGATGCAAAACAGGCTGATGGCATCGATGCCCAATTGCGGCAGGCAATGCAGATAGACGCGGGTGAAACCGAAGAAACGGCAGCGGCGGCATTCTGGCCCTTGCCCGGTCTCTCGGGGCTTTCCCTCGATACCTATCTGACGCTTGCCGACGAAGTGGGCGGATCGCGCGTCATAGATGTCGCTTATGCCCTGCGGGAAGCGAAACGGCAGACGGATTCCGTGCGGCGCATGGAATTCATCGAAGCTGCGCTTTTGACAGCCAAGGGCGAAAAAAAATCCGATGCCTATGTCATCAACAAGGGCATGCAGAAATCCGCACCCGATCTCGTCGACGCGCTGACGCTTGCGCGGGACCATGTCGTGGCCTGTCGCAACCGCTATCGTCTGGTGCGAATGCTGGAGGCGACGAAATGCGCGCTTGTTCTGGCTGAGAGACTGATCGGCGATTTCGAGGATCTGAAAAAGCAGCGAAGCCAGCTCGATTTCGAGGATCTGATCGAGCGCGCCGCCAATCTCCTCAACCGCGATACGGCGGGCGCCTGGGTACATTACAAGCTAGATCAGGGTATCGACCATATCCTCGTCGATGAGGCGCAGGATACCAGCCCTGTGCAATGGTCGATCATCCAGTCGCTGGCGGCGGACTTCTTCAGCGGCGAGAGCGCCCGCATGGGGCGGCGCACGCTTTTTGCCGTGGGTGATGAAAAGCAATCGATCTATTCGTTCCAGGGCGCACGACCGGAGCGGTTTTCGCAGGAGCGTGACGAGACCAAAAGGCGTGTCGATTCGGTGGAGCAGGCATTTCACCGCATCCGCCTGCCGCTGTCCTTCCGTTCCACGGAAGATGTGCTGGCCGCCGTCGATCAGGTCTTTTCGGACCCTAAAAATGCCAGCGGCCTCAGCGCCGATAACGAGCCAGTCGAACACCGCTCCAACCGCGCCGGCCACCCCGGCACCGTGGAAGTCTGGGATATGGTGGCGCCGGAAACCGCCGAGGACGAAGAAGACTGGACGGCACCTTTCGATGCACTTCGGGAAAGCGCGCCGGCCACCATCGTTGCCCGCCGGATCGCCGCGCGCATTGCCGGCATGATCGGCAACCAGACAATCATCGAAAAGGGCGTGGAACGCGCTATTGAGCCCGGCGATATTCTTGTGTTGGTCAGAAAACGCCATGCTTTCGTCAATGCGCTGACCCGTGAGCTGAAACGGCGCAAGAACATTCCCGTCGCCGGTGCCGACCGTCTTCGCCTGACCGATCACATCGCCGTGCAGGACCTTCTGGCGCTTGGCCGTTTTGTCGTGCTGCCTGAGGATGACCTTTCTCTGGCCGCGCTGCTGAAAAGCCCGCTTTTCAATCTCTCCGAAGACGATGTTTTCGACGTCGCTGCCACGCGATCCGATACGGAGAGCGTGTGGCAAAGATTGCAGACGCTTTCGAAAGACGAGAACAGCCGCTTCTTCGCAGTCGCCAACAACCTCAAAAACTTCATCGCGCTTTCGAAAACGGCAACGGTGCATGATTTCTTCGCCGCGGTTCTGACACTGCATGACGGGCGCAAAAAATTCCTGGGTCGTCTCGGCAACGAGGCGAGCGATGTTCTGGACGAGTTCCTGTCCTTTGCGCTTGACCATGAAAGGACCGGCTTGCCCGGCTTGCAAGCCTTCCTATCCGTCCTGGAAACGGATTCGCCGGAGGTGAAACGCGAACAGGACAAGGATCGCGGTGAAGTGCGGATCATGACCGTGCACGCCTCCAAGGGTCTAGAAGCGCCGGTTGTTTTTGTGGTCGATGGCGGTTCGAAAGCCTTCAACCACAGTCATGTCCCGAAACTGCGCTTCGTTGAAGCAGACGGGGATGCCTTCCCCGTCTGGCTGCCTGGCAGCGGTTTTTCCAATCATCTCATTCGCGCCGATGAGGAACGCCTGAAGACGGCCGCGGAAGACGAATATCGCCGGCTGCTTTATGTCGCGATGACACGCGCTGCCGATCATCTGGTCGTTTGCGGTTATCGCGGCCAGAAGGAAAATCCCGAATGCTGGCATGCCATCGTCAAGGCAGCACTCGCCGACAATGAAAAGCACTGCCAACCGCAACAGTTTATGGCCGATGGTGAAGAGTGGCAGGGGCTTGTCTGGCGCAAGTCCGATATTCGTTCGACCCCCGCTCCGCAAAGGCTGCCTGAACCACAGACGCAAGAAGAATATGCTCTTCCGGCGGGGCTTCTTACCCCCTTGCCCGCCCTGCCATCATTGCCGAGGCCACTCAGCCCTTCCGGCGCGGGCACCATCATTGATGACGGTGCGGACGATCTTGCCGTGCGTTCGCCGCTTTTCGGCGAAAAAGCCGATGTCTCCTCGCTGGCATTGCAACGCGGTCGGCTGGTGCATCGCATGCTGCAGGCCCTGCCGGATTTTGCCGAGAGTGAGCGGGAAGAGGCAGCCCGCCGCTATGCCGAACGTGCCGCACGGTTCTGGCCGTCTGCCGAGCGCGAACATCTGATACGGGCGGTTTTGCGGGTCATGTCCGAACCATCTGTACAGCCGGCATTTTCGCCCAATAGCCGCGCAGAAGTTTCCATTATGGGGACCATGACGATCGGCAGGCAGCATTATGCGGTTTCCGGCCGTATCGACCGGCTGGCAGTGGATGGCGACCGCGTCATTCTGGTCGATTACAAGACGAACCGCGTGCCGCCGCGCGACGCGCACGAGATACCCTTCTCCCACACGGCACAGCTTGCCATCTATCGCGAAATTCTGTCACCGCTTTATCCCGGCAAGGAATTTGTCTGCGCGCTGATTTATACGGAAAATGCCGCTTTTATGACGGTTGGTGACGATGCCATGATGCAAGCCCTTGCCGCAATAAAGACAAAGTGAGATACCGGGGCATTGAAATTTCGACGCGCCCGCATCACATCGATAGTGGAAAAGATTCACTGAAAGGAGAGCCAGATATGGCTACCGTAAAAGTCGACGCCGCCAACTTCCAGTCCGAAGTCCTCGAATCCTCCGAACCAGTCGTAGTGGATTTCTGGGCCGAATGGTGCGGCCCGTGCAAAATGATCGCGCCGAGCCTTGAAGAAATTTCGTCCGAGCTTGCCGGCAAGGTCAAGGTCGCGAAGCTCAACATCGACGAAAACCCGGAACTGGCTGCCCAGTTCGGCGTTCGCTCCATCCCGACTCTTGCCATCTTCAAGAGCGGCGAAGTGGCTGACATCAAGGTCGGCGCTGCGCCCAAGACAGCGCTTTCGGCCTGGATTTCCGGCGCCGCGTAAGCGACTTTCCATGGAATAAAGAAAAGCCCGGCAGCGATGCCGGGCTTTTTTATTCGGGAACCGTACCATTCAATGCAAGCGCGTTTCCGGCAAGATAAAGCGAGCCGCCGATCAGGATGCGCGGCGGCGGCCCTTCGGGATCGAAGCGACGCGATAGCTCGTCCAGCGCCTCGGTCAGCGAAGATGTAGGCGCCGCAACCAGACCGGCATCAAAGGCCGCATGGGCAAGCACGACGGGATCGATTGCGGCATCAGTGCCGCCGATTGGAACCGTGAAGACATACTCCGCGATATCGGCGAAAGCCTTGAAATAGCCCACCGGATCCTTGGTGTTGATCATACCGGCAATGATGAACAGCGGGCGCGGTGTCTTTTCTTCAAACCCCGCCATTGCCTCGGCAATGACTTCGCCCGCGCCTGGGTTGTGACCACCATCGATCCAGATTTCCGCATCCTTCGGAGCGATTTCAGCGATTTTTCCGGTTAGGACACGCTGAAGACGGCCGGGCCATTCCACTGTTGTCATGGCCTTTTCGATCATCCGCTCCGTCACCTCAAAACCGGCAGCCTTGACGGCCCGGATCGCAGCAGCGGCATTGGCAAGCTGGTGTCGACCGGGAAGACGTGGCAGCGGCGCGTCGGTCAGGCCGAATTCATCCTGGTAGACCATACGGCCGAATTCTTCATGGGCGGAAAAATCCTGCCCATAGACTGATGCCGGGCAACCAAGACGCTCAGCCGTGGAAACGAGGGTATCCAGCGCCGCATCATACTGCTGATGACCAATGACGACAGGGGAACCCGACTTCATGATGCCGGCCTTTTCAGCGGCAATCAGTTCCACCCGGTCGCCGAGATAGGCCTGATGATCGAGCGATATCGGCATGATAACGGAAACGGCCGGGTTGTTGATCACATTGGTCGCATCGAAGCGCCCACCGAGCCCAACCTCGACCACGGCAGCATCTGCCGGATGCTCCGCGAAGAGCAGAAACATCGCGGCGGTCAGAATTTCGAAAACCGTTATCATCTGGCCGCCGTTGGCAGCTTCGATGCGGCGCAGCGCATCCGCAAAGACGGCATCATCGACATAACGGCCTTTTTCGCCGGAAACGCCGATGCGATAACGTTCATGCCAGTTCACGAGATGCGGAGAGGTGTGGACGTGCACGGAAAGTCCTGCCGCCTCCAGTAATGCGCGGCAAAAGGCCGTAACCGAACCCTTGCCGTTGGTGCCTGCGACATGAATAACCGGCGGCAACCTTTTCTGAGGGCTGCCTAGTTTTTCCAGAAGACGGGAAATTCTGTCCAGTGAAAGATCAAAACCCTTGGGGTGAAGCTGCATCAGCTTTTCTATGATCTGTTCGGCCTCGCCGATTGCGGGCTTCGTCATATCTTCTGTTCGCCTTTCAGGCGTTGTATTGGCCATTTGTCCGCCGCACCCGAGATGAAATCATGCAACGTATAACGTCATCCCGAAGGCGCTTCCCGCCTCCGGGCGACATATTTTTCCGTCAGGCCGAAGCCGCGAGCGGAATGACCGCGTTTGCTTCTGCCGGAGCCTTCGTCATGATCTTGAGAAGGCTTGCCAGCGTATCGGGAATTTCGCGGCGATCGATCACCATATCCACCATGCCGTGCTCCAGCAGGTATTCCGATGTCTGGAAGCCTTCCGGGAGCTTTTCGCGAATGGTCTGTTCGATCACACGCTTGCCCGCAAAGCAGATTTCGGCGCCCGGCTCGGCGATATGCACGTCACCCAGCATGGCGTAGGAAGCAGTGACACCACCCGTCGTCGGGTTCGTCAAAACCACGATGTAGGGCATGCCTGCTTCTTTCAGCATATTGACAGCAACCGTGGTGCGCGGCAGCTGCATCAGCGACAGAATGCCTTCCTGCATGCGGGCGCCACCGGAGGCCGGGAACATGACCAGCGGGCAACGCTCTGAAATGGCGCGCTCGAACGCCTTGACGATGGCTTCGCCGGCCGCGATGCCGAGAGAACCGCCCATGAACTGGAATTCATGCACAACGGCAACGATCTTCAGGCCTTTCAGGAGACCAACGCCGGCAAGGATGGTATCTTCCTGCTCGGTCTTCGTGCGGCTGTCGCGCAGACGATCGGTGTATTTCTTGGAATCGCGGAACTTCAGCGGATCCTGCGCTACCTTCGGCTGCGGCAAGGCCTCATAGACGCCACCATCGAAAAGATCGCCGAGACGCGCCTTTGCCGGCATCTTCATGTGGTAACCGGAAGCCGGAATGACCCACTTGTTATCTTCCAGATCCTTATGGAAGACCATCTCGCCCGTTTCCGGGCACTTGATCCACAGGTTCTCAGGAACCTCCGGGCGGCGGCCAAGCATGGAATTGATCCGGGGCCGTACGTAATTGGTGATCCAGTTCAACTGACTACTCCTGACTGGGCCGCGCGCTTATTCCGCAGCGGCAAGGCGCGACGCACGCACGCCCGTTGAAAGTCCTTTTACCAGCGTCGTGACGGATGGCACGGTATCGGCGGTTGCCTGCCCGTCCTTCGTCAGACTGCCGGCGATCTGGTTGACGATGGCCGAACCGACCACCACGCCATCCGCCACGGCACCGATCGCTTTGGCATGATCGGCCGTCTTGACACCAAAACCGACGCAAACCGGCAGTTCCGTATGCGCCTTGATACGACCGACCGCGCCAGAGATCAACGACGGATCGGGCAGTGCGGAACCGGTAATACCGTTCATCGATACGTAATAAACGAAACCTGAGGTATTTTTAAGAACGGTCGGCAAGCGCTTGCCATCCGTCGTCGGCGTGGCGAGACGGATGAAATTCACGCCGCGCGCCAAGGCGGGCACGCAGAGCTCATCATCCATTTCAGGCGGCAGATCGACAACGATCAGACCGTCGACGCCAGCCGCCAACGCATCGTCCAGAAATTTGTCGACGCCGTAGATGTAGATCGGATTGTAATATCCCATCATCACGATCGGGGTCGCGTCGTCTTCCTTGCGGAACTCGCGGGCGAGATCGAGCGTGGTTTTCAGCGTCTGGCCGCCTTTCAGCGCGCGCTGTCCTGCCAGCTGGATCGCCGGGCCATCCGCCATCGGGTCGGAAAACGGCATGCCGAGCTCGATAACGTCGGCGCCTGCTTCCGGCAGGGCCTTCATGATGCCGAGCGAGGTTTCGAAATCCGGGTCGCCGCCCATGAAATAGGTAATCAGAGCCGGGCGGTTTTCAGCGCGCAGATCGGCAAAGCGCTTGTCCATACGTGCAGTCATGGCCTTACATTTCCATTCCGAGGAACTTGCTGACGGTGTGGACATCCTTGTCCCCACGACCCGAAAGATTCATCAGGATGATCTCATCCTTGCCCATCTTCGGTGCGCGCTTGATGACTTCCGCCAGCGCGTGGCTTGGCTCCAGAGCGGGAATGATGCCTTCGAGGCGCGTCAGCATCTGGAAGGCGTCCAGCGCCTCGTGGTCCATGATCGGTACATATTCCACGCGGCCGATATCGTTCAGCCAGGAATGCTCAGGGCCGATGCCGGGATAATCGAGACCTGCGGAGATGGAATGGCCTTCCTTGATCTGGCCATCCGCATCCTGAAGAAGGTAGGTGCGGTTTCCGTGCAGAACCCCCGGCGAACCGGCCGTGATTGAAGCGCAATGCTCCTCGCCCGAAAGACCCCTGCCGCCAGCCTCGACGCCGACGATACGGACACTCTTGTCATCAAGGAAAGGATGGAAGATGCCGATGGCATTCGAGCCACCGCCAACAGCCGCAATGACCATATCCGGAAGACGGCCCTCCGCCTCCAGCATCTGTGCCTTTGCTTCCTCACCGATGACGGCCTGGAAATCGCGAACCATTTCCGGATAAGGATGCGGGCCGGCAGCTGTGCCGATCAGGTAATAGGTGTCATCGACATTGGTGACCCAGTCGCGCAGCGCCTCGTTCATGGCATCTTTCAGAGTGCCGTGGCCAGCCGTTACCGGCTTTACCTCAGCGCCCAGAAGCTTCATGCGGAAAACATTCGGCGCCTGACGGGCAACATCCGTCGCGCCCATATAAACGACGCAGGGCAGGCCGAAGCGTGCGGCGACGGTCGCCGAGGCAACGCCGTGCTGGCCGGCACCGGTTTCGGCAATGATACGGGTCTTGCCCATGCGCTTGGCAAGCAGGATCTGGCCAAGGCAATTGTTGATCTTGTGCGAGCCGGTGTGATTCAGCTCTTCGCGCTTGAAATAGATCTTGGCGCCGCCCAGTTCGGCCGTCAGGCGTTCCGCGAAATAAAGCGGGCTCGGGCGGCCAGTGTAATGAGCGCCGAGATATTTGAGTTCTGCCTGAAATTCGGGATCGGTCTTTGCCTTCTCCCACTCCGCCTGCAAATCCAGAATAAGCGGCATTAGCGTTTCGGCAACGAAGCGGCCTCCGTAAATGCCAAAACGGCCGTCCTCATCGGGACCGGCGCGGAAAGAATTGGGTGTTGGCGCGTCGTTCACTTCAAGCTCCCTTTGGGCCTTTCGACCAATCATTCACCACATCGAAGAATGCATCAATCATCGCAAGATCCTTGACGCCCGGCGCGCTCTCCACACCGGACGACAAATCCAGTCCGCCAGCTCCGGTTTCGGCCAGAGCCTCCGCGACATTGTCCTTGTTCAATCCCCCGGAAAGCATGTAATCGATACTTCCGTCAAGAGAGCGCAGGATGGTCCAGTCGAAGGTTACTCCGTTGCCGCCCGGCAAATCGGAACCCGCAGGCGCCTTGGCATCCAGCAGGAAACGGTCGGCTATACCTATATAGGGATCAATCTTGGCAAGATCAGCGGCGTCGCGAACGGAAAGCGCCTTCATTACCGGAAGTCCGTAGAGTGCTTTGATGTTCAGCACCCTCTCCGGGCTTTCACTGCCGTGCAATTGCAGAATATCCGGTCTCAGCAGATCGACGATCTCGTCTAGATCATCATTGTCGGCATTGACGGTAACGGCGACAACCTTTGCGGCGCCACGGGCGGCTTCTGCCAGCCTGCCGGCGATATCGGGCTCGATGTTGCGGGGGCTCTTTTCAAAGAAAATAAAGCCGACATGGGAGGCGCCGCGCCTGACGGCACGCTCCAGCGCTTCCGGTGTCTTCAATCCGCAAATCTTGATATCCGGTTTCATACCCGCGACCTGACACGAAATGCGACAAGAGTCGAGCCAAATCGCACCCGTTTTCCATGGAATGTTTCACGTGAATCCAGATGGCGATGCACGTCTCCACTTTCAATCAAAATCGATGGCGTGGAGTTTAGAGCCGTGACGTTTCAGCCATTCCTTGGCTTCCTGCGTATGCGGGCAGAGTTTTTCGCACAGGGCCCAGAATTTCGGGCCGTGGTTCATTTCCCGCAGATGCGCAACCTCGTGGGCTGCGAGATAATCGATGACCTTTTCCGGAGCCATGACGATACGCCACGAGAAACTCAGATTTCCATCATGGGAACACGAACCCCAGCGGCTGCGGGTGTCCTTCATGCTGATGGATCGCACGGGCTTTCCGGCCGCGCTCGCGTGAACCGCAACAAGCCTCTCCAGATCAGCCTTCGCTTCCTTTTTCAAAAACATGGCCACCCGTCTGCGCAGGTGTTCGGGCGCTCCGCTGACTTTCAATACCGCCGTGCCGTCCTCGTCTTTGGAGATGTGAGTCAGGCCACGCAGGCTGCCAGTGTGATGGATACGATGGGATACGCCGCGAATATCAACCGACGCACCATGACGCAAACCGTCATCTGGGGTGATTTTCGAAAGCTTGCCTTCAATCCAGCCCTGATGCCTTTCGAGAAAATCATCCACCTGGCCATGGTGAAGCCCCATCGGGATCGTCAGCTTAAGAGCCCGGCCGCCGGGTTCGATGCGCAAGGTGATGCGCGTGGCGCGCGGGTTTTCCTTCACCGTAATGGGCACATGACGGCCAGCCACCTCGACGGTGCGCTGGCTGGGCGCTACCTTTTTCGGCGCCGGCGACTTCACGGATTTTCTGAGGAACGAAAACATGGACTGTTCATAGCCGATTCGACACCGGCTTGGCCACGCAAATGCGCGGCATCGCCTGGCTTCCAGCGCTAGACAGTCTGGTTCTTGCGGATGAATTCCACCATGCGCGGCACAATCTCCTTGCGGAAACGCGACCCGTTGAAAACGCCGTAGTGACCGACGTCGGGCTGCATGTAGTGCGCACGCTTTTCATCGGGGATGTTCCGGCAAAGATCGTGCGCGGCTTTGGTCTGGCCCACACCGGAAATATCGTCGTTTTCGCCTTCCACGGTGAACAGCGCGACGTTACGAATGGCAGCGGGATCGACGGCCCTGCCCCTATGCTGCATGTTTCCCTTGGGAAGCGCGTGTTCGATGAAGACGGTTTCCACCGTCTGCAGGTAGAACTCCGCCGTCAAATCCATCACGGCCAGATATTCATCGTAAAAATCGCGATGCTTCTCAGCGGAATCGCCGTCGTTCTTGACGAGGTTCAGGTAGAAATCCTTGTGTGCCGTCATGTGCTTGTCGAGGTTCATGGACATGAAGCCGGATAATTGCAGGAAGCCGGGATAGACATTCCGGCCAAAAGCCGGCTGCGGCCACGGTACCTGCATGACGACATTGTCGCGGAACCATTCGATTGGCTTGGCCGTGGCCAGACCGTTGACAGCTGTGGGATTGATGCGCGTATCGATCGGACCGCCCATCAGCGTCATGGATGCAGGCGCGAAACCGTCACCATCGGCTTCCATCAGGGACACTGCGGCCAGAACCGGAACCGAGGGCTGACAAACAGCGACCACATGGGCGCCGGGACCGATCTCGCGCAGCATATCGATGACGTAGCTGATGTAATCGTCGAGATCGAATGTCCCTTCGGTGACTGGCACCATGCGGGCATCGATCCAATCGGTGATATAGATATCCGCCGATGGCAGCAGCGCCTCGACCGTTCCCCGCAGCAATGTGGCGTAGTGGCCTGACATAGGCGCCACCAGCAGCACCTTCGAATCTGGTTTGCGGGCCGCATCGAGTTCTTTTTTGAAATGAACGAGATTGCAGAAGGGACGCGACCAGATGATCTCTTCAGTGACGGCAACGGTCCGGTCATCGACGGTGGTAGTCGCCAAACCGAACTCCGGCTTGATGTAACGGCGCGTCAGGCGCTCGAATACCTCAAAGCCTGCATCGAGACTTCGCCCGAAGGCGGTGCTGGAAAGCGGGTTCAAAGGATTGCTGCATGCCTGGCGCATCATATCGGCACCGGCGCGCAGTGGCGCCATCGCCGCATGGTTCATTTCATAGAGGTGGTAGAACACTGATTACGCCTCCTCGCGGATCAAGCTCTTTTTTTGACCATAGCAGCTTTTCGCAACTGCACAAAATCGAAGGCGCCGGTGGTTTCCCTCCGGCGCCTCAATTTCAGTTGAACGTTTGTTGATAATCAGATGTCGGCAACGAAGGTCTGTTTCTGGGAACCGAGGCCTTCAATGCCGAGTTCAACGACATCGCCGGTCTTGAGGTAACGCGGGGGCTTCTGGCCCATGCCGACGCCCGGAGGCGTGCCGGTGGAAATGACGTCGCCGGGATGCAAAGACATGAACTGGCTGAGATAGGAAACGACATGCGCGACGCCGTAAACCATGGTCTTGCTGGAGCCGTCCTGCATTGTCTGGCCGTTGACCTTAAGCCACATTCCGAGGTTCTGCGGATCGGTGATTTCGTCCTTCGTGACCAGCCAGGGGCCGATCGGACCGAAGGTGTCGCAGGATTTACCCTTGGTCCACTGTCCGGCACGCTCCGTCTGGAACGCGCGCTCAGAAACATCGTGCGAAACGCAATAACCGGCGACGTAGTCGAGAGCATCGGCCTCAGATACATATTTCGCGGTCTTGCCGATGACGACGCCGAGTTCGACTTCCCAGTCGGTCTTCTCAGAACCGCGCGGAATGACAACGTTATCGTTCGGACCGACGATTGCCGAGGTCGCCTTCATGAAAATGACCGGTTCCGGCGGTACGGTCGCACCGGTTTCAGCGGCGTGGTCAGAGAAATTGAGGCCGATACAGATGAATTTTCCGGTTCCGGCAACGCAAGCGCCAATGCGCTCTTCGGAGATTACGGGAAGAGTGCCGAGGTCGATGGCGGCAATCTTCTTCAGGCCTTCCGGAGAAATGGCTTCACCGCCGATGTCTTTGACATGAGCAGACAGATCGCGGACTTTTCCTTCCGCGTCGAGGATCGCAGGTTTTTCCTGGCCAGGCTGGCCAACGCGCATCAATTTCATGGAACTCTCTCCCGGTTGTCAGACAAGGTGATGCATATATGAACGATACATTCATACTTGTCACCCCTTGACTGCTTCGACTTTCGAAAAATACCTTTTCCCTCCCGACAATCAAAAGGACACGCCCGTGACGAACAGCAATTCCCGGCAATCCGAATATCCCGTCGATCCACTCTTCCTCGATCGCTGGTCTCCACGCGCATTCGATGGAGATGCGATGCCAAACGAGCATCTGCTGACCATTCTCGATGCCGCGCATTGGGCGCCATCGGCATCCAACCAGCAACCGTGGCGGTTTGTCTACGCGCACAAAGATAGCGAGGATTGGCCGCTCTTCGTGGAACTGCTGATGGAAGGAAACCAGCGCTGGGCAAAAAATGCCTCGGTGCTACTCTTCATCCTTTCCCGCGACCACAATATTTCACGAGAGGGTGAGAAAAAGCCTTCAGCGACCCATTCCTTCGATGCCGGTGCGGCATGGTTTTCACTCGCCATGCAGGCGCATCTGCTCGGTTACCACGCCCATGGCATGGCAGGCATATTTAAAGACCAGATCGTGGAAAAGCTTGATGTTCCGGATGGATATAAGGTGGAGGCCGCAGTTGCCATCGGCACATTGGCCGACAAGGCTGTTCTTCCTGACGATCTGGCAGAACGGGAAGTACCCAGCAAGCGCCTCCCCCTTTCGGACGTAGCTTTCAAGGGGCGGTTCACCGGCAAGGCCGATTGATATCCGACAACACAGATGACAAAAGGCCCGGCGGAAAATTGACCGCCGGGCCTTTCGTTAAAGTTTCGTTTCACGTGAATCGTCACGCGAGACGTCCTACAGGATTAAATGTCGAGATTGGCAACGCTGAGCGCATTTTCCTGAATGAAGTCGCGGCGCGGTTCCACCTCATCGCCCATCAGGCGCGAAAACAGACCATCGGCATCCGTCGCATCGTTGACCTTGACCTGCAGCAGCGAACGCACATTGGCGTCGAGTGTGGTTTCCCACAGCTGCTCGGCGTTCATTTCACCGAGACCCTTGTAACGCTGCATGGAAAGACCCTTGCGGCCGGCGGCGAAAATAGCATCCAGAAGCGCACGCGGTCCGGCCAGTTCCATAGTGCCGTCTTTGCGTTGCAGAACCGGCGGAGTGACGTAAATATCGCGCGTGCGGGCCGCGAGCTGATCGATATGACGGGCATCGACGGAACCGATCAGGCCCATATCGAGCGTCGAGATTTCCTTGACACCGCGTACCATGCGCTCGAAGCGCAAGCCGCCATCTTCCAGCACCATGCCGGACCAGCCGCGTTCGGTTTCTTCCGCGATCATGTCCAGACGCCGGGCCACTTCGGCAACGGTTTCCTGGGCACGGGCAGCATCGGCCGAAAGCTCGGGGTTCAGGGCGCCGGCAATGGCGGCCTGTTCCACGATGGAGCGACTGTAGCGGGAATGCAGACCGTCGATCAGCGTGCGCATGCGCACCGCATCGAGAATGACCTCACGAAGGTCAGCGCCGATGCGTACTTCGCCGGAGCCGAGCGTCAGCGACGTATCCTCGATGCCCATCGAGATCAGATATTCTTCCAGCGCCTTCTCATCCTTGAGGTACTGCACGGATTTGCCGCGCGTCACCTTATAAAGCGGCGGCTGGGCGATATAGAGATGGCCACGCTCGATCAGTTCCGGCATCTGGCGGAAGAAGAAGGTCAACAGCAGGGTACGAATGTGGGCGCCGTCGACGTCAGCATCCGTCATGATGATGATCTTGTGGTAGCGCAGCTTGTCTGCGTTGAATTCGTCCTTGCCGATCGACGTGCCGAGCGCGGTGATCAGCGTGCCGATTTCCTGGCTGGACAGCATCTTGTCGAAACGGGCGCGCTCAACGTTCAGGATCTTACCGCGTAGCGGCAGGATGGCCTGCGTTTCGCGCGAGCGGCCCTGCTTGGCCGAACCGCCTGCGGAGTCACCCTCGACGAGGAAGAGTTCGGATTTCGCCGGATCGCGTTCGGAACAATCGGCGAGCTTGCCGGGCAGAGAGGCGATATCGAGCGCACCCTTGCGGCGCGTCAGTTCGCGCGCCTTGCGGGCGGCTTCACGGGCAATGGCCGCTTCCACCACCTTGCCGACAAGGATCTTGGCGTCGGACGGATGTTCCTCGAGCCAAGTAGACAGGGCCTCATTGACGAGACTTTCCACGACAGGGCGCACTTCAGACGAA
This sequence comes from Agrobacterium sp. K11, assembly GCF_059429395.1. Taxonomy (NCBI): domain Bacteria; kingdom Pseudomonadati; phylum Pseudomonadota; class Alphaproteobacteria; order Hyphomicrobiales; family Rhizobiaceae; genus Agrobacterium; species Agrobacterium sp. K11. The sequence continues at coordinate 333,743 of NZ_JCAHRB010000009.1, read as the reverse complement.
ACGAGCTTGTCCTTCGTCTGCGAAGAAAACTTGGGGTCAGGAACCTTGACGGAAAGAATTGCCGTCAGTCCTTCGCGGCAGTCCTCACCCTGCAAGCTGACCTTTTCCCTTTTCATGATGCCGGAAGTCTCGGCATAGGATGTCATCTGACGCGTGAGCGCCGCGCGGAAGCCGGCCATATGGGTGCCGCCGTCGCGCTGCGGAATGTTGTTGGTGAAGCAGAGCACATTTTCATGGTAGCTGTCGTTCCACCAGAGCGCGACCTCAACCGTGATGCCGTCCTTTTCGCCATGAATGGCCACCGGCTTGTCCACCAGCGGTTTCTTGGCCCGGTCGAGATAACGCACGAAGGCTTCAAGACCGCCATCGTAGAGCAACTCTTCCTGCTTGATATCAGAATGACGCTTGTCGGTGAGCACGATACGAACACCGGAATTCAAAAACGCCAGTTCGCGCAGGCGATGCTCCAGCGTACCAAAATCATAATCCGTCATGGTGAAGGTGTCGGGGCTCGCCAGGAAGGTCACTTCCGTGCCGGAGCGGCCCTCATATTCGCCAATGACCGAGAGCGGAGCATCGGCAACCCCATGGGTGAAGCCGATTTCGTGCAGCTTGCCATTGCGGCGGATTCTGAGCTTCAGCCAAACCGAAAGCGCATTTACGACCGAAACGCCCACGCCATGCAGACCGCCGGAAACCTTGTAGGAGTTCTGGTCGAATTTTCCGCCCGCATGAAGCTGGGTCATGATGACTTCCGCGGCGGAAACGCCTTCGGAAGAATGGATATCAGTCGGAATGCCGCGTCCGTTGTCCGTTACCGTCACCGAACCATCGGCGTTCAGCGTCACCGTCACCAGATCGGCATGACCCGCAAGCGCCTCGTCGATGGCGTTGTCAACCACCTCGTAGACCATGTGATGCAGACCGGAGCCGTCATCGGTATCGCCGATATACATGCCGGGCCGTTTGCGCACAGCATCAAGACCCTTGAGGACCTTGATCGAATCGGCTCCGTATTCAGTGTTGGCGCCGACTTCGCTTGACGATGTTTCGGTCATAAGTACTCTTTCCAAAATTTCCTGGCCAAGTTTTCAGTGAGAAGGCCTGAAGCCCGCGAATCACTCAAATCCGACATACGACTATAGAAATTCTACACTCAATCCCAAAGGCCACATGCCTCAGAACGCTGCATAAAGCAGGGGATAGAGGGGTTTCAATCGCAAGAACGGCTTTTTTGTAGCACCGCTGACAGTTCCTCTATCACACTCAGCGGCAGCTTGCGAATATCCCGCGCCAGCCGATTGGCAAAAGCCGTATATTGCGGCGGCAGACCGACCGTGTCGATCGCCACCTTGGGGTCGGAGGAGCCGGCGAGAAAGAACAATTCCTCCGCCTCATCCCAGATGATGTTGAAATATCCGGCGATGCGCTGGAGGAGATCGAAGCTCGGTTTGCCGCGTTTGCCGTGCTCCAGCGCCGAGAGATAAGCGGGGGAAACGCCGATTGCCGCTGCCATCTCCTTCTGTGTCACGCCCTTGCGCTCACGAAGCAGCCGCACGGCTTCTGCAAAGGGCGTCATGATTTTTCACCCTTGCGGCGCGCCAAACGGACATAGAGAGCGCCATCGCCGCCGTGATTGGCGGATGCATCCTCATAGGATGAAATCAAGTAACGATATTCCGGTTTGGCGAACCACATGGGCACGGCCCTTTTCAGCGCACCATCGCTGCCGATGGAGCGACCCTTACCGGTGATGACGAGCACGTGCCGGAGGCCCCGTTCGTGCGCCCGCAATAGAAAGTCGAGCAGAACCGCATGGGCTTCGCTCTGAAACATGCCATGCAGATCGATACGGCCTTCCAGCGGCAACCGCCCGCGCGTCAACTTGCGCTTAACCGGCTTTTCCATCGGTTGATGAATTTTTGGCTTCTTGTCCGGCGTAAAGGGCGAAACGTCCACCGGCTCCGCGAGCATCCTAGGGAAGACGGCGTTTGCCGTTTGCGGGACCACAGGTTCCGCCGCGGCTTCCTCGATATCGTCGAAAGCCAGCAAATCCTCCAGCCTGCCGGAGATGGGTCTGGCTGTTCTTGCGACCTTACCCCACAGAATGCGTTCTTCCTTGCCAAGCTTTCGACTGCCCTTCATCGCCGATACCTTTTCGCTGCAACATGCGGCAACAGCATATAGAAATCGGCGTCGTTGCGCACTGTGCCTGCAAGTTCCCCGGCTTCGAAACCCGAGCCGGTGAAAATGTCGCCGCGTGCCGGGCCAACGATGGCCGAGCCGGTATCGAGCGCCAGCATCAACCGCGCGAAGGGCTTGCCATTATCCAGGTGGGTCAATGACGGCGCATGGATAAAGAAGGGAAAACCGAAGGTGTGGATGAGCCTGTCCACCGCAAGCGCCCGCCCGGCGACCAGCGGCACCTTGGCGGCGGCGATCGGTCCCATATCCAGGCCGGCAACATCAGCCTCCCGGAAAAAAATATAGGAGCGATTATGCCATAGCACCCCATCCACCTCATCCGGATGGTCGGCGAGCCATTTGCGAATTGTCTGCATCGAGATCGTTTTCGGATCCAGTTCCCCACGATCCAGAAGCAACCGACCGATCGGCGAGAACGGATGCCCGGCCTTGGCGGCATAGGTGATGCGTTTCACCTCTCCATCAGGAAACAGAAGACGGGCAGCACCCTGAACGTGGACGAAAAACAGATCGACCTTCGATCTCGCCCAGGCAATCTCAAGCCCCCTGCCCTGCAGATATCCTTCGTCGATCGCGCGGCGATCGGGAAAATAGGAAATGCCGTCCTCGCCCTCTCTGCCAAAAGCATAGGACGGATCAAAACCGCTCGGGCGATTTTCGTCGTCGATATCCACCAGCTCCGGTGGGCGGCGGTAGACCGGATACTTCCAGACATCGTCGCGGACTGACGATACCTCAAGCTCCGGTTCATAAAAGGCAGTTACAAAACCGCGTTTTCCGCCGGGTGGTGAAATTTTGAAAGGTACACAATTCGTCTCGAAAAACCGGCGGGCCTGCTGGGGACTATCCGCTTGTTCCTCATCGGCCAGTTCCAGAAGCGAGGCCAGTTCGCCGGCGGTGAGACCCAGCGCGCCGGTCCTGTAGGGTTTTGAATTCCGAAGATGTGACAGGATCGTCCGCATCGCCGGAAACAGCTTACGCGGATCATCCTCCTGCCATCCCGGCAGATCACCGAAAGAAACTTCTTCGAACGAAAAGGGCGTGTTCATTGCTCGGATTCAGTGGCGATCAGCTTCCAGTTGGGATCGCGCGAGCGGACATCACGCGAGAAGGTCCAGATGTCGTCCACTTCCGCAACCGCATCGGGATCGCCGTCCACCAGCTTGCCATCCTTGTCATAGGTGGCCGAAATCAACTGGCTGACTATTCTGAGCGTGATCTGCTCTTCGGAATCGCGGATACCGGCCTGGGTGATATCAGCCTTCTCTATTCCCACGAAAGTGGACTTGACCACCTCGCCGCGACTTTCCCGCTCGGAAATGGCCGCCTCGAACCCGTCGAAAACTTCCTTCGACAGAAGGTTCTTCAACGTCTTGCGGTCACCATCGGCAAAACCCATGACGATCATCTCATAGGCCATGCGGGCGCCGTTCAGGAATTCCTTGGGGCGGAAGGTCGGGTCCTTGGTCATCAGCTCGCGCAGGGATGTATTCAAGGCAGTATCGACGGGTGCCAGAGCATCCGCCTCGGCAAAGCGGTTTTCGTCCTCCGCCTCAGAGCGTTTGGGCAGGGTCACGACCTTGTTATCATCCGTGACGGGGCCTTTCGCGACATCGCGCGGCGTGTAAGGGTCGAATGGCGGCTTCTCATTGCCGGTTCGGCGACCAAGAACGCTGCGCAGCTGAAGAAAGATCAGCACCGCTGCAACGAGAAAAAACAATGTGATAAAGTCGCTAAAGCCCATCTTTTACCAAAACCGCCATTTAAATTCAAAAACCTGAACATCATATAGTCTGCATCTTATCATCATTCAAATGTGCAGATTCAATCATCGGTGTTCTCGGGAACCGGCAATCTGCCAGAGATGCACACGCAAGGCTAGAAGATGCGTTTTTCCTTTCTCCCCATCGTCATCCTGATGATGCCAATCCTGGAAATTGCCGGTTTCATCATCGTCGGCAAGACAATCGGTCTGTGGCTGACATTGGCGCTCGTCCTGTTCACGTCGTTTCTGGGGTTGCTGATCCTGCGGCTCGGCGGCATCGGCATGGTGAGAAATCTTCAGGCCGCAGGTCGTACCGGCGCCCAGCCTGCCGATGAGCTGGTCAATGGCGCCATGCGCGTCGTGGCGGGCATCCTGCTTATCATCCCGGGTTTCATCACCGATATACTCGGTCTCCTGCTTCTGTCGAAAACGGTGAGACGTTTTTTCTGGAATATCCTCGGACCCCGCGTCGTCGTGGCCGGTTCTTTTCGCCAGTCGGGTCAACCCGGCGGCCAGACCGGGCCGCAACCCGGTGACTTTTCCGGGTTCAGCAATGGTCAGGCAAATAAGGGTAGCTCCAAGGTCGTGGACCTCGACGAAGAGGAGTTTCACCGCGAAGGGCCCAAGGATTCTCCCTGGTCCCAAAAGCCGGATGATCGCAACCTGCCCAAACCCTGAAGCACGGCAAAGGGTTAGGGAGCCGAGAGCACGAGGGTTGTAAGGCTCAAGTCGAAATGATAGACCGCCTTCCACGAAATCACGCCGCGAGGAAACGTAATGACCGCTGAAAATGGCGCACAGGGCGCAGTTAGTCCTTCCCTCAACATTCTTACCCAGTACATCAAGGATCTTTCTTTCGAAAATCCGGGTGCTCCTCGTTCGCTTCAGGCTCGTGACAATGCGCCGTCGATCAACATCAATGTCAACGTCAACGCAAACCCGATTTCGGGTTCGGATTTCGACGTTGTGCTGACGCTGAATGCCGAAGCCAAGGATGGCGACAAGGTTCTGTTTGCAGCCGAGCTGGTTTATGGCGGCGTGTTCCGCATTGCCGGTTTCCCGCAGGAACATATGCTGCCGGTGCTGTTTATCGAGTGCCCGCGCCTGCTGTTCCCCTTCGCACGCCAGATCATCGCCGATGTCACCCGCAATGGTGGCTTCCCGCCGCTGATGATCGATCCGATCGATTTCGCGCAGATGTTTTCGCAGCGCGTTGCCGAGGAACAGGCCAGAGCCAAGGTTCAGGCCGTACCGAACTGAATTGCACGCGACGCCGCTCTTTTTAGAGTTCAGACAAAACAAAACCCGGGTTCATCGCCCGGGTTTTTTATTTGACGGTTCTCGTCATTTTTCAACGGCGCATCTAAGCGCCAGGCGCACTTAATTCTGGTAACGGTTCCAGATCGCCTTGTCGCCCATACCGAGAACGAGCTTGCCGTGCGCCGCGATGGTCTCCGCATCCAGTCTTGATGGTAGAGGATGCGGTCTTTGCAACGGCTCATTCGGGACATCATCATCCTCGATAGTGACCGCTTGCTGTTTGGAGCCGGAACCGAAACCGAGCGCTGTCTGGCGCCCACCAATCATTTCTATGTAGACTTCGGCGAGCAGTTCGGAGTCGAGAAGCGCGCCGTGTTTGGTGCGGTGGGAGTTGTCGATCCCGTAACGCCGGCAAAGTGCATCGAGGGAATTCGGACCCATCGGGTGCTTGCGGCGTGCAAGCGAAAGCGTATCCGTCACCAATTCAGATGAGACCGGCGCAATGCCAAGGCGGGCAAATTCCGCATTGATAAAACCCATGTCGAATGTCGCATTATGCGCCACCCAGCGGGCACCTTCAAAAAATTCTCGGATTTCGTCGACGACTTCGGCGAATTTCGGCTTGTCTTTCAGGAAGTCGTCGGTGATGCCGTGCACCGCAAGCGCGTCCGGGTGAACCTTGCGATCTTCCGGGTTGATATAAATATGCAATGTGCGGCCGGTCGGAAAATGGTTGTTGAGCTCGATGCCGCCGATTTCGATCACGCGGTCCAGTTTCGATTCAAGGCCTGTGGTTTCCGTATCGAAAATGATCTCACGCATTTTTCTCTCCGTTGCCCGAACCGGCACTTAGTCTCTGCAGAATTTCTCTTACCTGATCCCGTGCCGCTTCGACACCATTTCCGCTATCGATGATAAAATCGGCGCGCCGGCGCTTTTCGGCATCGGGCATTTGCCGGGCCAATATCATTTCGAATTTCTCTTCCGTCATGCCGGGACGGGACAAAACCCGCTGGCGCTGTATTTCCGGCGCGCAACTAACAACGACTATTTTATCGACCCTCGTTTCCGCGCCGGTTTCAAACAGCAGCGGGATATCGAGAACGGCGAAATTTTGATTTTCCTCTCTCGCCTTACGGAGAAAAGCTTCCTGTCTTTCACGAACAAGCGGATGGACGATTGCTTCCAGCTTTCTAAAATTAGCCGGATTCTCCCTGAGGATGTTACCGAGTTCAAGACGGTCGACCGTGCCGGAAATGGTCGTGCCCGGAAAGGCGGCTTCGATCATCGGCACGGCTTCTGCTGAATAGAGGTCGTGCACAACCGCATCAGAATCGAGAACCGGTATCCCTTCCGCGGCAAACAGTTTCGCCGTGGTCGTTTTTCCCATTCCGATCGAGCCGGTGAGACCGATGACGATCATCAATGTTTCTCCATATCCTCAATGATGAGGGAACGAAGAGTGTCATCAACCTCCGGCGTTTTGCCGAACCATTTTTTAAAGCCGGGTTTTGCCTGATGAAGGAGCATGCCAAGCCCATCGACCGTCGCAATACCCTGCGTCTGCGCCATCTGGAGGATGGGGGTTCTCAACGGCACATAGACGATATCGGTTACAACAGCACTTGCAGCGAGCGGCGAAAAATCAATCTCGGGCGCTTCCATTCCGTCCATACCCAGCGATGTCGTGTTCACAAACAACCCGGCGTCCTGCATGACTTCATGAAGCGCGCCCTGAGGATGAGAAAAAACCCGTGCACCGAAACGGTCGGCCATTTCACGGGCACGTTCGACCGTGCGGTTCAGGACATGGATTTCGGCAATGCCGCGGTCCCGCAGCGACTGAACGACGGCCCTGCTTGCACCGCCGGCTCCGAACACCACCGCCCGGTCGGTTTTCTCCCATCCGGGATGGCGCTCATCGAGATTGGAAACGAAGCCATAGCCATCCGTGTTGGTGGCATGCAGCCTGCCCTCTTCCATCCAGACGGTATTGGCTGCACCCAGTTCCTCCGCCAGCTCGTCGGGACTATCCGCCAACTTAAAGGCCGCTTCCTTGTGCGGGATGGTGACATTGCCACCCACCGCTGCACCAGGTCCCTGTTCCTTTAGTGCCGTGATGAAATCGGGGAAGTCATCGGGGGCAACCTCAATGGCCTTATAGGAGCCGGGTATCCCGAATTTCTTCAGCCAGTAGGAATGGATGATCGGCGACCGGGAGTGCTTGATCGGATAACCGACAACGAAGGCGTTTATAGTTAATGTTTCACGTGAATCAGCCATCGATGACATCCATGTCGCGCAGTTTCATTAAGAGAGGCAGAAGCGGCAGGCCAAGAATGGTGAAATAATCCCCCTCTATCGAAGTAAATAGCTGGATTCCTTCGCCCTCGAGCTGATAGGCACCGACACTGGTCAAGGCCTTTTCACCCACGCGTTGCAGGTGGCGGGAGACGAATTCGGCGCTCAAATTTCGCACCGAAAGCTCGGCACTGGAGATCGTCTGCCATACGACATCACCCCCGCGGGCAAGAACGGCTGCACTGTTCAGGCGATGAACCTTGCCGGATAATGAGAGCAAATGTGCTTCGGCTTCGGCCATGGTTTTTGGCTTGTGGTACACCCGGGCACCGAGCGCCATCGTCTGGTCGCATCCAAGAACGAGTGCTTGCGGATGCAGGGCACTTACCGAGAGCGCCTTGGCCTTGGCCAGTTCCAGCGCAACCTCTTCCGGCTTTGCGCCATTTTTTTCCAGCTGCTCGTCGAGCGCGCGCTCGTCAATATCCGCCGGGATGGCCGAAAATGTCAGCCCCGCATTGCGCATCAACATCTGACGGGATGCGCTGGACGAGGCGAGGATCAACTCTTGTTTCATCGACTATCTGCTCCGAATGGTGCGATCCGGATTATCGTGTCCTCGGGCGAAGGGCAAGGATTGCCGCGGCCGTTTCCTCTATGGAGCGGCGTGTAACATCGATCAGCGGCCAATTGTTACGGGCACAGAGCGCACGCGCATATTTCAGCTCTTCCATGATGGTAGCGCGATCCGTGTAGCGCCCGCTGTCAAATCCGCCGGTCGTGCCGAGTTCCCGGTTTTCACGTACCTGCGATATGCGGTCCGATGTCGCGACGAGACCAACGATCAAGGGACGGGTGGCAGCATAAAGGCTTTCCGGCAACGGCACGTTTGGAACGACCGGTATATTGGCGGTCTTTATGCCTCTGTTGGCGAGATAGATGCTTGTCGGTGTTTTCGACGTTCGACTGATCCCAATGATGACGATATCGGCTTCGTCATAGCTTTCCGGCATTTGCCCGTCATCATGGTCCATCGCAAAATTGAGCGCTTCGATCCGCGCGAAATAATCCGCGTTCAGCGCGTGCTGCGCCCCGACCCGCCGTCTCGAAGGTGCGCCGAGATAGGTCTGGAAAATGCCGATGATCGGCTCGAGGACGTTGACGCAGGGCACCCCGATCGCGTGACAGCGCAAATCCAGGAACTCGGCCAGCTGCTGATCCACGATCGTATAAAGAACGATGCCCGGTTCCTTGTCGATCAGATCCACCACCTGGGCGAGCTGCTTCTGGTTCCTGATCATCGGATAAACATGTTCCACCGGCATCGAAGCGTGGAACTGCGCCGAGACGGCACGACCGGCCGACATGAGAGTCTCTCCGGTTGAGTCCGAAATCAGGTGCAAATGGAAGAAACTTTTTTTGTTCTCCACGCTGTTTTTCTCTCGCTGTTGATAAACCGGGACAAACTTCCGAATTGTTCCGCGGGCCGAGCCGCCTCGTGGATAAAGTGGGTTTTTTCCACAATCCGCAAGTGGCGTCCTTGCTATCAGGCATGCCTGTGAATTGTCTGGAAACTCTGAACTTGTTCAAAACTGTCCACAGATGATCCACAGGCAACGGCTCCGGAGGATATAACTTAAATCTCTGAAAATATTATATAAATATCTATTATCCCATTTATTGCGATGAAGCGATGAAATGCCGTGTTCAGGTCTTGGCGCTTACACCCGACTGCGGCATATCGACTGGAAAGATTTTAATCCTTGCTACTCACCGACTCTAAGAAATAGAAAATCTTTTAAATCTCTTAGATTTTATTTTTTGGAAGTTGGGTGGCATGAGCGAGCGTAAGGTTTTAAAGGTGTTGAACGGGCAGACGGTCACACCTCCGCCCATATGGCTGATGCGGCAGGCAGGGCGTTACCTTCCGGAGTACAGGGAAACGCGAAAGAACGCCGGCAGTTTCCTCGATCTCTGTTATAATCCCGAACTGGCAACCGAAGTGACCCTTCAGCCCATTCGCCGGTTCGGTCTTGATGCAGCTATCCTCTTTTCCGATATTCTGGTGATACCGGATGGGCTTGATCGCAATGTTTCCTTCAGCGAGGGAAAGGGTCCGGCCATGGATCCGATCGACGCGGATGGCATTGACAGGCTGGATGCGAGCAATGTCATTGCGCATCTTTCGCCCGTTTTCGAAACCGTCTCACGCTTGCGCCAGACCTTACCGGATGAGACGACGCTTCTCGGTTTTTGCGGTGCGCCCTGGACGGTTGCAACCTACATGATTGCCGGCCACGGAACGCCTGATCAGGCGCCGGCGCGGTTGTTCGGTTATCGGGAGCCGGCAGCCATGGAAAAGCTTCTTGCCTTGCTGGCTGAGGTTTCCGCCGACTACCTTGTGGCGCAGATTGATGCCGGGGCCGATGCGGTGCAGATTTTCGATTCCTGGGCCGGGGTGCTCGGCGAGAAGGAATTCGAGGAATATGCGGTAAAACCCGTCGCCCGTATCATCGCTTCGGTGCGCGCTCGCCGCCCCTCCGCGAAGATCATCGCCTTTGCCAAGGGGGCCGGTTATCTTTTGAAGGATTATCGCCGCAAAACAGGCGCAGACGCCATCGGCCTCGACTGGTCGGTGCCACTCGGTTTCGCAAGGGACTTGCAGAAGGAAGGCCCGGTACAGGGCAATCTGGACCCCATGCTGATGGTGGCGGGTGGCAAGGCTCTGGAGGACGGTATCGACGCTGTGCTGCAGGCTCTGGGACAGGGCCCGCTGATCTTCAATCTCGGCCATGGCATCACGCCGCAGGCCGATCCGGAAAACGTTGCAAGGCTGGTGCAGCGGGTGCGTGCCGGCGGAGCCGGGGCATGAGCGGCGAGAAGCAGACCTCCGCCCGCTCAGGAAACAGGGCTGCCCTTCGCGCAGGTATGGCGCTCGGTGTCTTTGCCGCTTTTGTCGCTTTGTTGTTTTACGCCGATCCGGCCGATCTCTATCTGTGGATCAAGGCGCTTCATATCATCGCGGTGATTTCCTGGATGGCGGCGATTTTTTACCTGCCGCGCCTGTTCATTTACCACACAGATGCACCCACCGGTTCGCAGCAATCCGAAACCTTCAAGGTGATGGAACAGCGGTTGATCAAGGTCATCATGAACCCGGCGATGATGATAAGCTGGATATTGGGGCTTTATCTCGCATGGTCGGTTTATGGTTTTTCCGGCGGCTGGCTACATGCGAAAATCGCACTGGTGGTGCTACTAACCATCGCCCACGTCTATTTCACCCGCAGTGCCAAACGGTTCGCCCGGGATGAAAATATCAGGCCTGCCCGTCACTGGCGGTTGATGAACGAGGTTCCGACGGTACTGATGATCCTCATAGTCATACTTGTGGTTGTGAAACCCTTCGGTTAAGAGGTCGCAACGATAAATTTCGCGGAATTCGTGCTTTCCTCTTGCAGTAGCCCTATTCAATCGCTATTTTCGGACCACTCATCTCGTGGCATGTGAATTATTCAGTCATCTGCGGCTTCTCCCTCAGCATCTGATTCGCGAACACGCCCTCCCCCGACATTACATTATCAAACGGTCTTTCCTTCATGGCTGAAATGAAGCTTCAGGAACTTAAGAGCAAATCGCCTACCGACTTGCTAACTTTTGCTGAATCCCTGGAAGTTGAAAATGCGAGCACCATGCGCAAGCAGGAGCTTATGTTCGCAATCCTCAAGGTTCTCGCGAGCCAGGACATCGAAATTATCGGCGAAGGCGTCGTTGAAGTCCTGCAGGACGGTTTCGGTTTTCTACGGTCCGCAAATGCAAATTATCTGCCGGGTCCGGACGATATCTACATTTCGCCCTCGCAAATTCGCCGTTTCTCTCTGAAGACCGGCGATACTGTCGAGGGGCCGATCCGTGGACCCAAGGAAGGCGAACGTTATTTCGCGCTTCTCAAGGTCAACACGATCAACTTTGACGATCCTGAAAAGATCCGTCACAAGGTTCACTTCGATAACCTGACGCCGCTTTATCCGAATGAGCGGTTCAAGATGGAGCTGGAGCTTCCGACATCGAAGGATCTGTCGTCGCGTGTGATCGATCTGGTCGCGCCACTTGGCAAGGGCCAGCGTGGATTGATCGTCGCGCCGCCGCGTACCGGTAAAACTGTTCTCTTGCAGAACATCGCGCATTCCATCACGGCTAACCATCCGGAATGTTACCTGATCGTTCTTCTGATCGACGAACGTCCGGAAGAAGTCACCGACATGCAGCGCTCGGTCAAGGGTGAGGTGGTGTCGTCAACCTTCGACGAACCAGCTGTACGCCACGTCCAGGTGGCCGAAATGGTCATCGAAAAGGCGAAGCGCCTTGTCGAACATGGCCGCGACGTCGTTATCCTGCTCGATTCCATCACCCGCCTCGGCCGAGCTTATAACACGGTCGTTCCGTCTTCCGGCAAGGTCCTGACCGGTGGTGTGGATGCCAACGCGCTGCAGCGGCCGAAGCGTTTCTTCGGTGCCGCACGTAACATCGAAGAAGGTGGTTCGCTGACGATTATCGCGACCGCGCTGATCGACACCGGCAGCCGCATGGACGAAGTCATCTTTGAAGAATTCAAGGGTACGGGTAACTCGGAAATCGTGCTTGACCGTAAGGTCGCTGACAAGCGTATCTTCCCGGCGCTCGATATTCTCAAGTCCGGTACACGTAAGGAAGACCTGCTCGTGCCGCGTCAGGATCTCCAGAAGATTTTCGTGCTTCGCCGCATTCTCGCGCCGATGGGAACGATGGATGCCATCGAGTTCCTGATCGACAAGTTGAAGCAGACCAAGACCAATTCGGATTTCTTCGAATCGATGAATACCTGATCCGGAGTTTTACCGGTCCCATCGACAAAGCTTTAAAGCCGCATCCGTTCATTCGGATGCGGCTTGACTGTTTTAACCGAGGTGAATGATGCCAGCTTCCGCCGATACCATTTATGCGCTCTCCAGTGGAGCATTGCCGGCCGGCGTCGCAATTATCAGGATCAGTGGGCCCGGCGCGTTCGAAGCCTTTGTGACGTTGACCGGTCGTGACCTTCCCGCACCGCGGCAGGCGGTTTTGTGTTCGATTCGAAACCGAAACAATGAGATCATCGACCAGGCGCTGATGGTCGTTTTCCCTGGACCCAATTCCTTTACGGGTGAGAACTGCATCGAAATCCACAGCCACGGCAGCCGTGCGGTTGTCGCATCAATTTTTGCCGAGCTCGAACTGCTCGAAGGATTTCGGCCGGCGGATGCCGGCGAGTTCTCCCGCCGCGCGTTTGAAAACGGGAAGATGGATCTTCTCGAAATTGAAGGTCTGGCGGATCTGCTGCAGGCTGAAACGGAGATGCAGCGGCGGCTGGCGGTTGAGCAGAGCACTGGTAAGCTGTCAGCGCTCTACGATGGCTGGGCAGGCCGGTTGACGCGTGCTCGCGCCCTGATCGAGGCGGAGCTGGATTTCGCCGACGAGGAAGATGTGCCGGATTCAGTTGCCGCGCAGGTGTGGGACACGATGATGCAACTTCATAGCGAAATCACCAGCCATCTCCAGAACGGCGGAAGCAGTGAGATTATTCGTGACGGGTTCAAGGTGGCGCTGGTAGGAGAGCCTAACGCTGGCAAGTCCACGCTTCTTAATGCTCTGAGCGGCCGTGACGTTGCTATTGTCACTGACATTGCTGGTACGACCAGAGACGTGCTGAGCGTCGATATTAATCTCGACGGTTACCTGGTCCGCATATTCGATACGGCCGGAATTCGGGAGACGCAGGATGTGGTCGAAAAGGAAGGCGTAAGGCGGGCCGTTCTGACAGCGGAAACCGCGGATTTTATTTTGGTATTGCAAGATAACGATTCGACTCCGAAACAATCGATCATTTCGCTGGAAAATGCTCGCCATTTGCATCTACGGACAAAAACCGCGATTTCCTCTTCTACAGTTGACGCTGTTTTTGATCTCGCCATCTCCGCCAGGGAAGGCGTCGGTCTCGACGAATTGCGTCTATTGATCAAGCGAGAGATTGAAAGCAGGGTTGGTGTTGCACAGACATTGGTCCCTGCCCGCGCCCGGCACAAAAAACGACTTGAAGAGACGCTGAACTATGTTAGTGATGCGCTCAATTCCGAGACCATGGACCTTGCGATAAGGTCGGAATATTTGAGACTCGCAGCAACATCGCTTGGACGCATTACTGGCCGCGTCGATGTGGAAGATTTGCTAGGCGTGATCTTCTCGGAATTCTGCATAGGAAAATGATTCACGTGAAACATTGGTGGCCAATACGGCAAAGCCGATGATTTGGGATAAGGCGCGGAGATATGCACCAGTCATTTGATGTCATTGTTATCGGTGGTGGACATGCCGGCAGCGAAGCTGCGGCGGCCGCTGCGCGACATGGCGCTAAAACCGCTCTCGTTACCCATAAGCGAGAGACTATTGGGGTGATGTCCTGTAACCCGGCAATCGGTGGTCTCGGTAAGGGACACCTGGTCCGCGAAATAGATGCGCTGGACGGTTTGATGGGCCGGGTTGCTGATGCAGCGGGAATTCAATTCCGTATGCTCAATCGCAAAAAAGGCCCCGCCGTCCGCGGGCCGCGCACGCAGGCTGATCGGCGGCTTTATCGCGAGGCAATGCAGCGGGAAATCAATACGATTGAAAACCTGACTATTATTGAGGGTGATGCTTTCGATATTGAAATGGCGGATGATAAGGTCTCCGCCGTAATCATGGCAAACGGTAGCCGGATTCCTTGTGGTGCTGTTGTGTTGACGAGCGGCACTTTTCTACGCGGCCTTATTCATATCGGCTCCGAAAAGATTCCCGCAGGCCGTGTTGGTGAAAAGCCGTCTGTCGGTCTTTCCGAAACACTTGCCCGCCTCGGCCTTGCCATGGGGCGATTGAAGACTGGCACCCCTGCCCGTCTTGATGGTCGCACGATCGATTGGGAAGGCGTGGATCGGCAAGCGGCCGATGAAGATCCCGTTCCGTTCTCCTTTATGACGGATCGCATTGTCAATCCACAGATCGAATGCGGCGTAACCCGAACGACGCCGGCCGGACACAAGATCATTCAGGATAATATTCATCTGTCAGCGATGTATTCGGGACAGATCGAGGGTGTTGGTCCGCGCTATTGTCCGTCGATTGAAGACAAGATTACACGCTTCGGTGAACGGGACGGTCATCAGATATTTCTGGAACCAGAAGGCCTTGATGACCACACAATTTATCCAAATGGAATTTCGACGTCGCTTCCTGCCTCAGTTCAGGAGCAGTTTATCCGCACCATCCCCGGCCTTGAGCAAGTCAACATCATTCAGCCCGGCTACGCGATTGAATATGACTATGTCGATCCGCGTGAGCTGAAGCCTTCTCTGGAATGCCGGAAAATTCCGGGATTGTTCCTGGCAGGGCAGATCAATGGCACGACGGGTTATGAAGAGGCAGGTGCCCAGGGTCTGGTTGCCGGATTGAATGCGTCGCTATATGCAGGCGACGCAGACCCTATCCATTTCAGTCGTACCGAATCCTATATCGGTGTGATGATCGACGATCTCACCTCCAAGGGTGTCAGCGAACCCTATCGCATGTTTACGTCAAGAGCCGAATATCGGCTTTCACTTCGCGTTGACAACGCTGATCTGCGACTTACACCTATTGGTCAGATGGCCGGCATTATCGGGCATGACCGCCAAAAACGCTTCGCAGATTTTATCTCCGATCTGGATCGGGGTCGCGAGCTGATGAAGAGCATTTCCATCAGTCCCTCCCAGGCTGCTAAACAGGGATTGAAACTCAACCAGGACGGTCAGCGTCGTTCGGTTTATGAAATGCTCGCCTACCCCGATATCACAATGGAAACTCTTACCGCTCATTGGCCGGAACTACGGGCGCTTAATACCAAGGTCGCTGAGGTTTTGGAAATAGAAGCGAGTTACGCTGTCTATATGCAGCGCCAAAGCGCGGATATTGTCGATATCAAGCGCGATGAAGACAGAAAAATTCCCAATGATTTCGATTTTCAGTCTTTGTCCGGTCTCTCCAACGAACTGAAACAAAAGCTGGAAAAGGCACGTCCAGAGAACATTGCCCAGGCTGCGCGTGTTGACGGTATGACACCTGCTGCGATATCGCTGCTTCTCGCACTTCTGCGGAAAGGCTCCGCATCAGGAAGTGAAAAATTGCGCATGCACCAATAGCGAGTCGGACCATGAAGATAAACGGCCAGAGTGTTTCACGTGAAACACAGGAGAGGCTCGAACATTTCGTCGAGCTTTTCAAGAAGTGGAACAAAACCACAAATCTGGTTGCGCCTTCGACTCTCACTGAGCTCTGGAGCCGGCATGTGGCGGACAGTGCACAGATATTTCAGCTCGCCCCTCAACCGCAAAAATGGATTGATCTGGGAAGCGGCGGCGGTTTTCCGGGCGTCATTACAGCGATTTTTCTCGCGGAACTGGGTGATGGTTGGGTCGATCTGGTAGAGAGCAACAATAAAAAGGCTGCGTTTTTGCGAATTGCGCTGAAGGAAACCGGCGCAAGAGGCGCGGTTCATCCAGTCAGAATTGAAAAAGCGCCTGAAACCGTTGAAAATTGCGATGCGGTTTCGGCGAGAGCCCTCGCCGAGATGAATTTACTTTTCGAATATATTTACCCGTGGGCGCAGAATAATCCAAATCTCAGGGCATATTTCAATAAAGGCAGGGATTATGAATCCGAACTGCAGAAAGCGCATGGCCGCTGGCAGTTTGATCTGATAAAACACCAGAGTGCCATTGAGGCAGATTCTGTTGTTCTTGAAATCAGTAACCTCACTAAGAGGCACTGACGAGCTGGTCAGGTGCGGTATGACTTCTGAAAAAAACCGGATTATCGCAGTCGCAAACCAGAAGGGTGGCGTTGGCAAAACAACGACGGCCATCAATCTGGCTACTGCATTGGCGGCTATTGGTGAGCGGGTGCTGATCATTGATCTTGATCCGCAGGGTAATGCCAGCACAGGTTTGGGAATCGACCGCAAAGAGCGCAAGCTTTCTTCCTATGATCTTCTGGTGGGTGATCATAACGTTGCCGAAGTTGCGGTTCCGACAGCAGTTCCGAACCTCGATATCGTCCCGTCAACGATGGATCTTCTGGGCTTTGAGATGCAGGTTGCGAATGTTGCCAACCGCGTCTTTCTGTTGCGTACCGCCATGGAGACGCAGGAAGCCAGAGACTATTCCTATATTTTGGTAGATTGCCCGCCCTCTTTTAATCTTTTGACGATGAATGCCATGACCGCCGCCCATTCGGTGCTGGTACCGTTGCAGTGCGAGTTCTTTGCGCTGGAAGGCCTCAGTCAGCTGCTGGATACGGTTAGCCAGATACGCGGCTCCGTCAATCCGCAGCTTGATATTCAGGGTATCGTTCTCACGATGTTCGATGCGCGCAACAATCTTGCGCAGCAGGTGGTTTCCGATGTGCGGATGCATCTGGGAGAAAAGGTTTACCACACTCTCATTCCGCGCAATGTTCGGGTTTCCGAAGCGCCGTCTTATGGTAAACCGGCAATTCTTTATGATCTGAAATGCGCTGGCAGCCAGGCTTATTTGCAATTGGCTTCCGAAGTGATCCAGAGAGAGCGTCTGCGCAAGGCGGCCTGACGTTTTGCCGGAGTATATGGAGTAATATCTTATGAGTGATGATCTTTCCAAGCGTCGACTCGGACGCGGTCTCGCGGCGTTGATCGGCGAAATGGATCAGCCTGTGCCGGTGGGTGAACCGCAGCGCGCCGTTAGTGCGGATCGCGCCATCCCGATCGAGTTCATCGCTCGCAGCCAGAGAAACCCACGTCGACACTTTGACGAAAATGAGTTGCAGGATCTTGCCTCGTCCATTCGTCAGCACGGGATTGTTCAGCCTGTGGTCGTGCGAACGATTGGCGTCAACCGCTACGAGATAATCGCTGGTGAACGGCGCTGGCGCGCGGCACAGCTGGCCGGTTTTACGGACGTTCCTGTCATCGTTCGGGATGTAGACGACCGAACGGCTCTGGAGCTGGCTATCGTCGAAAACGTCCAGCGTTCCGATCTCAATCCGCTTGAAGAAGCGATGGGCTATGAGCAGTTGATCGCCGAACATGGCTACACTCAGAACGACCTCGGTGAAATCATCGGCAAGAGCCGAAGCCATGTTGCAAACAGCCTTCGTCTTTTGAAACTTCCCGATCCGGTTCGGGACATGTTGGCGGATGGTTCGCTTTCCGCTGGCCATGCGCGCGCACTTGTTTCCACTTCCGATCCGTCAGGTCTGGCTCGGACTATCGTTTCCAAGGGTCTTTCGGTGCGTGATGCCGAGCGCCTGGCGCAAAACGACATCAAGTCGCAGGGTGACGTTTTGGAGAAGCGGCCTTCGCCTGAGAAGGATTCCGATACGGTCGCGCTTGAACGCAGCCTCTCGGATGCTCTCGGTCTGGACGTGAAGATCAGCCACAAAGGCGGATCGGGACAAATCCGCATCGGATACCGCACGCTAGAGCAGCTGGAAGCCGTGTGCCGCCTTCTAGAGCAAAAATAAGCAAGTATCGGTTTTAATTGATAAAATACCCGCGTTTAGCGGGTATTTTTATGCTGTGGTGCTCAAAAGTCGATAGCGCGGCCGTTTATTTCGTAGTCACCGAAACGAACAGGTTCCGCGCCGCCGCGACCGCCGGTTTCCTGCGGCAATTGAAGATCCGCCTGTTGTTTGCGCCGTTCTTCCGCTTCCTTCAACGCACGTTCCGCCGCCGGCGAAAGCCGCTTGAGCATTTCTGCGCCGTTGTCATTATCCGCATCCTGCATGAGTAATCCTCCCTATGACGGGATATTGAAATATGTTTGCCGTTCACCAGATTATATAAACAGATGGGCTTTATAAACCCCGGAATATTTCCTGAGTGGTAACAAGGAGAATTTGACATATGAACATGATGCGCACGGCAATGCTTCTGGCCTTCATGACGGCATTGTTCATGGGTGTCGGTTTTCTGATCGGCGGTAAGGGCGGCATGATGATTGCCTTGCTTATTGCCGCTGGTATGAATCTTTTCTCCTACTGGAATTCGGACAAGATGGTCCTGTCGGCCTATCGTGCACGCGAGATCGATGAGGCGAATGCGCCTGAATTTTTCCACATGATCCGCGATCTCTCGCATAATGCCGATCTTCCGATGCCCAAGGTTTATATTTATGACAGCCCGCAGCCGAACGCCTTCGCGACGGGAAGAAACCCGCAGAATGCCGCTGTCGCCGCCTCGACGGGCCTGCTGGAGCGCCTCACCCCTGAAGAAGTGGCTGGTGTCATGGCGCATGAGCTGGCCCATGTGCAGAACCGAGATACGCTAACGATGACTGTGACCGCGACGCTGGCAGGCGCCATCTCGATGCTCGGCAACTTCGCGTTTTTCTTTGGTGGCAATCGTGAAAACAACAATAATCCGCTGGGCTTTATCGGCGTACTGGTTGCGATGATCGTGGCGCCGCTCGCCGCGATGCTGGTGCAGATGGCCATTAGCCGTACGCGAGAATATTCTGCCGACCGGCGGGGAGCGGAAATTTGCGGCAATCCGCTCTGGCTCGCTTCGGCACTGCAGAAAATTTCGGGCATGGCGCAGAGCATTCATAATGAGGATGCGGAGCGTAACCCGGCGACGGCGCATATGTTCATCATCAATCCCCTGTCCGGTGAGCGCATGGACAACCTGTTTTCTACGCATCCGAATACGGAAAACCGGGTGGCGGCACTTCACGCCATGGCGCAGGAGTTTTCCCCGCGAGGATCGACGCGAACGCCATCGGGTGATAGACCTCAGCGCAAATCAGGCTCCGTTCCCAATACGGGCTGGGGACGAGGCAAAGAAAACGAGCGCAAGGGACCGTGGTCTTGACATCCGATACTCAAAATAAGCCGTCGCGGTCTAAAAAACCGGGACAGGACCATGCAAGGGGCCGCGAAGACGGCCCTTCGTCTTTCCAGGATAAACCCGGCCTTGCTGCACGCGTTGCCGCAACCCGCATTCTGGCGGCCGTGCTGGAAAAGAAAACCTCGCTGGACGGTATGCTGGACAGCGAAAACGGCAATCCCGTCTATCGCGCGCTATCCCTTGCGGACCGGGCGCTGGTGAGAGCGATCGTCAACAGCGCGCTTCGCCACCTTCCGCGTATCGAAGCCGCCTTGTCGATGCTGCTTGACGGACCGTTGCCGCAGGGCGCCCGGTCGCTTCATCACGTCCTTGTCGTTGGTGCAGCGCAAGTGCTTCACCTCGATGTCCCCGATCATTCTGCGGTCGATCTTGCCGTGGAACAGGCACACCGCGATCCGCGCAACAGACGTTTTGCCAAGCTGGTGAATGCCGTCCTCAGGCGATTGGGCCGGGAAAAAGCAGAAATCGAAAAGGCGATCGCGGATGTGCCCGTGCTGCCGGACTGGTTCTACGCTCGGCTTGTTTCGGCTTATGGAGATGAGGTTGCCAAACGGATTTCCGAAGCGCAGCTGACGCCCTCTTCCATCGATCTCACGGTGAAGAAGGATCCGGCTGTCTGGGCGGAAAAGCTGGGCGGTACGGTTTTGCCAAATGGCAGTGTCCGTCTCGGTGAATTTGAAGGCCAGATTCCCTCGCTTGAAGGCTTTGCCGAGGGTGCCTGGTGGGTTCAGGATCTCGCGGCCAGCATGCCTGTGAAGCTGATGGGCGATATTTCCGGAAAACGTGTTGCCGATCTCTGTGCAGCTCCGGGCGGCAAGACTGCCCAGCTCGCGCTTGCCGGCGCGAAGGTGACTGCCCTGGACCAGTCCGGCAATCGTCTTCGCCGCCTCAGGGAAAATCTCGACCGGCTTGGTCTTCACGCCGAAACCGTTGAAGCCAATATGCTGAAGTACCAGCCGGAACAGCTTTTCGACGCCGTTCTTCTGGATGCCCCCTGCTCGTCTACCGGCACGTTGCGTAAACATCCCGATGTCTGCTGGACGAAGGACGAGAATGATATTGCCAAGCTTGCCGCTCTTCAGGGACAGATGTTGCGACACGCGCTCACGCTGGTGGGAGCTGGCGGCATTGTGGTGTTTTCCAATTGCTCGCTCGATCCCTCTGAAGGGGAAGCGATGATTGCAAAGGTCCTGGCGGAAAACCCGGACTTCGAGCGTGTTGCCGTTCGCAAGGACGATTGGCCAGGAATGGAAGCCGCCGTCACTGCCGAAGGCGATCTTCGTACAACGCCGGATATGCTCGGCGGCATCGACGGGTTTTTTAGCAGTGTCTTGCGTAAGAAGTAGAAAAAAGCCAAGCTTCCGCGAATCATTGGATAATTGCCGATACGTTCCGATCATCACGGTTCACTCATAAAAACAAAACATGTGAAACGGGAAACACAGCTTGTCAGGGTCCTTTGCAGGCAGCATCAATGCCGCCGGTCTTCTCTCGCGGATGGCGTATCGTCATCTGTGTGTGGGCCTTGCTCCTTTGCGCCTGCGCATATCCCGGTTTGCCAATCGCGTTCCCGATGGTCTGGTGGCGGCGCCGACTGATCTGAGGGCAATCGATCCGTATTTTGCCGAGGAATTGCTGCGGGGCCGGATTGCGCTCGCCGGCCGCGTCGTCGAAACCGGCGGTCTATCGCCATTTCAGGTGGACTATCCTTCGCTGGTTTTTGAAGAGCGGCTGCATGCATTTGGCTGGCTGCGGCATATCCGTTCCGATAGATCGAGTGAGGCAAGCAAGCGGGCGCGCCGTATCGTCGCCGAATGGATGACTATTCACGGCAAGCGGGTTGCGGGGATTGCCTGGTCTCCGGAGATCGCGGCACAGAGGCTGATTGCCTGGCTGTCCCATTCTCCCGTCGTTTTACATGAGGCCGATGCGGGTTTTTATCGTCGTTTCCTGAAAAGTCTTGCGTTTCACGTGCGTTATCTCGACAGGATCGTCAAACATGCGCCGGATGGCGAAGCGAGGCTGCGGATCAGGATTGCGCTGGCCGTCGCGTCCATCGCCATGCCGACCCGCCTTTCCCATATTACTCGGCACGGAATGAAGCTGGCGCAGGAAATGGAACGCCAGATTCTTCCAGATGGCGGGCATGTTTCCCGCAATCCGAGGGTCATGCTGGATTTGCTGCTCGATCTTTTGCCGCTTAGGCAAAGCTACATCAATCTCGGTCACGATCTGCCCTCGGGGCTGGTGCCGGCGATTGACAGGATGTTTCCGGCCATCCGGTTTTTCCGCCATCAGGGCGGCGATCTGGCGCTGTTCAATGGCGCCACCGCCACGCTTGCCAATGAACTTGTGTCGGTACTTCGTTACGATGAGACAGCCGGCCGGCCGTCCAAAATGCTGCCGGATGTCAATTATCATCGTCTTGCAACCGATGAGACGGTCATCATCGTCGATACTGGTCATCCAGGCTCCGCGGAGCTTTCGCGTAACGCCCATTCGGGCTGCCTGTCCTTTGAGATGTCCTGTGGCAAGAGCCGGTTCATCGTCAATTCGGGCTTCCCGAAAAACGCAGCACCCGAATATCAGCGAGCGAGCCGCTCGACGGCGGCCCATTCAACGGTCACGCTCGCCGACACGTCGTCTTGCAGACTTTCCCGCTCGAGACTGCTCGGGCCGATCATGGTTTCCGGTGTCAGTCAGGTGGAGAGCCGCCGCGGAACGGATGCAAATGGCAATGATGTCCTGTGGGCGTCGCATGACGGTTATTTGCAGAATTTCGGTTGCTATCACGATCGGGAAATTGAGCTGAATGTTGCCGGTACGAAGATAAAGGGCCGTGATCTGCTTCGGGCCGACGAGAATGTGGTGAAGGCGCAATTGCAATCCATATCGGCGGTATCGCGGTTCCATATCCACCCCCACATCCAGCTATACCAACAGGACGAGGAGTCGGTTTATCTTGAGGCAGCGGATGGAACCACCTGGCTGTTTTCGGCGCCGGGACTGGAGCTTTTCGTGACCGAGGATGTTTTTATGGCGGATGCATCCGGCATGCGGCCTTCGCAGCAGATCGAGTTGCCATTCAATCTGGCGAATACTCGGGAAATCCGCTGGATCATCGAACGCAAGGCGTAGAGGATTCCTGGCGAGTTTCAGGCAAAAACCGCCATAGTTTTCGCCGTTCCGCGTCCCCGCTGTTTATTAATATGGCAAGCTGTGTTAACGCGGCGGCAATTGCTGGATCAATCCCAGTCCAGCCTGTCCTCCCCGTTAAACGGAGTATGCCCGATGGCTGTCGTTTCCAAAAAAATCCCCGCTCCCGATAAAGTTAAAATCCGCACAGCCCTTCTTTCCGTTTCTGACAAGACGGACATTATCGAGCTGGCAACTGTCCTGTCCAAACTTGGCGTCAAGCTGCTGTCGACGGGTGGCACGGCAAAGGCCATCGCTGACGCGGGACTGCCGGTAACGGATGTTTCCGATGTGACCAATTTTCCGGAAATCATGGATGGTCGCGTCAAAACCCTTCATCCCAACGTGCATGGTGGACTTCTGGCTATCCGGGATGATGCTGATCACGTCGAGGCAATGAAGGCTCACGGTATCGAGGCGATCGATCTCTCCGTCATCAATCTCTATCCCTTCGAGGAAGTTCGCGCCAAGGGTGGCGACTACCCCACGACGGTCGAGAATATCGATATTGGCGGCCCGGCAATGATCCGCGCTTCGGCCAAGAACCACGCCTATGTCACTGTTGTCACCGATCCGTCCGACTACCCTGCGCTGGTGGAAGCCCTGCAGGCCGATGACGGTCAAACCTCCTACGCGCTGCGCCAGACCTTCGCCGCCAAGGCATATGCCCGCACTGCGGCTTACGATGCGGTGATTTCCAACTGGTTTGCTGAGGCGCTGGCTATCGAAACGCCGGATTACCGTGCCATCGGCGGTGCGCTGAAGGAAAAAATGCGTTACGGCGAGAACCCGCACCAGAGCGCCGGTTTTTACCTGACCGGCGAAAAGCGCCCCGGTGTTTCCACGGCGACGCTTCTTCAAGGCAAGCAGCTTTCCTATAACAACATCAATGATACGGATGCAGCCTACGAGCTGGTAGCAGAATTCCTGCCGGAGAATGCGCCGGCTGTAGCGATCATCAAACACGCCAACCCCTGTGGTATTGCGACGGGTCCAACACTTGCAGAAGCCTACCGGCGCGCGCTGGCATGCGATTCCGTTTCGGCCTTTGGCGGCGTCATCGCCTTGAACCGCACGCTCGATGCGGAAACGGCAGAAGAGATCGTCAAGCTCTTCACCGAAGTCATCATTGCACCCGATGTGACGGAAGAGGCAAAGTCCATTATCGCCCGCAAGCCCAATCTGCGACTGCTGGCAGCCGGTGGCCTGCCAGATCCGCGCGCGGCCGGCATTACGGCCAAGACGGTTTCCGGCGGTCTTCTGGTTCAGAGCCGTGACAACGGCATGGTGGAGGATCTGGAACTGAAGGTGGTCACCAAGCGTGTACCGACACCTCAGGAACTTGACGACATGAAGTTCGCCTTCAAGATTGCCAAGCACGTGAAGTCCAACGCGGTGATCTATGCCAAGGACGGCCAGACGGCAGGTATCGGCGCCGGACAGATGAGCCGGGTGGATTCCGCCCGTATCGCCGCCCAGAAGGCGGAAGATGCGGCCAAGGCACTCGGCCTTGCTGAGCCGCTGACGCGCGGCTCTGCTGTGGCTTCTGAAGCGTTTTATCCCTTCGCCGACGGTTTGCTTGCAGCCATTGCAGCAGGTGCCACCGCAGTCATTCAGCCCGGTGGTTCCATGCGCGACCAGGACGTGATCGATGCGGCCAATGAGCACAATGTGGCGATGGTCTTTACCGGCATGCGTCACTTCCGCCATTAAGCAGAAACGGCGCACAGAATTTAAAAGGCCCGGAAAGTGATTTCCGGGCCTTTTGTTTCACGTGGGACAGTCCGATGCACGTATTGGAAGCGGGTCAGGTAACCGCGCCCACCTGCCACGGCACAAATTCATTGTCGCCGTAGTCGTAAATCTCGCTGACGGTCTTGTCTCCCGAAGCGACTGCAAGAATGTGCTCGAAAATTCGTTTGCCGGATTCCTCGATGGTTTCCGCGCCGGTAACGATCTCGCCGCAGTTGAGGTCCATGTCTTCCTTCATGTGCTCGTACATTTCGGAATTGGTGGCGATCTTGATGCAGGGTGCCGGCTTGAATCCCGACACGGAGCCGCGGCCGGTGGTGAAACAGATGACGTTACAGCCGCCGGCGACCTGGCCGGTGACTGCAACAGGATCGTAACCGGGCGTATCCATGAAGACGAAGCCCTGCTCAGTAACGGTTTCCGCGAATTCGTAGACCGCCTTCAGTGGCATGGAGCCACCTTTGGCCACTGCACCCAGCGATTTTTCAAGAATGGTGGTTAGTCCACCAAGCTTGTTGCCGTGCGATGGGTTGTTGTTCAGCTCATCGCCGTTGCGAGCGGTATAATCCCGCCACCAGTCGATGCGCTGCAACAGCTTTTCGGCAACAGCAGGCGTGACGGCACGCTTCGTCAGCAGGTGTTCAGCGCCGTAAATCTCCGGCGTTTCGGCAAGAACCGTTGTACCGCCGTTGCGGACGATGAGATCTGATGCATATCCCAGGGCCGGGTTTGCCGATATTCCGGAGTAACCATCCGAACCGCCGCATTCCAGCGCGACCTTCAGTTTTGAAAGCGGCTGTTCAGTGCGCTGGGCAGCATTGACCATTGGCAGCATCGCCTTTATCTCGGCAATGGCGGCATCGATCGTTTTGCGTGTGCCGCCGTGCTGCTGGATCGTCATGGTGCGCAGCCGTTCGCCCTCCTCCATCTTGTAATGTTCGAGGATGGGGGCGATCTGGTTGGTCTCACAGCCGAGGCCGATCAGCAGAATACCGCCGAAATTCGGGTGGCGGGCATAACCCTGAATGGTGCGGATCAGAAGACGATAACCTTCCGATTTCGTATTGAGCGCGCAGCCGCCGCCATGGGTCAGTGCCACAACGCCGTCGACATTGTCGAACCCTTCAAGGCCGCCCTGCTTGTTGAAATAATCGGCGATGTAACGCGACACGGTGGCGGAACAGTTCACGGATGCGATGACGCCGATGTAGTTGCGTGTGCCAACGCCACCGAGACCCCGGTCAAAACCCTTGAAGGTCCGGCGCTCGCCCTCGGGCAGCATGCCTTTTTCCTCGATATCGACACTGAACTGATGCGTGTGTTCGGAAGGCACCATGGCGAGATTGTGCAGATGCACATGCCGGCCAGGCTCGATATCCTGTGTCGCGATGCCGATCACCTGTCCGTATTTCAGGACCTCGTCTCCGGATCTGATAAACGTCAGGGCCACCTTGTGGCCGCGTCCGATCAGCTCCCGGGCTGTCAGATCGCCTCTGCCCGTCGCACCACCGGCCGGTATCGACCGGCGTGCCACCGCGACATTGTCGTTGGCGTTCAGCAAAATGGTTGCCTCGGAATTCTCACTCACGGGTTTTTCTCCTCCCCGGTACATTGCCTGCTATGTTTTGAAGTCAGCCGTCTACCCAGCGTCTCTTGGAACCTTCCAGATGGGTATGCATGGCCGCCTGCGCCAGCAGCGGATCTTTCAACTCCAGGGCCGCCAAAATCGCCTCGTGCTCCTGAAGGGCGTGGGTCCAGGTATCGCGATCCTCAAATTTCACACGCAATTGTGCCGAAATCGGGCTGTGGCGCTCATCGAAGAGGTTTGCCACCAGCCGGGCCAGAACGCTGTTACCGGATTGTTCGGCAATGGTGACGTGGAAAAGCCGGTCCTGATCGAGAGGTTTGCGCGCGGCCTCTATTTCCTGCTGCATCGTGTTGAGAATCTGGCGAAGGTTTGCAATCGTTTCATCGGTCATGCGGCTCGCCGCCAGTACGATTGTCGCGCCTTCCAGCGCTGCGCGCGCCTGCATCAGTTCGGAAGGGCTGTCGCCCAAGGATTTGGTGTTGTGGGTTGTCTGAAGGGCCTCGGTGGACACATAGACACCGGAACCCATGCGGATTTCGACGGTGTTGTCGATTTCAAGCGCAATCAGTGCCTCGCGCAGTGATGGTCTCGAAACCCCGAGCTTCTGTGCCAGTTCCCGTTCGGCGGGAAGTCGTGTTCCAGGCAGAAACTCTCCCAGATCGATCAGCTCGCGTATCTGGTCCGCAATCTGCTGATAAAGCCTGCGTGGTTCCGCTATTTTGGCCTGACCATTCATGTGTTTTCTGACGAACCTTGTCTGTTATCTGAATTTGGCCTTACCGTAGCGCCAAGCGCATCAATACGCAAGAAATTACTTAAATACATGAATTTACAATGTTATTTCAATAAGTTTTTTGAGATGATTTTGCGTGTACCAGACGCGTGATTCAAATTTTGGGCTAATTGGCTTGACCATTTTAAAAAAGCGGCCTAACCATTTGGCTCATTATTGCCCCCGGTGGAGCGGGGAGCGCGGGTGGAGGTTTCTTGATGTCGCAGGGCGCATCGACAATTCGAGGCGATTTTTCGCCTGAGGAGACGGCGCGCGGCCTTGGTTCAGGCCTCCTGCGTCTCGAAAACATCAGCAAGGAATTTCCGGGCGTCAAAGCGTTGTCGAATGTG
Source organism: Agrobacterium sp. K11 (assembly GCF_059429395.1). NCBI lineage: Bacteria > Pseudomonadati > Pseudomonadota > Alphaproteobacteria > Hyphomicrobiales > Rhizobiaceae > Agrobacterium > Agrobacterium sp. K11. Next base: position 306,590 of record NZ_JCAHRB010000009.1, on the reverse strand, counting down.
CATTTCGACTTGCGCAGCGGCGAGGTTCACGCTGTCTGCGGCGAAAACGGTGCCGGAAAATCCACCCTGATGAAAATCATCAGCGGCGTTTACCAGCCAAGCGACGGAACCATCCTGCACAAGGGCGTCAAAGTGCAATATGCATCGCCGCTGGAATCCGAAGCCGCCGGCATCGCCATCATCCATCAGGAACTCAACCTCGTTCCGCATCTTTCCGTTGCCGAGAACATCTATCTCGCCCGCGAGCCGCGCCGTGGTTTCCTCGTTGACCGCAAGAAGCTGCGGCTTGATGCAAAGCGCTGTCTCGATCGGCTGGGCGTCGATATCGACCCTGACCAGATTGTCCGCGGCCTCTCGGTCGCGCAATGTCAGATGGTCGAAATTGCCAAGGCGCTTTCCCTGGATGCTGAAGTCCTCATCATGGATGAGCCGACCTCCTCGCTGACCGAGCAGGAAACGCGGCTGTTGTTCAAGGTGATCCGCGATCTCAAGGCTTCTGGCGTCGGCATCGTCTATATTTCCCACCGGCTCGATGAAATGGCCGAAATCGTCGACCGCGTGACGGTTTTGCGGGACGGGCGTTATATTTCCACCGACGATTTTGCATCGATCACCGTTGACGATATCGTCACGCGCATGGTCGGGCGTTCGCTGGAGGAGAAGTTCCCGGAACGCACGTCGCGCCCTACGGATGATGTTATTTTCTCGGTGGAAGGGCTGACGCGCAAGGGTGTGTTCCACGATGTCGGTTTCTCGCTGCGGCGCGGTGAGATTCTCGGCTTTGCCGGACTGATGGGTGCGGGTCGCACGGAAGTCGCACGGGCGATTTTCGGTGCCGATCCTCTGGATGCTGGCAAGGTCGTTTTCAACGGGCGGGAGCTTTCCATCAGTTCCCCGCGAGATGCCATCGAAGAGGGTATCGCCTATCTGTCCGAAGACCGCAAAAGCGATGGTCTTGCGATCAAGATGTCGGTTGCGGCCAATACGACGCTTGCCAATATCGGCGAGGTCTCCAACCGCTTCGGGCTGATTGACTTCAAGAAGCACGACGATGTCGCCAGACGTTACGTCGATCTCCTGAACATCCGTACCCCTTCGATCGAACAGACGGTGCGGCTGCTTTCAGGTGGCAATCAGCAGAAAATCATCATTGGCAAATGGCTGTTCCGGCAGTCGCGCGTGCTGTTTTTCGACGAGCCGACGCGCGGCATCGATGTCGGCGCAAAATTCGCGATCTACAAGATCATGGACGAGCTGGCTGCACAGGGCATCGGCGTCATTCTCATCAGTTCGGAACTGCCGGAAATTCTGGGACTGACGGATCGTATCGCCGTTTTCCACCAGGGCCGGATCACGGGCGTGCTTGAGACCGCCAAGACCAATCAGGAAGAAATCATGCGGTACGCGTCCGGTTACGGCCGGGCCGCGCAGTGAGGAACGACATGGCTAATATTGCAGAACCCAAGAAGAGCTTCGCTTTCAGCGACCGCCAGAAGGACATCATCCAGAAGTTTGCGGCTCTTGGCAGTCTCGTTGTGCTGGTTATGGTGTTTTCCGCCACCAGCAGCGCCTTCTTCTCCGTCAACAATGCCATGACCATTGCGCTTCAGGTGACCTCCATAGCCCTTCTCGGCATTGGTGCGACCTGCGTCATCATCACCGGCGGCATCGATCTTTCCGTTGGTTCGGTGCTTGCTCTGGCCGGTGTCGTTGCCGCGCTTGCGGTGAAGGAGTTGGGTATGCCGGTGCCGGTCGGCATGCTGCTTGGCATTCTGACGGGGTCGCTTTGCGGTCTCATCAATGGCCTCATGGTCACGCGCTTCAAGCTGCCACCGTTTATCGCCACGCTCGGCATGATGTTGATCGCCCGTGGCGTGGCACTGCAGATCACCGGCGCGCGAGCGGTTTCCGGCCTCGGCGAATCCTTCGGTGAACTCGGCAACGGCGCCCTCTTCCGCATCGTCAATATTGGGGATGACGGTTTTCCGAACGTAGTGTTTCCGGGCATTCCCTACCCCGTCATCCTCATGGTGGTTATTGCGCTGGCTGTTTCCTTCATGCTCAACCGCTCCATCCTTGGCCGTCACATCTATGCCGTCGGTTCGAATGCGGATGCTGCGCGTCTGTCCGGCGTAAACGTCGCACGTGTCACCAATTTCACCTACATCCTGTCCGGTACGCTCGCCGGGTTGACCGGTTGCGTGCTGATGTCGCGCCTCGTCACAGCCCAGCCAAATGAGGGCGTGATGTATGAGCTGGACGCCATTGCCAGCGCCGTTATCGGCGGCACATCGCTCATCGGCGGCGTGGGCACGATTTCAGGCACGGCAATCGGTGCCTTCGTCATCGGCATCCTGCGCAACGGTCTCAATATGAATGGCGTGTCCGCCTTCACGCAACAGATCATCATCGGTCTTGTCATTCTGGTCACCGTCTGGATCGACCAGCTGCGCAACCGCCGCTGATACAGGGCTGCGGACCCTATCCGCAAACAAGATCGGCACGGGAGGCCCGGTATGCCGACATCACGGAGGAAGAAATGAACAAGCTTACGACCGCCCTTCTGACATCCGCAATCGCGCTGTGGAGCGTCTCCACCGTGCAGGCCGGCGAAATCGCCGTCATCGTCAAGACCGTCAATTCCACCTTCTGGCAGAACGTTCAGAAGGGCGCCGATGCGGCGATGAAGGACTCTGCCGGCAACACCATGACCTTCCAGGGTCCGGCTTCTGAATCGGCCATCGCCGATCAGGTCAACATGGTTGAAAACGCTGTAAACCGTAAGGTTTCGGGTATCGTTCTTGCTCCTTCCGATCCTGATGCGCTGGTTCCGGCTGTCAAGAAAGCCTGGGAAGCCCGCATTCCCGTGGTTCTGATCGACTCGCAGCTCGCCAAGGGTTCCGAGCAATATTATCAGTCCTTCCTGGCGACCGATAACAAGAAAGCCGGCGAACTGGCTGCTCAGGCGCTGATCGACAAGGTTGGCAAGGAAGGCAAGATCGCCGTGATGTCCTACGTCGCCGGTGCCGGTTCGGAAATCGGACGCGTTGGCGGTTTCACCGACTATATCCAGATGCATTCCAACCTTAAGATCGTAGGTCCGTTCTATTCGCAGTCGCAGATGGCGACGGCGCTGAACCAGACAACCGACGTTCTGGCCGCCAATTCCGATCTCAAGGGCATCTTCGGCGCCAACGAACCCACCGCAATCGGCGTAGGCCGCGCGCTCGCCCAGGCCGGTAAGGCAGGCAAGGTTGTCGGCATCGGCTTTGACGGTAACCAGGACCTTCAGGGCTTCGTCAAGGACGGCACGCTGGCCGGCATCGTCGTTCAGGGTTCGTATCAGATGGGCGAAAAGGGCATCCAGACCGTTTCCAAGCTCATCAGCAAAGAAAAGGTCGAAAAGTTCGTCGACACCGGCGTTGTTGTTGTCACCAAGGACAATATCGAGAAGCCGGAAGCCAAGAACGTTCTTTATTAACGCATGACGGCGCGCCGCTCTTTGAGCGGCGCGCATCACAAATTTCAGAAGCGGGATTTCAGTCAATACCGCATACGGTTTTCAACATCCGCTCTACCGAAAAATTCAGGAAGCCCTTGCGATGAAAGTCTCCGATACACGTAAATTGCCGCGCCGTGCCGTTGAAGTCACGGTCATGGGCCTTGGTTGCGCCCAGATGGGTAATCTCTACCGCGTTACGCCCTACGAGGAATCCAAAGGTGCGTTCGACAAGGCATGGGAAAGCGGCATTCGCTATTTCGATACCGCACCTTTTTACGGTTACACGCGTTCGGAGCGTCGCCTTGGAACCATGGTGACGGAGCATGACCGAAGCGAATACACCCTCTCCACGAAGGTCGGTCGCGTCATGGTTCCCGATGAAACTGTGGGCCCGGAAGAGGACGCCTATATTGCGCCGCTGCCTTTCCGCCCGGTCTATGATTATTCCTATGACGGTATTCTGCGCTCCTTCGAAGCGAGCCAGCAGCGGCTCGGCGTTCTGAAGCCGGATATTCTCTATGTGCACGATATCGGCTCTTTCACGCATGGCGAAAAGCACCAGCACTACTGGGAGCAGCTGACCACTGGCGGCGGCTTCCGGGCACTCGGCAAGCTGCGCGAGGAAGGGTCGACGGGTGCTATCGGCCTCGGCGTCAACGAGTGGGAAATCGTCGGCGACGCCATGGATGTTTTCGACATCGACGTTGCCATGCTTGCCGGCCGTTATACGCTTCTGGAGCAGCAGAGCCTTGCCTTCATGAACCGCTGCGCGGAAACCGGCGTTGCGATCGTGGTCGCCGGTGCTTTCAATTCAGGCATTCTGGCAGGCAACCGCAAATTCAACTATGCCGATGCGCCTGCCGACACTATCACGCGGGTGGATGCGCTTCAGGGCGTTTGTGACGACGTTGGTGTTTCGTTGCAGGCGGCTGCGCTACAGTTTCCGCTCGGGCATCCGGCTTCGGTCACGGTCGTATCCGGCGCGCGCAATGCGCAGCAACTTGCCGCAAACATCGAATGGTTCGAACAGGTTGTTCCGGACGAATTCTGGTCGGAGCTGCAAAAGCGTGGCCTGATTTCCGAAGGCGCACCCGTGCCCGGCACAAAGGCATGAAGCGATGATCATCGATGCCCACCAGCATTTCTGGCTGATGAAGGATCGTGCCGGGCAATGGCCGCCACCGTCTCTGGCTGCCATCTACCGTGATTTTCTTCCGCAGGATCTGTTTCCTCTGCTGGCAAAGGCCGGAGTTTCCGGAACGGTGCTGGTGCAGACGATGGAAAGTACGGCCGATACGGATTTCATGCTCGATCTGGCTGGCAGCACCGATTTCATCAAGGGCGTGGTCGGCTGGGTGGACATGAAGTCCGCGGATGCTGTGGCGGAAATCTCCCGGCGGGCAAAACATCCTGCCTTCAAGGGCGTACGGCCGATGCTGCAAGGCATGGATGATGTGACCTGGATCGACGATCCCGCGCTCGATGCCGCCGTGGATGCGCTGGTGAAACATGCACTGGTGTTCGATGCGCTGGTCCTGCCGCCGCATCTGTCGCATCTTCTCGCTTTCGCGCGCCGCCATCCGCAATTGCCTGTTGTCATCGATCACGGGGCGAAGCCGCTTATCGCCACGGGCCAATATGGGGACTGGCGCAGGGACATGGCAGCTTTGGCGGCCCTTCCCAACCTCCATTGCAAGCTGTCCGGCCTGTTGACCGAGCGTGGCGAGCAGAGACCGGAAGCCGTCAGGCCCTATGCCGAAACCATTCTGGAACTGTTCGGCGGCGAACGCGTGATCTTCGGCAGCGACTGGCCGGTATTGCGGCTGGCTGGCGACTATCAGGAATGGCTGGACTTCTGCCGCGAAATCGTGCCTGAGCACGACCATGCGGCCGTCTTTGGCGGCAACGCCGTTCGTTTTTATTCCCTTCCCAACAGGTGATGCATGCTGGCGATTTTCTGCGAGACCCCCGGTCAACTTGTCCCCAAGGAACTACCAAAGCCGGCCCGTGGCGAAGGTGAAGTGCTGGTGCGTATTCGTCGCATTGGTGTCTGCGGCACGGACCTGCATATTTTCACCGGTAATCAGCCTTATCTTTCCTATCCGCGCATCATGGGCCACGAGCTTTCCGGCACGGTGGAAGAGGCGCCGGAAGGCAGCCATCTTTCGGCGGGCGATGTCGTTACCGTCATACCCTATATTTCCTGTGGTGAGTGCAGCGCCTGCCGCAAAGGAAAGAGCAATTGCTGCCGCAACATCGGTGTGCTTGGCGTTCATCGCGATGGCGGCATGGTCGAATATCTGAGCGTTCCGCAGCAATTCGTGCTGAAGGCGGAGGGCTTGAGCCTCGATCAGGCGGCAATGACCGAATTTCTGGCGATTGGCGCGCATGCCGTGCGTCGTGGGTCGGTGGAAAAGGGTCAGAAGGTCCTGATCGTCGGTGCCGGTCCGATCGGCATGGCGGTTGCGGTTTTCGCCGTTCTCGATGGCGGTGAGGTGACGATGATTGACGGGCGCACCGACCGGCTGGATTTCTGCAAGGACCATCTCGGCGTTGCCCATACGGTGACGCTTGGCGAGGGCGACAAGGATCGCCTGTCGGATATCACCGGCGGCGATTTCTTCGATGCCGTTTTTGATGCGACCGGTAATCCTAAAGCCATGGAGCGTGGCTTTTCCTTCGTCGGCCACGGTGGTTCCTATGTGCTGGTTTCCATCGTTGCCAGCGATATCTCCTTCAACGATCCGGAGTTTCACAAGCGCGAAACCACGCTGCTCGGCAGCCGCAACGCCACGCCGGAGGATTTCGAGCGGGTGTTGCAGGCGCTGCGGGAAGGCAAGGTACCGGAGGCACTCATTACTCACCGCATGACACTTGCCGATGTGCCTTCCAAATTCGCCGGGCTGACCGATCCGAAAGCCGGAGTCATCAAGGGCATGGTGGAGGTCGCATGACGACCGACACACCCATCCTGCAATTCGGTACCAGCCGCTTTCTTCTGGCGCATGCGGATTTGTTCATTTCGCAGGCGCTGGAAAAAGGCGAGGCGCTCGGGCGCATCACAATCGTTCAGACGACCGGCAATGCGGAGAGCCTGAAGCGTGTGGTAGCATTGAACGATGGCACGCCCTATCCGGTGCGCATTCGCGGCATTCGCGACGGGCAAGAGGTGGATGAGGAAATTCCAGGTAAGGCTGTCGCGCGCGCGCTGACGGCGGCGGCCGACTGGGCCGAGGTGCGGCGCATCGCCTGCGGGGCAGGGGTCATTCTGTCCAATACGGGTGACCGCGGTTATGAGCTGGATTCGTTCGACGGGCCGGGTCTTGCCGACGACTTCACGCTTGTACCAAAGAGTTTTCCTGCAAAGCTCTGCCTGTTGCTGCTGGAACGTTTTCAGACCAATCCGGAAGCCCCTGTATCGATCTTTCCTTGCGAGCTTGTTCCGCGCAACGGCGACCGGTTGAAAGAGGTTGTTCGCCAGCTTGCCGACGAATGGCAGCTGCCGGCGGGTTTCGGCTTCTACCTGAATGAGAAATGCCGTTTTGCCAACAGCCTTGTAGACCGCATCGTTTCCGAGCCGATCGATCCGGTTGGCGCAGTTGCCGAGCCCTATGCGCTTTGGGCAATCGAGAAGCAGGAGGGCCTTGTTCTGCCCTGCACCCACCCTGCGGTGGTGCTGACTGATGATCTCGACCGCTATGAAAAGCTGAAGCTGTTCCTGCTCAATCTTGGCCATTCCTATCTGGCGGAGCGATGGTTGCGGGATGCCCGTGCGAAAAACGAGACCGTGCGGCAGGCAATGGCCGACGATGCGCTTTCGGGAGATCTGGAAACGCTCTGGCGGGACGAGGTTCTGCCGGTCTTTGTCGCAGAAGGCATGGGGGAAGAAGCGCAAGCCTATATCCGTGCGGTGCGGGAGCGTTTCCTGAACCCCTTTCTCGCCCACCGGCTCGCGGACATTTCAGGCAATCACGATGAAAAGAAACGCCGTCGTTTTGTCCCGGTCATCGCTGCGGCGGAACGTCTGGGGTTAAACGTGCCGCAGCAGAAACTGCGTGCGGCGCTCGCCACCATCAAGCAATAACGGAGTTTTGTATGCAGCGCATGGGAATGGTCATCGGCGTCAAACCGGACATGATTGCGGAATATAGAAGGCTCCACGCCGCCGTCTGGCCCGAAATTCTGGCGCTCATCAGCGATTGCAACATCCGCAACTACACGATCTTCCTGCGCGAACCGGAAAATCTGCTGTTCGGATATTGGGAATATCACGGCACCGATTTCAGCGCCGATATGGCGAAGATGGCGGCAAGCCCAAAGAACCAGGAATGGTGGTCTTTCACCATTCCCTGCCAGCAACCACTCGAAAGCCGCAAGGAGGGCGAGTGGTGGGCAATGATGGAAGAAACCTTCCACCACGACTGAACGATTTCCTTTGACACTGACCGCGAGTGAACGGCCATGACCAAAATTACTGATCTGCGAGTTTTCGACCTGCGTTTTCCGACCTCCCAGAGCCTTGATGGTTCGGATGCGATGAACCCCGACCCGGATTATTCGGCGGCTTACGTCATTCTCGACACCGACGAACCGGAACTGAAAGGCCACGGGCTGACCTTCACCATTGGCCGCGGTAATGAGATTTGCTGCATGGCCATCAAGGCGATGCGCCATCTGGTGGTCGGAACCGATCTGGCGACGGTCACCGAGAACCCCGGCAAATACTGGCGCCACCTGACTGGTGATAGCCAGCTGCGCTGGATCGGCCCGGACAAGGGCGCGATGCATCTCGCCACCGGCGCTGTCGTAAATGCTGTCTGGGATTTGCTGGCCAAAAAGGCGGGTAAGCCGGTCTGGCAGCTTGTTGCCGATATGAGCCCTGAAGAAATCGCCGATATCGTCGATTACCGTTATCTAACTGACGTGCTGACGAAGGACGATGCGCTTGCGATCCTCAAAAAAGCCGAAAGCGGCAAAAAGGAACGTATCGAGACGCTGAAGAACGAAGGCTACGCCTGCTACACCACATCAGCCGGCTGGCTCGGTTATGACGACGCCAAGCTGCGCCGTCTTTGCCAGGAAGCGATCGATGCCGGTTTCAACCATGTAAAGATGAAGGTTGGCCGTGATCTCGAAGACGATATCCGCCGCCTCACCATCGCCCGCGAGGTGATCGGCCCCGACCGTTATCTGATGATCGACGCCAACCAGGTGTGGGAAGTGGATCAGGCGATTGAATGGGTCAAGCAACTTGCCTTCGCCAAGCCCTTCTTCATTGAAGAGCCGACCAGCCCGGACGATGTCGCCGGCCATCGCAAGATCCGTGCAGCCATCGGCTCCGTGAAGGTGGCAACCGGCGAAATGTGCCAGAACCGTATCATGTTCAAGCAGTTCATCGCCGAAGGTGCAATCGACGTCGTGCAGATCGACAGCTGCCGCATGGGAGGTCTCAACGAGGTGCTGGCGGTTTTGTTGATTGCTGCCAAATACAATTTGCCGGTCTGGCCGCATGCCGGTGGCGTCGGCCTTTGCGAATATGTGCAGCATCTGTCGATGATCGACTATCTCGTGGTTTCCGGCACCAAGGAAGGCCGCGTGATCGAATATGTCGACCATCTGCACGAGCATTTCATCGAACCCTGCGATATTCGCAATGCCGCGTACATGCCGCCGAAGCTGCCCGGTTTCTCCATCGAAATGAAGCCGGATTCTATTGCGACCTACACGTTCAAGGGATGATTGAAGGATAACAGCGCTTCCGTGAGGCGCTGCCACTCCGCTTCGCTGCCGGGAAGGCCGAAACGCATGTCGTTCGGCCTTTCATCAAAAATGCGCACCAGAATGCCGTGCAGGCCAAGGTGATCGAACAGTTCTTTAGCCCGGTGGTCCCGCACCAGGGTAAACAGGGACGTACCGCCGGCAATCTTCAGGCCCGCTTTTTCCAGCAATTCACTCATACGCTGTGCTTCTGCCGCAAGCCGGAGGCGCATGGATGATTGCCATTCCCTGTCCGCCAAAGCCTGCATCGCGATGTTGAGCGCCGGCCCGGATACTGCCCAGGGGCCAAGCCTTGCCTCCAGTTCCGCAGCGATGTCGGGATGCGCAAGCGCAAAACCGAGCCGGACCCCTGCCATGCCATAGAACTTGCCGAAGGATCGCAGTACCACCAGCGCGTCGCGCCCTGCGGCATTCGCAAGACTTTCCGTATGTCCTGTCTCGATAAAGGCCTCGTCTACGACGAGCAGGCCGCCTTTGCGGCGCATCGCCTCGGCCAGCGACAACAAAGCTTCTCGATCCGTGACGCGACCATCGGGGTTGTTGGGATTGACCACCACCGCATAGTCGTAAGCTGACAGACCACTGATATGGTCTACCTCGGTCACTGTCAGTCCGGCCATGCGCGCGGTGCGGGCATGTTCGGCATAAGCGGGTGAGAGCACGGCTCCGCTTTTCGCTCCTCGTTCGAGTGCCAGGTGAGCCAGCAATGGCATCAGCATCTGGGTGCCGGGGGACAGAACCACATGCCCGGCTGATGGTGCGCCGAAAGAGGCGACGGCCAACCTTTTCAATTCTTCGGCCGCGTCAGGCTCCGGCAGGCGGGCAAATGCGCTGGCGGGAACGGGAGAATGCGGGTAGGAGTGCGGATTGATCCCGGTCGACAGGTCGATCCACGGTTCCGGCGCTTCAGGAAACATCAGACGCGCCTTGCCGAGATTGCCGCCGTGACGGATCGTAGCCTGCGCCTTTTCCGGTACCTTATCGCCCATGTTCTTCGCTCTCGCTTTTCTGTCGCTCTTGATCGAACGCCTGACTGGATATCCGGACTGGCTGTTCAAACGCATCGGTCATCCCGTCACCTGGATCGGTTCGCTTATCGCGCTGCTGGACAAAAAATGGAACCGGGAGAGTGCTTCATTTTCGCAGCGCAAGGCGGCAGGCGTCGCGGCGCTCTCCGTTTTTCTGGCGCTGACGGTGCTTGTTGCATGGTTAGTGCAATCGGTTCTGCTTTTATTGCCCCTTGGTCTGTTGCTTGTTGCGGTGCTTGGGGCGTCACTTCCGGCCCAAAAAAGTCTGGAACAGCATGTGGAGGCCGTCGCCATTGCGCTGGAACGCGAGGGGATTGACGGCGGGCGCAAAGCTGTCTCCATGATCGTCGGGCGCGATCCGCAGGCGCTGGATGAGGCGGCAATCTGCCGGGCGGCGATTGAAAGCCTGGCTGAAAATTTCTCTGACGGCATTGTCGCCCCTTCCCTCTGGCTTGGTCTTCTGGGGCTGCCAGGCGGTGCGGGTTATAAGGCAATCAACACGGCCGACAGCATGATCGGTCATCGCTCGCCACGCCATGAGGCCTTTGGTTGGGCGTCGGCCCGGCTGGACGATCTGGTCAATTTGCCGGCATCGAGACTGAGCGGCGGTCTTTTCGTGGTCGCCGCGTTTTTCGTGAAGGGTGCATCACCGAAAGGGGCAATTGCCGCGATACGCCGCGATGCGCGGCATCACCGATCTCCCAATGCCGGCTGGCCGGAGGCGGCATTGGCCGGGGCACTGGGCTTTGCGCTGGCCGGGCCGCGCTCCTATGGCGGGCAGATGATCGAGGCTCGTTTCATGGGCGAAGGCGGAAGAGCGACACTGGTTGCTGGCGATATTCGCACAGCGCTCAGGCTGGCGAGGATCGCAGACTTCCTGCTGATCGGGCTGTTCGGATTGCTGGCAATCCTTATCGCGCTATAGAAAGCAGTCTGTCGAGATCGAGGTGGTTCTCCATATGGGCCGCCAGGCGATCAAGAACGGCATCCACCTGCGCATCATAGTTCAGTTGCGTGCTCTGCCCACCAAGGCGCTCAAGCCACGCCCCGCGCTGGCGGTCATCCGCAAACAGGCCGTGGATATAGGTGCCTAAGATGCGGCCATCGGGCGAAATTGCGCCATCGGCATGTCCGTCAATGGTCGAAAATGGCAGGTTGCCCGCGGCACCCGTTGTTTCGCCAACATGCATTTCATAGCCGGATAAGGGAATTCCGTCGAAACTCTGTCCCTGGACGGAAACGAGCCTCTTGTCGCCGGTCAAAACCGTCGTCACATCCAGCAGGCCCAACCCACCGACCGTCATTGGTGGTCCTTCGATGCCGTCAGGGTCGGCAACGGTTTTTCCAAGCATCTGGTATCCGCCGCAGAGACCGAGAACATAACCGCCGCGGCGCACATGTGCCTTGATGTCGATGTCGAGGCCTGCATTTTTCAGCACGGTCAGATCAGCTATGGTGGATTTCGAACCGCAGAGCAGAACCAGCCGGCAATCGGCGGGAATGGTCTCGCCCGGCCGCACTCGGATCAGTTCCACATCCGGCTCCATGTCGAGCGGATCCAGATCGTCGAAATTGGAGATATGCGGCAGGATCGGCACGGCAATGCGGATTTTCGCGCCGGGCTTTTGTTGCGCCGGGCCGGTAAGCCCAAGGGCGTCCTCCGCCGGCAATTTCGCAGCATCGGAAAAATGCGGCAATAGCCCGATGGACGCCCAGCCGGTCTTTTCCGCGATCATCCGCATGCCGTCTGAAAACAGCGTAGGGTCACCGCGAAAGCGGTTCACGATGAAGCCCTCTATCATCGCGGCATCATCGCGTTCGAGAACGGTTTTTGTGCCCACGAGGCTGGCGATGACCCCGCCCCGGTCGATATCGCCGATCAGAATCACGGGAGCATCTGCGGCGCGGGCAAAACCCATATTGGCGATGTCGTTGGCGCGGAGGTTGATTTCGGAAGCACTTCCCGCCCCTTCCACCAGCACCAGATCGGCCTGTTGTTTCAGGTGCTCGAAGCTCTCCAGCACACGCGGCATCAGCCCGGCTTTCATGTGCTGATAATCGGCAGCCTTGGCATTGCCGACAATTTTACCCTGTACGACGACCTGTGCGCCGGTTTCGCTCTGCGGCTTTAAAAGCACCGGGTTCATGTGAACCGACAGCGGAACGCCTGCTGCCCGCGCCTGCAGCGCCTGCGCGCGACCGATCTCGCCGCCATCGGCAGTGACCGCCGCATTGTTCGACATGTTCTGCGGCTTGAACGGCATGACGGACAGGCCACGCCTGACGAAGGCGCGGGCAAGGCCAGCCACCATCAGCGATTTGCCGACATCCGAGCCGGTTCCCTGAAACATCAGCACACGTGCAGTCATGTCAGTATTCTATCCCGGCCTGCGCCTTTACGCCCGCCTTGAAGTGATGTTTGACGAGGGTCATTTCCGTCACCATGTCGGCAGCGTCGATCAACGGTTGTTTGGCGTTGCGGCCGGTAACGATGACATGCAGATCGGATCTACGGTTGGAAAGCGTTTCGACGACCTCTTCCAGCGGCAGGTAATCATAGCGGAGCGCAATGTTCAGTTCGTCGAGAACCAGCAATCCGATCGTCTCGTCGGCCATCAGTGCTTTCGCTTCCTCCCAGGCCTTTGTAGCTGCCGCGACATCGCGCTTCAGGTCCTGCGTGTCCCAGGTAAACCCCTCGCCCATAGTGCGCCATTCCACCCTGTCGCCGAACAAAGTCAGGGCCTGCTGTTCACCCGTCGACCATGCGCCCTTGATGAATTGCACGACGCCGACCCGCCGCCCTGTGCCGAGCATGCGCAGGGCAAGGCCGAAAGCGGCCGTGGATTTGCCTTTGCCAGGGCCGGTATTGATCATCAGCAGACCTTTTTCGATGGTCTTTTCCGCGACTTCGGCATCCTGAACCGTCTTGCGGTTGACCATTTTCTGCCGGTGGCGTTCGGCTTCGCTGTCGCTGATATCGCGTGTCATCGCGTTTTCCTTCTCGTCCAGCGGCGCGGGACCGTATGCCCCCGCCATTCGGAGCGGCGACTATACTCAATTTGCCGCACCCGGCAATCGACAAGCCGGCAGCATTGACCGTCACGCCCGTTCAGCCTAAGGGTAAGGCACTGACGGTCTTTTCCCGGCAACGGGAAAAGCTAAGAGGGAACACGGTTCCACCCCATAACGGGGTCATTCCGTGGCTGCCCCCGCAACTGTAAGCGGTAAGCCCGCACTATGAAGCCACTGGACCATAAAATTGGCCCGGGAAGGTGGTGCAGGGTGTTTTAAAGCCGCAAGCCAGGAGACCTGCCGTTTCAGGAAAAAACGTCTCCCGGGCGGGGTGCTCCGGTCAGCCGGTCGAATTGATTTGCAGCCGCGCTTTTCAGTGCGCTGTTTTCGACATCCGCACCCCGATGAGTTTAAAGGCGCGGAAAGCGGAACGGTTTGGATATTACCACAACATCTTCTTGTGCGGACGGGACAATGGAAGCCAACACAGCTTCCGGCGTGGTCGTTTTTGTCTGCCGAAGCTGTCGCGACGACACCGATCCCAATGCGGAGCCGCGCCCCGGCACCATCCTTGCGGAAGCTGCCATCGCAAAAGCGCGTGACTCCGGTATCGATGTTCGCTCCGTCAATTGCCTTGGCAATTGCAAACGAGGCCTCAGTGCCGTGCTGCGCGGTGCCGATGGCTGGTCCTATGTATTCGGCGGGCTGACGCCCAACGATGCGGAAGACCTGCTGACCGGCGCTCGCATGCTGGCCGCCTCCGCAGATGGCCTGATGCCCTGGCGCGGCCGCCCCGACACATTGAAGCGCGGCATGGTGGCGCGCATTCCCCCATTCGATTTTACCGAGGAGAGATCATGAGCACCCTTCTGGACCGCGTTCCCTGCACCATCGTCACTGGCTTTCTGGGGGCTGGAAAAACCACGCTGCTGCGCGGTCTTCTCGAAAAGCTAGATGGCAAGCGGCTTGCCATCATCGTCAACGAATTCGGTGATATCGGCATCGATGGGGATATCCTCAAGGGATGCGGCATTGAGAGCTGCCCGGAGGAAAACATCGTTGAGCTGGCCAATGGCTGCATCTGCTGCACGGTGGCGGATGATTTCCAGCCGGCCATCGAACAGATTCTAAGCCGGCAGCCGAAGGTGGAGCATATCCTCATCGAGACCTCCGGCCTTGCCCTGCCCAAGCCGCTGGTGCAGGCATTTCAATGGCCTGCCATCAAGAGCCGCGTGACGGTTGACGCTGTGGTGGCTGTTGTGGATGGCGCTGCCCTTGCCGAGGGTCAGGTGGCGCATGACATGGAAGCCCTTGCCGCCCAGCGCGCAAATGACGAAGCCCTCGATCACGACGATCCGGTCGAAGAGGTTTTTGAGGACCAGATCGCCTGTGCCGATCTTATCGTGCTGACCAAGGCGGATCTGCTCGATAGCGCCGGTCTGGACAAGGCGAAGGCTCATATTCTCGAGCATTTGCCGCGGGCCGCAAAGATCGTCGTCGCCTCGAATGGCGTCATCGATCCGGCCGTGCTGATCGGCCTCGGTCTTGCGGTTGAAGAGGATATCGAAAACCGCCGCACCCATCACGATGGTGAACTTGACCACGAACATGACGATTTCGACAGCTTCGTCATCGACCTGCCGGCCGTGACCGATCCGGAAGCGCTGGCGGCTCGTATCGCTGAGACAGCGGCTGCGGAAAATGTTCTGCGCATCAAAGGTTTCGTCGAAGTATCCACCAAGCCGATGCGCCTGCAGGTGCAGGCAGTCGGTAGCCGCGTCAACCATTATTATGACCGTCCCTGGGCGGCCGGTGAAGAGCGCCGCAGCCGCCTCGTCGTCATAGGCGAAAAGGGCCTCAACCGCGAAAAGATCGAACAGATGCTGGCCGCCTGATAGAAATGCACATTCTCGCCACCACATCTTCGTCTCTGGACGACCTGATCGAGCCGGTTGATCTCAACCAGCCGCGATCGGATGTGGTGATGCTGTCTTTTTCGGCAAGCGATCTTGCCGGGCTGGAACAGGCATGGCGGCAGGCAGAGGGCGCGCTTCCGTCCCTGTCCGCTGCCAACCTCTCCGAGCTTCGGCATCCGATGTCGGTCGATCTGTGGATCGAAAAGACGGCCGAACATGCCCGTGTCATCCTTATCCGGATTCTCGGCGGCGCGGAACGCTGGCGCTATGGCGTCGATCAGCTCAGCACGATGGCGCGGCGACGTGGCATAAAACTTATGCTCCTGCCGGGTGAATGCAGTGAGAGAGACGAAAAGCTCGAAGCGGCCTCGACTGTTGATCGCCAGACGTTGGCGTCCGTCCTCGCCTTCTTCCGCGAGGGTGGGCGGGAAAATATGGACCGGCTTGCCATTGGTCTTGCTGCCCTTGTAAGTGGTGGCGCATGGCCAGATATCGAGGCTCAACCGCTGCCGAAAGCCGGCTTTTACCGGCCGGGTAAAGGCGTCGTGGATCAGGCGGAAGCCTGCGCCGGTTTTCCCGCCGGTGCAGCTGTCCTTCCTATTCTCTTTTACCGCTCCATGCTTCTTGCGGCCGATGCGGCGCCCGTGGATGCGCTTTTTAACGCGCTCTCTCAGCGCGGTTTTGCGCCATTGCCGATTTTCGTCAGCGGCCTCAAGGATGGGGAGGCAATTCGCTTTCTCGAAACCGTACTGCACGAACTCCAGCCCGCCGCCATCGTTGCCGCCACGGCTTTTGCCAGCCAGATGGACGACAGCGGTAAAACCCTGTTTGATCGCCTCGGCGTGCCGGTGTTTCAGGTGGTTATGGCGACGACGCGACGGGACGGCTGGGCGGAAAATGCGCGCGGTCTCAACCCTTCCGATCTTGCCATGCATGTGGTCCTGCCGGAACTCGATGGCCGGATTCTTTCTGGCGCGATATCATTCAAGCAGGTGCGGACTGATGGCGGTATCAGCCTCATCAATGTACCGGAGGCTGATCGCGTCGAACAGGTGGCAAACAGAATCGCTGCCTTTCTGCAATTAAAACAGTCCACGCCACAGGAACGGCGGATCGTCATTTTGATGCCGGATTATCCCGGTGCTGCGCCGGGGCGCACGGGTTATGCCGTTGGTCTCGATGTGCCGCAAAGCGTGCTTGAAATGCTGCGCGATCTGGCCGCGGCAGGATATGTGGTTTCGGATATTCCCGAAACGGCGCGGGCTTTGCTGGATTGTGTCGAGCAGCAGGTAGCGGCTGTCGGACTTTCAGACTATCGTGATTTTCTTTTGGGTTTGCCTGAAGGGGTTGCCGCCTCCGTGGATAGCACGTGGGGTTCGGCCGAACAGGACGACGCACTAGCCGACGGCGCATTCCGTTTTCGCGTCGCCCGTTTCGGCCAGATATTCGTGGCCCTGGCACCGGATCGTGGGCGAAATGAGGATCGGCGGGTGGATTACCATGACCCTGCCCTGCCGCCACGTCATGCGTTGGTCGCTTTCGGCGCCTGGATGCAGCGTGTCGTAGGGGCGCATGCCATTGTGCATGTCGGTGCGCATGGCACACTGGAATGGCTGCCCGGCAAGACAGTTGCGCTTTCCCGCGATTGTTTTCCTGAAATCGTCACCGGGTCTTTGCCGGTGGTCTATCCGTTCATCGTTTCCAATCCGGGTGAAGCGGCGGTTGCCAAACGGCGGATCGCTGCCGTCACGATCGGCCATGTTCCGCCTGTGCTGGTAGATGCGGGGCTTTCGCCGGAACAATCGGCTCTGGAACAGCTCGTCGACGAATATGCGCAGGCGGATGGGCTCGACCGCCGCCGCCGCGACCGGCTGGCGAAACTGATCGTAGAGAAGGCGCTGGAAACCGGTCTTGCGGCGGATGCCGGTGTCGGTGCAAAGGACGATGCCGATGCGGCGCTGTCGCGCATCGACGCCTTCCTCTGCGACCTCAAGGACTTCGCCATCAAGGATGGCCAGCATGTTTTTGGCCGCAGCCCCGAAGGCGAGACCGATCTTCTGAGGCTTGAAAGTGCTGCGGCGGAAAAAACAGCGCTGCTTGCCGCGCTCGATGGCCGCCATATTGTCCCCGGTCCTTCCGGCGCACCCGCGCGCGGGCGTCTCGATGTCCTGCCGACGGGCCGCAATCTTTATGCTGCCGATCCGCGCACCATGCCGACGCCGACGGCTTTCGAGCTGGGCCGCATGGCGGGCGAAGAAGTGCTTCGGCACCATCTGCAATCCCATGGCGACTGGCCGAAACATCTGGTTTTTGATCTCTGGGGCAGCGCCAGCCTGCGCAATGGCGGCGAGGATGTGGCGCAGGCGCTGCATCTGATGGGGGCGAGACCGATCCATGACCTGGCGACGGGTCGCGTCACAGGCATTGAGGTTCTGCCGCCGGCGAGTATCGGGCGGCCGCGTGTCGACGTCACATTCCGGATTTCCGGCCTGTTCCGCGACATGTTTCCGGCGTTGATCGCTCTTCTAAACGCCGCCGCCAAGGCCGTCGCGCGGCGGGATGAAGCGCCGGGCGACAATCCGCTGGCGGAAGAGGCGGTGGCACTCGGGCATATACCGGCACGCATCTTCGGCTCCGCACCCGGCACCTATGGTGCGGGCACTGAGGAGAAACTCGCCAGCGGAAAATGGGAAGAACGTGAGGAACTAGGGCAAGCCTATCTGGATGCGGCAAGCCATGCCTTTGGCGGTGCGGATGGGCTTGAGATTTTCGAGGATGCCGGTTTTGTCGAGCTGGTGCGCCGTGCCGACCTTCTCGTTCACACCGGTGACGATCCGGGCCGGGATCTTCTCGACGGCTCTTCCGATGTCGCCTTCATTGGTGGGTTTTCCGCCGCAAAGGCAGTCCTTGGCGGCGTTGCCGATATCGTGGCGCTGGATACGACCGATCCCGCGCGTCCGCGCGCGCGGTCCATTTCACATGCGCTGACGCGCGTTGTTCGGGCCCGCGCCGTCAATCCGCGCTTCATTGCCGGACAGATGCGGCACGGCCCGCGCGGGGCGGCTGAATTTGCCGAGACGGTTGACCGGCTGATCGGTTTTGCCGAAACCACCCATGCGGTATCTTCCTCGCTGATCGAGGCGCTTTACGACGCCTATTTCGGCAATGAGGACGTGCGCGATTTCATCCTGCGGGAAAATCCGAAGGCGGCGGAGGTCATGGCGACGCGCTTTTTATCTGCCCGTCGTCGCGGGTTGTGGCACAGCCGCCGCAATGCGGTGGATGCGGAACTTGAAATGCTGATCCTGCCCCGTTCTGAAAGGGTCGGCGCATGAGGACGGCCCCTTCCGATCCGGTCCAGCCGTTTGGCCGCCGTGGGACGTGTCCGGCCTTATCGACCCCGATGCTGACCGGTGACGGCTACCTGTCGCGCATCGCATTCGAGGCGGATATTACGCCCCGCGATATGATCGCGCTTTGCGATCTTGCTGAGCGGCACGGCAACGGGGTGATCGACATCACGGCACGTGGCAGCCTGCAGTTCCGCGGCCTGACGCGGGAAAGCGCCTGCGACCTGGAGAATGATGTTCTGGCGCTCGGTTTGCCGCTTCGCGACGGACTGGCAGTCGAGACCTCACCTCTTTCCGGTCGGGACGATCGGGAAATCGCCGATGGCAGTGCTATTGCGGATGAGATTCGCAGAGAGGCTGCCGCGCTGGCGTTGCATGACAACCTCGCCGCAAAAATGTCCGTCATCATCGATGGGGGCGGCCGTCTTTCCATGGGCGATTTGCTGGCCGATATCCGTCTGAAGGCGGTGCGGCTCGATCATCGAGTTTTCTGGCAATTGCTTGTCGGAGGTCCGGAGAGCAAGGCGCTACGGGCGGGATTTGTTGAAGCCGACAAGGCGGCGGATGTGGTCCTGTTGCTGCTCGTCCATCTGGCGGGCAAAGGACCGCTTGCCCGTGGCCGCGATCTGGATTTGCGGACGATAAAGGCGATTTGCGGAGACCGCCTGGTAGATAGCGAGAGCCAAGGCGAAACGCCTACGCCTTCTTCGCCCCTGGGGCTGATGGCGGCCGGTGATGGTACTTTTGCTGCCGGTATCACTCCTGCTTTCGCGCAAGTTCGTGCTTCCGATCTGTCGCGGCTCTGTGGACTGGCGCACGGATTTGATATCGAAACATTGCGGCCGTCGCTCAATCATAGCCTGCTATTTTTCGGGTCGCGGGATGCTTGCGATGCGCTGATGCAAACTGCGGACAGTGCCGGTTTCATCACAAGGGCAGGTGATGCGCGGTCTTCCATCGCTGTCTGTCCCGGCACGCCGGGATGCGCTTCGGCTTTCTTTCCCACACATGATCTGGCGGCCTTTGCATCGCGGGAATTAGCTTCCATGCTCGATGGCTCCTTCACACTGCATCTCTCCGGCTGCGGAAAGGGTTGCGCGCATCCCGCCCCGTCGCTTCTGGCCTTTTCCGGTACCGCCGATGGTCTGGCCTTTTCGTTTTCGAGCCGCGCTTGCGACCCGCAGGACGGTATTTTACCTTTCGAGCAACAGAGGACGGCGCTTTCGCGACTTGCCCGTCTTTGCGAAAAAGAACATAAGCCCGGGGAAAACGCTGCCGACCTGCTTGCCCGTCTGGGTAAGGAGGCAATCGTTGCCGCGCTTCGACAGGATAACCGATGACCGACCATGACTATATTCGCGACGGCAATGCGATTTACGAGCGCTCCTTCGCCATCATTCGCGAGGAAGCGGATTTGTCCGCTTTTACAGAAGATCAGGCGGATATCGCCATTCGCATGATCCATGCCTGCGGGCTGGTGGAAGCGGCCAGCCATTTCCGTTTTTCTCCGGATTTCGTTGTCGCTGCACGTGGTGCTTTGCTGGCGGGCAAGCCCGTTCTGTGCGATGCGGAAATGGTCGCCCACGGCGTGACCCGCGCCCGCCTTCCGGCCAATAATGACGTGATCTGCACCCTTCGCGATCCGCGCACCCCTGAGCTTGCGAAAACGATTGGCAATACCCGTTCCGCCGCCGCACTCGATCTCTGGGCGGAAAAGCTGGACGGTGCTCTCGTTGCTATCGGCAACGCGCCGACAGCGCTGTTCTATCTTCTGGAGATGCTTGAAAAGGGCGCTCCACGTCCAGCTGCCATCATCGGCATGCCGGTCGGTTTTGTCGGTGCGGCGGAATCGAAGGATGCGCTGGAGGCTAGTTTGCTCGGCATTCCCTATGCCATCGTCAAGGGACGCATGGGTGGATCGGCCATGACGGCCGCTGCCGTCAACGCCGTTGCGAGGGCAGGTCTGTGAGCGCGGCTCTTTTCGAAAATTCCAAGGGTAAACTCGTGGGCGTCGGCACCGGCCCCGGCGATCCAGAGCTTCTGACGCTGAAAGCCGTGCGCGCCATCGAAAATGCCGATGTCCTCGCCTTCTTCTGCAAGAAAGGCAGCAGCGGCAATGGTCGCGGTATCGTTGAGGCCTTCATTCGTCCGGGCACACTGGAAATGCCGCTGGTCTATCCGGTAACCGTCGAGAGCGATAAAAACGGCGAGGATTATCGCGGTGCGATCGCCGCCTTTTTCGATCAGTCGGCCATGGATATTGCCGCTCATCTCGATGCCGGGCGGAATGTCGCCGTGCTGTCGGAAGGCGATCCGCTGTTTTACGGTTCCTATATGCATCTTCATCTGCGGCTTGCGCCTTCCTACGAGGCGGAGGTCGTCGCCGGCATTACCGCCATGTCCGGCTGCTGGTCGATGGCCGGTCTACCGCTGGTGCAGGGTGACGATATCTTGAGCGTGCTTCCCGGCACGCTTGCCGAAGATGTTCTGACAGAGCGTCTGTCCGGCACGGATGGCGCCGTGATCATGAAGGTCGGGCGCAACCTGCCGAAGATCCGCCGGGCGCTGGAAAAGGCCGGCAAGCTTAATGAAGCGCTGTATGTCGAGCGCGGCACCATGGCGAACAGCCATGCGGTGCCGCTGATCGAGCGGGACGCATCGCCCGCCCCCTATTTTTCGCTGGTTCTGGTACCTGGCTGGAAAACCAGACCCGCTGGCGGTGAAGCGTCATGAACGGCAGGCTGGTCGTTGTCGGCCTCGGCCCTGGCAGTTCTGCGCAGGTGACACCGGAGGCGCTCGCCGCGGTTGAGGCGTCGGAGGATTTCTTCGGTTACATTCCCTATCTCGATCGGCTGTCGCTCAGACCCGACCAACGTCGCCATGCCTCTGACAATCGCGAGGAAATCTCCCGTGCCGAACAGGCTCTGCGGCTTGCAGCCGGGGGCGGCAAGGTCTGCGTGGTTTCGGGTGGCGATCCCGGCGTTTTTGCCATGGCGGCGGCTGTTTGCGAGGCGATTGAACGTGGCCCGCGCGAGTGGCGCGAAATAGACTTTTCGGTCGTGCCGGGCGTGACGGCCATGCTTGCGGTTGCTGCACGAGCCGGCGCGCCGCTCGGGCATGATTTCTGCGCCATCTCGCTGTCGGACAATTTGAAGCCCTGGGGTATTATTGAAAAGCGGCTGATCGCGGCTGCGGAAGCCGGATTCGTGATGGCTTTCTATAATCCCGTCAGCAAGGCGCGCCCGCACCAGCTTGGCACCGCCTTCGATCTTTTGCGGGCACATTTGCCCGGCTCGGTGCCGGTGATCTTTGGCCGTGCGGCAGGCCGTGCGGATGAGCGCATCCAGGTCATGCCTTTGTCTGAAGCATCGAGCGACATGGCGGATATGGCCACCTGCATCATCGTCGGTTCGGTGGAAACCCGTCTAATCGAGCGTTCGGACAAAGATCCGCTGGTTTACTCGCCGCGTTTTTCGAGAAGAGAGAGCTGATGGCGGATGGCAGTGAGCGCAGTCGCTATATCCGGCACGTTCGCGCCATTGAGGATTGCGGCGTTGAGCTGTGGCGGCCGCTCGATCATGATAACCGGCAGGCCAAGCCGCCTCGCCGCTTCGATCTTGCCGTAACTGGCGTTGCCGCCGGAGTTCTTGGAAACCACAGTGCCGATACGGTTTTCCTCCAGCATGCGGATCTCTTCATCCAGCGCAAAGGGGCCGCGCGCTGTAATGTAGCGAGCATCCGGCACCTTCAGCGGCGGCTCTACCGGATCAACGCTGCGAATGAGATAGCTGTGTTGGGGGGCTGCCTCGAAAGGAAGAAGTTCCTGCCGGCCGAGCGCCAGAAACACCCGCTTGCCTTCATCGCCGAGCGCGATAACAGCCTGTTCGACGGTATCGACCCTCTGCCATTTGTCATCCGGTTGGCGCTCCCAGGCGGGGCGCGAAAGCATGATCAGCGGAACTTTGGCAAGTCGTGCCGCCTCGATGGCATTGGCGGAAATCCTCGCCGCATAGGGATGGGTGGCGTCGACCAGAATATCGAAATTCCCGGTGCGGATGAAATCCGCCAAACCCGCAGCACCGCCAAACCCGCCACTGCGCATCGGCACAGGCTGTTCCACTGGCGAAAGCGTACGACCGGCCATGGAGAGCAGGATTCGGTAGCCGGAGTCCACCGCCAGCTTGCCGGCCAGAATGCGGGCATCCGCCGTGCCGCCAAGGATGAGTATGGAGCGTGTCATGACGTCTGAATATTCCGGAACGGGCAACGCTTCCACTCAAAAGAAAGCTTCCACTGAAAAGAAAGGCAAGCCATGGCTTTTCATCGTCGGCATAGGCGAAGATGGGCTGGATGGGCTCGGTCGCAATGCCGTGGCGGCAATAGAGGCGGCCGAGATTGTTTTCGGTGGCAAACGTCATCTGGAACTGGCGGCTGCAGCCATTCGTGGTGAGGCGCGCCCTTGGCCGGTGCCGTTCGATGCGGAGATGAGCGATGTCGTGGCGTTGCGCGGTAGACGGGTCTGCGTGCTCGCCTCTGGCGATCCGTTCTTTTATGGCGCCGGCGTCACACTTCTGCGGCGAATACCGTCGGAGGAGACAGTCTGCTATCCCTCACCTTCCGCCTTCTCCCAGGCCGCGGCGCGGCTTGGCTGGGCTTTGCAGTCGACCGAATGCGTGTCGTTGCACGGGCGTTCCATCGATCTTTTGCGACCGCATCTGCATCCCGGAGCGAGGATCATCGCGCTTACTTCGGATGAGCGCGCGCCCGCTCTCATCGCGGAATTGCTGTCTCAATCCGGTTTCGGCCAGTCGGAATTTGTCCTGCTCGAAGCTTTGGGCGGAAAGCGGGAGAGGCGGCGGCAAATCAGGGCGGTCGATTTTACCTTTGACGACATCGATCCTTTGAACGTCGTGGCTATCGATGTCGTTGCTGCTGAGGGGGCACGCGTCCTGCCTTTTGTGCAGGGGCTGGATGACAGCCTGTTCGAACATGACGGTCAGATCACCAAGCGTGAAATCCGTGCCGTGACACTTTCATCGCTGGCTCCGCGCCGGGGCGAGCTGCTGTGGGATATCGGCGCCGGTTCGGGTTCGATTGGTATTGAATGGATGCTGTCGCACCCCTCGCTCCGTGCCATCGCCATAGAGCAGCATCCGGAAAGAGCCGAACGTATCGCCCGCAATGCCGAGGCATTTGGCGTTCCGGGGCTTGAAGTCATGATCGGTGCAGCACCTGCGGCTTTTGAAGGCTTGCCTCAACCGGATGCGATCTTCATTGGTGGTGGCGGCAGCGAAACGGGCGTGTTTGAGGCTGCTCTGGAGGCCTTGAAGCCAGGCGGGCGGCTGGTTGCCAATGCGGTGACGCTTGAAATGGAAGCGGTGCTGCTTGCGGCCCATGCCAGGTTCGGCGGTTCGATGATCCGTCTCGATGTGTCGCGCGTTGTTGCTGTCGGCTCCATGTCGGGCTGGCGTCCGGCCATGCCGGTGACGCAATGGAGCTGGATTAAGCCATGGTGACCGTGGCCGGTATCGGTTGCCGCAAGGGCACGGGTTCAGATGCAATTATTGCAGCCGTGCACGCTGCCGAGCTTGCTTTTGGCATGACCGTTGAATGCTTGGCGACTGCGCCGCTCAAGGCAAAAGAAGCTGGTCTTGCGGAAGCGGCGAAACGTCTGGCGCTGCCGCTTGAAATCGTATCGAAGGAACAGCTCGAGGCGGCTGCTTCAAAAACAATGACATTTTCACAGGCAAGCCTTGATTATGCCGGGACGCCCAGCGTCAGTGAAGCGGCGGCACTTGCTGCCGCCGGAGAAAATGCGCGGCTGGTCGCGGCGCGTCTCGTGGTTGGCGATGTGACGGTAGCCATCGCCACGACGAACGACGCGCGAAATGACCGCGCCATCGAACATGGAGAACAAAAATGACGGTTCATTTTATCGGTGCCGGTCCGGGCGCTGCCGATCTCATAACGGTGCGCGGGCGCGATCTTATCGCTGCCTGCCCGGTCTGCCTTTATGCCGGCTCGCTGGTGCCGAAGGCGCTGATCGAGTATTGCCCGACGGATGCACGCATTGTCGATACGGCAGCACTGTCGCTCGATGAGATCGAGGCGGAGTTCGTTGCGGCGGCAAAGGCCGGCAAGGATGTGGCACGGCTGCATTCCGGTGATCTATCCGTCTGGAGCGCTATGGGTGAACAGATCCGTCGGCTGGAACGGCTGGGTCTCGATTATACCGTGACTCCAGGTGTGCCCTCTTTCGCTGCTGCCGCTGCCACCCTGCAGCGGGAATTGACGGTGCCGGAAGTGGCGCAAAGCCTTGTTCTGACCCGTATTTCGGGCCGCGCTTCGAAAATGCCCGAGGGCGAGACGCTGAAAGCCTTTGGTGCGACGGGGGCGACACTTGCCATCCATCTCGCCATCCATGCCATCGGCCAGGTGGTGGAAGAACTGACGCCGCTTTATGGTTCCGATTGCCCAGTCGCCATCGTTGTCCGCGCCTCCTGGCCGGATGAGCGGGTCATTCGCGGCATGTTGTTCGACATCGAGGGAAAACTGGCAGCCGAACCGGTGGAGCGGACGGCGCTGATCTTCGTCGGGCATGGGCTTGCCTCGACGGATTTTCGCGAGAGCGCACTTTATAGTACCGATTATGTCCGGCGGTTCCGCTCCCCGAAGGAAGATGCGAAGGGCTGATGCGACGGCGTGGAGGCGGTGCGTCCCTTGAGCGTGCCCTGACGATCGAACACCAGAATATCAAGCTCGATGCCGGGCACCTTCAAAGCGGCAGCCGCTGTTACCCAGGCTTTTTCCGCAACGATCGCACCGAGGTCTATCCCCGCGCGTTCGGCCAGCTCAAAGGCGTGCGCAACCATGTTGGCCTGACGAATGGCGAGGGCAAGATTTTCATCTCCGCCAGCCTCGGTTGCGAGTACCGCCAGCGCATCAAGATCGGCCAGGCCTTTCTTGGAATGCACGTCCAGCATGCCCTGGGCGAGCTTCGTCATCTTGGCGACGCCGCCGGCAATGGTTACCCGTTCGACGGGGTGGCTGCGCAGATATTTCAGCATGCCACCGATAAAATCACCCATGTCGATCAGTGCGGTCTCTGGCAGGCCGTACACTGCCTGCCCCGCCTTTTCCGAGGTGTTGCCGGTCGCGCCGAGCAAATGAGTGCAGCCGGTGGCGCGCGCCACATCGATGCCGCGCCAGATGGAGTGGATCCATGCCGAGCAGGAAAACGGGATGACGATGCCGGTGGTGCCAAGGATGGAAATGCCGCCGACAATACCGAGCCTGCCATTCAGGGTCTTTTCCGCGATTTTCTCGCCGTCTCGAACGGAAATCTCGACTTCGAAATCTGCACCGTCTCCGGCTACTTCGCGAATGGCGGTTTCGATCATCTTGCGCGGTACGGGGTTGATCGCGGGTTCGCCCGGCGGCAGGGGCAATCCAGGCCGGGTGATGGTGCCGACGCCTTTTCCAGCCTTGAAGGTTATGCCGCTGCCGGGCTTTCCCCGTCGCACGGTGCTTTCGATCAGCGCACCATGGGTCACGTCGGGATCGTCGCCTGCATCCTTGACGACGCCGGCTCTTGCGAAGTTTTCACCTTTTTCCTCGGTGGCGAGAGAAAATGCCGGCCTCACGCCGCTTGGAAGTTCGACTTCGACAGGGTAAGGAAACTCGCCGGTCAGAAGGGCAGCACAGGCCGCCTTCGTGGCGGCTGCCGCGCAAGTGCCCGTGGTCCAGCCGCGGCGAAGGGTCTTTCCATCCGTTTCCATATGAATTCCTATAGCCGGGACGGCTATTTCCGTCATCGTTAAAAAAGCAGCCGAGAAGAATGTCGATAGCGCAGGTTTTGAACAGCATCGCCGCAAAAGGTCCGGTCTTTGAGGCCGGGCATGTCTGGCTCGCAGGCGCGGGTCCGGGCGATGTGCGTTATCTGACGCTCGAAGTGGCGCTCGCGCTTTCGCAGGCCGATGTGATCGTGCGCGACGCGCTGGTAAGCGACGATGTCGTTTCCCTCGGGCCCCAGGCTGAAATCGTGTTTGCCGGCAAGCGCGGCGGCAAGCCGTCGGCAACGCAGGACGACATCACTGCCTCGCTGATTGATCTCGCCAGGCAGGGTAAGAAGGTGTTGCGGCTTAAGGGTGGCGATCCGTTTATTTTCGGGCGTGGCGGCGAAGAGGCGGAGGCGCTTGTCCGCGCCGGCATCCCATTTCGTATCTTGCCGGGCATGACCTCGTCGCTTGCAGCCCTTGCTTCAGCGCGCATTCCCGCCACCATGCGCGGTATCAGCCGCGCTGTCACGCTTGCCACCGGCCATGCCGCCGGGACCGAAGAGGATCTGGATTGGCTGGCATTGGCGAAGACACAGGAACCCATCGTCGTTTATATGGGGCTTAAGAACATAGGCTCGATCGCCGGTCTTCTGATGCAGGGCGGTCGTTCGGGCAAGACGCCGGTCGCCGTCATCATGTCGGCAACGACTGCGCAGGAACGTATTTTCATCGGCACACTGGAAAGCATAGCTGACGATGCAAAACGGGAAAAATTCGAGGCGCCGGCGCTGATCGTTATTGGCGAGATCGTTTCGATGCGCGACCGACTTGGGGTGCCGACCTTATGACCACACGGGCAATCATCATCGGCGCACCGCGCTCTGGATCCGGCAAGACCAGCGTAACAATCGGCTTGCTCAGGGCCTTTGCCCGGCGCGGCATCAAGGTGCGCGGCATCAAGACGGGGCCGGATTATATCGACCCCGGCTTCCATGCCTTCGCCACCGGCACGTCCGGCCTCAATCTCGACAGCTGGGCCATGCAGCCGGAATTGCTTCGACACCTGTTGTTGCAACAGGCTGATGGTGCTGACCTCGTTTTGATCGAAAGCGCCATGGGCCTATTCGACGGTATCCCCGTGGCGGAAAACCGCACTGGTTCTGCGGCGGATCTGGCCCGGCTGTTCGGCATTCCCGTGCTGCTGGTGCTGGATGTGTCGGGTCAATCGCAGACAGCCGCTGCTGTAGCCTATGGTTTTGCCCACTATGATCCTGTTGTCACCATGGCGGCGGTGGTGCTGAACCGCGCCGGCAGCGAAAGACACCGGACGCTGTGCACGGAGGCCATCGAAAAAATCGGTCTGCCTGTCGCAGGATGCGTCCTGCGTGATCCGTCACTCATCCTGCCGGAACGGCATCTGGGCCTGGTGCAGGCCAGCGAACATCCGGAAATCGACGCGCATATAGAACGGCTGGCGGATGTGATGGAAAGGTCCATTGATCTCGATGCCTTGCTTTCGCTCGCTGCGCCTGTGGATGTGCCCTCCGGCTCGGTGGAGGCAGCGATTGCGCCGCCCGGCCAGCGCATCGCGCTTGCAGACGACGCGGCTTTCACCTTTCTTTATCCGCACCTCAAGAACCACTGGCATGCAGCGGGGGCAGAGATCGTACCCTTCTCACCGCTGGCCGACGAGGCGCCCGATGACACCTGCGACATTTGCTGGCTGCCAGGTGGTTATCCCGAACTTTACGCTGGAAGGCTTGCCGATGCTGCCGGGTTTAAAGCGGGGATTGTCCGTTTTGCCGAGGCGAAGCCGGTGCATGGCGAGTGCGGCGGCTATATGGTTTTGGGAGCGGCGCTGGAAGATGCCGATGGCGTCACCCATGCCATGACCGGGCTTCTGTCACATGCCACCAGTTTCGCCACGCGTAAGATGAACCTCGGTTACCGGCAGGCTGCAATCGTGGCAGATGGGCCGCTGGGCAAAGCGGGCGAGGTTCTGCGCGGCCACGAGTTTCACTATGCGCGTGTTATCGATCCGGGTCACGATGAGCCTTTCGCTCAGATCGCTGACGGGCAGGGTCGTCCGCTCGGCCCTTCCGGTGGCAGGCGGGGTCTTGTTTCAGGCACTTTCTTCCACGCGATAGCCAAAGCCGGGTAAGCAATTTGGCGTCCGGATGCGGGGTTGCGTCAAAGTGGAGCGGGCTGAGAAAGTTTGTAGTCTGGTGCGATAGGTAAGTGCTATATAGCCACTGTCGTACCGAGTTTCCGAAACGCTATTTCAATGAAAAGACTGCGCCTATTCATTTCTGCCGCCCTTGCCGTGGCCATGATACCGGTTCCGCTCGAGATCGGTGCTGGTCAAATGCAGGCTCATGGCGGCGAAGATTATGCAACGCTTGAAAAACTCGGCGCGGCGCTGTTCGATGATGCCAATCTCTCCATGAACCGCACGATGGCGTGTTCCACCTGCCATATGCAGGCGGCGGGTTTTTCCGATGCGCGCGAAAGCGACAAGGTCGGCCGGGACGTCTCTCTCGGCGATGACGGGATTTCGCTGGGCGACCGTAATGCGCCGACTGCAGCCTATGCCCGGTTCACGCCGCCATTCGGCAAGAACGCTGCGGGAGAGTATGTCGGCGGGCAATTCTGGGATGGTCGTGCCTCCCTGCTGGAAGACCAGGCGGGTGGACCACCGCTCAACCCGATCGAAATGGGCATGCCGGATAAAGCCTCTGTCGTCAAACGGCTCAAGGAAAACCCTGATTATGTTGCGGCGTTCGGCACACAGTTCGGCAGCGATGTTTTCCAGAGTGACGAAGGCGCCTTTGCTGCGATGACCAAGGCGCTGGCGAGCTTCGAGCGTTCCGATGAATTCTCCACCTTCGATTCCAGGTATGACCGTTTCCTGCGCGGCGAAGAAAATCTAACCGATCAGGAGGAGCTGGGCCGGGTTCTGATCTCCTCGACACAGTTCACCAATTGCAATACCTGCCATGAAATCCGTGGCGCCAAGGGTTTGGAAGACGGCCTCTTCACCAACCACAAATATTTCAACATCGGTGTTCCGGCCAACACGTCGGTCAGGGCAGCCAACGGCTCCAAGCCGGGTGCGGTCGATCTCGGATTGGCGCAAAATCCCGCCGTGGCCGGCGATCCGGCTCAGCGCGGCAAGTTCAAGGTGCCTACCCTTCGCAACGTCGCTGTCACTGGTCCCTACATGCACAATGGCGTGTTTAAGGATCTGCGCACGGTGGTGCTGTTTTACGTGAAATACAAAAGCAAGAAACCCAGCCGGCAGATCAACCCTGAAACGGGTAAAACCTGGGATGCGCCGGAAGTGCCTGATAACATCGCCATGACAGAGCTGACTTCCGCACCGGCGCTGGACGACAAGCGTGTGGACGCCATCGTCGCCTTTTTGAAGACGCTGACTGACAAAAGATATGAACATCTTTTGCCAAAGGAAGATGGGCAAGCGACCGTGCCGCCTGCCCAACCGGTTGCCGTCAGCGTTACGCCGAAAGCGCCTTGAATTCTGCGAGAACCGCGTCACCCATTTCGGAGGTGCTGACCTGACGGGAACCGTCGGACATGATGTCGGCGGTGCGGATGCCCTTGTCGAGCACGTTCGCAATTGCAGTTTCGAGCTTCGTTGCCTCATCGACCATATTGAACGAATAGCGCAGGCACATGGCGAAGGACGCGATCATGGCAATGGGGTTGGCGATGCCCTTGCCGGCAATGTCAGGTGCCGAACCGTGCACCGGCTCGTACATGGCCTTGCGCTTGCCGGTTTTGGCATCCGGTGCACCAAGCGATGCCGACGGCAGCATGCCGAGCGAGCCCGTCAGCATGGCGGCGACGTCGGAAAGCATGTCGCCGAAGAGGTTGTCGGTCACGATCACGTCAAACTGCTTGGGCTTGCGCACCAGCTGCATGCCGCCGGCATCGGCCAGCATATGCTCCAGCTGAACGTCCTTGTATTTCGCAGCGTGGGTTTCGGTGACAACCTGGTTCCACAAAACGCCAGATTTCATGACGTTGCGCTTCTCCATGGAGCAGACGCGGTTGTCGCGTGTGCGTGCCAGTTCGAAAGCCACGCTGGCGATGCGCTCGATCTCGAAGGTGTCGTAGATCTGCGTGTCGATACCGCGCTTCTGGCCGTTGCCGAGGTCGATGATCTGCTTGGGCTCGCCGAAATAGACACCGCCCGTCAGTTCGCGGACGATGAGGATATCGAGACCCTCTACCAGCTCCGGCTTCAGTGAGGAGGCTTCGGCAAGTGCCGGGTAGCAGATGGCGGGGCGCAGGTTGGCGAAAAGTTCGAGATCCTTGCGCAGGCGAAGCAGGCCGGCTTCCGGGCGGTGTTCGTAGGGAACGCCATCCCACTTCGGGCCGCCCACGGCGCCAAACAGGATCGCATCGGCGGCAAGGGCCTTTTCCATATCTGCGTCGGAAATCGCGACGCCATGGGCATCATAAGCGGAGCCGCCGACCAGACCTTCCTGCGTGGTGAAGCCGGCATTTTTCGCGCTGTTCATATAGTCGATCAGCTTGCGGACTTCGGCCATGGCCTCGGGGCCGATACCGTCACCGGGCAGAAGGAAAAGCGTGCGGACTGTCATGAGAACCCTCCTTGGGCGGCGCGCCGGAAACCATCATGAAGGGTTTTCGATTGCGGCGAGCGCGGCGTCAAACTCGTTTCCGTCCTGCCGCCTCACAAGTCACGTCGCCAGCCGAACGGGATCGGGGGCTTCTTATCCCCGCCTCAACGGCTTTTCAAGCAAAGCAAAAGCCGATCCGGTACGGTTTTGTACGGGATCGGCTTTTAAAAGAGGATAGAAGTGCGGTCAGGCCCAGGGGCGGACCGAGGCATTTGCCTTTTCGAACGTGTCGATGGCGCCGGAATGCTCCAGTGTCAGGCCGATGTCGTCGAGGCCGTTCAGCATGCAATGGCGCTTGAATTCATCGATCTCGAAGGTGATCGTGCCGCCATCAGGGCCGCTGATTTCCTGACGTTCCAGATCGATGGACAGAACGGCGTTCGAGCCGCGCGAGGCGTCGTCCAGCAGCTTTTCGAGATTCTCGGGGCTGACGACGACAGGCAGGATGCCGTTCTTGAAACAGTTGTTATAAAAGATATCGGCGAAGCTGGTGGAGATCACGCAGCGGATGCCGAAATCGAGAAGCGCCCATGGTGCATGTTCGCGCGAAGAGCCGCAGCCAAAATTATCGCCCGCGACGAGGATCTGGGCGTTCTGGTAAGCGGGCTTGTTCAGCACAAAATCGGGATTGGGCGAGCCATCTTCGAGATAACGCGACTCGGCAAAAAGGCCGGTGCCAAGACCCGTGCGCTTGATGGTCTTAAGATAGTCTTTGGGAATGATCATATCGGTGTCGATATTGACGACCGGCATGGGCGCAGCAACGCCCGTCAGCTTGGTGAATTTTTCCATCTGTCGCTTCCCGTGTTTCCCTGGTCACAAAATCCGGCGTGGACTGACGCCCGCCGGATATTTTCTGTCGGGAAATACTGCAAAACGGATCGCTTTAGAAGCGCAAACCCGCATTCTTCGGTACGCCGCGTGCAGCGTTCTCGCATTTTGACAGGATTAACGATCTCAGAGATCGATGATCGTGCCTTTGCCGTCGTTCCAGACGCGCATATCGCGCTGGTTGCGGGGCTTGACCGGAATGGGTGCCGGCTTCATACGCGCCGAAAGCAGACGGGCAGCGCTGAGAACGGCGAGCACGCCGATAAAAGCGACCGTAAGCGAGGCGGTAAAAAGAGCCACCAAAGCCAGAAGTGCGATGCCGGATGCGGCAATGAAAAATGAACGGATGCCTTGCATGATTCAACCTTTCTTTCCAGACGAATGTGGGCCTTCTTCTTCCGGCTTGCAAGAGGATTCAGTGGATTGTCGTGTTGCAGATGTCACAAAAGCTTGACACAAGTGCGGCATGACTAATTTTTTCGAAAATATTCCTGTGAGACCGCGCCGTTCGCTGCTGTCGGTTCCGGCCATCAATGTCCGGGCGCTCGAAAAAATCCGCGATCTCGATTGCGATGGCGTGATCCTCGATCTGGAGGATTCCGTCGCGCCCGACATGAAGGACAAGGCTCGGGAAAATCTGGACAGGCTATTTTCTGACGCGCCTTTTGCCGGATGCGAGACCATTATTCGCATTAATCCGCTCTCTACGCCGGATGGGCAGGCGGATCTGAAGCTTGTGCTTTCCTGTCGGCCAGATGCGGTTTTGTTGCCCAAGGTGGAGCAGCCGGCCGATATTCATGAGGTTGCCGACCTTCTGGCGGAGGCGGATGCGCCGCAGGGTTTGAAAATCTGGGCGATGATCGAGACTCCGCTTGGTGTCTTGAATGCCGCGTCTATCGCCGACGCTGCCCATACGCCGGATGCGCGGCTTGCCGCCTTTGTCATCGGGCTCAATGATCTGCGCAAGGAAACACGGGTTCCGGCCCTGCCCGGCCGAACCTATCTTGTGCCGTGGATGATGCAGGTGGTGCTCGCCGCCCGCGCCTACGGGCTTGATGTCATCGACAGCGTTTCGAATGATTTTCGTGATCTCGCGGCTTTTGCCGGTGAATGCGAGCAGGGCCGCGCCATGGGCTTCGATGGCAAGATGCTGATCCACCCGGCCCAGATCGAGCCGGCCAATCGACACTTCGCTCCTGATGAGGCGATGGTCGCGGAAGCCAAGGAGATTATTGCCGCTTTCGTAAAACCCGAATCTGTGGAATTGAACGTCATCAACATGAACGGGCGAATGATCGAACGGCTGCATGTGGGGCAGGCCGAAAGGCTGGTCGCCATGGCCGGTATCATCGCACAACGAAAGGCAAAAAAAACGTGAAGGTCTATCGTTTCATAACCGGTCCCGATGACGCAAAGTTCTGTCACCGGGTCACCGAAGCGCTGAACAAGGGATGGGAACTTGCCGGTTCACCCAGCTATGCCTTCAACGCCGCCAGCGGTATCATGCATTGCGGCCAGGCCGTGACCAAGGTGGTCGAGGGCAAGGAATACCATCCGGATATGAAGCTCGGCGAGCAATGATCCAAGTGCAAATCGAGTGATTCGGATCTGCTTACCTGATTCGCTCGATTTTTTTGGCCTTTACTCGGTAAAATCGAATAGTAGGAGTTTTATTCACAGTCCCTACTCGGAATGTGCGTGAAAATAATAACTGCCTGTTTTTGAAAGACAAAATTCGCGACTTTTCAGTATCTACCAGATAAATTTATCACGGAACATAAAGTGAACGAATTGAGGATTTTATCCTGAGCTTGACTCAAAATATCGAGTCCGAACATATATTTACAAGCTAGAGACGATCTCTGAGCTGGCACGACAAAGCCGAGGTTGCACCCCCGGCTCCGTGTCGAAACCACAATACCTTGGACGGCTTGCGGATCAGCATACGCATTGAGCAAAATACGCTCTCAGACTCTTCTGTCAAGTTTGTCCAAGGCTGAAGCCTAAGAGGACAACCACATGCATCAACAGTCTTACAGATTGACCGAAAAAGACGCGATAGAGATTTGGCTGCGTTATTGGGGCGGCGAGTTTCAGCACCACATTGCAGCTTCTTACGGCGTAAACCCGGGGCGGGTAAATGAAGTAATTAAGCGCAAACGCCTGGTGGGTAGTGAGACGATCGCACTCTCAATGAGACGCGATCACTAGTAGCTTGAGGACCCGGTATCACAGTTTCTCGGTGCCGGGTTTCTCAGCGCTCCGCGGCGGCCTCGTCGGCGCTTTCTTCGATCCGCTCCATGTCGTCGTCCGACAGGCCGAAATGGTGGCCGATCTCGTGGATGAGGACATGGGTGATGATATCGCCCAGCGTTTCTTCGTTCTCGGCCCAGTAGTCGAGAATGGGGCGGCGATAAAGCGTGATGCGGTTCACCATCTCGCCGGTTTCCATGGTGAAACGTTCGGAGATACCGCGCCCCTCGAACAATCCTAACAGGTCGAACGGTGTTTCGAGCGCCATGTCCTCGAACACTTCGTCTGTCGGGAAATCCGAGATCTCGATGACGAGATCCTTGGTCAACGCACGGAATTCTTCTGGCAGGTGGCCATATGCCTCGATCGCAAGCGACTCGAAGGCGGAAAGTGTCGGCGCATGGCGGTCCCGCCAATCGTCGGTCTGGTCTATGCGGGCCATTTCTGCTCCTTGTTGAAGGCCCATATAAACACTTGCTGCGCAAATTTCGAGACCTGACTGCTTCGCTTGCCAAAAAAGCATGAAATTCTTGGCGTTAGAGTTACTTTTCAAACATCCGTCATCTTGACATAAACTGATGTCTCGCGTAATTCGCACCCAAATTGATGGCGTATTGCGCCTTCTGTTTATTCCGCCCCTCAAAGGCGGCTTCACCGGCAGACTTTCAAAAGGGCATTCAGTCCTGACGGATTTCCGCTACTCCGACTGATAAAAAGACGGCCAGCTTGCTTTGGCGGGCAGAGCCGGAACGAACATGAAAGGATAACAAATGTTCGCAGTCATCAAGACCGGCGGTAAGCAGTACCGCGTAGCGGCCGATGCCGTGCTGACCATCGAAAAGCTGGAAGCAGAGGCAGGCGCAACCGTAGAATTCACCGAAGTTCTCGTGATCGGCGAAGGCGCCGACGCTCAGTTCGGTGCTCCCTTTGTCAAGGGTGCCATCGTCAAGGCTGAAGTTGTCGAGCACAATCGCGGCAAGAAGGTCATCGCCTTCAAGAAGCGTCGTCGTCAGAACTCCAAGCGTTCGCGCGGCCATCGTCAGCATCACACTGTCGTCCGCATCACGGACATCGTTGCTGCCTGATAGGCGCGACACGGGAAACAAGGTTTAAAGGAGAACTCCAATGGCACACAAAAAAGCTGGCGGTTCCTCGCGTAACGGTCGCGATTCCGAATCCAAGCGCCTTGGCGTAAAGAAGTTCGGCGGCGAAGCTGTCATTCCAGGCAACATTATTCTGCGTCAGCGCGGAACCCAGTGGCATCCGGGCGCCAACGTTGGCATCGGCAAGGACCACACGATTTTCGCACTGACCGCAGGTAACGTGAACTTCCGTACGAAGGCCAACGGCCGCGTATTCGTATCCGTGGCCCCGAAAGCGGAAGCCGCAGAATAAGCCGGTAAGCGTCATATGCAGCCGGTGTCCCATCGACCCGGCTGAGACGTATCAGGTTCAGTCAAGAAAACAGGGGAGATGGGGTACCACCCAACTCCCCTTTTTCTTTAACCCCCAGGAGGGACTGAACCATGCAAGCTGAATTGTTGAGGGTTGACCAATCACGGTCACCCGAAGAGCGGCCGAGGCCCGATCGGTCGAGGAGCGATTGCCCCGTTTTACTGTCGCAGAGGCTGGTTTTACGCAAGCCTCACGAAGAAGACATCGACGCCCTTGCCCATCTTGCCAACAATGCCAATATCGCGACCATGGTGTCGCGTATGCCGCACCCGTACACGGCCAAAGACGCCGCGGACTTCGTGCGACGCACCAATGCTGGCGAGATCGGCAAGTGCGTCTATGCGATTACCCGCATGGACAATGGCGAGTTTCTGGGTTGCTGCGCGCTTGAACCGCAGGAAGACGAAAAGACGCTGGAAATCGGTTACTGGCTGGGGGAACCCTACTGGAACCGGGGCTACATGACCGAAGCCACGCATGCGCTGATCGACATGGCCTTCCGCACGCGTGAAATCGACCAGATCGATGCCCGCTGCCGGGTCACCAACATCCCCTCGCGCCGGGTCATCCAGAAGTGCGGTTTCCAGTTCCAGGGCTCCGGCATGGTCGGTTCGCTGGCATTGGGTGGCATGGTACCGGTAGAATGGTACAGGCTGGACCGCAAGACCTGGGTTTCGCTGAAGAGCTGGGGGGACATGGGATGAGCACGATCGAGCTTACCCGTCACCGGGCAACTGCGACGGTCGCGCCGCCCGGCCCCTGCCCGGTCATCGAGACGTCGCGTCTGGTGCTGCGTCCGCAGCGGCTTTCCGATGCTGGCAGCATCGCGGAATCGCTTGGCGATTTTGCCGTGACCAGGATGCTGGCCCGTGTTCCCGCGCCGTATCATCGACAGGATGCGCTGGAATGGCTGGTCCTGCGCACTTCAGGCACCCTGCCCGATTGGGATTTCGCCATCACAAGCGGTGACGATACACTCATCGGCGTCGTCTCGGTCGAATTGCGGCACGGCGAGTGGCATCTCGGCTACTGGCTGAACCGGTTCTACTGGGGCAAGGGTTACATGACCGAGGCGGTGGCCGCCGTGGTCGAGCGGTTCTTCCGCCGCATGCCCGGTGTGGTTCTCCATTCCGGTGTGTTTGCGGATAATCCGGCTTCGCTGCGCGTGCAGGAAAAACTGGGCTTCCGGGTGACCGGCTGCCACCAGATTTACGCCACGGCGCGTGCTGCGATGGTGGCGCATATCGATACGGCGATCACGGCTGAGGATTTCGTTCCGCAGCACCGCTGACAATCAAAACAAGGCCGGTTGCCGCAAACCGGCCTTGTCTCACGCAGGCGCTTCCCGCACGATAGTCTTTGACCTTGTGGAGAAGCGCTTGTATTCGAAACGACGATATTTTTGTTTGGCGCAACGCCTTGAGCTGATGTGCCCGCAAACCGACAGAACGGCAGTCCGATGAAATTTCTCGATGAAGCAAAAATCTATATCAAGTCCGGTGATGGCGGCGCGGGCGCCGTTTCCTTCCGGCGCGAAAAATTCATCGAGTTCGGTGGCCCTGATGGCGGCGATGGTGGACGCGGCGGCGACGTCTGGATCGAGGTGGTCAACGGTCTCAACACGCTGATCGACTTCCGCTTCCAGCAGCATTTCAAGGCCTCGATCGGACAGCACGGCATGGGCAAGACCCGCACCGGCGCCAAGGGTTCCGACGTGGTTCTGAAAGTGCCTGTCGGCACGCAGATTTTCGAGGAAGACAACGAGACGCTGATCGTCGACCTGACAAAGGAAGGCCAGCGTTTTCGTCTTGCCGCTGGCGGTAACGGCGGTTTCGGCAACGCCTATTTCAAGTCTTCGACCAATCAGGCGCCGACCCATGCCAATCCGGGCCTTGCGGGCGAAGAAAAGACGCTCTGGCTTCGCCTGAAGCTGATCGCTGACGCCGGTCTCGTTGGTCTGCCGAATGCAGGTAAGTCGACATTCCTCGCGACCGTGACGCGCGCGCGGCCGAAGATCGCCAATTATCCTTTCACGACGCTGCATCCGAACCTCGGCGTTGCGACCATCGACGGCCGTGAATTCGTGCTGGCCGATATTCCCGGCCTGATCGAAGGCGCGCATGAGGGTGTGGGCATCGGCGACCGTTTCCTTGGCCACGTAGAGCGCACCCGTGTGCTTCTGCATCTCGTCTCCGCGCAGGAAGAAAAGGTCGGGCAGGCCTATAAGACTGTTAAGGCCGAGCTGGATGCCTATGGCGGCGGCTTGACCGACAAGCCGGAAATCGTGGCGCTGTCGCAAATCGACGTGCTGGACGAAAAAGAACTGAAAAAGAAGGCAAAGGAACTGGAAAAGGCCTGCGGCCGTCCTCCGCTCCTTCTGTCTGCCGCTGCCCACATCGGTATGACGGAGGCGCTGCGCGCCCTTCGCGATATCATCGTCTCGGCAAGCAATGGCGGCGAGACCGCCCTTCC
Organism: Agrobacterium sp. K11; assembly: GCF_059429395.1. Taxonomy (NCBI): domain Bacteria; kingdom Pseudomonadati; phylum Pseudomonadota; class Alphaproteobacteria; order Hyphomicrobiales; family Rhizobiaceae; genus Agrobacterium; species Agrobacterium sp. K11. Next base: position 268,548 of record NZ_JCAHRB010000009.1, on the reverse strand, counting down.
CGACCGCTCAATGCCTGTGGATAGCGAGGCCGAGGAAGAGGACGATCGCCTATGAGCCTCACCCGCAAACCGCTGGGTAGCCACCACCGGATCGTTATCAAGATCGGTTCGGCACTTCTGGTGGACCGGAAAAGCGGGCTGAAGAAAGATTGGCTCGACGCCATTTGCGAGGACATCGCTGCGCTGAAGAAAAACGGCGCAGATGTTCAGGTGGTGTCTTCTGGTGCCATCGCGCTCGGCCGCACGGTGCTCGGTCTGCCCTCCGGCGCATTAAAGCTGGAGGAAAGCCAGGCAGCGGCGGCCGTTGGCCAGATCGCTCTGGCGCGGGCATGGTCGGAAAGCCTGTCGCGGCATGAGATCGTCGCTGGCCAGATTCTGCTGACGCTGTCCGACACCGAGGAGCGCCGCCGTTACCTCAATGCGCGCGCCACCATCAACCAGCTGCTGAAGATCGGTGCGATTCCGATCATCAATGAAAACGACACGGTGGCAACCACCGAAATCCGCTACGGCGACAATGACCGTCTGGCCGCCCGCGTGGCCACCATGACCGGTGCCGATCTTCTGGTATTGCTGTCTGATATTGACGGGCTTTACACGGCTCCGCCGCATCTTGATCCGGATGCGAAGTTCCTTGAGACGATTGCAGATATTACGCCCGAGATTGAGGCCATGGCAGGCGGTGCGGCTTCCGAGCTTTCACGCGGCGGCATGCGTACCAAGATCGATGCCGGCAAGATCGCGACCGCTGCCGGCTGCGGCATGATCATCGCTTCCGGCAAGACGCTCAATCCGTTGAAGGCCATCGAAAACGGCGCCCGCTCCTCGTGGTTTGCGCCATCAGGCACACCGGTGACGGCGCGAAAGACCTGGATTGCCGGTCAGTTGCAGCCGGCAGGTGAGATTCATGTGGATGCGGGTGCGGAAAAAGCGCTCTATGCCGGTAAAAGCCTGCTTCCCGCGGGCGTGCGGGTGGTGAAGGGCAATTTTGGACGCGGCGATGCGATTGCCATTATCGGCGTCGAAGGCCGAGAGGTCGCGCGCGGCCTTGCAGGCTACGATGCGGAAGAGGCGCGTCTTATCATCGGTCACAAGTCGAACGAGATCGAGGCGATCCTTGGTTATGTCGGGCGTGCGGCGATGATCCATCGCGACGATCTGGTAATGACGGGTGCCGCCGTGAAAGTTAAAAATACTGAAAAGGATGAGGTCCATGCCTGAACAGGCCGTGAAGCAGAGCCATGATATTGATGCACTGATGATGACCATCGGTGCACAGGCAAAAGCTGCTTCGCGACCGTTGTCCATCGCAGGTACGGATCAGAAAAACCGTGCGCTTCTCGCCATGGCGTCAGCCATCGAGGCGTCGAGGGAAACGATCCTTGCCGCCAACAGGAAAGATCTGGCGGCGGCGGATAATAGCGGCCTTGCCGCTTCCTTCATCGACAGGCTTACGCTTGACGATGCGCGGATCGCCGGTATCGCCGAAGGCATCCGCTCGGTTGCCGCGCTGCCTGATCCGGTTGGCGAAGTCATTGCCGCCTGGGATCGCCCGAACGGTCTGAAGATCGAGCGCGTGCGCACGCCGCTTGGCGTCATCGGCGTGATTTACGAAAGCCGCCCGAATGTGACTGCAGATGCCGGCGCGCTCTGCCTCAAGGCGGGCAATGCGGTCATCCTGCGCGGCGGCTCGGATTCGCAACATTCATCGCGTGCTATCCATGCCTGCCTTGTGGAGGGCCTGAAGATCGCCGGTCTTCCCGAGCATGCCATTCAGCTGGTGCCGCTCACCGACCGCGCTGCCGTGGGCGCGCTTCTTGGTGGATTGAATGGCGCGGTTGACGTGATTGTGCCGCGCGGCGGCAAAAGCCTGGTTGCGCGGGTGCAGTCTGAGGCGCGGGTTCCGGTCTTTGCGCATCTGGAAGGTATTTGCCATATTTATGTCGACGGATCGGCCGATCTCGACATGGCGAAAGGCATTGTCGTGAATGCCAAGATGCGCCGCACCGGCATTTGCGGCGCGGCGGAAACGCTGCTGGTGGATGCCGCTGTTGTTGCCACGCATCTTGAACCGCTCGTCAAGGGCCTGATCGAGGCCGGTTGTGAAGTGCGCGGTTCGCAGGCCGTGCGTAATGTTGTCGAGGGCTTGAAAGCCGCAACGGAAGATGACTGGCGCACCGAATATCTCGATGCGATCATTTCGGTTGCTGTCGTGGACGGTATTTCCGGCGCGATCGAGCACATCAGCACCTATTCGTCCAACCACACGGAGGCGGTGATCGCCGAGGACCCAGCGGTGGTCGAGCGTTTCTTCAACGAACTCGATTCGGCCATTCTGCTGCATAACGCTTCCACGCAATTTGCCGATGGCGGTGAATTCGGAATGGGTGCGGAAATCGGCATCGCCACGGGCAAGATGCATGCACGCGGCCCGGTTGGTGTCGAGCAGCTCACCTCGTTCAAATACCGCGTGCATGGCACCGGTCAGACGCGGACCTGATAGTTGCTGGTCGAAACACGCCTCGACAGACGTTATCTCACCATGCCGCATGTGGAGCGCGGCATGGTCGTCGGGCTGTTTGGCGGCTCCTTCAATCCGCCGCATGCCGGCCATGCCCTTGTTGCCGAAATAGCGCTTCGCAGGCTGGGTCTAGACCAGCTCTGGTGGATGGTGACGCCAGGCAATCCGCTGAAAAGCCGCTCGGAGCTGGCATCTCTGGAGGATCGTATCGCTGCCTGCGAAAGGCTGGTCAGCGATCCCCGCATCAAAGTGACGGCTTTTGAAAAATCTCTGGGGATCAGCTACACGGCCAATACGCTTGCCGAGGTGAAAGCAAAAAATCCGCATGTCCGCTTCATCTGGATCATGGGAGCCGACAATCTGAAAAGCTTCCATCGCTGGCAACAATGGCGAAGGATCGCCGAGACCTTTCCGATTGCGGTGATCGACCGGCCGGGTTCCACCCTCTCCTACCTCTCCTCCACCATGGCGCAGGCCTATAGCCAGGCGCGGATCGATGAGGATGATGCGGGTGTTTTGTGGAAAAAAAAGGCGCCTGCGTGGGTCTTTATCCATGGTCCGCGTTCCACGCTCAGTTCGACGGCGCTCCGCAATAATCACAAATGATGTATGCGACAGCCGTTGAAGGCTCCATATCTTGAAAAGTTAATGCTTTGGTGCCACCTTGATCTGGTGACGCACAGATTCGCGTCGCCAGTGCCTGTTTTGTCATTCTTGGAAAGGGAAAACCTCTGACAACAGTACACGCCAAGGGAAGAGCATTTGTTGCTATCCCGAAGGGTCAGGACAGTGGCGCCGATGCCGCCGACCACGCCCTCGAAACCGTCCTCGCGAGCCTCGAGGACTCCAAGGCTGAAGATATCGTATCTCTCGACATTGCCGGAAAATCGGCGCTTGCGGACTACATGGTGGTGGTCTCCGGGCGATCGAACAGGCATGTCTCGGCGATCTGCGAGCATCTTCTCAAGGATATGAAAGATGAAGGGTTTGGAAGCGCCCGCGTCGAAGGTCTCGAGACCGGAGATTGGGTGCTGATCGATACCGGCGATATCATCGTTCATGTGTTCCGTCCGGAAATCCGTGTCTTCTACAACATTGAAAAAATGTGGGCGACGCCGGAAATGCCGGAAGACACGCTGCATTGATGCGGTGAGCCTTTGACGTCGCACATCGGGCCTCCCGAATATCATTTTTGATTTCGGGTCGATGTGTGTGGTCGGAAAGAAAGCCGGCTGCATAGGAATCCGTGGGCTATGCTGTTAAGAGCGTGACCCTGTTGGGTCACGATGGATGCAGGTTTGCGATGCGGATTTCGATTTTTGCGGTGGGACGGCTGAAATCCGGCCCGGAAAAGGATCTTGCGACCCGTTATATCGAACGCCTTGCCAAGACCGGCCCGGCGATCGGGTTGGAGTTTTCGCGCGTGATCGAGGTCGCGGAAAGCCGGGCATCGAACGCGGAGACGCGCAAGCGCGAAGAAGCGGCGATGCTGGAAAAACATCTGGCTGATGGTACCGTGCTCGTGCTGCTCGACGAGCGCGGCAAGGCGCTGGATAGCCCGGCCTTTGCCTCATTTTTTGGCGATCTGCGTGATAGCGGCAAGCGCGACCTCGTGATCGCGATTGGTGGCGCCGACGGCCTAGATCCTGCACTTTACGACAGAGCGGCGGCCGTTCTTAATCTCGGCAAGCTCACATGGCCGCACCAGATCGTTCGTATTCTGATCGCCGAACAGCTTTACCGCGCCGTCACCATCCTCTCCGGTCATCCCTATCATCGCGTTTGAGCGTGATCTTCATGTGGAAAATTGTCTCAATTTCAACATGAAGCTTCGCGAGACGGAAAGGCGTGAAGGCTTTGAAGCCAGCCTGTTTCTGGCCTCTTGGAAGATTGGGGCAAAATCCCTAGTATCGGCGCTCCTGCTTCGGCATCAAAGAAAGTTCAAATGGACAAGAGGTCTCAACGAAAACGCCACGCTGCCCTTGCGGGCGCGGTTTTCGCTGTCCTTGTCCTGGGGATTTCCCCCGTTGAACGCGCCTTTTCGCGCGATGATGCGGGTGCCGCGCCTGCTGGTGAGGGTGATTCGTCGCCGGAGGCGCTTCAGACGCTGGAAAAGCGCCGTGATCAGAACCGCCAGGATTTGGAAGAGCTGGTCGACAGCATCGGACTTTCGGAAGACAAGACCCGAAATCTCGAGGAAAGCATTGCTTCCCTTAATCAGGATAGCGCCCGTATCCGCGACGAGCTGATAGCGTCGGCTGCGCGCCGCAAGGCACTGGAAACCAAGATCAGCGATGGCGAGGATCGTCTGGCCAAGCTTTCGGTCCGCGAAGATGGCGTCAAGGCATCACTGCGCGAGAGGCGTGGCGTGCTGGCGGAGGTTCTGGCGGCGCTGCAGCGTATGGGCAGAAACCCTCCCCCCGCCCTTCTCGTTTCGCCTGATGATGCGCTGGCTTCGGTGCGCAGCGCCATTCTTCTCGGCGCCGTCGTGCCCGGCATTCGCGGTGAGACCGACAAGCTGGTTTCTGCTCTCAAAGAATTGACCGACGTCAGGCAGGCAATCGCTCGCGAAAAGGACGATCTTACGGGTATGATGACGGCAAGTCTGGAAGAGGAAAAACGCCTCGACCTGCTGCTTGCTGAAAACGACCGCAGAAATTCGCAGACGGCGGCGGCGCTGGAGGTGGAACGCAAGCGATCCGAGGAGCTTGCAAGCAAGGCGACCAGCCTCGAGGGTCTGGTCGGTTCGCTTGAAAGTGAGATCAGTTCGGTGCGGGAAGCTATGGAAAGGGCGCGTGCGGAAGAGCAGCGCGTGGCCCGTCTTTCCGAAGCGGAACGTGAGAAGGAGCGTGCCGCAGCCGAGGCGGGAATGCCCGATAAAAACCGTATTGCGCCCGCATATCCCTTCGCGAGTTTGAAGGCAAAGCTGGACCTGCCGGTGGCTGGAGATGTGTTGCGCCGGTTCGGCGATGCGGATGGTACGGGCCACTTTTCCAAGGGAATTGTCGTCGCGACCGGACCTGAGGCCATCGTGACGGCACCCGCAGACGGCTTTGTTGTATTTGCCGGAGATTTTCGCAGTTACGGCCGAATGATCATCCTCAATACGGGTGACGGATACCATGTGGTCATGACGGGAATGGACAATGTGAGGACACGGCAGGGAATGTTTGTGTTCTCCGGAGAGCCAATCGCCTCCATGGGTGCAAAAAGAGTAGCGAGTGCAGCAGCATTGGCGCTGGAAACCGACCGGCCAACGCTCTACATTGAGTTCAGGAAAGATGGTGTGCCGGTTGATTCCCAACCTTGGTGGACCGCAAAAAATACCGGAAGGGCGCACAATGATTCGTAAGGTTTCGCTTCTCCTTATCGGTGGGCTTATGGGCGCCACGGCGATGAGTGTGATTTATTCGGCGAGCATGCCGGCACAGGCGGCCGGGCCTTCGACCTATAAGGAACTGTCAATCTTTGGCGACGTGTTCGAACGTGTGCGTGCGCAATATGTGACGCCGCCGGATGACGAGAAGCTGGTCGAGAATGCCATCAACGGCATGCTCAGCTCGCTTGATCCGCATTCGAGCTTCATGAATGCCAAGGACGCCAACGACATGCGCACCCAGACCAAGGGTGAGTTCGGCGGTCTCGGCATCGAAGTGACCATGGAAAATGAACTGGTCAAAGTCATCTCGCCGATGGACGACACGCCGGCTTCGCGCGCAGGCATTCTTGCCGGCGACTATATTTCGGAAATCGACGGTACGCCGGTTCGCGGTCTGAAGCTGGAGCAGGCGGTCGAGAAGATGCGCGGCGCGGTCAAGACGCCGATCAAGCTGACGATCATCCGCCAGGGCGCCGACAAACCGCTCGAATTCACCGTCATGCGTGATGTCATTGCCGTACGCGCGGTCAAGTCCCGTGTCGAGGGCGATGTCGGTTATCTCCGCGTCATCTCATTTACCGAGAAGACCTATGACGATCTCGAAAAGGCGATCAAGAAGATCAAGACGGATGTGCCGGCTGACAAGCTGAAGGGCTACGTGCTCGATCTGCGTCTCAACCCCGGTGGTCTGCTCGATCAGGCGATCAATGTTTCCGACGCCTTCCTCCAGCGTGGCGAAGTCGTTTCGACCCGTGGCCGTAACCCGGACGAGACCCGTCGCTTCAATGCAACGGCTGGCGATCTGACCGATGGCAAGCCGGTTATCGTGCTCATCAACGGTGGCTCTGCTTCGGCGTCTGAAATTGTCGCCGGTGCGCTGCAGGATCTGCGTCGCGCGACTGTGGTCGGCACGCGCTCCTTCGGCAAGGGTTCGGTCCAGACGATCATCCCGCTCGGCGAGGCCGGCGCGCTGCGTCTGACCACGGCGCTTTATTACACGCCGTCTGGCAAATCGATCCAGGGCACGGGCATTACGCCTGATATCAAGGTCGAACAGCCGCTGCCGCCTGAATTGCAGGGCCGTGTCACGACCGAGGGTGAATCCAGCCTGACCGGCCATATCAAGGGCCAGAGCGAAACTGACGAAGGTTCGGGTTCTTCCGCTTACGTTCCGCCGGAAGCCAAGGACGATATCCAGCTGAATTATGCGCTGGATCTGTTGCGCGGTGCCAAGACCGATCCGTCGTTCCCGCCGAACCCGGACAAGGCTGTGGTCAACAAGCAGTAAGATGGATGCGCCGGCCAGCCGGCGCATTTTCTCGATTGCCTAACCGTTTGGACGGATCGTTCATTGCCTTCTGACCTGCGAAAACCGCTTCTGGGTCGACAGAAAAAAAGCGCCGGTATCAACCGGCGCTTTTCCGTCATTATGGTTCTGTCCGCGCTTGCAGTTCTGACGATCGGCGGGCTTTCCGTCTATACGGCCCTGTCGCCCGGCAATCTGCAGAAGACGGCTTCCGGGCCGGACACCCAGCCCCAGCTCCCTGAAGATGCTCCGAAAACAGCAGCAGCCGATGATGTGGCGGATCCTAACGACACGGCCGGTCTGAAGGCGGAAAGCGGCCGATCCGGCGCGAATATAAATCGGGCGACGATGCCGGATGGCAATGTGGTATCGGTCTATTCTCCTCGCCCCCGTGACAGCGACGGACCGGTGCTGATGAGCGGCCAGACCTACGGTCAGGATCCGCGCATGGCCACGCGGCCCAATGATGCATTGCTGGAAGAAACCGCATTCGGCAGATTGCCCGTCGTCGGTGCCGATGGTTTGCGGCCGATGGAGCAATATGCCCGGCCGTGGTCCGGCGCACGCGGCACCCGGGTGGCGATCGTGGTCGGTGGTCTCGGCCTCAGCCAGACGGGTTCGCAAAAGGCGATCCGGGAACTGCCGCCGGAGGTGACGCTCGGTTTTGCTGCAAGCGGCAACAGCCTGCAGCGCTGGCTGCAGGAAGCACGCCGTGAGGGGCATGAAATCCTTCTCCAGATACCGCTGGAGCCCTTCGGGTATCCCGGCACCAATCCCGGCCCGGACACGCTGCTGGCGGGCGATCCCGCGAAGGTCAATATCGACCGGCTGCATCGCTCCATGGCGAAAATTACCAATTATACTGGCATCATGAATTATCTCGGCGGGCGTTTCCTTTCCGAGCAGGCGGCGCTGGAGCCAGTCATGCGCGATATCGGCAAGCGCGGGCTGCTTTTTCTGGACGATGCCTCTTCGGCGCAGTCGCTGAGCGGCGGGATTGCCAAAGCCATTTCCGCGCCGCAGGGCTTTGCCGATGTTCTGCTTGACGGTGAAGTCACCGAAGCCACTATCCTGCGCAAGCTGGACGAATTGGAGCGGATCGCGCGACGTAACGGTCAGGCGATCGGCGTTGCCTCGGCTTTTGACGAAAGCATCGCTGCAATCTCGAAGTGGTCGCGGGAGGCGGGCGGCCGCGGTATCGAGATCGTTGGTGTTTCTGCGCTTGTTTCGCAGCAGGCGGGGCAGTAAACCTTCTGCGCGGCCATTCCTTAGCGCCTTTTCGGCGCGCAGACAGTGCGGGTTTCCAATGACAATCAAAGCAGAAGATTTGCCTTACCGTCCCTGTGCGGGGATTATGGTTCTGAACGCCGAAGGCCTTGTCTGGGCCGGCCGGCGCATCAGGGAAGGCAATTCGGAATATGACGGTTCACCGCAATTGTGGCAGATGCCGCAGGGCGGCATCGATGACGGTGAACGGCCTTTGACGGCCGCCATTCGCGAACTTTACGAAGAGACGGGGATGAAAACGGTGACGTTGCTGGCGGAAGCGAGCGACTGGATCCATTATGATCTGCCGTCCGAACTGATCGGCATCGGCCTGAGAGGCAAGTATCGGGGGCAGGCGCAACGCTGGTTTGCCTTCCGTTTCGATGGCGACGAAAGCGAAATCCAGATCGACCCACCTCCAACAGGGCATACGGCTGAATTCGACGCCTGGGACTGGAAGCCGATGGAAAGCCTGCCGGAGCTCATCGTGCCCTTCAAGCGCGCGGTCTACGAGAAAGTGGTTGCGGAATTCCGGCACCTTGCCGGCAAGTAATAAAAAAGGCGGCCACTGGCCGCCTTTTCTTTGGTCGATTGCGAGAGCTTATTCTGCTTCGTTGGCGGAATCGGCGTTGAGTTGGCCGTATTTTTCCGCACCGATCTTGCCGAGCAGTTCGAGCTGGGTCTCAAGGAAGTCGATGTGACCTTCCTCGTCGATCAGCAGTGCTTCGAACAGCTTCATCGAGACATAGTCTCCGGCCTCGGAACAGATGTCGCGCGATTTCTTGTAGGACGTCCGTGCGTCATATTCGCCCGCCAGATCGGCTTCGAGCACTTCCTTGACGTTCTGACCGATGCGCAGGGGAGCCAGGGTCTGGAGGTTGGGATGGCCTTCCAGGAAAATGATACGATCGATGATCTTGTCGGCGTGCTGCATCTCTTCGATGGATTCCGCACGCTCCTTCTTTGCAAGCTTGGTGTAGCCCCAGTCATTCAGAAGTCGGTAGTGAAGCCAATACTGGTTTACCGCACCGAGTTCTAGAAAAAGGGCTTCATTAAGCCGCTCGATGACTCTTGTGTCGCCTTTCAATGTCCGCTCTCCTGTTCTCTTCATGGAATCGCTTCAAGCGGGACATAAAATCAAAAACATCTGCTTCCGTCGAGTGGCGACGGGCGTGATATTCTTCGGTTGTCTGTATGATCAGGTCGACGACAGTTGGGAAACAGCCGCAGCAGCGGCCACGTTTTTCCATGGCATGATACACTTTTGCCGGAACGATAAGCTGCCAACAGTCCTCATCGAGGAGCTCGTTAATGACGTCCCGGATATCGTGGTCGGTGATGTAATTGCAGCTGCAAACCAGCATGATCGACTGCCTGTATGACGCAACACGTTGTTTTCGTTCTTAAACCAAAACAGGACACCCACTGTCAAGAAAAACCTCCGAGGATATCCGAAAGTGAACTCTGGATTCATTCTAAACTATACGAAAACTGTCGTATTTTCATTAGTTTAGCAGTTCCTATATTGCGGTATTTTTCGATCAAGTTTTTGTGCGTGGCGATATTATCAGGGCGGATATCACGAAAAGTTTACCTGCTTCCTTCCCGTTAGAAGGGGTGCCGATCTCAGGCGAAATATTGCCCGCCATTTGCGGTCATCGTGGAGCCGGTTATGAAACCCGCCTCGTCCGACACGAGAAACAGGACGCAGCGCGCGATTTCTTCCGGTTCGCCCAGGCGCCCGACCGGGATTTGCGGCACAATCCGCTCGGCCAGCACTTTCTCCGGTATAGCCCTCACCATCTCCGTGCCGATGTAACCGGGGCAGATGGCGTTGACGGTAATGTTGCGGCTTGCGCCTTCCTGGGCGAGCGCCTTGGTGAAGCCGATATCGCCAGCCTTTGAGGCGGAATAGTTGACTTGGCCAGCCTGGCCCTTCTGGCCATTGATGGAGGAAATATTGACGATGCGACCGAAGCCGCGGTCGCGCATACCCGGCCAGACGGGATGCGTCATGTTGAAGACGCCGGTGAGGTTGGTGTCGATCACCTCGCGCCATTGCTGCGGTGTCATCTTGTGAAACATCGCATCGCGGGTGATGCCGGCATTGTTGACGAGAACCTCGACGGGGCCGAAGGCCTCTTCAACCTGGGCTATGCCTTTCACGCAGGCATCATAGTCTCGCACGTCCCATTGAAACGCGGGGATGCCGGTTTCTTTCTGGAAGGCCTCTGCCCTATCGGTCGTGAAGGCGTAATTGACGGCCACCTGGTAGCCGGCTGCCTGCAAGGCGCGGGCTATTGCTGCGCCTATGCCGCTTGTCCCGCCCGAAATCAACGCAACCCGGCTCATATGGCCTCCATTTCCTGAACTGTTTTAGCCGTGCTCAAGGGCCACAGAAATGCGGCCAATGGGAGACCGCTTCTACCCTATTGGCCGCTGAACCGGAATTGCTTTTTGGAAGGCCGCACGGCGGTTTTCAGAGCGCCTCGATGCACATGGCAACACCCATGCCGCCGCCGATGCAGAGCGTCGCGAGCCCCTTCGATACGTTGCGGCGACGCATCTCGAAAATCAGCGTGTTCAGCACACGGGCGCCGGATGCGCCAATCGGATGGCCGATGGCAATCGCACCGCCATTGACGTTGACGATATCAGGATCAAGACCAAGCTCACGCACGACAGCGCAGGACTGTGCGGCAAAGGCTTCGTTGGCCTCAACGAGGCCGATATCGCCGATCGACCAGCCTGCCTTGGCCAGCGCCTTGCGTGAGGCGGGGATGGGGCCGGTTCCCATGATCTGCGGATCGACACCCGCCGTCGCCCAGGAGGCGATGCGCGCCAGCGGTTTGATACCGCGCTTTGCCGCTTCCTGCTCCGACATCAGAAGTGTGGCAGCCGCGCCATCATTGAGGCCGGAGGCGTTGCCGGCCGTTACCGTGCCCTCCTTGTCGAAGGCGGGGCGCAGCTTTGCCATGGTTTCCAGCGAGACGCCGGTACGGATATGTTCGTCAGCATCGATGATGATATCTGCCTTGCGGCCCTTGACCGAGAAAGCCACGATCTCATCTGCAAAACGGCCGGCGCTCTGCGCGGCTTCGGCCTTGTTTTGCGATGCGACAGCGAACTGGTCCTGTTCATCACGGGAAAGCTGCCATTGCCGGGCGATGTTCTCGGCGGTTATGCCCATGTGGTAGCCGTAAAAGGCATCCGTCAGGCCGTCTTTCAGCATGGTGTCGATCATCTTGAAATCGCCCATCTTCACGCCACCGCGCAAATGGGCGCAATGGGGCGCCATGGACATGGATTCCTGCCCGCCGGCAATGATGATGGCCGCGTCGCCGGTAACGATCTGCTGCATGCCGAGTGCGACAGCGCGCAGGCCGGAACCGCATAGCTGATTGATGCCGAAGGCGGTTGCTTCCTGCGGAATGCCGGCTTTCATTGCCGCCTGCCGCGCCGGGTTCTGCCCTTCGCCTGCCGTCAACACCTGACCAAGGATGACCTCATCGATCTCATGGGCTGCGACACCGGCGCGCTCCAGGACGGCGTTGATGACGGTTGCCCCAAGTTCGTGGGCGGGCGTATTGGCAAAGCCACCATTGAAAGAACCGACGGCAGTGCGCGCAGCGCTGGCAATCACGATTGAAGGCGTCATCTGTTTCTCCTCACTTGCGGGCGGAGACTGGCAAAGCTTTGAATACAAGTCAAATGCCGAAAGTTGCTTTAAAAGATGTTGCTAAATCAAGCCGGAATCTTGCGGAAAATTGCTGCGCAAAAAACAAACTGTTGCGATGCACAAAACATTTGTCACGGGGCTTGTTTTGCGCATACACTTCGCGCGGGAAGAGCAATAACACCAAAAAACAAGAAAATACCATCATCGCGAGGAGGCGGGCATGGCAAAACACGACGGCGAAACAATCATTAAAAAATATGCCAACCGGCGGCTCTACAACACCGGAACCAGCACCTATGTGACGCTGGATGATCTGGCGCAGATGGTTAAACGCGGCGAGGACTTCAAGGTTCAGGACGCCAAATCATCCGAAGACATCACCCATGCGGTTCTGACGCAGATCATTGTTGAACAGGAAGCCAAAACCGGCAATACGCTTTTGCCAACGGCGTTTCTGCGGCAGTTGATCTCCTATTACGGTGACCAGATGCAGATGGTCGTTCCGACATTTCTCGAACATTCGATGAAAACCTTCTCCGATCAGCAGAGCCAGATGCAGGAGCATATGGCCAAGGCGTTCGGTGACGGGTCGCTTGCCCGGAATTTTCAGGCTCCATTGCAAATGATGGAAGAGCAGATCCGCCGCAATACGGAACTGTTCCGGCAGGCAATGCAGGGGTTCACGCCTTTTGCAATGCCGCAGGCGCCCAAGGAAACGCGCAAGCCGAATGCATCCGAAATCGATGAGCTGAAGTCGCAGCTGCGCGCATTGCAGCAAAAACTCGATCAGCTCTGAAGGAGGCTTGAGCATTTCGGGTGAGACCCCTCAAATGCTCTCTCCGGTTCTTCAGTTTGCCGCCCGTTCCGGGACGCGCAGCAACAGAACAAACCCCAACCCCAGAAAAACGATGAGGGTGGCCATGCCAATATGTGCGGAGCCACTGAGGTAGGTTGCTATTGAAAAGGACAGCGTCGCCATGAAGCTGGTGGCGCGGCCCGATAGCGCATAGATGCCGAAATAGCGTCCCGCCTCGGCAATGGTGATGTTGCGCGCCAGATAGGAACGCGACGAGGCCTGAACGGGACCGAAGGCGAGGCCAATCAATATGCCATAGAGCAGATAGGCCTTTTCCGCGCCGGTCGCGAAGATGCCGCCATTATCCGCTGTCGGCAATTGGATCCAGCCAAACAGTGTCGAGGCCTTTTCTGTCGAGACGATGCCGACCGTCGCGATGAGCAGAAGAATCAAGCTGATAAGGATGGTGATCCGCGAGCCAAGTTTCTGATCGACGCGCCCGGCCGCAAAGCAACCCACGATGGCGACGACGTTGAGCAGGATGCCGAAGAGGCCGATTTCCATCGTCGCCCAGCCGAACATTCCCGCCGCAAATACCCCACCCAGAATGAGCACGCCGTTGACGCCGTCCTGATAAAGCATACGTGCAATCAGGAACCGCAACAGGACGGGTCTGTCTCGAAGTTCGCGCAGGGTTGTCTTGAGCTCCGCAAGGCCAGAGCGGATCGCCGCTCCGAAGGGTAGGCCCCTGTCCGCATCCGGGGTCAGCAGAAACATCGGCAGAATGAAGAGCAAATACCAGATTGCGGCTATCGGGCCGGTTATTCTGGCGTCCTCGCCGGTTGCGGGATCGAGACCGAAAAGCGGCTTGATACCGGCGATAGTCAGTCCTGTCTGTGGATTTGCGGCCAGAAGCGTCACCACGGCAATCAGCACCACCATGCCGCCGAGATAACCGAGCCCCCAGGCGAGATTGGAAATGCGTCCGACATTCTGCGGATTGGTCAGTCGCGGCATCATGGAATCGTTGAAGACGATCGAAAACTCCGCCGCGATGGATGCGAATATCATGCAGACGATGGGCAGGATGATCGGCGAACCCGGTGCTGCAAACCAGAGGAATAAAAGACTGACGATCTTGATGGCGGCAAAAAAGGCGATCCACGGCTTTCTTGCGCCGGATTGGTCGGCAATGGAGCCGAGAATGGGGGAGAAGAGGGCGATGATGATCGAGGAGACCGTCGCCATGTTGCTCCATGTCGCCTGCGCCGAAATAGGGTCATCGGTGAGGCGGGCGACAAAGTAGGGTCCGAAAACGAAGGTCGTAACGACCGTGAAAAAGGGCTGTGCCGCCCAATCGAACATGACCCAGCCCCAGATGCCGCGTTTGGCAACCACTGTTTCCGCATTTGGGGAGGGGACAGTCATTCATCGTCCTATCGGATATGGGGGATAAAATGCGTGATGCCGGCGCAAACGCTTCATTTATGGCCATCCGGGCCAGTCACCCGGATGGCGTTTGTCGAATGGTCGATCAGCGCGTCTGAACGATATCACCAAGCAGCCCCGCCGCAACTGTCAGGCGGGCGAGGTTGGTGTCGCCGCTTTCGCTCAGTGCACCGAGTTCCGAGACGATGCGGTTGACGCGCACGCGGTCGGCCGCATACCAGGCCTGAACCGGGTCCTTTTCCTTCGAATACTCGGTGAGGGCCGAGATGACGATCCGGCGTCTCGACAAGGCGATCTGGTCCTGGCTGCGCAGAAGAGCCAGGCTCTCGTAGTGATCGGCCGGCGTGATGCGCTGGCTGGCATCCAGCAGCCGCGCGACACGGAAGGTCGAGGAGACCGTGGCGTAGCTTTCGGCGGCGCGGGCAAGCGTCGTGCCCGCATTTTCGGCGATACGCATGATCTCTGGCACATAGACCAGCAGGGAAAGCGTATCCAGCTCTTCCAGAAGGCCAGAGGGAACACTGTCGATTTCGGTGACGCCAAGCTCGCGGCGATATTTCGCCGCTGCCGGCGATAGCGTCTTGATGGCAGTTTTCAGGCGCTCGATTTCGGTTGCCATGTCGCTCGTTCCTGCGCCCACGCTCCCGGTTTGCAGATAAAGCCTGCTTGCATCGGAGTAGATGCGGGTGATCTTGGCATAAAGTCCGTTCTGGACTTCTCCGCCGATCTTTCCGTCGAGCGCGTCGACCTCGCTCCAAAGACGTTTGAGGCCGAAACCATCCTCCACGATCACCGCTGCCTTGACGACATCGGCCGACAGGAGGCCGCTCGCATCGGCGAGTTTCTGCACGAAGCCAGGGCCGCCGCGGTTTACCACGGCATTGGCGAGCGCTGTCGCAACGATTTCGCGGTGCAGGCGATGCGCCTTGATATCGTCTGCATAGTTCTTCTGCATCTTGGCCGGGAAATAGTCTGCGAGCAGATGCTGGAGATAGGGTTCGTCGGGCAGCGGGCTTGCCACCAGAGCGTCGAACAGCGTCAGCTTGGCATAGGAAAGCAGCACGCCGATTTCCGGCCGGGTCAGCGGCTTGCCGGTGGCATATCTTTCGCTGAGCTCGGCATTGCTCGGCAAGGTTTCGACCTTGCGGTTCAGTTGGCCGGTTGCCTCCAGCGCGCTCATCAGGCGGCCGAGTTCTTCCCGGTTTGCAAGCCCAAGCCGCTCCGTCAGCGAGATTGCCAGCGATTGAAGGTAGTTGTTGCGCAGCACCAGCTGCGCCACTTCCGGCGTCATGGACGCAAGAAGCTGGTTGCGCTTCGGCATCGTCAGGCGACCGCTATTGACCGCGGAGGCGAGGGCGATCTTGATATTGACCTCGACGTCGGAGGAGTTCACGCCGGCCGAGTTGTCGATGGCGTCGGAATTGCAACGCCCACCCGCCAGCGCATAGGCGATACGGCCCTTCTGGGTAATGCCGAGATTGGCGCCTTCGCCGATGACCTTGGCGCGCAGCTCGGTGGCGTTGACGCGGATGGGGTCGTTCGCCCTGTCACCCACCTCGGCGTTGGTTTCCACCGCCGCCTTGATATAGGTGCCGATGCCGCCGAACCACAGAAGATCGGTTGGCGCCTTCAGAATGGCGGTCATGATCTCGAAGGGTGTGGCAACGGATTTGTCGATGCCGATGGCAGCGACAGCTTCCGGCGTCAGCGTCACCGATTTTTCGGAACGCGAGATGATCATTGCGCCTTTTGAGAGCGTTGAACGGTCGTAATCCTGCCAGCTTGAGCGTGGCAATTCGAAAAGCCGCTTGCGCTCAGCGAAGGATTTGTCGGTATCGGGATCCGGATCGATGAAGATATCGCGATGATCGAAGGCTGCGATCAGCCTGATCTTTTCCGACAGCAACATGCCGTTGCCGAAAACGTCGCCGGACATGTCGCCGACACCTGCCACTGTGAAGGGCGTGGTCTGGATGTCGGTGTCCATTTCGCGGAAATGACGCTTTACCGTTTCCCAGGCACCGCGCGCGGTGATGCCCATCTTCTTGTGGTCGTAACCGGCGGAACCACCCGATGCGAAGGCATCGTCCAGCCAGAAGCCGGCGTCGTGGGCGAGGCCGTTTGCCGTATCGGAGAATGTCGCGGTCCCCTTATCGGCGGCGACGACGAAATAGGGATCGTCACCATCAAGCCGCAACGTATCGGCCGGCGGTACGACGGCGTCGTCGACGATATTGTCGGTGATGGACAGAAGAGTGCGGATATAGGTCTTGTAGGCTTCACGGCCTGCATTGAAGACCTCGTCGCGAGAGCCGCCAACAGGCAGGTTCTTCGGGAAAAAGCCGCCCTTGGCGCCAACGGGAACGATCACCGCATTCTTGACCTGCTGCGCCTTGACGAGACCGAGCACTTCCGTGCGGTAATCCTGGCCGCGATCCGACCAGCGCAGACCGCCGCGCGCCACTTTGCCAAAGCGCAGATGCACGCCTTCTACTTCGGTTCCGTAGACGAAGATTTCGCGGAAAGGACGTGGATCGGGCAGGCCGTCCAGATGTTTGGGATCGAACTTGAACGCCAACAGGTCACGCGGCGTGCCATCGGTGTTTTTCTGGAAGTAGTTGGTACGAAGCGTGGCGTCGATGGCATTGACATAACGCCGCAAGGTGCGGTCTTCATCGAGATTGGGAACACCGCTCAATGCCGCTTCGATCGTCTTGTGCATCTCTGCCAGTTTCTTCAGCCGCTTCTTCTCGTCGATGGACGGATCGAAGCCAGCCTTGAACAGCGCGAAAATATTCCGTGAAATGGCCGGATATTTAAAGAGCGTTTCGGAAATATGCTCCTGGGAATAAACGATTCCGGTCTGGCGCAGATAACGGGCATAGGCGCGCAGGACGGACACTTCGCGCACGGTGAGGCCGCAGGCGAGGATCAGCCGGTTGAAGTTGTCATTATCGACCTTGCCCGAGAAGGCAGCAAGGAATGCTTCTTCGAGTTTCTGTCCGTATTGCGGCAGATCCAGCGTCACGCCCTTGGCGACGGCGAGTTCCATATCATGCAGCACGATATCGCGCTTTTCGCCATCCGAGATGACACCGATGTCGAAGGTGCGCTCACTGATGACGTTGAAACCGAGGTTTTCCAGCAGCGGCACACGGCGCGACAGTGGCAGATGGCCATCCCTATGGAAGATCTTCAGCGACAGCGTCTCAGCTGACTGGCCTTCCTGCTGGTAAAATTCGATGCGGACCGGCTCACCCTTCACGGTGGCCAGAATATCCGCCATGTCGCCAATCGCCTCTTCCGGCGTGAAGGCTTCCTGGTAGGCCTGATCCACCTCCAGCACCGGTGCACCCGGTTCGGAAAGGGCAACGAAATGGTCTATCCAGCGTGCTGCGATATCGCTGACGGCATCCTCCAGCTTGTCCTGCGCGATACGCGGCGTCTTGCCTTCCGTGCGGCCGACGATGAAATGGACGCGGGCGACAGCGCCTTCGGGGAAGGCCGGGTAATATGCGGAAATATGCCCGTCATAGACCTTGCTCAGATAGTCGCCGATCTTCTCGCGCACATAGGAATTGTATTCCTCGCGCGGCACGAAGATGATGGCCGAGACGAAGCGGTCGAAACGGTCGATACGTGCGAGGACGCGCACGCGTGGGCGGTCGCTCAGTTCCATGATTTGCTCGATGAAGCGGATCAGAAGATCCGTTTCGATCTGGAAGAGATCGTCGCGCGGATAGGCTTCCAGCGTGTTCTGCAGAATGCGGCCGGAGTGGCTGTTCGGATCAAAACCGAAATGCCGCTCGACATCCGCAATTTTGGCACGCAGCAGCGGGATGTGCTTTACCGAACGCGTATAGGCGGTGGCGGTGAAAAGGCCGACGATGCGCAATTCACCGATGACATTGCCATCCTCGTCGAAGCGCTTGATGCCGATATAATCCATATAAGCGCGGCGATGCACGATGGACTTCACATTTGCCTTGGTGACGATGAGGAAATCCGGACCGTCGAGGAAGGCGAGGATTTCAGGCGTCGTCGTCACGGCGTCCTTGCCAAGGCGCAGCACGCGCACATCCGGATCGCTCAAACTGCCGAGGCCGATGCCGTCACCGCGCTCGATTTTCGCGTTCTTTCCCTTTCCGGAATAGGTGTAATCGCGCATGCCGAGGAAGGTGAAATTGTCGTTTCGAAGCCAGTTGAGAAACTCGACGGCTTCCGCGCGCTCGGTCTTGCGCCGCGAGGAGCCGCGTTTTGACAATTCGTCTAGGGCTTCGTCGAGTTTCGACAGCATGGGCCGCCAGTCTCTGTAGGCGGACTGAACCTGCGCCAGCACGAAACGCAATCTTTCTTCCAGCGCCGTTGCGGCCTGCTGGGTCAGTGGGGCGATGTGCAGCTGGATGAGGCTGATATTCCCGGCGGGATCGTCATCAGGCTCCGCAAGGCGATAACCCGCCTGCGCCGTTGCATCCGGCACCAGAATGGGGTGGACCGCGAGATAGAGGCCGCGATAGCTGCTTGTGACCTCACCCATGACGGAATCGTAGAGGAAGGGCATATTGCGGCCGATAATCGTCAGAACCGTTACCGGAATATCTCGCGGGGTGACGCCCTCCACCTGGGCGATGCTGATATGGGGCGCGTCTCCAGTCCAGCGCGAAAGAGCCTCGAAACTGTGCGCCGCGCTTGCGGCCAGCATTTCGGCGGAATAATATTCTATGTCGTCGGCGCTTGCTCTTCCATAGAGTATACCCGGATCAAGAAATGGCGCGTTTTCGGCAATTGCCTGCTGTCGTGCTTTTTCGATCTGTTTTTCGCGTTTTGGATTATTTCTGTAGCCCATTTGATGTGGATTCCTCCAAAAATCACACTTTAACGTAAAAAAGCACCGTCAATTTGCGGATTTTGCCTTTTCATTCGAATCGGATATTGGCGTGTAATTACGAAGAGTTTAAGAGGCTTTCGTGTTTCTTCAGTTGGGAAGTGAAATTTTTTTGCTTCTTATACGGTAGGGACCGGTTACGAAGCATTTGACAGTATTCCGGTAGCCCATTTATAGGTGGTTCTTTGGCCGCCATGTGATGTTGCGGCCACGGTCGAAGCAAATTATTGATTTGTGCCTATTTTTGTGGTACACCAACGATACTGATCCACAGCGTGGCATTTGTGTGCCCAAAAACACCACGAAAGCAACACCTCTTTTGCACGCGGTTTCCGTGACATATCGAGCGTTTACGTTATCGAAGCCCGCAATGCGGGAAGGTGTGTTTTTGCGTGCACGGCTGGACCAGTGCGGAGTCACCTGACGGTTCCCCCGTCTCATCAGGGCCTGACCGACCCAACCCCGGCGTTGCCGGGTATGTAACAGGGAGTTTTTAGAACGAATGACGACCCAGCAGAAGAAATCTCCAGCACATCACGGTTTCAAAACCGGTGAAGCGATTGTGTATCCCGCTCATGGTGTCGGTACCATTTCTGCCATCGAGGAACAAGAAGTTGCCGGCATGAAGCTTGAGCTTTTTGTCATCGATTTCGAAAAAGACAAGATGCGTCTTAAAGTTCCCGTCGCTAAAGCCGTGAGCATCGGCATGCGCAAGCTTTCCGAAGGCGATTTTGTCGAGCGGGCGCTGAAAGTGGTGCAGGGCAAGGCGCGTGTGAAGCGTACCATGTGGTCGCGCCGCGCCCAGGAATATGATGCGAAAATCAATTCCGGCGATCTTATCGCGATTGCTGAAGTTGTGCGCGATCTTTACCGTGCGGAAAACCAGCCGGAGCAGTCCTATTCCGAGCGTCAGCTTTACGAAGCTGCTCTTGATCGCATGGCGCGCGAAATTGCTGCTGTCAACAAGATGTCTGAAACCGAGGCTGTTCGCCTGGTGGAAGTCAACCTTGCCAAGGGTCCGAAGCGCGGCAAGGCCGTCGAAGAGGACGATTCTCAGGAAGAAGCCGCGTAATCACCGGCTTTCTCCTTTTTTAAAAAACCCGCCAAGAATGGCGGGTTTTTTTGTGCCTGATCTACACGATGCGAATTTTCGTACCCTTGCGCATATAAGGCAGAATGCGCCTCATGTCGCGGGGATGGAGAGCGACGCAGCCGGCGGTCGGCTCATATCCCGGGCGGATCATATGCATGAAGATTGCCGAACCGCGGTTCCGACTTCTCGACGTGATGTTCCAATCGAGCACGAGGCAAACGTCATAAAGGCCGTCCTTTCGCATCATCTCCTCGTGGCTCAGTGCGAAAGGGGACTTGACCAACCTGTTGTAACTGGCGCTGCGTGGCTCGTCGCACCAAAGCATGGATTGCTGCGTCCGTTGCATCGGCAATGTCGTGGCGATGGCGGGGGTTCGGTCGCCGCGATAAAATCCGTGCAGCAGGCGCGTGACGGAAATCGGTGACTTTCCATCTCCCTCGCGTTTGAGCACGGTACGGCCGTTGCGCCCGATCGCTGCGGGAAAGGTGAGATGCCCGAGCTGAACGATGGCCCGGCTTATTTTCAAAGGCGCCGGCCGAACCATGAGCGTCGATGCGCGTTTATGTTGCTTTACGGGCTGTCTGCTCATGTTTTTCACGAGATTTTGCTTTGCAGGTTATCTAACGTGAAGTCATAGCACTTCGTAATATCATGGCAATGGGTTGACCTTTTATCGGCAAACCGCTGAATTGGCTGACAATTAGAGCGCCGTGCCTTATTTCGGAGGCACAATGGATGCTCTAACTCTTTTAAACTACGCATTGCGCCTTCCGAAAATCAACGGCGATTTTTGGGCCGATGCGCTAAAGTAAGAAAGGCTGAGAATCCGAATGACGGCTCGCACTATCCTTTTGGTGGACGACGACGACGATCTTCGGGAGACGCTGACTGAGCAACTATCTCCCTATGAGGAATTCTCGCTTCTGAGCGGCGCAAACGCTGCGCAGGCGATGCAGACCGCAAAGACTGCCCAGGTCGATCTTCTGATCATGGATGTCGGCCTCCCTGACATGGATGGCCGAGAGGCGGTGAAGCTGCTGCGCAAGGGTGGCTTCAAGGCACCGATCATCATGCTGACCGGCCACGATACCGATTCCGACACTATTCTCGGTCTCGAAGCGGGCGCCAATGATTATGTGACGAAGCCATTCCGCTTCGCCGTCCTTCTGGCCCGCATCCGGGCGCAGCTGCGTCAATACGAGCAGAGCGAGGATGCGGTTTTCACCGTTGGCCCCTATCAGTTCAAACCCAGCCAGAAGCTGCTGACGACGGAAGACGGCAAAAAAATCCGGCTGACGGAAAAGGAAGCGGCGATCATCCGTTATCTGTACCGCGCCGGGAGCGCCGTCGTCACCCGCGACGTCTTGCTGGAAGAGGTCTGGGGTTACAATTCCGGAGTGACGACGCATACGCTCGAAACGCATGTGTATCGTCTGCGCCAGAAGATCGAGCGAGACCCCTCCAATGCCGAAATTCTGGTGACCGAGAACGGCGGATACAAGATCGTTCCCTGAACGAACGCCCTTTCTGCGTCCGAGAGGACGCAGAATATTCTAACATCTTGTATTTTGAAGGCCGATATCCGAAAACCGCTATAGTGGTGCAGGCGGTTTTCTGGAGTAGCAATCGACATGGCCTTGACGGATGACATCATGCTTCTGGGGCAAGTGCCGTTGTTTGCCGGCTTCAGCGACGATCAGTTGCGGCTGATCGCCTTCGGCGCGGAACGCCGCCGCGTGGCGGCGGGTCAGACTTTGTTCCGGGAACATTCCCCGGCCGAGTGCGCCTTTGCGGTGACGTCAGGCCATTTCGAGCTATTTACGGCCGGGCGGGATGGAAAACCCGCGTTGCAGGCGACACCGGGCAAGGGGGCGCTGCTTTCGGAGCTGGCGCTTTTCACGCTCTGTGAGAGAAAATTTACCGCCATTGCCGCGGAGGATTCCGAGGTCATCCGGATAACGCGCATTCTCTTTCACCGGCTTGTGGAGGAGTTTCCGGAGGTTGCCGATATCGTGTCGGCACGCATTCGCGATAACATCGCCGCACTCGCGGCGGGCGCGGCCCGTTTGCAGAACCGCTTCTCCTGATTTTAAAGAGCCAGCGCTTCAGAAACGGAAATGGGCCGTAACCGGAACGTGGTCGGATGGCCGGTTCCAGCCGCGTGCTTCGCGCAAGATATCGATCTTTTCAAGCGAAGGGCCGAGATCCTGCGACGACCAGATATGGTCAAGACGGCGGCCACGGTCTGCAGCTTCCCAATCCTTGGCGCGGTAGCTCCACCAGGTATAAATCTTTTCACTATCAGGCACGTTCAGCCGCATCAGGTCGAGCCAGTTGCCCTTCTTCATGATATCGAGCATGCCGTCGGTTTCCACCGGCGTATGGCTGACGATCTTCAGCAGTTGCTTGTGCGACCAGACGTCATTTTCAAGCGGCGCGATGTTGAGATCGCCCACGAGAATGGACGAGGTGCCGGGCACGCCGTCGGCGCGAAGCGCCTTCATCTCTTCGATGAAATCCAGCTTGTGGCCGAATTTCGGGTTTATCGACCGGTCGGGTTCGTCACCGCCAGCCGGAACATAAAAGTTATGCAGCCGTATGCGGCGCGATCCAACCTGAAAAATCGCGGAAATATGTCGTGCATCGCCTATACCGCAATAGTCCTGACGGTGATCTTCTGTCAGCGGAATTTTCGAAGCGATTGCCACACCGTGATAGCCCTTCTGGCCATGGATGATGACGTGCTCGTAACCGAGCGCCTTCAGCGGCTTCATCGGAAACTCGCCATTCGGGCATTTCGTTTCCTGCAGGCAGAGAATGTCGGGTTTGTAACGCACCAGAAACTGCTCCACGATCGGCATTCTGAGCCTGACCGAGTTGATGTTCCAGGTGGTTATCGAAAACGACATGCATGTGCTCCGCTTCTATAGCCTCGAAGCCGATTGTTTCGAGACATGTTTCCGGGGCGCAGGCTTATAACATCGCGATGAAAACGGGAATGCATTTTAGCGGCAAAATGAAAAAGGCGACCGCAGGGCCGCCTTTTGAACTGTCGCCGTGGACCGCCCGGCCTTTAGCCGCGTTTGCGGACTTCTTCGTAGTTGATGTTGAAAACGCGTTCGTCGAGGTTAACGCCCGTCTGCACGTTGAAGATCATGACAGTCGTGTCCTTGTTCTGGGCATCGGTCGTCGTCCATTGCCTCAGATCGAAGGTTTTCGGGTCAAACATCAGGGTAATGGTGGAATCGCCGAACACGCTCTTGTCACCCAGTACGATGGTGGTCAGGTCCGACTCTTCCTTCACGTTCCGGACCTTCTGGTTGCTCAGATCGATCTTGTCGGACAAAAGCAGGCTTAGCGGGGTCTTTGACAGTGGATACAAATCCCATGTCTTCAGCTTCATGTTGCCGATGACGACATTCTTGCCGTCGGAGATGACCCGCATGGGCGAGGGGTCTTCATAATTGAATCGAAGCTTGCCGGGCCGTTCGATGTAAAATTTGCCGCCGGTCTGTTCACCGCGCGGACCAAACTGGACAAACTCTCCCATCATGGTTTTGACCGACGAGAAGTGATTGGCAATTTTCTGCGCGGTCGCGCTGTTACCGGCAGCCTGAGCAAATGCGTTGAGCGGCGACAGGCCGGCCATGACCGCAGCCATGGAAAACGCCGTCAGCACGCCACGTCGCGTCACGCCGTTCTCTGGTGTGTTTGCGGTGGCAATCTCGCCGGTGGTGAGGTCGTTCATTCTGTTCTCCTTCATCGCAGCGATTTTCCGCATAAAGGCGGCGGCTTCATGACGTTGAAAGCGTGTATTAACGCTTCTTCGCCCCGCTTGGTTGCCGTCTTCGCCTCACGCATGTCGTTATCCCGAAACCACTACAGCCTTTTGGGCGACGTGCATTACCGCTCGATGATGTCTGCTTCCGTTGGTACGAGTATTTCGCGTTTTCCGGCATGATTGGCGGGGCCGATGATGCCTTCCTGCTCCATGCGTTCGATCAGCGAGGCGGCGCGGTTGTAGCCGATGCCGAGACGCCGCTGGACGTAGGAAGTGGAGGCCTTGCCGTCCCTCAGCACGACAGCCACGGCCTGATCATAGGGGTCTTCCGAATCGGAGAAATTGCCGGCGCCGGCCGGGCCGCCGCCATTGCCTTCCTCATCGTCTTCCTCGGTGATCGCTTCCAGATATTCCGGCGTGCCTTGCGTCTTGAGATAGGCGACGATCTCTTCCACTTCATTGTCGGAGACGAAGGGACCGTGCACGCGCTGGATGCGGCCGCCACCGGCCATATAGAGCATGTCACCCATGCCGAGCAGCTGTTCTGCGCCCTGTTCGCCCAGAATGGTGCGGCTGTCGATCTTCGACGTTACCTGGAAGGAGATGCGGGTCGGGAAGTTCGCCTTGATGGTGCCGGTGATGACATCGACGGACGGGCGCTGGGTTGCCATGATGACATGGATGCCGGCGGCACGCGCCATCTGAGCGAGCCGCTGTACGGCACCTTCGATATCCTTGCCTGCCACCATCATAAGATCCGCCATTTCGTCGATAATGACGACGATATAGGGCAGGGGCTTCAGGTCGAATTCTTCCGTCTCGTACATTGCCTCGCCGGTCTGGCGGTCGAAGCCGGTCTGCACCGTGCGGGTGAGGATTTCGCCCTTGTCGATCGCCTGCTGCACACGGCTGTTGAAGCCATCGATGTTGCGCACACCGATCTTCGACATCTTCTTGTAGCGCTCCTCCATCTCGCGCACCGTCCACTTCAGCGCCACGACGGCTTTTTTCGGATCGGTAACGACGGGGGAGAGCAGATGCGGAATACCGTCATAGATCGATAGTTCGAGCATTTTCGGGTCGATCATGATCAGGCGGCATTGCTCCGGCGACATGCGGTAAAGCAGCGACAGGATCATGGTGTTGATGGCGACCGACTTGCCCGAACCCGTGGTACCGGCAACGAGA
Source organism: Agrobacterium sp. K11 (assembly GCF_059429395.1). NCBI lineage: Bacteria > Pseudomonadati > Pseudomonadota > Alphaproteobacteria > Hyphomicrobiales > Rhizobiaceae > Agrobacterium > Agrobacterium sp. K11. Next base: position 243,205 of record NZ_JCAHRB010000009.1, on the reverse strand, counting down.
AGATGCGGCATCTTGGCAAGATCGGCGATGACGGGTTCGCCGCCGATGGTCTTGCCGAGCGCCATGGCGAGCTTGGCCTTGCTGTTTTCAAAGTCGCGGCTGCCGACCAGTTCACGCAGGAACACGGTTTCACGCGTCTGGTTCGGAAGCTCGATGCCAATGGCGTTGCGGCCAGGCACGACGGCAACGCGCGCGGCGATCGCGCTCATGGAGCGGGCGATGTCATCGGCAAGGCCAATGACGCGTGAGGATTTGATGCCGGGTGCTGGTTCCAGTTCGTAGAGCGTGACGACCGGGCCGGGGCGGACGTGAATGATTTCACCCTTGACGCCAAAATCCTCGAGAACCCCTTCCAGAAGGCGGGCATTCTGCTCCAGCACTTCCTCGTTCAGCGTATGGTCGCGAACGACGTTCTTGGGTTCCGCCAGAAGATGCACGGTGGGCAGCTGGAAACCGTCTGCGGCAATAAAGGAGGCCTGCGCTTCCCTTGCCACGCGCTCGCTGGGCTTCGGGCGTGCGGAAGGGGCGGTTATTCTGGGCTGGCCGCGCCCAGGTGCCTGTCTTGCCACGAACTTCGGGTCGTTCTCGTCCAGGCCGTGGTCGTCCGAGAGAATGCCGTTGGGCAACCGCCGACCGTCTGCGTCCAACGACGGTTCGTCGTCCCCGTCCGCATCATGATCGGGCGCGATGGAGGGAGGCGACATTTGGCGACGGGATGCGGCGCGTTCTTCGAAAGACGGTTCCGCGCGCTGGTCGAGGCGGTTGATCGCCGTCTTGAGGCGGGAGGGTTCGTTCAGCGTGCCGAATTCATATTCGTTGAAATCGTAAGGGTGTTCGAATTCGCCGTGCAGGGATTTCGACTTCAGGCCGAACAGGCGGCGAAGGCGGGCCTGCGAGATGTACCAGTAATGTGCGATTGCGCCGAAGGCGAGAATATTGGCGAAGAAGCCTTCGCCCTCGTCATCGTCTTCTTCCTCTACCTGACGGGTGGCACGGGCCTTGTTTGCGACCGGCGCGCGTTCTTCCTGTTCCAGGTCATCTTCCGGGCGTCCCACGAGACCGGCGGCAAACAGCATCATCAAGGCGGCGGGAGCAGCGAATATAGCGCCCAGCACCGTCGCAATCGTGCCGGTGGGGTAAGCGCCGATGAAGAGAGCTGGGAAGCGCAGGATCATATCGCCGATGACGCCACCGATGCCGTTCGGCAGCGGCCATGTCACGGGCGCGGGAAAACAGCCGAGCGAGGCGGCGCAGACGATGGCGCCGGCGATCCAGGCGACGAGGCGGGCGGGTATCCGGTTGAACTTGCGACCGGCGATCAGGGCGATCGCCCAGGCAATCACCGGCAAAAGCGCGATGATTGCGGAAAGGCCGAGGAACTGCATCACGATATCGGCGAAGATTGCGCCGCCGTAACCGAGAAGATTGGTGGGTTGGTTGCCTGTTGCATAGGACAGGCTCGGGTCCGCCACGTTCCATGTGGCAAGTGCGGTAATCCCCAGCGCAATCGTGGCAAGCAACGCAAAACCGGCAAGAGCCATGACCTGCCGCACGAAAAACGCCGTCAGCACGAAACGCGTGTGACGACCGTCGAATGTCGGAGAATTCATTCTGCCCATGTCCCTGAACCCGTAGTTTTTGTGGTTTCGGCAAGATCCGGCAGTTGACCAGATCCTGGATTGACAGGGAAAACTAACAGCTTGCTGGTTAATGTCGTGTTAACCATGCGGTTTTTTAAAAGCCGCTTCCGGATTTGCGGCAAAGAAAAGGCCCGCCGAAGCGGGCCTTCTTTTGGGAGAGGGGATGGAGAACCCCTTTTCCCGGATATCAGGAGTGGTAGGCGGCTTCACCGTGGGTCGCAAGGTCGAGACCTTCGCGTTCCGCTTCGACCGGAACCCGCAGACCAACGATCACGTCGACGATCTTGTAGAGGATTGCCGAGACGACTGCGCACCATACGATGGTGATGGCGACGGCAACGAACTGCGTCCAGAGCTGCGAGGAGATGGAGAAGTCCGCCTTGCCCGTGCCGCCAAGCAGCGGCGACGTGAAGATGCCGGTGCCGAGGGCGCCGATAATGCCGCCGATGCCGTGGACACCGAAGACGTCGGCTGTGTCGTCGTAGCCGAACTTGTTCTTCACAACCGAGACGAAGAAGTAGCAGATCGGCGAGACGATGAGGCCGAGAACGATAGCGCCCATGGGTCCGACAGAACCGGCCGCAGGCGTTACGGCGACGAGGCCGGCGATCATGCCCGAAGCTGCGCCCAGCATGGAAGCCTTGCCGCGGGTGAAGCTTTCAACCAGCGACCAGGAAACGATGGCTGCTGCAGTGGCGAGGAAGGTGTTCATGGTTGCAAGAACCGCACCGCCAGATGCTTCGAGGTTGGAGCCGGCGTTGAAGCCGAACCAGCCGAACCACAGCATGGCTGCGCCAACCAGCGTCAGCGTCATGGAGTGCGGGGCCATCATGTCCTTGCCGAAGCCGGTACGCTTGCCAACCATGATCGCGCCGATCAGACCGGCGATACCGGCATTGATGTGAACGACCGTGCCGCCGGCGAAGTCGAGAGCGCCCATGCCGAAGATCAGGCCATTCGCGTCCCAGACCATGTGAGCGATCGGGAAGTAGACGAAGGTGGCCCACAGGATGGTGAACAGGATGACTGCCGAGAACTTCACGCGTTCCGCGAATGCACCGATGATCAGCGCGGGCGTGATGGCCGCAAAGGTCATCTGGAAGGCGATGAAGGTGTATTCGTAGATCACGACGCCCTGGGAGAAGGTTGCCGAGGTGCTGTCAAGCGAAACGCCGGACAGGAACAGCTTGCCGAAACCACCGAAATACGGGCCGGTGCCGCCGCCGAAGGCGAAGGAGTAACCGTAGATTACCCATACGAGCATCATGACCGCGCCGATGACCGTGCACTGCATGAGAACGGAGAGCATGTTCTTGGTGCGCACGAGGCCGCCATAAAACAGGGCGAGACCCGGAATGATCATGAAAAGCACGAGGATCGTCGCGACATACATGAATGCGGTATCGGCTTTTTCCGGAACGGGGGCCGCCGCTGCTACTGCCGGCGCGGCATCCTGCGCAAAGGCGATTGCCGGGGCCATCAGGGCTGCCACACCGGCACCCAGTTTGCCGAGCGTTGAAAACTTGTTGAGTTGCATAGCTAGAAAACTCCCTGTCAGCCGTGCTTCAAAGCGCTTCTGTGTTGGTTTCGCCGGTACGGATGCGCACGGCCTGTTCGATAGAGTAGACGAAGATCTTGCCGTCACCGATCTGCCCGGTTTTTGCAGCCGACGCGATTGCCTCGACAGCCTTGTCGACGACGTCTGATGCAACCGCGATCTCGATCTTCAGTTTGGGAAGAAAGCTCACCGCATATTCCGTGCCGCGATAAATCTCGGTATGTCCCTTCTGGCGTCCGTAACCCTTTACCTCGGTCACGGTCAGGCCTTGGATGCCGACGCCGGTGAGCGCTTCGCGCACTTCATCCAGCTTGAACGGCTTGATAATGGCCATCACAATTTTCATCTGGTTTCCCATCCTTTGTTTGTCCTCGGCACGGAGCCGACTCTCCTCGCGCTGGCAGATCAGTAACAGCGACTATGGACATACATTCAAGGGGCGTGCCAGTTTTGATGCGGCCTCTAAGTTATTGAAATATAAAAATTATATGACAGGCGTCTGAAAAACGGGCATCGGGTGGCGCAATTTTCGTCTATTAAATGTGCGATTTTTTAAAAAAGCGCATTATTTAAGCATTTGCCCTTTTGCGGATCAAACCTTCCTGTGCGACGGAGGCGATCAGTTCACCCTGTCTGGTGAAAATATTGCCACGGGTCAAACCGCGTGCTCCCGAGGCGCTGGGGCTGTCCTGCGTGTAGAGCAGCCAGTCGTCCAGCCGGCAGGGACGGTGGAACCACATGGCGTGATCGAGGCTCGCCACCTGAATGGCCGGATCGAAGATCGTCGTTCCGTGGGCATAGAGCGACGTGTCGAGCAACGTCATATCCGAGAGATAAGCGAGAATGGCCGACTGGAAACGTGGATCGTCCGGCACATCGCCGACAGCGCGAACCCAGATATCCTGCTGCGGTTCCAGCTTTTCCTTCGAAATATAATGGGTCAGCGAAACCGGCCGGATCTCTATCGGGCGCTTGTTGCTCCAGTATTTGCGGATCGACGCGGGTGCGTTGGCGAGGAAGGCCGCCTGCATCTCATCTTCACTCATCAGCCTTTCGGGCGGCGTCACATCCGGCATTTTTATCTGATGATCGAAGCCGTCCTCGACGATCTGGAATGACGCCGACATGGAAAAGATCGCCTTGCCATGCTGGATGGCGACCACGCGCCGGGTGCAGAAGCTCGCACCGTCGCGAATGCGCTCCACCTGGTAGAGGATGGGCACCAGCGGGTCGCCGGGGCGCATGAAATAGGAATGCAGTGAATGAACGAAACGATCATCATCCACGGTTCGTTGAGCTGCGATCAATGCCTGCGCGATCACCTGGCCGCCGAAAACGCGCTGCCAGCCGATTTGTGGGCTTTCACCCCGAAACAGGTTTTCTTCCAGCTTCTCGAGATCGAGTGTGGAGATCAGATTGGCCATCGGATCTGACGTTTGCGAGGGATGCGACATTTTTTCGGCCTGCTCCGGCTGTAGGAAGACGTCACATGGTCTATAGTGCGCGGATGATGCGTGCACAAGATTTGAGGAGAAGCGCGATGCTGGACGTGGTGGTGGCAGGCGGCGGTTATGTCGGCCTTTCCGTTGCTGTCGCAATTAAGCAGGCAGCCGGACATCTTAATGTGCAGGTGGTTGAAGCCGCTCCCGAGGATGTCTGGAAGAAGGACGTCCGCGCCTCCGCCATTATCGCGGCGGCCACACGCATGCTCGACGTTTTCGGCATATGGAACGAGATCGAGCCGGAGGCCCAGCCGATCCACAAGATGATCGTCACCGATTCGAAGACCGCCGATCCGGTTCGCCCGGTGTTTTTGACATTTGGTGGCGCGGTGGAGGAGGGCAGGCCCTTCGCTCATATGGTCCCGAATGTCGCGATGGTGGGTGCGCTGCGAGGCCTGTGTGAGCGCCTCGGCGTCGAAATCCGCCATGGTCTCAGTGTTTCCGGCTTTTCCGCCGGCCCGCAATCGACGGCTATTTCACTTTCCGACGGCTCGTCGCTTGAGGCGCGACTGCTCATAGCCTGCGATGGGGTCCGCTCGGCTTTGCGGGATATGGCAGGAATAAAAACCGTGCACTGGAATTACGATCAGTCTGGGATCGTCACCACCGTTGAACACGAGCGGCCGCATGAGGGCTGCGCGGAGGAACATTTTCTGCCGTCGGGGCCTTTCGCCGTGCTTCCCTTGAAAGGGAACCGCTCCTCGCTTGTCTGGACCGAACGTACGGCCGATGCCGACAGGCTGGTTGCTGCCGACGATCTGGTGTTCGAGGAGGAACTTGAACGCCGGTTCGGCCACAAGCTCGGTCCGGTCCGTCCCGTCGGTCCCCGTCGCGCCTTTCCACTGGGCTTGACGCTGGCGCGTTCCTTCGTCGCGCCACGTTTTGCACTTGCCGGCGATGCGGCGCATGGAATTCACCCGATTTCCGGTCAGGGCCTCAATCTCGGCTTCAAGGATGTTGCGGCACTGGCCGAAACCGTGGTCGAGGCCGACCGTCTCGGCCTTGATATCGGCTCTCTCAACGTTCTCGATCGTTACCAGTCCTGGCGGCGTTTCGACACGTTGCGGATGGGTGTGACGACGGATGTGCTGAACCGGCTTTTCTCCAATGATGTCGGTCCCATTCGCGTCATGCGTGATTTCGGTCTGGGTGTAGTCGATCGTTTGCCGGGTCTGAAATCCTATTTCATCGGTCAGGCTGCCGGTACGACAGATGCGGGCGCGCCGCGCCTCCTTGCCGGCGAGGCGCTCTGATACTGCCATTCCTGCCTGTGCCGGAGCGGCTTTCCAGCGATTGCCGCTTGACAGTCGATTGCGGTGTTTTCCGCCGGAAGCCGGTGCCGCAAAGCTGAATCCGGACAAGGACTTACCCGGATTCACAATCTGGTATAGGGCAGGCATCTGCCAACCAGATGTTGCGGAGAACAAAAGCTGAATCCATTGGAGTCAGCGATTCGTATTCGATTCGTTCGCAGACTGTTCCGTATCCGAATCAATTCCGGTTTCGCCGGATTCTTTTTAATATTTCAAGTATCTGAATCAAAAAGGAAAATTCCGGCGGGGAAGGACCTGTTACCACTTTGCGGACAAGGCCTATTGCCTTTGTCGGCGGGCGTTGCCATGTGTGTTGCGTGTGCGGCCCGTATCAGTGAATGGCGGGCGGTACAGCAAGCAGATGAAGTCGATTCACGGATAGTACGTTGAATTTTCGCCCCATGATCCTGAGCGGCCGCGGTGTCACGGCCGTTCTCGGCCCCACCAATACCGGCAAGACCCATTACGCCATTGAGCGCATGGTGGCACATGGCAACGGTGTCATCGGCCTTCCGCTGCGCCTTCTGGCGCGTGAGGTCTATACCCGTCTTGTCGAAAAGGTGGGCGCGCCGAATGTGGCGCTGATAACCGGCGAAGAAAAGATCGCCCCTCCTAAAGCCAAATATTCCGTCTGCACGGTGGAAGCCATGCCGCGCGAGACAACGGCCGCATTCGTCGCCATCGATGAAGTGCAGCTGGCGGGTGATCTGGAGCGCGGGCATATCTTTACCGACCGCGTGCTGCATCTGCGCGGGCGGGAGGAAACGCTGCTTCTGGGTGCGGGCACGATGCGCCCGATCCTCGAAAAGCTGCTGCCGGGAATTACCGTGGTCGAACGTCCGCGCCTGTCGCAGCTTTTTTATGCGGGCCAGAAGAAGATAACCCGCCTGCCGCAACGCACGGCAATCGTCGCCTTTTCGGCGGAAGAGGTCTATGCCATTGCCGAGCTGGTGCGTCGCCAGCGTGGTGGCGCAGCCGTTGTGATGGGCGCGCTTTCGCCGCGTACGCGCAACGCCCAGGTGGGGCTCTACCAGTCCGGCGACGTCGAATATCTCGTGGCGACGGATGCCATCGGCATGGGTCTCAACCTCGATGTCGATCATGTCGCCTTTGCGCAGGACCGCAAGTTTGACGGCTATCAGTTCCGCAATCTCAATCCGGGCGAGATCGGCCAGATCGCCGGCCGCGCCGGCCGCCATCTTCGCGATGGCACCTTTGGCGTGACGGGGCGCGTCGATCCATTTGACGACGAGTTGGTGGAGCGTATCGAAACCCATCAGTTCGACTCGGTGAAGGTGCTGCAATGGCGGACGAAAAATTTCGATTTTTCCTCCATCACCAATCTGCGTCTGAGCCTCGAAGCCGCCCCGGCGATCCAGGGACTGTCACGGGCCTTGCCGGCGATCGACCAGCAGGCGCTCGAATATCTGTCGCGCTACCCTGAAATCATCGACGTGGCGACGACGGAGGCGCGGGTGGAAAAACTCTGGGAGGCCTGCGCGCTTCCGGATTATCGCCGCATTGCGCCCGCTCAACATGCTGATCTGATCTCAACGCTCTATTTCGATCTGGTAAAACGTGGCACGGTGAACGAAGATTTCATGGGCGAACAGGTGCGCCGCGCCGATCGTACCGATGGAGAGATCGATACCTTGTCTGCAAGGATTGCGCAGATCAGAACATGGACTTATGTATCGAACCGCCCAGGATGGCTTGCCGATCCGACACACTGGCAAGAAAAGACGCGGGAAATCGAAGATCGATTGTCCGATGCTCTACATGAAAGGTTGACGAAACGCTTTGTTGATCGCAGGACATCTGTGCTCATGAGGCGCCTGAGAGAGAATGCGATGCTTGAAGCTGAAATCAGTGTAAATGGTGATGTCTTCGTAGAAGGACATCACGTCGGCCAGTTGGCCGGGTTCCGGTTCACGCCGGTGCCGGGAATGGAAGGGCCGGATCAGAAGGCCGTGCAGGCTGCTGCGCAGAAGGCGCTCGCGCTCGAATACGAGGCGCGTGCCGCGCGTCTGCACGCCAGCGGAAACGGTGATCTCGCTTTGAGCTCCGATGGTCTGGTTCGCTGGTTGGGCGAACCGGTGGCCCGCCTTTCGGCAGGCGACAATATCATGAAGCCGCGCGTGATCCTCTTTGCCGACGAGCAGTTGAGCGGCAATGCCCGCGATCATGCGCTGGCGCGCGTCGAACGTTTCGTCAATCATCAGATTGCGACCGTGCTGAAGCCGCTGGACGATATTTCGCGCGCCGAAGACCTTCAGGGTCTGGCGAAGGGGCTGGCGTTCCAGCTGGTCGAAAATCTCGGTGTCCTGTTCCGCCGTGACGTCACCGAAGACGTGAAGTCGCTGGATCAGGATGCGCGTGCCTCCATGCGCCGCTACGGCGTGCGTTTCGGCGCCTATCACGTCTTCCTGCCCGCGCTTCTCAAGCCCGCTCCGGCGGAGCTTGTCACGCTGCTCTGGGCGCTGAAGAACGATGGTCTCGGCAAGCCGGGTTACGGCGATCTCATTCCGGTGCTGGCCGCCGGTCGCACCTCTGTCGTGACGGATCCGACCTTCGAGCGGATGTTCTACAAGCTCGCCGGTTTCCGTTTCCTCGGAAAGCGCGCCGTGCGTATCGACATTCTCGAGCGTCTGGCCGATCTCATCCGTCCGCTGTTGCAGTGGAAGCCCGGTCAGCAGCCGCGTCCGGAAGGCGCTTATGACGGCCGCCGTTTCACGACGACGACCGCGATGCTTTCCATTCTCGGCGCAACGCTCGACGACATGGAAGAAATCCTCAAGGGTCTCGGTTATCGTGCCGATCAGGTAACGGCGGAAGAGGCGCAGGCCTTCCTCGCCAACCAGACTGGTGCTGCCGCTCCGGCCGCTTCTGAAGCGGTGAAGGAAGACGAGAGCGCAGAGACCGAACACGAGGAACCGGCTTCGGAAGAGCAGGTTTCCGAGACGACGACTGTCGAAACTGCTGAAGAAGTGCCGGTTGCGGAAGCTGTGGGCCAAGAGGCTGCTGTTAGCGAGGCTGCGCCGACGGAAAGCGCCGAGGCTGCCGAGCCGAAGCCTGTTCTTCTGTGGCGTCCGGGTGGTCGCAACGAAAACCAGCGTGGTGAAAACCGTCGTCCCGGCAACCGCGGTCAAGGCCGTGGCGAGGGTCGCGATCAGGCGCCACGCGAACAGGGTGAACGTCGTGGCGAAGGCCGTCGCGATAATCGTGACGGAGCAAATCGCGAGGCTGCCAATCGTGGCGGTGACGGCGAGCGTAAGCGTGATGGCGGACGTCCCGACCGTGGCAACAACCGCAATAATGATCGTCAGGATCGCGGGGAGCGCAAGGACAGGCCGGACCGCAACGACCGTGGCGGGAAACCGCAGGGTCAGCAGCGTTTCGAAGCCAAGCCGCCGCGTAAGGAAAAGCCGATCGATCCGGATTCGCCCTTCGCCAAGCTTGCTGCTCTCAAGGAGCAGCTGAAGAAGTAAGCTATGGGGAGCAACGAACAGCCACTCGAAAGCACGCGTCAGCGTCTGGACAAGTGGCTGTTCTTTGCCCGCATGGCCAAATCCCGTTCACTTGCCCAGAGTTACATTCAGTCTGGCAAGGTCAAGGTCAACGGTGTCTCCATTCGCCAGCCCAGCCATCTGGTAAAGGCGGGTGACAGGCTCGATATCGGTTTCGAGCGCATGGACAAGGTGCTTATCGTCAAATCCGGGGGCGAGCGGCGCGGGCCCTATGAAGAGGCCAAACTTCTCTACGACGATCTGACGCCGCCGCGCGAGCCTTCCGACAGGCTGAGCCCGCTGGAGCAGGCGATACGTCAGCCGGGAAGCGGTCGCCCCACCAAAAAAGAGCGCAGGGCGCTCGACAGGTTCCTGTCGGACAGCGACGGAAACAAAGAATAGAATAAACCTTCAAGTCTTAGCGGTTTTTCAGAATTGTTTATCCTTGCTATCTGAAGGCAAAGGCATTACCTCACTTGCAAAATTGCCCTGTCTGAATTCCGGGCGACGGCTTGTGTTCCGAAGCCCACAGACCCGGCCTGCATATTCTGGAGTTCATCATGACATATGTCGTGACCGACAATTGCATCCGCTGCAAATACACCGATTGCGTTGAAGTCTGCCCTGTCGACTGCTTTTACGAGGGTGAAAATTTCCTCGCTATCAATCCTGACGAATGCATCGATTGTGGTGTGTGCGAACCGGAATGTCCTGCCGAAGCGATCAAGCCCGACACTGAGCCGGGTCTCGACAAGTGGCTGAAGCTGAATACGGAATATGCGGCGATCTGGCCGAATATCACCATCAAGCGCGACCCCTTGCCGGAAGCCAAGGAAATGGATGGCGTGACAGGCAAGCTCGAGCTTTATTTCTCTGCCGAGCCGGGTAAGGGCGACTGAGTTCTCAACGACTGGTGTCCTTGGTATCATGATTTTAAAAGCCCTCGCAGCGTCAGCGTGAGGGCTTTTTGCCGACCTTTAGTGAGTTATCCGCCGCGGCCTGATTGCAATGTGGTCGATAGCAGGGTCAAAAGCGCCACGCTGTCTTCCAGGCTTTGGCGCTGGCGGCTTTGCAATATGGCCGCTTGCAGGCGGTTCATCTCACGGGCGATCGCCGCTGGCTGCCAGGTTCGCAGTGCCCTTTCGATAACCGGTTTCCTGCGAAAATGGATGTGGCGTCCAAGCGTTTGCATGACCTGCCCGGCCTGCTGCTTTTTCTCATCCATTTCGGCGCGCATCTGATCCAGCAACTGAAATTGCTTGAGGCATCCCTGAAGCACGAGAAAGATCGGCGTCTTCGACGAGACGATCTTCTGGGTCGCGTGGAAAAAGGCGTTTCTGTCGCCCTTCAGGATGGCATCGACGGCGTCGTCAGCCGAAACCGTGCTGGCATCGCCGATGATTGCCAGCACATCATCTTCCTCGATCACCTCTGCGCCGCGGCAATAGAGCGCAAGCTTGCGGATCTCGTTGCGCGAGGCAATCCGATCGCCGCCCAACTGCTCGATCAGCCTCTGCCGTGCGGCCGGGGCAATGCGCAGATTGTCGGCAGACAGTTCCTGATCGATCAACGCATTCAACGAACGGGCGTCATCCGCATAACACGGGATTGCTGCGATAGAGCGAGCGGGTTCTGCGATCTTGCGCAGGCCCGTACCTTTTTTGATGTCGCCGGCCTCGATGATGAGGAAGCTGGCTTCGGGCGGCGTCTCAGCCAGAATCTGGAGAGCATCCACCAGCGCCTTTTCAGCCGAGGCACTTTTGATCCAGACGAGTTTTTCGCCACCGAAAAGGCCGATGGCGTTCACTTCGTCGAGAAGGCGGCCGGGATCGCCCTGCAGGTCGGATGCGCTCAGCTTCAACGATGCAAAGGCGTCATCCGGGTCAATGCCGGTCTTTTTGGCGATGAGGTTGGCCCGCTCCGACACGAGGCCGCGATCCGGGCCGTAGAGCACGAAAACGCGAAAGCGCTCCGCCGGATTTTCGGCGAAGCGCTCAAATTCATGCGATTTTATCTCTGCCACGGCCGCCGCTCTCAGCGGCCAAGGGTGGCAGCGATATCGGTACGGATGATTTCAGCCAGTTCCCGGGCCGCACGGTTTTCTGCGTCGCGGATCGCCCTGATCTTGGCGAATTCCTGCTGTGGCAGATCCACCTGCGCCGTTACGCTACGCCGCGCGGAGCGCAGGATCTGGCCGTCGGAAATACGCGTCAGGACGTAATTACCGTTCATCACAACACGGCCTGGGTAAGGGCCGTTATAATTGCTGTTGGTACGGGTCGTCAGATCGTAGTTCTCGACTTCCGTGGACGTGGCGCTCGAGCTTACGGATAACTTGACGTTGTACTGAGCCGTAGCCGGTTCACCCGCACCGCCGGACACCAGGAAGATCAGCTGATTGCGCACTTCCTGCGTTATGCGGTCGCCGGCATTCGAGATGCTGACAGCCGCCAGTCTCTCCTTGGTTCCGGAAGCCTCGCCGTAAAGCGGGCGGACCTGGCAGCCTGCCAGAAGACCGGCCATCATCACGACGGAAACTGCTGCCGCAACGCGGCTCCATCTCGAAAAAACGTCAGACAACAATGTTCACAATCCTCTGCGGAACCACGATGACTTTTTTGGGCTCGCCACCGGCAAGAATGGATTTGACGGCATCCAGCGCAAGGGCAGCCGCTCGGACCGCATCTTGATCCGCATCGCGCGCGATTGTCAATTCGCCGCGCTTCTTGCCGTTGACCTGAACAGGCATGACCACATCGTTTTCCTCGACCAGCGAGGGTACAAAAGTTGGCCACGGCGTCTGGGCGACGAGACCTTCGTTGCCCAGCGCCGACCAGCATTCTTCGGCCAGATGCGGCGTCATGGGGGCAATGATGCGAATGAGGATTTCGACGGCATCACGCGCCGCCGCCTTGACGTCATCAGGCTTGCCACCAGCCGCGACATCCGCCAGCGGAGCTGCGAGCGCGTTGACCAGTTCGTAGATGCGGGCGATCGCCTTGTTGAAGGCAAGCTTGTCCAGATCCTCCTGAACGGCCTTCAGCGTCTTGTGGGCCGCCTTGGATACTGCCAGGCCCTCGCCCTCGCTCGCGGGCTTCGGCGTGACGCTCTTCAGTTCGGTCGCGACTTCGCCGATGATACGCCAGACGCGCTGTACGAAGCGGTTTGAGCCTTCCACACCGGCTTCGGACCAGATGACGTCGCGGTCGGGCGGGGAATCCGACAGGACGAAGAAGCGAGCGGTATCCGCACCATAGGATGCGATGATATCATCCGGGTCGACCACGTTCTTCTTCGACTTCGACATCTTCTCGATCGAGCCGATCTTAACTTCCGCACCGGAGGACAAGAGGAATGCCCGGCGGGCACCGTCAGTCTCTTCGATGCGCAGGTCGGCGGGCGCTACCCATTCACGGGTCAGGCCTTCACCGTGGCTGTAGGTCTCGTGCACAACCATGCCCTGCGTGAACAGGCCCTTGAAGGGCTCCTTGACGCCGACATGGCCGGTCTCGCGCATGGCGCGGGTGAAGAAGCGCGAATAGAGCAAGTGCAGAATAGCATGCTCGATGCCGCCGATATACTGGTCCACCGGCAGCCAGTGGTTTGCGACCTTCGGATCCGTCGGCTCATCTTCCCAAGGCGCGGTGAAGCGCGTGTAGTACCAGCTGGAATCGACGAATGTGTCCATCGTGTCGGTTTCACGGCGTGCGTCATGGCCGCATTGCGGGCAGGCAACGTGACGCCATGTGGGGTGGCGATCCAGTGGGTTGCCGGGCACGTCGAAGGTCACGTCGTCGGGCAGCTTGACCGGCAGGTCCTTCTTCGGAACCGGAACTACGCCGCAGACTTCGCAATGGATGACGGGTATCGGGCAACCCCAGTAACGCTGGCGGGAAATGCCCCAGTCGCGCAGGCGGAAATTGACCTTGCGCTCGGCCTGCGGCGTGTTGCCCAGCGTCTGGGCAGAGAGCTTCTGCACGACCGCCTCAAAGGCGTCAGTCGTGTTCATGCCGTTCAGGAAGCCGGAGTTGATCATCACGCCATCATCGGTGAAGGCGACGTCTTCAATGGTGAAGCTGGCGGCGTCGGGGCCTTCCGGCGCAACGACGGCCACCACCGGCAAATCGTATTTACGGGCGAAATCCAGATCGCGCTGGTCACCCGAAGGGCAGCCGAATATCGCGCCGGTGCCGTAGTCCATCAGCACGAAGTTGGCGACATAGACCGGCAGTTCCCACGTCGGGTCCAGCGGATGCACGACCTTGACGCCGGTATCGATACCCTTCTTTTCCGCTGTTTCCAGCGCTGCGAGAGACGTGCCATGGCGGCGGCACTCGTCGCAGAACTCGGCAATATCAGGGTTCTTCTCCGACAGCTCTCTTGCCAGCGGATGGTCGGCGGCGATTGCCAGGAAGGATGCGCCGAACAGGGTGTCGGGACGCGTGGTATAAACGGTTATGTCGCCAAAGCCTTCCGGCACTGTGCCAGCAACGGTCTGCCAGCGCAGCGACAGGCCTTCGGAGCGGCCGATCCAGTTCTTCTGCATCAGGCGCACTTTTTCCGGCCACTGATCCAGCGTGTCCAGCTCGTCCAGCAGATCCTGGCTGAAATCGGTGATTCGGAAGAACCACTGCGTCAATTCGCGCTGTTCGACCAGCGCGCCGGAGCGCCAGCCGCGGCCGTCTATGACCTGCTCATTGGCCAGAACGGTATGGTCGACCGGATCCCAGTTCACCTTGGACTGCTTGCGGTAGACCAGACCCTTTTCCATGAAATCGACGAACAGCGCCTGCTGGCGGTGGTAATATTCCACATCGCAGGTCGCAAATTCGCGGGTCCAGTCCAGCGACAGGCCCATGGATTTCAGCTGGCCACGCATGGTGGCGATGTTCTGATAGGTCCAGTCCTTCGGGTGAACCTTGTTCTGCATAGCCGCGTTTTCGGCAGGCATGCCGAAGGCGTCCCAGCCCATGGGGTGCAGAACGTTGAAGCCGCGCGCGCGCTTGTAGCGCGCAACGACATCGCCCATCGCGTAGTTGCGGACGTGGCCCATGTGAATGCGTCCCGACGGGTAGGGAAACATCTCTAGAACGTAATACTTCTCGCGCGGATCGCTGTTGTCGGTCACGAAAACCTTGTCTTCGTTCCATTTCTGCTGCCAGCGCGGCTCGGCGTCGCGAGGATTGTAACGTTCGATGGCCATTGTTTAGAATTCCGGGTATCGAGGGGAAAAATTTGCGCTGACCTTCACCATGAAACGACCGGGGCGTCAAGTTTGGCGGGGCCTCCGGGCGTTCAATCTTGGCCAGCGTGCCTCAAATGGTGCTAAACCCGCTTGGCATCAAGGCAATCGGCGTCTAGTTAGCGTTCAGAATGTTTCAAATAGAGGTCCTGTGATGGAAATCGAAGCACGTCTTGAGGATGTCAGGCAACGCATAGCGGAGACAGCGGAAAAGTCCGGCCGCAAGGCGACGGATGTTTCTCTCGTCGCCGTCTCGAAGACGTTCGATGCTCAAGAGATCCAGCCGGTCATCGACAGCGGCCAGCGCGTGTTCGGCGAGAACCGCGTACAGGAAGCGCAGGGCAAGTGGCCTGCGCTTAAAGAAAAGACATCGGGTATAGAGCTGCACCTGATAGGGCCGCTGCAATCCAACAAGGCGGCGGATGCCGTTGCGCTGTTCGACGTCGTACAGAGCGTTGATCGGGAAAAGATCGCCCGTGCGCTTTCCGAGGAGTGCGTCAAACAGGGCCGCAGCCTTCGTTTTTATGTGCAGGTCAATACCGGGCTGGAGCCACAGAAGGCTGGCATCGATCCACGCGAGACCGTCGCCTTCGTGGCTTTTTGCCGGGACGAGCTGAAATTGTCGGTCGAGGGCCTGATGTGCATTCCGCCTGCGGATGAAAATCCCGGTCCGCATTTTGCGCTTCTGGCGAAGCTTGCCAGACAATGCGGCCTCGAGAAGCTTTCCATGGGCATGTCGGGGGACTTCGAGACGGCGATAGAATTCGGCGCCACCAGTGTGCGTGTCGGCTCGGCAATCTTCGGTGCCCGCTAGAGCATTTCCGGTAAAAGCGCATAGCCGGTTTACTGGAAGTGCCCTGAAGCTCTGAAAACAAAAAAACCCGGCTCGACGGCCGGGTTTTCATAAACGGAAAGACTTTCGATCAGTAGTGATCGTCCTCGTCTTCGTCCTTCGGAGCCGATTTCAACGAGCTGAGCTTCTTGAAGACGGCATCCGCGTCGATCTGCTTTTCTTCTTCGTCGCGCTGGAAGTTGTAATCCAGACCTTCCGTCGCCGTTGCCGGCTGCAGCGTGTTGCCAAGCTCTTCTGCTGTCGGCAGCGGGCGGCCGCGCGATGCGCGTTCAACTTCAAGATCGAGATCGATCTGGCTGCAGAGACCAAGCGTTACCGGGTCCATCGGGGTGAGGTTTGCCGAGTTCCAGTGGGTGCGGTCGCGGATCTGCTCGATGGTGGATTTGGTGGTGCCAACAAGACGCGAAATCTGCGCGTCCTTCAGCTCAGGATGATTGCGGACCAGCCAGAGAATGGCGTTCGGACGATCCTGACGCTTGGAAACCGGCGTGTAGCGCGGGCCACGGCGCTTGGATTCCGGCACACGAACCTTTGGCTCGGAAAGCTTGAGCTTGTGGTTCGGGTTGCCTTCAGCGCGGGCGATCTCGTCGCGGGAAAGCTGTCCGGTCGCGATCGGGTCGAGACCCTTGATGCCCTGCGCGGCTTCACCGTCGGCGATTGCCTTGACTTCGAGCGGATGCAGTTTGCAGAACGTGGCGATCTGATCGAACGACAGCGCGGTGTTGTCTACCAGCCATACAGCCGTAGCTTTTGGCATGAGCAATTGTTGAGCCATAGATACAGTCCTTCTGTCCGTCCGCGCCGGGGTCGCGGGCGTGGTATCAACCACTGATTTCCGGGATATTGGCGCTCTATAACCGGATTGCATCATAATTGCAATTCTTTGCGAAACAAATGCCTTTGTCTAATTGCCGTGTGCATTTGAACTGCTATGAATTCAACACATGCCTGAGGTGGGAGTCTCAAGGTCGCGCATATCAAGCCATATCTGGTTCCAGGAGGAGTTCATGTCTGCCAAAATCTACCCCGTGCTCAAATCGGCGAAAGCCCGCACGCTCATCGACAATGAGCGTTACCAGAAATGGTATCAGGAGAGCGTCGAGGATCCCGAGAAGTTCTGGGACAAGCACGGCCGGCGGATCGACTGGTTCAAGCCCTATACCAAGGTCAAGAACACGTCCTTCAAGGGAAGAGTGCCGATCAAGTGGTTCGAGGACGGCCTGACGAACGTCTCCTACAACTGCATCGACCGGCACCTGAAGACGCATGGCGAACGCACGGCGATCATCTGGGAAGGTGACAATCCCTATATCGACAAGAAGATCACCTACAATCAGCTCTATGACTATGTCTGCCGCCTGGCGAACGTGCTGAAGAAGCATGGTGTCAAGAAGGGCGACCGGGTCACCATCTATATGCCGATGATACCCGAGGCGGCCTATGCCATGCTCGCCTGCGCCCGCATCGGCGCCATTCATTCGGTCGTGTTCGGCGGCTTCTCGCCGGAAGCCCTGGCCGGCCGCATCGTCGATTGCCAGTCCACCTTCGTCATTACCTGCGATGAAGGCGTGCGTGGCGGCAAGCCGATCCCGCTCAAGGAAAATACCGACAAGGCGATCGATATTGCTGCCAAGCAATATGTCATCGTCAACAAGGTTCTGGTCGTGCGCCGCACCGGCGGCAAGACGGGCTGGGCGCCCGGCCGCGACATCTGGTACCATCAGGAAATCGCCACGGTGAAACCGGATTGCCCGCCGGTGAAGATGAGAGCGGAAGATCCGCTGTTCATCCTCTACACGTCAGGCTCCACCGGCAAGCCGAAGGGCGTGCTGCACACCACGGGCGGCTATCTCGTTTATACGTCGATGACACATGAATATGTCTTCGACTACAAGGACGGGGAGGTCTTCTGGTGCACCGCCGATGTCGGCTGGGTCACCGGCCATTCCTACATCGTCTACGGGCCGCTGGCGAACTGTGCGACGACGCTGATGTTCGAAGGCGTTCCCAACTTCCCGGATCAGGGACGGTTCTGGGAAGTCATCGACAAGCACAAGGTCAACATCTTCTACACCGCACCGACGGCGCTCCGATCCCTGATGGGGGCGGGCGACCAGTTCGTCACGCGTTCGTCGCGCGAAAGCCTGCGGCTTCTCGGCACGGTGGGCGAGCCTATCAATCCCGAAGCGTGGGAGTGGTATTACCATGTGGTCGGCGAGGACAAGAGCCCCATCGTCGATACCTGGTGGCAGACGGAAACGGGCGGCATTCTCATCTCGCCGCTGCCGGGTGCGACGGACCTGAAGCCGGGTTCGGCGACAAGGCCGTTCTTCGGCGTGCAGCCGCAGCTGGTCGATGCCGAAGGCAACGTGCTGGAGGGGCCGGCCGACGGCAATCTCTGCATCATCGACAGCTGGCCGGGCCAGTCGCGATCTGTTTACGGGGATCACCAGCGCTTCGTCGACACCTACTTCTCGACCTATAAGGGCAAGTACTTCACCGGTGACGGCTGCCGGCGCGATGAGGACGGTTATTACTGGATCACTGGCCGCGTCGATGACGTGCTGAACGTCTCCGGCCACCGCCTCGGCACCGCCGAAGTCGAGTCGGCACTTGTTTCGCATCATCAGGTTTCGGAAGCGGCGGTCGTGGGTTACCCCCATGCCATCAAGGGGCAGGGCATTTATTGTTATGTCACGTTGATGGCAGGCCAGAGCGGCGACTATGCGCTGCGCGAGGAGCTGGTAAAGCACGTCCGCAACGAGATCGGGCCGGTTGCGACGCCAGACAAGATCCAGTTCGCGCCAGGCCTGCCGAAGACCCGTTCGGGTAAGATCATGCGGCGTATTCTGCGCAAGATCGCGGAGGATGATTTCGGCGCGCTTGGGGATACATCGACGCTTGCAGATCCCGCGGTGGTCGAAGATCTCATCGCCAACCGGCAAAACCGCACGGCGTCCTGATTTTCTGGAAGAGGCTGCTTTGGCAGCCTTTTTCTTTTCTGTATTCGCATAAACAAAAACACCCGGAGGCTGACCTCCGGGTGTTTTAATTTTATCCAGACAGGATTACTGGCCGCGGATCTTCTTCAGGTCCGCCAGAACGGCGTCAACGACGTCGGCACCGATTTCAGCCTTGTGCTTTTCGTAGACGACCATCGACTTTTCGCGGATACGTGCCTGCTCTTCCGCAGACAGCGAGTTCACTTCAAGTCCTGCAGCCTTGATCTTTTCCAGCGACTTCTGGTTCAGTTCGCGGATGACCTTGCGCTCTTCGTCACGGCCGACGACTGCGCATTCGCGCAGGGCCGTCTGTTCTTCGGGCGTGTAGCTGTCGAAGATCGGCTTGGAGAAGAGGAAGAGGAACGGCGTGTAGGCGTGGTTCGTCTCGGTGATGTACTTCTGCACCTCGTAGAACTTGGAGGTGTCGATCGTCACATAGGGGTTTTCCTGTGCGTCGATCGCGTTGGTTTCAAGTGCCGAGAACACTTCACCGAAAGCCATCGGCGTTGCATTGGCGCCGAGGTTCTGGAAGGTGTCGAGGAAGATGTTGTTCTGCATCACGCGAACCTTCAGGCCGGAAAAGTCTTCCCACTTGTTCACGGCGTGCTTGGAGTTCGAGAGGTTGCGGAAACCGTTTTCCCAGTAGGCCAGGTTTACGAGGCCCTGTTCTTCCAGCTTCTTGTTCATCATGTCGCCGAAGGCGCCATCCATCACGGCATCGGCTTCCTTGGCGTTGGAAAACAGGAACGGCAGGTCGAAGACGCCGAGCGACGGGATCAGGCCGACGAGCGGTGACGAGGACGTAACAACTGCTTCCTGAACGCCGGAGCGCAGGGCCTGCGTCGCCTGGAGGTCACCGCCGAGAGCGCCGCCCCAGAATGCTGTCAGCTTCAGCTTGCCGCCCGACTTGTCGTCGAGGCAGGCCTGCATCGCCTTGATGCCGTTGCCGACCGGGTGGTCCTGGTTGATGCCGTTCGAAACGCGGATGTTGCGGCTGTTGAATTCAGCCATTGCCGGGGCTGCGGCGCCCACCGCGAAAGCGATGGCCGTGGTGGTCAGAAGAAGCTTTCTCATAATATCCTCCCTTGGATTTTGGTTGAGAAGTGGCGATTAACGAAGGTACTGCAGCGGAACCATCACGATGTCCGGGAAAATCACGAGCAACGCCAGAACGATGGTTTCTGCAACGAGGAAAGGCCAGACACCGATCGTGACCTTGCCGAGCGGGATGCGTCCGACGCCTGAGACGACGTTCAGCACGACACCGACCGGCGGGGTAATCAGGCCGATGGCATTGTTGATGATGAAGAGGACGCCGAAATAGACCGGGTCGATGCCTGCCTGCTTGACGATGGGCATCAGAACGGGCGTCAGGATCAGGATGGTCGGTGTAAGGTCGAGCGCGGTTCCTACGATGAAGACCAGCACCATCATGGCAACCATCAGAAGCATCGGACGATCGATCAGCGGTTCGATATAACCGGCGACTTCGTTTGGAATGTTCGCAGCCGTGATGAGCCATGCGGAGACGAGGGCTGCGCAGACAAGGAACATGATGATCGAGGTGCTCTTGGCAGCGCGCAGAAGAACGTGGAACAGATCCGCCGGCTTCAGTTCGCGGTAGATCACCATGCCGACGAAAAGAGCGTAGCCGGCAGCGACAACGGCGGCTTCCGTCGGCGTCATGATGCCTGCCTTGATGCCGCCCAGAATGATGACCGGCATGCCAAGCGCCCAGCCAGCGCGGACCGTGGCAACCAGACGTTCCTTGCCCGAGGTCTTGGGCAGGGGCTTGATGTTATCCTTTCGGACCACGATCAGCCAGGCGATGATCAGCGAAATGCCCATCAGAATGCCGGGTACGATACCGGCAAGGAAAAGCTGGGTGATCGAAACGTTCGCGGCGACGCCGAAGACGATGAAGGCCATGGAGGGCGGAATGACCGGGGCAATGATGCCGCCTGCAGCGATGAGGCCGCCGGAGCGCGGAATGTTGTAACCGGCTTTCGCCATCATCGGGATGAGGATTGCGGCAAGGGCTGCGGTGTCGGCAGCGGCCGAACCGGAGATGCTGGCCATGATGATGGCCGCGACAATCGCCACGATGCCGAGACCGCCCCTGATATGGCCCACAAGCGCAATCGCAAAGTCGATGATGCGGCGGGAAAGACCACCGGAGTTCATCAGTTCGCCAGCCAGAATGAAGAAGGGGATGGCGAGCAGCGTGAAGGTGTCCGCGCCCGAGATCATGTTCTGGGCGATGATCGCTGTGTTGAACATGCCCATGTACCACATGAGCACGACACCACAGAACATCAGCGAGAAAGCGACGGGAACGCCAATCGCCATGGCTCCGAGAAGAGAGCCGACAAAAACGAAAAGTGTCATGGTATCAGCGCTCCGAAAGCTGTTCGATCGTGAGGTTCTCGCCGGCGAACTGGGCGATTTCATCCTCTGTCACGCGGCCCGTCACATAACGGTAGAGGCGTTCCAGAGCGATGATGAACATCAGGCCGCCGGTGAACATGCCGATGCCGTAGACCCAGATCATCGACAGCTTGGTGACAGGCGCATGCATGCTGGCGTTGATGGCAGACTGCTTCCATGTTCCCCAGAAGAAGATGGCGGAACAGCCCAGAATAATGATGTTCGACAAGACCATGCACACGACACGGGCGCGGCGCGACAGGAACATCACGAGAGTTTCGATGCCCATATGGCTGTTTTCACGGAAGGTCAGTACGGCGCCGATGAAGGTCAGCCATACGAAGAAGTATCGCGACAATTCTTCCGAGATATTGATGCCGGAATTCATCGTGTAACGCATGACAACGTTGACGAAGACCATGATCGACATGCCGGCGAGCAGCAGGACGAGAATGATTTCGAGAATCCGGTAAAAGAGATTGATGGTCTTTTGCATTTTCCCCTCCCGAAGAAATATCTGGAGCATTTTCGACGAAGGATCGCCCTCAATGCTCCACCTATGGGTTTTCGCAATTCTGGGCGCAAAACCGCGATGCAGTTTTGCTGGATTGCCTAGAGCAGCCCGCGTTTCGCCAGGTTGCGCATGAGGGCCGCGGTGCCGAATGTCCATTCCGGGCATTCGTCTGTCGTCGTGACCCAGTTGATCAGCTTGCCGAGTTTGGGCGTGGAGACTTCGACACGGTCGCCCTTGGAGTGGGTGAAGCCGAGACCCGGGCCATGGCGGTCCTTTACCGGCGCAAACATCGTACCAAGGAAAAAGACGGCGCCGTCAGGATACTGATGGTTGCGGTTCAAGAGCTGGGAAGCGAGGTTTTCCGGCGTGCGGCTGATCGCTTGCATTGCGCTTGCACCGGTCATGGTGAAGCCGTCCTCGCCTTCGACCAGAAGCGATATCTGCGCCTTCTTCACGTCTTCGATGGTAAAGCGTCCATCAAACAGGCGGATGAAGGGACCGATTGCGCAGGATGCGTTGTTGTCTTTTGCCTTGCTGAGCAGGAGCGCGGAGCGGCCCTCGAAGTCACGCAGGTTGACGTCGTTGCCGAGCGTCGCGCCAACGATACGGCCGTCGGAGGCAATGGCCAGCACCACTTCCGGCTCCGGGTTGTTCCACTGCGACTTCGGGTGAACGCCGATCAGCGCGCCGCAGCCGACGGAGGCCATGGCCTGCGCCTTGGAGAATATCTCCGCATCCGGACCGATGCCAACTTCCAGATATTGCGACCACAGGCCCATTTCCTGCAGCAGTTTCTTCACTTCGGCTGCTTTTTCCGAACCGGCCTCAAGTCCCTTGAGATTGTCGCCGAGAACCGGCGCCAGCCGTCCGCGTATTTCCTGCGCGCGAAGTGGATCGCCCTTGGCCTGCTCCTCGATCACGCGTTCCAGCATGCTGTCGGCGAAGGTCACGCCTGCAGCCTTGACGGCCTGAATATCGTTGGGGGCGAGAAGTTCACCAGCGGAGCCATCCAGAAAGGCCTCGAGCGCGCCAAGCGCCACGAATGTGCCGGTGTCTGCAAGCAGCTCCACCAGATCCGTCTTTTCCAGAAGTTCAGACATGGTCGGCGAAAGAGAGGTGAGGTCGTAAAGCACGCCGCCTTTTAGCAGAACGGGGCAGGGGCCGCCTTCGCTTTTCGACCATACGCGGCCGACGAGCAGGGCGTTTTCAAAGTCTTCAGGCAAAATAGCGGTAGCGTCGATGGACCTTGAGCCGGTCATATATATCCTCCCCTTCAGCCCTCCGACAGCCGCCTCCTGCGGTCATATTGTCTGGATGTCTGACAACCTAATCTCATTCTTCTTAGTATGACTTTTACAGCGAGTCTAGCGGCACCGCAGACAAAATTATCGTCTTTCGCCTCTGGATTGCCGGAAAGCAGCGAAACCTGTCCTATAGCTTTGCCGTTTAAGCTTCTGTTTGCGGCTCAGAAGATATCCAGTTCCAGATTGACCCGGCTTGCTGCCCCGAGCAGATGTTTGCGCATCGCATCCTTGGCCGCAGTCGCATCGGCGCGTTCGACGGCTTCGAAGATTGCCACATGTTCGGCGATCGTCACCTCCAGGATTTCCCCGAAAATAGCACGGGAGAAGGCGATGTTGATAGCCGAGCTGATGCGTTCTGCGATAAAGCCGAGAAACATCAGGAAATATTCGTTCTGCGTCGCTTCCGCCAGAATACGGTGAAAGTCGAGATCGGCCGCAACGCCCTCCGTCGACCAGTCGTCGGTCGTTCGCATCTTTTCCAGTGCCGCCGCCAGCCGCGCCAGCTGCTGCGGGTTGCGGTGGAGTGCTGCCAGACCCGCCGCCTCGATTTCCATCGGCATGCGAAGCTGGAAGAGATCGCGGAAATTTTCCGGATCGTTCAGACGGGACCGCTCGATGCGAATGGACAGTCTCTGCCGGGGATCGGTGACGAAAGCGCCCACGCCTTGCCGTGTTTCGACAAAACCTTCGTTGCGCAATTGCGCGATCGCTTCACGAATGACCGAGCGGCTGACGCCGAAGGTTTTCGCCAGAACATGTTCCGTCGGCAGCCTGTCGCCCGGCCCGAGTTTCGAATCATTGATTTCGCGGGCGATCTCCGCGGCGATCCGGCCGGGCAGATGATCGTTGCGATGTATCTGACTGAACTCCAGCGTCATGATTGCTCCCGTTCCACAGAAACGATTGGTCCGTTTTTTCCCGCAGCAGGCGACTTCCTCCTTCGCCGTCAGCGGGGTTTTCAGAGGCAGCGTATTCCGCCGCCTTTGCTGTTTGTCGATTAGCTATCCGGTTGCAGGGTTATCTGGCAACCGGGATTCATACGCAAATCGGGGTCAAAGGCATTTTTCAAACCCGTGATCATCCGGCGCTGCACATCAGATAGCCGGCTTTCGAAATCGGAGCGTTTCAGGCGGCCGATGCCGTGCTCGGCGCTGATGCTGCCGACGTAACGGTCAAGGACTTCGTTGACGAGGGTTTTCGATTTGTAGATGAAAGCTTCGCGCTCCTGCGGCGTTGCTCCGTTTGGCGGCAGCACGTTGAGATGGACGTTGCCGTCTCCGACATGGCCATAGGAAACCGCCAGGCATTCCGGCAGTTTTTCCGCCAGTTCAGCCTCTGCTTCGGCCACGAACGCCGCAAGTTTTGACAGCGGCACGGAAATATCGGTGCGCATATGGCTGCCGCGCAGCGCCTGACCCTCGTTCATGCCCTCGCGGAAAAGCCACAGCGATTGCGCCTGTGCTCGCGAGGAGGCGATGACGCCGTCCAGCACCAGACCGTCTTCCATGACGCCCTCGAGGAACCGTCCCATCAGGTCGGCAGTGTCTACTAGCCCCGAGCCGGAAATTTCCATCAGCACATAGGCCGGATAATCTCCGGCGATCGGCATTTTAAGGTCAGGGATTGCTTCGATTGCGAGCGTGAAGGCGACGGGCGGCATGAATTCGAAGGCGGACATCAGGTCGCAGCATTCGCGGCGGGCGCGGCGATAAAGCTTGATGGCGTCATCCAGCGAATTGAGGCCGAGCAGTGCCGTCTCGACATGTTCTGGATTGGGGTAGAGCTTTACGGACACGGCCGTGATGATGCCGAGTGTTCCTTCCGCGCCTATGAAAAGCTGCTTCAGGTCAATGCCACGATTGTCCTTACGCAGCGTCGACAGGCCATTCCAGATGGTGCCATCAGGCAATACCACTTCGAGACCGAGCACCAGTTCGCGGGTCATGCCGTAACGCAGAACGTTGATGCCGCCAGCATTGGTCGAGACGTTGCCGCCGATGCGGCAGCTGCCCTGCGCGCCGAGCGACAGCGGAAAGAACATTCCCTTGTCCTGAACCGCATCCTTGAATTCCGACAGAATGCAGCCGGCTTCAACGACAGCCGAAAAATCGTCGCTGTCTATGGTGCGGATGGCGTTCATGCGCTCGAGGCTCAGCACGACCTGACGCTTTGGCTCATCGGGAATGCCGCCGAGCACCAGCCCGGTATTGCCGCCCTGAGGGATGATGGCGAGACCGAGTTCAGCGCAGGCGCGAACCGTATCGGAGACTTCCTTGGTCGAACGGGGGCGGATGACGGCTACCGCCGAACTGGTGACGTCGCCATGCCAGTCGCGGCAATAGCGCAGCATGTCTTCCTGCGATGTCAGCAGCAATGCCTCGCCCAGCCTGTTCTTCAGCGAGAACCGCAATTCCTCGATATCGTGTTCGCTCACGATCGTCATTCCACCCTCTCCGTCCAATCCGCCCTAAAATATCCGGGCAAAGGTCTTTCGCCCTTGCTTTTGCCGGTTTGTGAAAAAATACTATTTTCAATCAAACCATATAAGGTTATCAGACAACCTTACAAGCTAATTTATCGGTTCACGAGCCGATGATGTTTTTTCGGTCTCGGGAGAATGACCGGGCCAAAGAGGAGGAAGATATGCATATCGCAATCATCGGTGCTGCAGGCATGGTTGGCCGTAAGCTGACGCAGCGTCTCGTCAAGGATGGATCGCTTGGCGGCAAGTCGATTGACAGATTCACGCTTATCGACGTGTTTCAGCCTGAAGCGCCCGCCGGCTTCTCCGGTGCGGTTGATGCGCGCGCAGCCGATCTGTCCGCGCCGGGCGAAGCCGAAAAGCTGGTCGAAGCCCGCCCCGATGTGATCTTTCATCTTGCTGCCATCGTATCCGGTGAAGCCGAACTTGATTTCGACAAGGGCTACCGTATCAATCTCGATGGCACGCGTTATCTCTTCGACGCCATCCGCATTGCCAACGGCAAGGACGGTTACAAGCCGCGCGTGGTCTTCACCTCGTCGATCGCCGTATTCGGTGCGCCGCTCCCTTATCCGATTCCGGATGAGTTCCACACCACGCCGCTGACCAGCTACGGCACGCAGAAAGCGATCTGCGAGCTGCTGCTCTCCGACTATAGCCGTCGCGGTTTCTTCGACGGTATCGGCATTCGCCTGCCGACGATCTGCATTCGCCCCGGCAAGCCCAATGCGGCTGCTTCCGGCTTCTTCTCCAATATTCTGCGCGAGCCGCTGGTTGGTCAGGAAGCGGTTCTGCCGGTGCCGGAAAGCATTCGCCATTGGCACGCTTCGCCGCGTTCCGCTGTTGGTTTCCTTCTTCATGGCGCGACGATCGACGTGGAAAAGGTCGGTCCGCGCCGCAACCTGTCCATGCCCGGCCTCAGCGCCACCGTTGGCGAACAGATTGAAGCGCTGCGCAAGGTTGCGGGCGAAAAGGCTGTTGCCCTCATTCGCCGCGAGCCGAATGAGATGATCATGCGCATGTGCGAAGGCTGGGCGCCCGGTTTCGAAGCAAAGCGCGCCCGTGAACTTGGCTTTACGGCTGAAAGCTCCTTCGAAGAGATCATTCAGGTTCATATCGAGGACGAACTGGGAGGTTCACTGAAATGAGTGTCGGCGGGGAGGAGAAGAAGCGGTCGGTTGCCTTTATCGGCACAGGCCTGATGGGCGGGCCGATGGCCCGGCGTCTGCTGGGCGCGGGCTTTTCGGTTGCGGTGTGGAACCGCAGCGTCGAAAAGGCTGAGGCGCTGGTTGCCGATGGCGCGGTTCTCGCGGCATCGCCGGCCGAAGCCGCCAGGGGTGCCGATATCGTCATCACCATGCTGAGCGACGGCAAAGCCGTGGGCGAGGTGCTGTTCGAGGCGGGTGTGGCGGACGCGCTGGAAAAAGGCGCTGTTGTCATCGACAGCAGCTCCATTGCGCCGCCTATTGCGCGCGAACACTCCTCCCGGCTACGGGCAATGGGCATTCATCATGTCGATGCGCCGGTCTCCGGCGGTGTGCCGGGCGCAACGGCGGGTACGCTCGCGATCATGGCCGGTGGCGATGAGGCGCTGATCTCTGGTCTTTCGGATTTCTTCGCGCCGATGGGCAGGCTCACCTATGTCGGCCCCTCCGGTGCGGGCCAGCTTTGCAAACTCGCAAACCAGCAGATCGTCGCCATCACCATCGGCGCGGTTGCCGAGGCGATGATGCTTGTGGAAGCGGGCGGGGCATCCCGCGAAGGGTTCCGTAACGCCATACGTGGCGGTTTTGCCGAAAGCCGGATATTGGAATTGCACGGCGAACGCATGGTGAAGCGCAATTTCGCGCCAGGCGGACCCTCCAAGTTCCAGCTCAAGGATCTGAACGGGGTGCTGGCGACGGCGAAGGATTTGTCCCTGACGTTGCCTTTGACCCAGCAGGTAACGCGGGAGTTCGATGATTTCGTCAGCGATGGTGGAGCCGATATCGACCATAGCGGTATCCTGCTTTACCTCGAAAAACTCAACAACCGGGAACAGGGCTGAGGCGGTCTCATGAGCGACGACAAGACACCCGTGCGGCGGCTGCGATCCCAGGACTGGTTCGACAACCCTGACCATCTCGACATGACGGCGCTCTATCTGGAGCGCTTCATGAATTATGGCGTGACGCCGGAAGAGCTGCGTTCCGGCAAGCCGGTCATCGGCATCGCGCAGAGCGGCAGCGACCTGACGCCCTGCAACCGCGTCCATGTCGAACTGGTCAAGCGGGTGCGCGATGGTATCCGTGATGCGGGCGGCATCCCCATCGAGTTTCCGACCCATCCGATGTTCGAAAACTGCAAGCGACCGACAGCGGCGCTTGACCGCAATCTTGCCTATCTCAGCCTGGTGGAAGTGCTTTACGGTTATCCACTCGATGGCGTCGTGTTGACCACGGGCTGCGACAAGACCACGCCTTCGGCGCTGATGGCGGCAAGCACGGTTGATATTCCGGCTATCGTCTTATCCGGCGGGCCGATGCTCGACGGGTACCATGACGGCGATCTGGTTGGTTCCGGCACGGTCATCTGGCGCATGCGCCGCAAATACGGCGCCGGCGAAATCACCCGCGAGGAATTCCTGCAGGCGGCGCTGGAATCCGCTCCGTCGGTCGGTCACTGCAACACCATGGGCACGGCCTCTACCATGAATGCCATTGCCGAAGCGCTCGGCATGTCGCTGACCGGCTGCGGCGCAATCCCGGCCGCTTACCGCGAACGCGGCCAGATGGCCTATCGCACCGGCCGCCGCGCCGTCGAACTGGTTGTCGAGAATATCAAGCCTTCGGATATCATGACGCGCGAGGCGTTTTTGAACGCGATCCGCGTCAATTCGGCAATCGGCGGTTCGACAAATGCCCAGCCGCATCTGGCGGCGATGGCGAAACATGCGGGCGTCGAACTTCGCGAGGAAGACTGGCAGGTTCACGGTTATGACATTCCGCTCATCGCCAATGTCCAGCCCGCCGGAAAATGGCTGGGCGAGAAATATCACCGTGCCGGCGGTACGCCCGCCATCATGTGGGAGCTTCTGAAGGCAGGCAAGCTTGATGGGAGCTGTCCGACCGTGACCGGCAAGACCGTGGCGGAAAATCTGGACGGGCGGGAATCGACCGACCGCGACGTGATCCTTCCTTACGATAAGCCGCTCAAGGAACGGGCCGGTTTCCTCGTCCTCAAGGGCAATCTGTTCGATTTCGCCATCATGAAGACGAGTGTGATCTCGGCGGAATTCCGGCAGCGTTATCTGAGTGAGCCGGGTCGAGAGGGGATTTTCGAGGGCAAATGTGTGGTTTTCGATGGTTCGGAAGACTATCACGCCCGTATCAACGATCCGTCTCTCGATATCGATGAGCGCACCATTCTCGTCATTCGCGGGGCCGGACCGCTCGGCTGGCCGGGTTCGGCTGAGGTCGTCAACATGCAGCCGCCGGACGCGCTGTTGAAAAAAGGCATAACCAGCCTGCCGACAATCGGCGACGGCCGGCAATCGGGAACCGCGGATAGCCCGTCGATCCTCAATGCCTCGCCAGAAAGTGCCGCCGGTGGAGGACTGGCATGGCTTCGCACCGGTGATGTGATCCGCATCGACTTCAATCAAGGCAAGTGCGACGCGCTGGTACCGGATGCAGAGCTTGCTGCCCGAAAGGCCGATGGCATTCCTGCGGTGCCTGCGGATGCCACGCCCTGGCAGCGCATCTATCGTCAATCGGTGACCCAGCTTTCGGACGGTGCGGTTCTGGAAGGGGCCGCGGATTTCCGCCGGATTGCCGAGAAGATGCCCCGGCACAACCACTGAGCATTCATTTGCAAGCGCATGACGAAAGATCCCCGGCCAAGACCGGGGATTTTTCTTGTCCAGCCGGTTTCACTATTAATTGCGACCTCCTAATGTACACCCAACATCCGCATTACAGGGGCAGGGCATGACAGATATTTCGATGATTGAGGCAGCGCGCCAGCGCATCGGCGAACATGCGGTGCGGACACCGCTTCTGTCGTCGCATTTTCTGGATGAGATTGCCGGGAGGAAGCTGTTCGTGAAGGCCGAGTGCCTGCAAAGAACGGGTTCGTTCAAATTTCGCGGCGGCTGGTCGGCGGTATCCGGTCTGCCGGCCGATGTGCGCGCCCGTGGCGTGATCGCCTTTTCCTCGGGCAACCATGCGCAGGGCGTCGCGCTTGCTGCTCGTCTGCATGGCGTGCCTGCCGTCATCATCATGCCCTCCGATGCACCAAAAATCAAAATCGACAATACCCGCGACTATGGTGCGGAAGTGGTGCTCTATGACCGGGCGAATGACGATCGCGACGCCATTGGCGACCGCCTGTCGAGCGAGCGCGGACTGACCCTGATCAGGCCCTACGACGAACCGCTGGTGATTGCAGGGCAGGGGACTGTCGGGCTGGAAATCGCCGAACAGGGCTTGGAACTCGGTATCGATGCGGCCGAGGTTCTCGTGCCCTGCGGCGGCGGCGGCCTCACATCCGGCATCTCCCTTGCCCTTGCGGCGAAAGCGCCGAACTACAAGGTCAGGACGTCAGAACCGGAGCGGTTCGACGATGTGGCGCGCTCACTCGCAGCGGGCAGGATCGAGCGGAATGCAACGACTTCCGGTTCGATCTGCGATGCAATCGTCACGCCTCAGCCCGGTAACATCACCTTCCCGATTATGGTTGGGCTTTGCGGAAAAGGCATTGCCGTGACCGAAGAGGAAGCACTGCGGGCCATGGTTCTCGCCTTCAACAGGCTGAAAGTCGTCGTCGAGCCGGGCGGCGCGGTGGCCTTGGCGGCGGCGCTGTTTCACGGCAAGGAGCTGGAGAGCGAAACGGTGATTGCGGTCGCCTCCGGCGGCAATGTCGATCCGGAGATCATGGCGAGCGCACTGTCCCGTTTCGGCTGATAACGGGGTGGGATCAGGCCTCGAGCCGTGCCACAACCTCGTTGGCTATCGTCAGCGAGGCGGTGAGGCCTGGGCTTTCGATGCCGAAAAGATTGACGAGACCGGTAAGGCCGTGGGTTTCCGGCCCGTCGATGCGAAAATCCATGGCCGGTTCGTCGGGTCCTGAAATCTTCGGCCGGATGCCCGAATAGGCCGGGATCAGCGCGTGTTCCGGTAGGCCCGGCCAATAGCGGCGGATCGCGTCGCCAAAACCCTCCATGCGGCGGGGATCGACGGCATAATCAATGGTGTCGACCCACTCCACATCCGGCCCGAAACGGGCCTGACCGGCAAGATCCAGCGTCAGGTGCACGCCAAGGCCGTGGGTGTGCGGAGCGGGGTAGATGAGCCGTGAAAAAGGCGACTTGCCGGTCAGCGAAAAATAGCTGCCTTTGGCGAAACGCGCCTCCGGGATCGTGTGCTTCGGCAATCCCTCGATCTGTTTTGCCGCCAGCGGTGCCAGAAGGCCGGCGGAGTTGACGAGGAGCCGGCATGTCAGGCTGAGAGGTTCCTTGCCGCCAACGTGAACGCGGAAACCGTTGCCGGTCGCTTCCGCGCTTTCGAATGGTGCATTCAGGGCGAGGGCTGC
Organism: Agrobacterium sp. K11; assembly: GCF_059429395.1. Lineage (NCBI taxonomy): Bacteria > Pseudomonadati > Pseudomonadota > Alphaproteobacteria > Hyphomicrobiales > Rhizobiaceae > Agrobacterium > Agrobacterium sp. K11. The sequence goes on along the minus strand of NZ_JCAHRB010000009.1, from coordinate 212,291 downwards.
GCCATGGTCTTGCGCGTCGCCGAGCAGCGCCAGCATATAACCATGGCTATCAATGATACCGGTCGAAGGTGAAAGCAGGGCCGCTACGCAGGTGAGCGCAGGCTCGAGCGACAGCGCCTGCGTGGCATCGATCAGTGCGAGGTCGTCGCAGCCATTGGCGTTACCCTTTTCCTTGAGGGTCGCCAAGAGAGCCGTCTCGTCCGCGTTCGCTGCCACGATGAGTTTGCCGCAGCGGCGGTGCGAAACGCCATGGCTCTGGCAGAACGTGTAAAGCCGCTCCCTGCCTTCAACGCAAAGGCGTGCCTTGAGGCTGCCTTCAGGATAATAAAGCCCGGCGTGAATAACCTCGCTGTTGCGCGAAGAGGTGGCGGAACCAAATTCCTTTTCGCCTTCGAGGATGATGACGGAAAGACCACGCATCGCCAGCTCGCGGGCCGTCGCCAGTCCGATCACCCCGGCTCCTATGATGATGGCGTCGATATCCGTCATGGTCCTTATCCGAGCCTGCCAATGATTTTGAACGGAAATGCCGTCTGCGACGTTGATCCTGCGCAATGGGTAGATTGATGCTTGTCCGGCGGCAAGTCGCGATCCGTATTTTTCCCAATGCGCCGAACTTATGGAATTTTATCTCTACTGAAACAGTGGGGAATAAAGCTATTCTTCACGGGAAATAAGCAGTGCCCGCTTTGACGGGCCGAGCAGGGAAGGGAGTTGTACAATGTCTTATTCCAAGGCCGGAAAAGCAAAAGACTTTGTCTCGCAGCCCCAGTCGCAGCGAAACTGGAGAGATTCGGTTCACGCGGCTCTTGTCGGCGTGTGCGTGGCTTTTGTCGCGGCGGTCATACTCGGTCTCGTTCCCTGATCCTCCCAGATTTTCTCATCAGGAAACTTGAGAAAAAAAGGCCGGTCGCTCCTCCGACCGGCCTTTTTATATTCATTCACACCTTCAGATAATCCTCCGCCAGATCGACCCAGAAGGCTGTTCCGATTGGCAGGATATCGTCGTTGAAGTCGAATTTCGGATGGTGCAGCGGCGGGTCGTTTGCGGTGCGCGCGGTACCGAGGAAGAAGTAGCAGCCGGGCCGTTTTTCAAGCATGTAGGCGAAGTCTTCCGCGCCCATGGACGGGCGCTGCATTTCAACCACCTTTTCCGCCCCGGCGAAACGACGGGCCAGACCGGCGACATAATCCGTTTCCGCCTTGTGGTTGACGGTCGCATTGTAGCCGCGCTCGTAATCGAGCGTGACACTCATGCCATAGCTGGCCGCCTGGCCTTCGGCTATCGCCCGGATACGCTTTTCCAGTTCGTCGCGCACACCCGCGTCGAAGGACCGGATGGTGAGCAGCATTTCCGCCTTCTCGGGAATGACGTTGCTCGCAACACCAGCATGAAATGCGCCAACAGTGACGACCGCCGACAGTTGCGGATGGATGTTACGGGACACCACCGTCTGCAAGGCCATGATGATACTGGCGCCCGCAACGATAGGGTCGGCCGCATCCTGCGGTTCGGCGCCGTGGCCGCCATATCCGTTGACGGTGATCCTGCATTCATCGACGGCGGCAAGGATTGGGCCGTCGCGCAGGACGAATTGCCCGAAGGGCACGCCGGGATCGTTATGGAGGGCAAAAACCGCATCGCATGGGAAGCGGTCGAACAGTCCGTCCTCGATCATGATGCGGGCGCCGCCGAAATTCTCCTCCGCCGGCTGGAAGATCAGATGCAGGGTCCCATCGAAATTCCTGCGTTCGGCGATGATCTTCGCGGCTCCCAGGAGCATGGCCGTGTGTCCGTCATGGCCGCAGGCATGCATGACGCCATCATTGGCGCTTGCATATTCCGCTCCGGTTTCCTCTCGGATCGGCAGGGCATCGATATCGGCGCGAATGCCGAGCGTGCGGGCACTGTCGCCATTGCGGAGCGTGGCGACGATACCGGTTCCGGCAAGTCCGCGCGTTACTTCGTAACCCATTTCGACCAGCTGTCCGGCAATGAAATCCGAGGTCTGGAATTCGGAAAGACCGATTTCGGGATGCCGGTGCAGGTGGCGGCGGATTGCCACCACATCCGGCATATGGTTGGCGAAGGAGGCAATGTTTGCGGTCTGTCTGGTCATTTTCGAAGTCCCTGGTTACGCCGCTTTTTTCCAGCGCTTTTTGCAAATTTCATAGCAGCATATACGCGGGCATGTAAGGGGCGTTCCCGGAGCCGGAATGCCTTGAAATTCATCGCTTGCATCGTATCGCGACAGGTGGCATGGAACTATAGACGTCCTGGGGCATTAGCGTTTCGGATGTGGCGCAGGCCTTCTCGGCCTCGCGTTGCCCTTCAGGTGTCAAAGGGGGACTATCTGACGTTGCGCGAACAATTTTCGCCGTGGGGGAAGGTGCGAAATCCGGTTGGAACGGCATTGCCGGGCCATAGGGCGAAATTTTCCTGTCGTCGAAAATCCATTCTCCGCAGAGATCCCCGGCTTTGCATGCTCGGAGGGATCGCGCAGCAAAACGCCGTGCTTGCGGATATTCGCCGTTTGACGATGCGTTGCACACAACGTCTGATCCGGTTCACCGAAGGTTCAGGATAAGTCATAAATATAGCGTGGCCCGATTTCGTGCGTATTCCCGCCACGGACGAAACGCCGGTCAAGTCGAACAATTCTCCATAAAGTTCAGAATACGAGCCGATGTCATTTCATATTACCCCGACCGCCGCCGCCCGTGATTCCGAGACGAAGCAGATCGATCACAATGATTCGATCCGCGCGTCCTATATGACGGTCGAGGAACTGCATGATGCCGGTGCCGCGCTTTCGCGCGACGGTGCCGATACCCTTCCCGGCTTCATGGAGTTCGACTTCTTCGAGCGCCACCGTGAGAACGAGAAGGAAATCCTGCGGGTCTACCGCACAACGGCCGTCGACGCGGAAAATGGCGCGACGATAACGCCGGCGGCGGAATGGCTGCTCGACAACCACTACGTCATCGAAGAGGCGATCCAGGAAGTCCGCCGCGATTTTCCGCGCAAGTTCTATCGCCAGCTGCCGACAATGACGGTGGGCGGCGTGACGATCCCGCGGGTCATGGCGCTCGGCTGGCTTTATGTCGCCCATACCCACAGCACGGTCTCGCGCGAGAATATGACGGCGCTGGTGGATGGCTACCAGACGTCGAAGACGCTGCAGATCGGTGAATTGTGGGCGCTGCCCTCCATCATCCGTTTTGTCCTCATCGAAAATCTTCGCCGCATCTCCATTCGCGTGGAACGCTCGCGCCGCATGCGCCAGAAGGCGAATGAAGTCGTCGACGAAATCATTCGCCTGAACGATGCGGAAGCCTCCGCAGCGCTTCTCAAGCAGGTCGATTCGCTGGTCGACGACCCGACGTTTGCGACGCAGTTCCTCTATCGCCTCAGAAACGGCTCGCAGACTTCGGGTTTTGCGGTGGCCTGGCTTGAAGAACGCCTGCATGCTGCGGGCACCGACGCTGAAAACGTCATGATGTCGGAGCACAACCGGCTGGCCTCCGGCAATGTGACGATGGGCAATATCGTCAAGAGCCTGAGGGAAATCGACGATACCGAATGGTCGGTGTGGTTCGAGGAAGTCAGCCATATCGACAAGGTCCTGCGCGAGGAAACCGATTACGAGATTCTCGATTTCGGTTCTCGCAACACCTATCGCAACACGATCGAGCTTCTGGCGCGTCGCTCCCCCAAGACAGAGGTAGAGGTCGCGCGTGCCGCCGTGGAAATGGCGAGATCCGGCGAGCCTGCCGAGGTGTCTGAAAACCATCGCGTCAATGTCGGCTCCGTACTCGTCGGCCAGCGCCGGTTCGAGCTTGAAAAGGTACTCGCTTACAGGCCGCTGGTCTCGCAGCATATCGTCCGGTCTATGCGCAAGTTCAATTGGCTCGCAATTGCGGCGCCAGTGTTTCTCATCACCGCGCTCGTCATGCTTGCCGTCGGCTGGTTCCTGGCCGAAGCGGGTATGCCCTGGTATGTGGTAACCGCATTCCTCCTGATGTTTGCATTGCCTGCTTCGGAAGGCGCGACCGGTCTGTTCAACACGCTCGTCACTTTCTTCGTGAAGCCGTTCCGGTTGGTCGGATACGAGTTCAAGAACGGTATTCCACAGGACGCCCGCACGCTTGTTGCCGTGCCTTGCATGTTGACCAGCCGCGACAGCGTCGACGAGATGATGCGCAATATCGAGGTGCATTATCTCGCCAATCCGCACGGCGAGATTTATTTCGCGCTGGTCAGCGACTGGCGCGATGCCCAATATGAGCAGTCCGGCGACGATCTCGAGATTCTCGAATATGCCAAGCGCGAACTGGCGGCGCTGAACAGCCGTTATGCCTTCGATGGCAAGACGCGTTTTTACCTGCTGCACCGCCGCCGCATCTACAACCCGTCCGAAGGCTGCTGGATGGGCTGGGAGCGCAAGCGTGGCAAGCTGCATGAACTGAACATGCTGCTGCGCGGCGACAAGGACACGACATTCCTCGGTGGCGCCAATATCGTGCCGGCCGATGTCAAATACGTCATGACGCTTGATGCCGATACGCGCCTGATGCGCGATGCGGTGACCAAACTCGTCGGCAAGATGCATCACCCGATCAACCGCCCCGTCATCGATCCGGTCTCGGGACGTGTGGTTGAAGGTTATGGCCTGTTGCAGCCGCGCGTTACGCCTTCGCTGACGACGGGCAAGGATGCCTCCGTCTTCCAGCGTGTCTTCTCGATCAATCGCGGTATCGACCCCTACGTCTTTACCGTTTCCGACGTTTATCAGGACCTGACCTCCGAAGGCACCTTCACCGGCAAGGGTCTTTACGACGTGGATGCCTTCGAGGCGGCTCTTAAGGGCCGGATCGAGGAAAACTCCATCCTCAGCCATGATTTGCTCGAAGGATCCTTTGCGCGCTGCGCGCTGGTGACCGATGTGGAACTGGTCGAGGATTTCCCGACCCGCTACGAGGTGGAAGTCTCGCGCCAGCATCGCTGGGCGCGTGGCGACTGGCAGCTGCTTCCCTATATTCTCGACCGCGCCCGTGGTGTTACCGCGATCGGCCGGTGGAAGATGGTCGATAACCTGCGCCGTTCGCTGACGCCGATTGCCTGGTTCTTCGCCTCGATCCTCGGCTGGTATTTCATGGACCCGCTCGGTGCGCTGATCTGGCAGATCCTGCTGATCTTCTCGCTGTTCGTCGCTCCGACGCTCTCGCTGCTTTCCGGGCTCGTGCCGCGCTCCACTGATATCGTGCCTCAGGCGCATTTCCACACCATCTGGTCGGAAATCCGCGCCACCAATGCGCAGGTTGCGTTGCGTATCGTCTTCATTGCCGATTCTGCCTGCATGATGACGGATGCAATTGTCCGTTCGCTCTACCGTCTGCTTGTCAGCCACAAGCTGATGCTGGAATGGCGCACCGCCGCCAGCATGCAGTCTAGCGCCCAGGGCGGAATCACCTATTATTTCCGCCAGATGTGGCATGCGCCTGTTGTGGCCATGCTCGGTCTGTTGTTTGCGGCGCTGCCCGGTGACAATGCCTTCCTGATCGGCATTCCCTTTACTCTGCTCTGGGTTCTGTCTCCCGCCGTTGCCTGGTATGTCAGCCAGTCGGCGGAAACCGAAGACCGGCTGTTCGTTTCGGAACACGTCTCTTTCGAGCTTCGCAAGATCGCTCGTCGCACGTGGCGTTATTACGAAGCCTTCGTGACGCCACAGGAAAACCACCTGCCGCCGGACAACTTCCAGGAAACGCCGGAGCCGATTGTTGCCTCGCGTACATCGCCTACCAATATCGGCGTTTACCTGCTTTCCATCATTTCGGCGCGCCAGTTTGGCTGGATCAGCTTTGCCGATACGCTGGAGCGGATCGAGAACACGATCCAGACCGTCGAGAAGATGGAGAAACATCGCGGCCATCTCTACAACTGGTACCATACGGACACGCTGCAGACGCTTGGTCCCCGTTACGTTTCGGCGGTGGACAGCGGTAATCTCGCCGGTCACCTGATTGCGGTTTCGTCTGCCTGCCGCCAGTGGGCAGAAGCGCCTTCCGCGCATCTTCAGGGTAATCTCGACGGTATCGGCGATCTCGCCGGTATTCTGCGCGAAACGCTGAAAGCGCTGCCTGACGACCGCAAGAACCTGCGTCCGCTGCATCGCCGCCTCGAAGAACGCATCATCGGTTTTTCGAACGCTCTTGCCTCGGTCAAGCGCGAGCATGAATTCGCATCGATCCGCGTCATCAATCTTGCGGTACTCGCGCGCGACATCCAGAAGCTCGCTACCAATGTCGATCACGAAGTGAAGTCTGCGCAGAGCGCGGAAGTGACCCGCTGGGCGCAATTGCTCGTGGATTGCTGCGAGGCGCATATTTCAGACAGCGCCATCGACCTCACCAATATGGAGCCGCTACGCCAGCGTCTTGCATCGCTGCGCGACCGCAGCCGCAACCTCGCTTTCTCGATGGATTTCACGTTCCTTTATCGCAAGGATCGCCGTCTTCTGTCGATCGGCTACCGCGTCGAAAGCAAGGAACTGGACGAGGCCTGCTACGACCTTCTGGCGTCCGAATGCCGCCTGACCAGCCTGTTTGCCATCGCCAAGGGCGATCTGCCGACCGAGCACTGGTACCGTCTCGGCCGCCAGGTCGTGCCGATCGGTGCGCAGGGCGCGTTGGTCTCCTGGTCGGGTTCGATGTTCGAATATCTGATGCCTCCGCTCGTCATGCAGGAGCGTCAGGGTGGCATTCTCAACCAGACCAACAATCTGATCGTCAAGGAACAGATGAACCACGGCCGCCGTCTCGGCACGCCATGGGGCATTTCCGAAGCGGCGTTCAACGCCCGCGATCACAACATGAACTACCAGTACACCAACTTCGGTGTGCCGACGCTTGGCCTCAAGCGCGGTCTCGGCCAGAATGCTGTCATCGCGCCCTATGCGTCGATTCTCGCCAGCCAGTACGATCCTGACGGTGCGCTGGAAAACCTCGACAAGCTGCGCAAGCTTGGCGCGCTTGGACAGTACGGCTTCCATGATGCCGTGGATTTCACGCCGACACGTGTGCCTGACGGCAAGGTCTGCGCGGTGGTCTACAACTATTATGCCCACCACCACGGCATGTCGATCGCGGCTGTCGCCAACGTCGCCTTTGACGGTGTGTTGCGCGAACTCTTCCATTCCGACCCGGTAATCGAGGCGGCCGAACTCCTGTTGCAGGAAAAGGCACCGCGCGAAGTGCCTGTCATGAGCGCCAAATACGAGCCGGAAACCCCAGGCAAGGAACAGGCAGACCTGCTGCGTGCGGAAGTGCGCTCCATCGCCGACCCGGCCGTGCGCGACCGCGAAGTGGTGTTCCTGTCGAACGGCCATTATTCGACGATGCTCACCTCAACCGGTGCTGGATATTCGAAATGGAACGGTCAGGCGATTTCCCGCTGGAAGGCCGACCCGACCGAAGATCGTTGGGGAACCTTCATCTTCCTGCGCGATACCACCAATGGACAATGGTGGAGTGCGACGGCTGAGCCGCGTGTCATCGAAGGCGAAAAGACCAAGACGATCTTCACCGACGACAAGGCCGAATTCCACAAGAATGTCGGCGATCTGCAGAGCGTCGTTGAATGCATCGTCGCCACCGAGCACGATGCCGATGGCCGCCGCGTCACGCTGCTCAATGTCGGTTCCGAGGATCGTTACATTGAAGTGACCTCCTATATGGAGCCGGTCATTGCGTCGGAAGACGACGACAACGCCCATCCGCTGTTCTCGCGCATGTTCGTGCAGACGGAGATCGGCCGGCGCGGCGATGTCATCCGCGCCTGGCGTAACCGCCGCAGCCCGAATGAGCCCGGAACGATCATCGCGCATCTTGCTGCCGATAACGCCGGCCCGTCGCGCCCGACGGAGTTCGAGACGGACCGCGCCAAGTTCATCGGCCGCGGCAGATCGCTCGGTGAAGCGGCTGCATTCGATACGGGTGCTACGCTTTCCAACACCGACGGCTTCACGCTCGATCCAATCCTGTCGTTGCGCCGCACTGTGCGCGTACCGGCCGGCAAGAAGGTGAGCGTAATTTTCTGGACGATTGCCGCGCCGAGCCGCGAGGAAGTCGACAAGGCGATCGATCGTTATCGCCATCCGGACGCATTTGCCCATGAACTCGTACATGCATGGACGCGCACGCAGGTGCAGATGCGCCATGTGGGTGTCACTTCGCAGCAGGCCGCCGCTTTCCAGCATCTCGGCCGTTATCTGACCTATCCGGACATGCATCTGCGCGCGGATTCGGAAACGCTGAAAACGGGCCTCGCTTCGCAGCGGGCGCTTTGGCCGCTTGCCATTTCGGGCGATTTCCCGATCTTCAGCCTGCGTATCAATGACGATATGGACATGGATATTGCCCGTGAGGCGCTCAGCGCCCACGAATATCTGCGTTCGCGCGGCGTGATCTTCGATCTCGTCATCGTCAACGAACGGGCCGCGTCGTATGCACAGGATATGCAGCATGCGCTGGATCATATTTCCGAGGCACAGCGTCGAATCAATCCCGCCGATGGTGGTAGGCCGCATGTGTTCTCCGTTCGCCGCGACTTGATGGACGAAGAGACCTGGAGCGCGCTTCTGGCGGCCTCCCGTGTCGTGCTGCATGTGCGGAATGGCAAGATTGTCGACCAGATCAACCGCGCCGTGTCGCTTTTTGCGGCGCATCGCGGTCCTGACGGCGCGACTGAGGCCGCGCAGGCTCGCCTGCCGGTGCCTGCGTTCCCCGTCGCTGAGGCTGTCGAGGATGCGGGCGATCTCGATTTCTGGAACGGTTTTGGTGGTTTCGCCAAAAGCGGAGAGGAATATGTCGTGCGCCTGCATGGTGGGCAATCCACGCCGCATCCTTGGATCAACGTCATCTCGAACGAAAGTTTCGGCTTCCATGTGTCGGCGGAAGGCGCTGGTTTCACCTGGAGCCGCAATTCCCGTGACTATCAGCTGACACCCTGGAGCAACGATCCGGTCATCAACCGGCCGGGCGAGGCCTTCTATGTTGCCGATGTGGAAACAGGAAAGCTCTATACGCCCTGTGCTGCCCTTTCGCGTGATCCGGAAGCCCTGTTCGAAACCCGTCACGGTCTCGGTTACTCCGTAATGACCGGCAAGACGGATAAGCTTGAAGTTGAGGTGACGCAGACGGTAGACCGTGAAAAGCCGGTCAAGTTCTCGCAGCTCATCGTACGCAACAAGGGTTCGAAAAGCCGCCGCCTGAAGGTCTATGCTTATGTGGAATGGGTGCTGGGCAATAATGGCCAGAAATCTGCGCCGTTCATCCTGAGCAGGCACGATGCCGGCAGCAATGCGATTTTTGCTTCCAACCCTTACAGCATCGACTATAGCACCCGCACTGCCTTCCTGACGCTCGACAGCGAGGCAAGCGGCTTCACCACCAGCCGCCGTGAATTCATCGGCCGCTTCGGTTCTGCACAGGCTCCGCAGGGCATTGTGTCCGGTGCGGCACTCAGTGGCAGCACCGAGGTGGACGGCGATCCCTGCGCCGCCTTGATGCAGGAAATCCACCTGAAGCCCGGTGAAGAACGGCATATGACCTTCATTCTCGGCGATGCCGACAATGCGGAGGAGGCGGCAACGCTGGTCGAACAAGTCCGTGCGGCGGATTTCCAGTCGGTGCTGGAGGGCAGCAAGGCGTTCTGGACTGGCTTTACCGGCCAGTTGCAGGTTACCACGCCCGATGCCGGCTTCAACCACATGGTCAATAGCTGGTTGCCCTATCAGGCGCTGGCGTGCCGCATCCTGGCGCGCACGGCCTTCTATCAGTCGAGCGGCGCCTTCGGCTTCCGTGACCAGCTTCAGGACACGCTGGCATTCCTGCTCTACCAGCCGGATCTCGCTCGCAAGCAGATCCTGCGTGCGGCAGGCCGCCAGTTTGCGGAAGGCGATGTCCAGCATTGGTGGCTGCCTTTGACCGGCGCAGGTGTCCGCACGACGATCTCTGATGACGTGGTCTGGCTCGCTTATGCGATCAACCAGTATGTCTCGGCTACGGGTGATGCGGCCATCCTTGATGAAAACATCCCCTTCATCAAGGGACCGGCATTGATGCCGGGGCAGCACGATGCCTTCTTCCAGCCGGAGACGAGCGACAAATCCGCTAGCCTCTACGAACACGCGGCGCTGGCGCTTGATCTCGCGATCCATCGCACCGGCGAAAACGGTCTGCCACTGATCCTCGGCGGTGACTGGAACGACGGCATGAACCGTGTCGGCATCGGCGGCAAGGGCACCAGTGTCTGGCTTGGCTGGTTCCTGGCCGGAGCGCTTCGCGATTTCATCGCGATCGCCGAAAAGCGCGGTGATGCAGACCGTGTCGGCAGGTGGTCGGCGCATCGCGAAAAGCTTCGCAATGCTCTCGAAACTGCGGGTTGGGACGGCAGCTACTACCGTCGCGGTTATTTCGATGACGGCACGCCGCTCGGTTCCGCCACCAGCGAGGAATGCCAGATCGATTCACTTGGCCAGAGCTGGAGCGTTCTTTCCGGCGAGGGTGAAGAAGGGCGGTCACGGCAGGCGATGGACGCTGTCATTGAGCATCTGGTCGATGAAAAGGCCGGTATCATCCGTCTGTTCACCCCGCCATTCTCGCGGGCACCGCATGATCCGGGTTATATCAAGGGATATCCGCCGGGTGTGCGCGAAAACGGCGGACAATATACCCACGCGGCGACCTGGGTAGTGCTTGCCCTTGCCAAGCAGGGGCGTGCGCAGGAGGCGTGGAACTGCTTCAAGCTGCTCAACCCCGTCAACCATGCGCTCGACGCGGCATCCTCCGAAACCTATCGGGTCGAACCCTATGTGGTGACCGCCGATGTCTATGGTGAGGGCGCTTATGCGGGTCGCGGCGGCTGGAGCTGGTACACGGGTTCCGCCGGCTGGCTCTATCGCGCCGCGATCGAGGGCATTCTCGGTATCACCCGAACCGAAGGCAAGCTTCACATCGCGCCGTCGCTGCCCGAAGACTGGAGCGGCTTCTCGGTGAAGATCACGCTGGACGGTAAAGCAAAGGACATCGTCGTCAGCCGTAAGGCCGGCACGGCAGAGGTCTCTGTATCCGTCGACGGCAAGCCCCTGTCGGCTGACGATCGGGTGATCCCGTTCGACTGACGACCGGCTCTACGTTTGCTTTTAAAATCAGGCTCCTGCGGTGACGCAGGGGCCTTAATTTTTATTGTGGCTGCCCTGGTATTGTTTGTCTGTACGGAGGCGCGGTAACAGCTTTGTCCTGGCGGGTATCTCCAGCATCATCTCAATTAGAGAAATGACACAGCCTCGCGACGGTCTTGCAAGGGCCAACGAGAATGTGAGCCGTGCTCCTCTCGACGTGGCACGCAGGCAGAGCAGTTTTACAGAGCCATGTTTCTGCGCTGTTTTATCGCTGAATGCTGATGGCCAAGGCCAAGGCCAAGGCTAAGGCTTGGCCCTTTCCTGCATTATCAAGGCACATGTCTGCAGCTTCGCAGACCTTGGAAAACGGACAAAGAAAAAGGGCGGACACCACGGTGCCCGCCCTTATTATATTCCGTAAGCCAGAGTGTCAGGAGGCGATGGCTTTCGGCCGGGGCTGGCCCTCGTCCTCTGTCAGCAGGCCGCTGGTGCGCAGCAGCGAGGTGAAGCGTCCGCCACGCTGGCTGAGCTCGTCGAACGTGCCCTTTTCAATGATACGGCCTTGATCGAGGAACAGCACCTGATCGGCATCGCGTACCGTGGAAAGGCGGTGGGCGATGATGAAGGTCGTGCGGTTCATTCTCAGCGCGTCCACGGCGGCCTTAACTCGTGCTTCCGTTTCCACGTCCAGCGCGCTGGTTGCCTCGTCAAGGACCAGGATGGGAGCGTTCTTCAGGATAGCACGCGCAATGGCGATACGCTGGCGCTCGCCACCGGACAGGCGGTTGCCGCGTTCACCCACCTGGGTCAGGTAGCCGGTGATACGGCTGTCGATGAAATCCGTCGCAGCAGCAGCGGCTGCTGCTTCCACGACCTCCGCGTCGGTAGCGGATTCGCGACCAAGGCGGATGTTTTCGCGGATGGAGCGGTTCAGAAGGCCGGCATCCTGGAACACCGTGGCGATGGAGTTTCTGAGCGAGTTCTTCGTCACCGTCGAGATGTCGGTTCCATCGATCAGAATCTGGCCTGAATCAGGATCATAAACACGCTGCAGAAGATTGATGAGCGTGGTCTTGCCCGCGCCCGTCGGTCCGACGATGGCAATCGTCTGGCCGGCCTTGGCCGTAAACGAGATGTCGTGGACACCCTGCTTGGTGTTGGCGAAACCGAAATTGACGTTGCGGAACTCCACGGTGCCGGAGACATTGGACAATTCGCGGGCGTCGCCCGGTTCTTCCCGTTCCTTGACGGAATCCTCCAGCACGAAGAAATCCTCGAGCTTTGCGCGCGCTTCGAAAATCTGGGTCACGAACTGACGCATCTGATCGAGACGGCCGATGAGAAGATTGGCGAAACCGATGAAGGCAATCACGTCACCGACGCGCAATTCGCCGTTCTTCACCAGCACGGTGCCGATGACGAGGATGATCATCATCGAAACGGTGGAGGCAGTGCGGTTCAAGGCACTTGCGAAAGCCCACCAGTCGAGCACCGGATATTGGGCGCTCAGCAGTTTTTCGGTGAAGGATTTCAGCGCCTTCGTTTCAGCCTCGATGCGGTTGTAGCTGTGCAGGACGGACACGTTGCTGATGGAATCGCTGACATGGGCAAAAACGCTGTGATAATGCTCCTCGACCGAAGCCTGGCCATCCTTGGTGCGGCCCATCACCCACTTGCCAATGAACCAGTAGACGATGCCAAGACCGATCAGGACGAAGCTGAGGCGCAGGTCCATGGCAATGGCTGTCGGAATAAGCAGCACGAGCGCGACGAAAGTCGCCAGATGCGTGCGCATGAATTCGAGCCACAGGCCGAACAGCGTCTCGCTGGCGCGCAGAAGCGTATGCAGCGCGTTCGAGGTGCCGCGCAGATGGTGCCAGGAGAGCGGCATGGAGATGATCCGGCCGAAGGCTTCCGTCAGCAGGGTCGCGCGGCGACCGTGGGCCAGCCGGTCGGCCTCGCGGGCGACAGCGACATAAGCCACGGTGTTGAAGACGCCGAAACCCGCCCACAGGATGAGGATGGACGTGACATCGGAGCCGGAAGAGATGGCGTCGATGATCCGTCCAAACAGCACGGGTTCGGCAATGGTGATCGCTGCAAGAATGATGTTGGCGATGACAACGATCAACACCCGCCATTTATGTACGGTCAGATAGCGCAGGGCGCGTGTGTAAACCTGAAACAAGGTCAAATTTTCAATCCAGTCCAGCGTCTGTTTCGAGCGGTTGATTGTTCGGTCTCAATACAATGCTGTTTTAGCAAGGTTGCATGAGACGGCGAAATTTGTGTAATTATCGCTCTTTCAGTCTGAATGGCGGCTTAACAAACCGAGCACGCGTGCGAACCGAAAAAAAACTGAACCCGATGTTTCTAGGGGACGCCGTCACAAGATTTTGCATGTTCGTTTCAGGGATTGCTAACGACGATATGTTCAGTCTGAACCGACCGGCGCCCGAGTAACATGACGTCCTCGCGGGACCATGTCCTTCATGTCATCCCTTCCAGCCAAGCTCCGGGCATGTGTCTTTATGCATGATATTCTTCACTTCATCTCTGCGTGCTACCAGGCGGGAAACGCTGATCGTGTTCGCTCCGAATTTGTAACACTTATTCGCGAATATGGTTTCGAATATTTCCTCGTCAGCCGGCGGATGACCGGGGAGCTTGCTTCCACCGGCCAGATTCTCGCACAACATCTCCCGGAAGGGTGGATCGAGGTCTACCGCGCCAAGAAATATAATCTTGTCGATCCCGTCCGTAAGGTGATCGGCATGGTGCACAAGCCGTTTCAGTGGAAAGAGGCGCTTGAGGGCCTGCCCCGCGCGATGCATCGAAAAAGGGCGAATGTGTTCTTTCACGATGCCGGCCGTTACGGTCTGCAGGGTGGGTACGCCTTTCCGGTGCACGGGCGCGCGGGATTCATCGGCGCGGTGTTCCTTGGCGGCGAGGACCGGCAATTGCCTTCGTTGCACGTTGAGCTGCTGGATGCGGCCACGCGCGCGGTGTTCTGGCGTCTGCTCGATCTTTCAGGCCAGGTCCATAACCTCAACAACGCGCCGAATGTTTCCGCTCTGGAACTTACAAGGCGGGAAATGGAAGTGCTGACGCTGATGGCTGATGGCATGACCTCAACCGAAATTGGACGCCAGCTATCGATCTCCAATCACACGGTCGACTGGTATATCAATGGAATCCAGCGTCGGTTCAGCGCCAAGAACAGGCAGCATACTGTAGCACTCGCCTTTCGCAACGGCTTGCTGAGCTAGTTACGACAGTACGCTTCTCTCCCGAATTGCCCTTTTCAAGACCGGGTTTTGCTGCTTAATTCCGCAGTGCAGCAGAAATTCTGTTTTGGCGTGTGGGGAGACCGTCTTGAAAATATCGAAAATACTTGTTGCCAACCGATCCGAAATTGCGATCCGAGTTTTCCGGGCAGCGAACGAGCTGGGGATAAAAACCGTCGCCATTTGGGCGGAAGAGGACAAGCTGTCTTTGCACCGCTTCAAGGCGGATGAAAGTTATCAGGTCGGCAGGGGTCCGCATCTCGCCAAGGATATGGGACCGATCGAGAGCTATCTTTCGATTGAGGAGGTCATCCGCGTGGCCAGACTTTCCGGCGCGGACGCGATCCATCCCGGTTACGGCCTTTTGTCCGAAAGCCCCGAATTCGTTGAGGCCTGTAACAAGGCTGGCATCACCTTCATCGGACCGACGGCGGATACGATGCGCCAGCTCGGCAACAAGGTTGCCGCCCGCAATCTGGCGATCTCGGTCAATGTTCCCGTTGTTCCTGCAACCAAGCCGCTGCCGGACGATATGGCAGAGGTGGAGCGGCTGGCCGAAGAGATCGGTTATCCCGTGATGTTGAAGGCCTCCTGGGGCGGCGGCGGTCGCGGCATGCGCGCCATCCGCAAAAAGGAGGATCTGGCACGCGAGGTCACCGAGGCCAAGCGCGAGGCGAAGGCCGCTTTCGGCAAGGACGAGGTCTATCTCGAAAAGCTGCTCGAGCGCGCCCGCCACGTCGAGAGCCAGGTTCTCGGTGATACCCACGGCAATGTCGTGCATCTGTTCGAGCGCGATTGTTCGATCCAGCGCCGCAATCAAAAAGTGGTTGAGCGCGCGCCGGCACCCTATCTCAGCGAAGCGCAGCGTCAGGAACTGGCCGCCTATTCTTTAAAGATCGCGGCTGCGACCAATTATATCGGCGCCGGCACGGTCGAATATCTGATGGATGTCGATACCGGCAAATTCTACTTCATCGAGGTCAATCCGCGCATTCAGGTGGAGCATACCGTCACCGAAGTCGTGACCGGCATCGATATCGTCAAGGCGCAAATCCATATTCTGGAAGGGGCCGCCATCGGCACGCCGGAATCGGGTGTGCCGAAACAGGAGGATATCCGCCTCAACGGCCATGCGCTGCAGTGCCGTATCACCACGGAAGACCCGGAGCACAATTTCATTCCCGACTACGGCCGTATAACGGCGTACCGCTCGGCGTCCGGCTTCGGCATTCGTCTGGATGGCGGGACGTCCTATTCGGGGGCGATCATTACCCGTTATTACGATCCGCTTTTGGTGAAGGTAACGGCCTGGGCGCCGCAGCCGGATGAAGCGATCAGCCGCATGGACCGCGCGCTGCGCGAATTCCGAATTCGCGGTGTTGCGACCAACCTCACCTTCCTCGAGGCCATCATTGGCCATGCGAGTTTCCGCAACAACACCTATACGACCCGCTTCATCGATTCGACGCCGGAGCTGTTTGCACAGGTCAAGCGTCAGGACCGCGCTACGAAGCTGCTCACCTATCTTGCCGATGTGACGGTGAACGGGCATCCGGAAACCAAGGGCCGCGTCAAGCCACCGGCAAATGCGGCACAGCCGGTGGTTCCCTATATCGATGCGCCGACGCCTGATGGCACCAAGCAATTGCTCGACCGGCTGGGGCCGAAGGGCTTTGCCGACTGGATGCGCAACGAAAAGCGGGTGCTGGTAACGGACACGACGATGCGCGACGGCCATCAGTCGCTGCTGGCCACACGCATGCGTACCCATGACATTGCCGGCGTCGCAAGCGTCTATGCCAAGGCCTTGCCGCAGCTTCTGTCTCTGGAGTGCTGGGGCGGCGCCACTTTCGACGTTTCCATGCGCTTCCTGACGGAAGACCCGTGGGAGCGCCTGGCGCTGATCCGCGAGGGTGCGCCGAACCTGCTGCTGCAAATGCTGCTGCGCGGTGCGAACGGCGTCGGGTACAAGAACTATCCAGACAATGTCGTGAAATATTTCGTCCGTCAGGCTGCGAAGGGCGGTATCGACCTGTTCCGCGTGTTCGACTGCCTGAACTGGGTGGAGAATATGCGCGTATCGATGGATGCGATCGCCGAGGAGAACAAGCTCTGCGAAGCGGCCATCTGCTACACGGGCGATATCCTCAATTCCGCGCGTCCAAAATACGACCTGAAATATTATACCAACCTCGCCGCCGAGCTGGAGCGTGCAGGCGCGCACATCATCGCCGTCAAGGATATGGCGGGACTTCTGAAGCCTGCCGCTGCCAAGGTGCTGTTCAAGGCGCTTAGGGAGGCGACCAGCCTGCCTATCCATTTCCACACGCATGACACATCCGGCATTGCGGCTGCGACCGTGCTTGCCGCCGTCGATGCGGGCGTGGATGCGGTGGATGCCGCCATGGATGCGCTTTCGGGCAACACGTCCCAGCCCTGCCTCGGTTCCATCGTGGAAGCGCTGGCCGGATCGGAACGCGATACGGGTCTCGATACGGAATGGATCCGCCGCATCTCCTTTTACTGGGAGTCGGCGCGCAACCAGTATGCGGCTTTCGAAAGCGATCTGAAGGGCCCTGCCTCGGAAGTCTATCTGCATGAAATGCCCGGTGGGCAATTCACCAATCTCAAGGAGCAGGCGCGCTCGCTCGGTCTTGAGAGCCGCTGGCACGAGGTCGCGCAGGCCTATGCCGACGCCAACCGGATGTTCGGCGATATCGTCAAGGTCACGCCGTCCTCCAAGGTTGTCGGCGATATGGCGCTGATGATGGTGAGCCAGGATCTGACGGTCGCCGACGTGGAAAATCCTGATCGCGAAGTGTCCTTCCCGGACTCGGTGGTTTCGATGCTGAAGGGCGATCTTGGACAGTCGCCAGGCGGCTGGCCGGAAGCCCTGCAGAAAAAGGCGCTGAAGGGTGACGCGCCCTATACGGTTCGTCCCGGCTCATTGCTGCCGGATGCCGATCTCGATGCTGAGAGAAAGGCGATCGAGACCAAACTCGAGCGTTCCGTGAACGACTTCGAATTCGCATCCTATCTGATGTATCCGAAGGTGTTCACCGATTTCGCGCTGACATCCGAGACCTACGGTCCGGTTTCCGTGCTTCCCACCCATGCGTATTTCTACGGCATGGAGGACGGTGAAGAGCTGTTTGCCGATATCGAGCGCGGCAAAACGCTGGTCATCGTCAATCAAGCCTCTTCCGGCACTGACGATAAGGGCATGGTGACGGTGTTCTTCGAGATCAACGGCCAGCCGCGCCGCATCAAGGTGCCGGATCGCGCTCATGGCGCATCCGGCTCTGCGGTGCGCCGCAAAGCGGAACTCGGCAATGGCACACATATTGGTGCGCCGATGCCGGGCGTGATCAGCCGCGTCTTCATCAACCAGGGTCAGGAGGTCAAGGCCGGCGACGTGCTGCTCTCCATCGAGGCCATGAAGATGGAAACCGCGCTTCACGCCGAACGCGATGGCAAGGTCGCCGAGGTTCTCGTGCGCCCGGGTGACCAGATCGACGCAAAGGATCTGCTGATCGCCTACGCGGAATGATGCCCACACGGCATCGCTAGCCCCGATATTTTGTCTTTCGTTATAAACGCCCGCCCTCCCGGCGGGCGTTTTGCTGTTGCACCTTCGCTAAAACTCAAATATGCATGTTTGTGCACGTTTATTCCTGTTTATGCATGAGTCCCGATGAGCGATCATTTTGTCAGCGAGCGGCAGGCGCTCATCCTTGCACAGTTGCGGCAAAGCGGCCGCGTGCTTGCGCAGGATCTGGCCCAGAATTTCGGCGTTTCGGAAGATACGGTCCGCCGGGATCTGCGGGATATGGCGGCGCGCGGGGAGTGTCTGCGCGTCTATGGCGGGGCGTTGCTTTCCGATAACAAGACGGTGCCGCTGAAGACACGGATCACCGAGGATGCCGATCGCAAGGCTTCGTTGGCGCTCGCAGCAATTCCGCTGCTTGAGCCGGGCATGGTCGTCTTCATCGATGCCGGCTCCACCAATCTGGCCATCGCAAGGGCTATCCCCGCCGGTCTCAAATTGACGGTGGTAACGAATACGCCTGCTATTGCCGCTGAACTCACGGGGCGCGCCGATATCGCTTTGATCATGATCGGCGGCAAGGTCGATCCGGCCGTCGGTGCGGCCATCGACGCCATGGCGTTGCGGCAACTCGAGCTGATGCGGCCCGAGCTGTGTATTCTTGGCGTTTGCGGTGTTGCGGCTGAGACCGGCCTGTCGGCGGATATTTTCGAGGATGCCGTGTTCAAGCGGCTTGCCTGCAGCGCCAGCCAGCGGATTGTTGCCGCCATCACCACGGAAAAGCTGGGCCACAAGGCGGCGTTTCACGTGCACGACTTTTCTCCGCCTCTTTCCCTGGTGCTGGAACATGACGCCGACCGCACATTGGTCGAGGCGCTGTCGGCTAAAGGCGTACAAGTTCATTTCGGCGGCGATGACGCCGTCCAACTCTCTCACGGTCAAGTCTGAAGGATATTACCGATGAACGGCCCCACGACATTTTCGCCGACGGTCAAGCGCTCGTCCTATCTGACGCGGCACAGGCTCGGTGTATCCCTGCTGTTTTTGATGAACGGTTTCATGATGGGATCGTGGGCGCCCAAAATACCGGAATTTGCGGCGCGGTTATCCCTCAGTGAAAGTGCGCTTGGCCTGATCATTCTGGTTTTCGGCGTCGGCTCGCTGGTTTTCATGCCGATCGCCGGTTCCCAGATCGCCCGTTTCGGATCGCGAACGGTCAGCCTTGCGAGTGCGGCTATTTTCTTGCCGACACTGCTTTTCATCTCCTGGGCAGACACGATCTGGGCAGGTGTGATTGCGGTTTTCCTGTTCGGCGGGCTGACAGGGGCGATGGATGTCGCCATGAACGCCAATGCGGTGGCGGTCGAGCGTGACATGCGCCGCGCCATCATGTCGTCGTGCCATGCTTTCTGGAGCCTGGGCGGCCTGATCGGTGCCGGTCTTGGCGGCTATCTCATCACGGCCATTGGCGTGCAGGGGCATGCGATCGCGTTGACGGTCATCGCCCTTGTTTTGCTCGTCGTCGCGTGGCCGCGCGTTCTTGCGGATCGCCCGCATGCCGAGGAGGAGCGTCCGAAAGGTCGCTTGCCGCTGACGCCCTTGCCGTGGATTATCGGTCTGATGGCGCTGTTTTCGATGATTCCGGAAGGCGCGATCCTCGATTGGGGTGCCCTTTATCTGCGCAATGAACTCGGCGCTTCCGTGTCCCAGTCCGGTTTCGCTTTCGCGGCCTTTTCCATGACCATGGCGGCCATGCGTTTTGCCGGCGATCTGGTGCGCGACCGGTTCGGCGCGGTCAATACCCTGCGGTTCTGCTCGGTCATGTCGATTGCGGGCCTTCTGATTGCGGGTCTTGCGGGAAATTCCACGTTTGTGATCATCGGCTTCGCGATTGCCGGCATCGGTATTTCCAACATGGTGCCGATCGCCTTTTCGGCGGCGGGGAACATGCCGGGATTGGCACCCGGCATCGGCCTGTCGGTCGTCACCACCATGGGTTATTCCGGGATTCTGGTAGCACCCTCGGCCATCGGCTTCATTGCCGAACATACCGGCCTCGCCAGCGTATTTCTCGCTCTGCCGTTGTTGCATGTGGTGGTTTTGCTACTTTCGCGGCTCGCCCGGCATGCGGATGGTGCGGGCAAGGAATAGGCGTCTCGAATTTTGCCATGATTGCGGTAAAGTAGAAGCTCTTATGCGTTGGGTGTTGACAAGCAGGCCCCCTTGTTTCACCTCAATTGCCAGACCTTGCCGCAAGCTCCAGAGACCGCCATGACGTCACACGCCGATTACGATCCAAAGCCCCGCCGTGCATCCGTTGCCGTCGACGTAGGGGGCGTCATCGTGGGTGGCGGTGCGCCTGTCGTCGTACAATCCATGACCAATACCGACACGGCGGATATCGACGCCACCGTGCAGCAGGTGGCGGCACTCTTCCAGGCCGGTTCTGAAATGGTGCGCATCACCGTCGATCGCGATGAGAGCGCTGCCGCTGTGCCGAAAATCCGCGAACGGCTGCTGCGCCTTGGCATGGACGTGCCGCTGATTGGCGATTTCCACTATATCGGCCACAAGCTTCTGGCCGATCATCCGGCCTGTGCCGAAGCACTGGCGAAATACCGCATCAATCCCGGCAATGTCGGCTTCAAGGACAAGAAGGACAAGCAGTTCGGCGAAATCGTCGAAATGGCGATCCGTTATGACAAGCCGGTTCGCATCGGTGTGAACTGGGGATCGCTTGACCAGGAATTGCTGACGACGCTGATGGACAAGAACAAGGAGGAGGGTTTTCCGCTCTCTGCCCGTCAGGTCACCCGCGAAGCCATCGTCCAGTCGGCACTGATTTCCGCAGAGCTTGCCGAAGAAATCGGCCTGCCGCGCAACCGCATCATCCTGTCTGCCAAGGTCAGCCAGGTACAGGACCTGATTGCCGTTTATTCGATGCTGTCGGAACGCTCCAACCATGCACTGCATCTCGGTCTTACCGAAGCCGGCATGGGTTCCAAGGGCATCGTCGCCTCGTCTGCCGCCATGGGTTATGTGCTGCAGCATGGTATTGGCGACACGATCCGCGTCTCGCTGACGCCGGAGCCGAACGGCGACCGCACCCGCGAGGTGCAGGTGGCGCAGGAATTGCTGCAGGTCATGGGTTTCCGCCAGTTCATTCCGGTGGTTGCGGCATGTCCCGGCTGCGGGCGCACCACCTCTACCGTCTTTCAGGAACTTGCCCAGAATATCCAGAATGACATTCGCAAGAACATGCCGATCTGGCGTGAAAAGTATCCCGGTGTGGAAGCGCTCAATGTTGCTGTCATGGGCTGCATCGTTAATGGCCCCGGCGAAAGCAAACATGCCGATATCGGCATTTCACTGCCTGGAACCGGCGAAAGCCCCGCTGCACCGATCTTCATCGATGGCGAGAAGGCGCTCACCCTGCGCGGTCCCAACATCGCCGCGGATTTTGAAGCGCTTGTGATCGATTACATCGAAAAGCGTTTTGGCCGGAAAGATGCGGCGGAGTAAAAACTACCGTGAAAATGCCGAAATTCCACTGTCATACCGCCTGAACCCTTCGGAGCATCAAAACACATGATCAAAAAAATCGCGATCGTTGCCCTTTGCGGGACCTATCTTTCCGCGTGCACCACCACCGATCCCTATACGGGTGAGCAGAAGATGTCGAACACGGCGGGCGGCGCTGGTATCGGCGCTGTCGTCGGTGCTCTCGGTGGTCTGGCTGTCGGCGGTTCGCCGGTCGGTCGCCGCAACGCAGCCCTCATCGGCGCCGGCATCGGTGCACTCGCCGGTGGCGCAATCGGCAATTACATGGATGGTCAGGAATCCGAGCTTCGCGCCCAGCTTCAGGGCACTGGCGTTTCCGTTAGCCGCCGTGGCGACAGCATCGTTCTCAACATGCCGTCGAACATCACCTTCGCGACGGATCAGGATCAGGTCATCCCGCCTTTCTATCAGACACTCGATTCCGTCGCCATCGTGCTGAACAAGTTCAACCGCACGCTCATCGACATCAACGGCCATACCGACTCCACCGGCAGCCAGCAGCACAACCAGGCGCTTTCCGAGCGTCGTGCGGCGTCTGTTGCAAACTATCTCGGCGCACGCGGCGTCGACCAGCGCCGTATTTCGACGCTCGGCTTCGGCCCCTCGCAGCCGATCGCTTCGAACGCAACGCCGGATGGCCGCGCCCAGAACCGTCGCGTCGAAGTGCTGATTTCGCCGCTCAAGGGCTGATTGGCTGAGAAACGGTGAGCCGGGAAACCGGCTCAGCTTTTCCGTTCGGCGATGAATCTGGCGGCCGCGATGAGTATCGCGGCCTTTTCGCCGTAGGGGGCCAGAAGTTCGGAGGCTTCCGCCACCTGTTCCTGAAGCTTGAGGCGCGCCCAGTCTTCACCGCGTAGTGCCACCAGCGTTCCCTTGCCGCGTGCGGCATCCTTGCCGGTTGCCTTGCCCATGGTGGCGGCATCGGCGGTCAGATCCAGGAGATCGTCGGCAAGCTGGAAGGCAAGGCCGATCTTTTCACCGAAGAGGCGCAGTCTGTGTCTTTCGGAAACATCGCTGCCGGCGATGATCGCGCCTGCCTCGCAGGCGAAGCGCAGCAGCGCACCGGTTTTCATAGCCTGCAATGTAATAATGCCGGTCTCATCAGGTGCGTTCTTTTCCGCAGCCAGATCGAGCGCCTGACCGCCCGCCATGCCGCCGATGCCTGCAGCGCGGGCAAGGGAGAGAACGAGAGCCGCCTTGCGGTCTGCCTCGAGAGGATTTTCGTCCGATGCGATAATATCGAAGGCGAGTGTCAGCAGGCTGTCGCCTGCGAGAATGGCGGTCGCCTCGTCGAATTTGCGGTGCACTGTCGGCTGGCCGCGGCGCAGGTCGTCGTCATCCATCGCTGGCAGATCGTCGTGCACCAGCGAGTAACAATGCAGGCATTCCAGCGCGGCACCGACATGATGGGCTGCTTCGGCATTTCCGCCGAGCAAGGCCGTGCTTTCTATGACCAGGAAGGGCCGCAGGCGTTTGCCGCCGTTCAGCACACCATGACGCATGGCGTCGAGCAGGTTTTGCGGGCGCGTAATCTCATCCGCACGCGCCTCTGCGGAAAGCAGGCGACCAAGCAGGGATTCGGTCTGTGCCGCGTTATCGCGCAGCTTCGTTTCGAAATTCGTCATCTGAGCGTCCATGCCGCGCTCTTTGGCATGGCGCGCGGGGTCAGGCAACCTTTTCGTGATTCCTGAGGTCAACTGTTTGACCGGACTCGCCTTGAAGGCGGCAATGGAATATGAAAGGCTTCGATTGGTGCGGGGCTTTGACGAATATTGAGCAGTACGCCTGAAAGCGACGCAGATTACGCCGTGCTGGCGGAAGACCGGAGCAGTCCGAAGGTGGATTTTCGCACGTTGGCAAAGCGTATCATCATGACCTTGCTGGCGTTGCTGATCCTGCCCTATCTGCTGATCCCGGTTTATGCCCTGCCTTTCATGCGGCCGGTCTCGACGCTGATGCTTGCCGATCTGGTGACACTTCAGGGTTATGACCGGCGCTGGGTGCCGCTCGAGGATATTTCGCCGCGCCTTGTGCAATCCGTAATGATGTCCGAGGACGGACAATTCTGTTTCCACGGCGGCGTTGACTGGAACCAGATGCAGTCCGTGGTCAACAATGCGCTCGAAGGCGCGTCCACCCGTGGCGCCAGCACCATTCCCATGCAGACGGCCAAGAACCTGTTCCTCTGGAACGGCCGCTCGTTCTTGCGCAAGGGGCTGGAGTTGCCGCTGGCGATTGCTGCCGATTTCGTCTGGTCCAAAAAACGGATGATGGAGATTTATCTCAACGTTGCGGAATGGGGACCCGGCATTTACGGCATCGAGGCCGCAGCACAGCACCATTTCAAGGTACCGGCGGCAAAGCTAAGCTCCCGCCAGGCGGCACTGCTTGCCGTTTCCCTGCCCAATCCCATCGATCGCGTTGCCAGCAAGCCGGGGCGTGGTTTGCAACGGCTTGCCGGCCTTATCGAACGGCGTGCCCGAGCATCGGGCGGTTATGTGGGATGCGTGCTGGACTGAGCCCAGCCCGCCGCCTCAACCCTTCTTAAAAATATAGTCGGTTTCCTGACGCAGGGTCTCGCCGGGACGCAGGATCGCGTAGGGGAAATCGGGATGATTGACGGCATCCGGCCATATCTGCGTTTCCAGACAAAAACCGGCAAAGGGGCCATAATGGCGGCCATCGAGGCCTGGAACGGGAACATTCAGCTTGAAGGCTGAATAGAATTGCACGCCGGGTTCGGTGGTGTGAACCTCAAGGGCAATGTCGGAGGCGGGCGAATAGGCGCGGGCAACCTTGCGCTTGGCGCGACGCTCGGGCGAAAGGCAGAAATTATGGTCGTAGAGCACCTGCTCGCCATCCTCCGTTCGCCGCATCGGCGTCGGGTGGCGCAGGTCGAAGACGGTGCCTTCGACAGAGCGGATTTCGCCTGTCGGGATCTGTTTGTCGTTGGTTGGCAGATAAAAGTCAGCGGCAATGCTGATCTCATGTCCAAGTGCGGTATCAGCACCGTCGAGGTTGAAATAGGAATGCTGGCAGATATTGGCGATGGTCGGTTGGTCGGTCACCGTTTCATAGACCACCGAAAGCACGCCGCCGTCGCGGATCGTATAGGTCGCGGTCACCGTGCAATTGCCGGGATAACCGGCGCGGCCGTCGGGATCGATGATCTGCAGAACCGCATGGCTTTCGCCGTGTTCCATCAGCATCCAGTTACGTTTGCCCATCCCGTCGCTGCCGCCATGCAGGTGGCTGACGCCTTTTTCGTTCAGTTCCAGCTGGTATTCGTGCCCGTCGATCGAGAATTTTCCGTCACCGATACGGTTGGCGTTGCGGCCGGGTGTGGCGCCGAAATAGGATGAATATTTGTAGTCCTCGAATGTATCGAAGCCGAGAACGAGCGGCGGCTGGTGCCCATCGAGGCGCAGGTCCTGAATGACGGCGCCCCAGGTGATAACCTTGGCCGTCAGCCCGCCCATCGAGATGGTGACGCGCTCAACCTTTTCGCCGGTTGCCGTGAAACCGAAATTCTCCCGTGCCGCCGCGTCGCTCATTGCGTCATTCTCCCGATATCTTTGAATTGCCGGCGGACGTTGCGTCATTTTCCGGCAATTCGCAATCCCGCAATTTACGCCGCTAGTTTGCCGATTGCTTCGAGGTCATAAGGCGTCGTCTGATATATCTCGTTGATCCAGTTGCCGAAAAACAGATGGGCATGGCTGCGCCAGCGGTTGAGCGGGGCAAGCTCCGGATCATTGTGCGGAAAATAATCATGCGGCAGCTTGATTGGGACGCCCGAGTTCACATCGCGGAAATATTCATCCGAAAGCGAGGTTGAATCATATTCGACGTGGTTGAACATATAGAGGCGGTTGCCCTCTTTTTCATGCACCAGACATACGCCCATTTCCTCTGACTCCATCAGGATTTCGAGTTCCGGGTGTTTTTCGATGTCGGCGCGGCGCACTTCCGTCCAGCGTGAGACCGGAACCTGAAAGTCGTCGGAAAAACCGTTGAGATATATCGACGAGGGGCAGAGATTGCGGTGACGATAGACGCCGAAAGCCTTTTCCTTCAGTTCGTATTTCGGCACACCATGGAAATGGTAGATGGCGGCCATCGCGCCCCAGCAGACGTTCAGCGTCGAATGGACGTTGGTTTGCGTCCAGTCGAAAATCTTTTGCATCTCGTTCCAGTAGGTCACGTCTTCATAATCAAGCATCTCGATGGGCGCGCCTGTGATGATGAAACCGTCGAACTTGCGGTGTCGCACTTCCTCCCATGTCTCATAGAAGGACAGAAGGTGCTCTTCCGGCGTATTCTTGGCACGATGGCCGCCAATGCGGATCAGCGAAAACTCCACCTGCAGCGGCGATGCGCCGACGAGGCGCGCCATCTGCACTTCCGTCTTGATCTTGTTCGGCATGAGATTGAGAAGCCCGATCTGGAGCGGGCGGATATCCTGCCGGATGGCCGCCGTTTCTGTCATGACCCGCACGCCCTCATGAACGAGGGTGTCGAAGGCGGGAAGCGTATCGGGAATCTTGATCGGCATGTCGAACTCTCTTTTCGGATGACGTAAAGAACGTTGCGAAAACAAAAAAACCGGCAGCGAAATCGCAGCCGGTCCCAGGAAATTACCCTTTTCCTCGACCCTTTAGCGACTTCTTTAAAGTGGCTGCAAGCCGGTCGGCAAATCACCACTGAGGCGTTTCATAATCCCGAAGCCGACGAAAATCAATATCGGCTGATTTCATCGGGTTTCTGCCTTTCCATTTTTGCCTGAGGTGCGATAAGGCAGGGCATGGATAGAGAACGCTTCACCATTCTGCTTGGCGGCGATGTCACCGTTACCGACCGCCTCAAAGCGGCGGTTGAGGGTAGCCGTGTGATTGCGGCCGATGGCGGCATGCGCCATGCCGCACCGCTCGGGCTCACACCCGAGCTCTGGGTGGGGGATTTCGATTCCGCCGATAAGGACCTGCTGGACGCCTGGCCCGATGTGGTGCGACAGCCCTATCCCGCTGCAAAGGCTGTGACCGATGGCGAAATTGCGGTGTCGGAGGCCCTTGCCCGCGGCGCGCGTTCTCTGGTGCTTGCCGGTGCGCTTGGTGGAGCGAGAAGCGACCACGCACTTCAGCACCTTCTTTACGCGGTGGCGCTTACTGAGCGTGGTCTCAACGTTACGCTGACCTCCGGCGAAGAGGAGGCCCGCCCGCTGCTGGCAGGGTCGTTCGATCTTGATCTGCCACCCGGTGCGCTGTTTTCCGTTGCCGGGTTTACCGACCTTGTGGGGCTCGATATCGGCAATGTGCGTTATCCTCTCAAGGATTTCCCGCTTGCTTTCGGCTCTTCCCGCACTATTTCCAATGTCGCGAATGGCGGCCCTGTGCATTTCTCGCTGAAAAGCGGAAAAGCCATCGTGCTCGCCCGCCCTTATGATCTGACCGGAGCCTGACGCCTTGGCACCCCCAATTTTGAAACTCGATGACATCAAGCTGACCTTCGGCGTAACCCCGCTGCTCGACGGCGCCAATCTTCAGGTGGAGCCGGGCGACCGCATCTGCCTTGTCGGACGCAACGGTTCGGGCAAGTCGACCCTGATGAAGATCGCCGCTGGTCTGGTCGAGGCGCAGTCTGGCGAGGTTTTCCGTCACCCCTCCGCCACCATCCGTTATCTGGAGCAGGCGCCGGATTTTGCCGGTTACGACACCGTGCAGGCCTATGCCGAGGCGGGGCTGGGACCTGGCGACGATCCCTATCGCGTTACCTATATTCTCGAGCATCTGGGCCTGACGGGACAGGAACATCCGGATAGCCTGTCCGGCGGCGAAGCGCGGCGTGCGGCCCTTGCCCGCGTCATGGCGCCTGAACCCGATATTCTGATGCTGGACGAGCCGACCAACCATCTGGACCTGCCCACCATCGAATGGCTTGAAGGCGAGTTGCAGCAGACGCGTAGCGCGCTGGTGCTGATCTCGCACGACAGGCGTTTTCTGGAAAAGGTTTCGACCTCGACCGTGTGGCTGGATCGCGGCCAGTCCCGTCGTCTCAATCGCGGTTTTGCGTATTTCGAGGAATGGCGCGACAAGGTGCTGGAAGAGGAAGAGCTGGAGCAGCACAAGCTCGGCAAGGCCATCGAGCGTGAAGAACACTGGATGCGTTACGGCGTGACCGCGAGACGCAAGCGCAACATGCGCCGCGTGGGCGAGCTTCAGGCAATGCGTGCGGACTATCGCGGCCACAAGGGACCGCAGGGGAGCGTGCAGGCGACGGCTGCGGAGGTGCGGGAATCCGGCAAACTGGTCATCGAGGCAGACGCAATCACCAAGTCTTACGGCGAGCGCGTGATCATCGCGCCGTTTTCGCTACGGGTGCATCGCGGTGATTGCATCGGTCTCGTCGGGCCGAACGGTGCCGGCAAGACAACGCTTTTGAAGATGCTGACCGGCCAGCTTCAGCCCGATAGCGGCACGGTAAAGCTCGGCACCAATCTGGAAATCGCGACGCTTGACCAGAAGCGTGAAGATCTCAATCCAAACGATACGCTCGCTCATTACCTCACCGACGGTCGCGGCGACAATTTGCTGGTCAATGGCGAGTTGAAACATGTGACGGGTTACATGAAGGACTTCCTGTTCCAGCCGGAACAGGCCCGCACGCCCATCCGCAACCTCTCCGGTGGTGAGCGCGCCCGTCTTATTCTTGCGCGCATTCTGGCGCGGCCTACCAACCTGCTGATCCTTGACGAGCCGACCAACGATCTCGATATCGAAACGCTCGATCTGTTGCAGGAAATCGTTGCGGGCTTTTCCGGCACGGTCATTCTCGTCAGCCACGACCGCGATTTCCTCGACCGTACCGTCACCTCCACAATCGCGCCCGCCAATCCGGACCAGCCGGATGGACGCTGGATCGAATATGCCGGCGGCTACTCGGACATGATGGCGCAACGCAAGGGTGCCGCAGAAGAAAAGCGCAAGGCGGAGAAGCAGGAAAAGGCAAAGACCGCCCCTTCCGCCTCCGCGTCGCAGGACCCCTCAAAGGCCAAGGGCAAGCTTTCCTTCAAGCAAAAATTTGCGCTCGAAAACCTTCCAAAGGAAATGGAGAAGGCGCAGGGCGAAATCGCCAAGCGTGAGCAGCGTATGGCCGATCCCAATCTGTTCACCAAGGACCCGGCTACCTTCAATACGCTGGCGCAGGAAATGACGAAGCTGCGCGAAAAGCTCGAAGCCATGGAAGAGGAATGGCTGGAGTTGGAGATGCTGCGCGAGGAAATTGAAGGGTGACTTGGTCGCGATTTCTTGACTGAGGTCTCATCCACCTTTGACAGGGAGGCGGAATTGCCGTTTCCTGTGCGGGTTCGGAGGAGTTCAGAAAATGCGCATGATCTTCGTCAATCTGCCGGTCAAGAATATCGAGACATCGAGAAGCTTCTTCACGGCTCTCGGTTTCACCTTCAATCCGGAATATTCGGATGACCGCACGCTCTGCATGATCGTTGAGGAGAACATCTTCGTGATGCTTCTTCAGGAGGAGCGTTTTCGCGATTTCATCAATGGCGATATCGCCGACGCCACACGCAGCACCGAGGTCCTGACCTGTCTCACAGCGGGAAGCCGTGAGGAAATCGACCGGATGATCGAAACGGCGCTCGCCTCGGGTGGCAGCAGCTGGAAACCGGTTCAGGATCACGGTTTCATGTATGCCGGTAGTTTTCAGGATCCCGACGGCCATGTCTGGGAACTGGTGCACATGGTGCAGCAGGCCTGACGGCAGCCATCTTGCCAATCAGAGACAGCGGGACTACATCATCATCTTGATCTAACGGGGTGTCTTTTGTGCTTGCGTGCAAAAGGCTGAGAGGCTTGCCAACCCGAAGAACCTGATCCGGTTCATACCGGCGGAGGGATTAGACGGCTTAAGGCAAGCGGCTATTTCCCTTTTCGTTTTTTGAGGAGATACCCGTGCGCCGTCGTCTTTTCCTGAATTCCCTCGTTGCCGTTTCGTTGTTTCTGCCCGGTCTTGCCACTGCTCAGGACAGACAGGAACTGACCGTCTACACCTATGAAAGCTTCGTTTCCGAATGGGGTCCCGGCCCCAAGGTGAAAGAGGCCTTCGAGAAAGTGTGCGATTGCACGGTCAATTTCGTCGGTGTGGCGGATGGCGTGGCGCTGCTCAACCGCCTGAAGCTTGAAGGGGCGGCGTCGAAGGCGGATGTCGTTGTTGGTCTCGACACCAATCTGGTCGCGGAAGCGAAACAGACCGGCCTCTTCGATATCAGCGGTATCGATGCATCGGCGGCCAAGGTGCCGGGCGGTTACAAGGACGACATTTTCGTCCCTTACGACTACGGTCATTTCGCCGTTGTCTATGACACGCAGACGATAAAAAATCCGCCGACGAGCCTGAAGGATCTGGTGGACGGCGATCCTTCACAGAAAATCGCCATTCAGGACCCGCGCACCTCCACGCCGGGGCTTGGCCTGCTGCTCTGGGTGAAGTCCGTTTACGGCGACAAGGCACCGGAAGCCTGGGCGAAGCTCCGGAAGCGCATTCTCACCGTCACGCCGGGCTGGTCGGAATCCTATGGCCTTTTCACCAAGGGTGAGGTGCCGATGGTGCTCTCCTACACCACGTCGCCTGCCTATCACATGGTCTCGGAAAAGACGGATCGCTATCAGGCCGCGGGTTTTTCCGAGGGGCATTACATCCAGATCGAGGTTTCCGGCCTTCTCAAAAACGCGCCGCACAAGGAACTGGCGAAGCAGTTCCTCGCTTTCACGCTCACATCAGGATTTCAGGATGCCATTCCGGAAAACAACTGGATGATGCCGGTCGCGGCAACGTCCACGCCCCTGCCCGAGGCATTTTCCAAACTCGTCGTACCGCAGAAGACCTTCCTGATGGACCCGGAAGAGGTGGCGAAGAACCGCAAGGCCTGGATCGACGAATGGCTTGCGGCCATGAGCATGAACTGAGCAAGAGGCACGCCCGCGCATGATGCTGCGTCGCGACTACAGATGGTCGATCATTGGCGGAACGGCGGCGTTTGCCGCCGTTTTCCTGTTCATGGCGCTTGCTGTATCAGCACTCCTGTCTTTCGATGCCGGCACATCCGCCACCGGAATCGTGGATGCCTACACGCTGCGCATCCTGCGCTTCACGCTCTATCAGGCAACGTTGTCCACTGTTCTTTCCATTGTTCTCGGCCTGCCGGTGGCGCTTGCGCTCTCCCGCAGACAGGATTTTCCGGGGCGGATTTGGATTATCAGGTTGATGGCTGTGCCGATGGGGCTGCCGGTCATCGTCGGCGCCTTCGGCATCATCACGATCTGGGGCAGGCAGGGTGTTTTGAATACTGCCCTTGTTTTTGCCGGTGCGGAGCAGCCCTTCAGTATTTACGGCCTTTCCGGCATTCTCATCGCCCATGTGTTTTTCAATCTGCCGCTTGCGGTGCGGCTGATGCTGGCCGGGCTGGAGCGGATTCCGGGCGAATATTGGCGGATGGCGGCAAGTCTTGGCATGGGGCCGGTTTCGGTTTTCCGCTTCATCGAGTGGCCGGCCGTCTCGCGGCTTGTTCCCGGTATTGCCGGGCTTGTCTTCATGCTGTGCGCCACCAGCTTCACGCTAGTGCTTCTGCTGGGCGGTGGACCGGCGGCGACGACACTTGAGGTCGCAATCTATCAGGCGCTGCGGTTTGATTTCGATCCGCAAAGGGCAATCGCGCTTTCGGTTTTGCAGATTGCAGTCACAGCAGTTCTGCTCGGCCTTCTTGCCTTTTTGCCATCGCCCGAGGCGGAAATTGCCTCGCTTGGCCGCCCTGTTCGCCGTTTCGACGGCAAGCGCGTTGGCGCGCGCCTGTGGGACGGAGCGGCAATCATTTTTGCGGTTCTGCTGGTCGGCCTGCCGCTTGTTGCCATAACCGTCTCGGGTTTGGGGGCCGATCTGCCGCGTCTTTTGTCAGCGCCGATCTTCCTGCGTGCGGCGGCGACCAGCCTTGCAATCGCTGCGCTCTCCGCAACTCTCGTCGTGCTCTGCTGCTTTGCGATTATCGGTGCGCGACAGGCCGTGGGCTCCAGACGGCACGCGGCTCAGCCCTTGCGCCTTTTGTCCGCCACGCTCGGGGCGGGGTCATCGCTGGTGCTGCTGGTGCCGCCCGTCGTGCTGGGAAGCGGGTGGTTCCTGTTGCTGCGGCCCTTTGGAGATGTCAGTTTTTATGCTCCCGTTCTCGTGGCGCTCATCAACATGCTGATGGCGTTGCCGCTTGCCATGCGGGTGCTGGAGCCAGCCTTCACCAGCCATTTTTTACGCACGTCCCGGCTCTCCGCCAGCCTTGGGCTTCAGGGACTGACGCGGCTGCGGTTCGCCGATCTGCCGGTACTGCGGCGGCCGCTGCTGATGGCGTTTTCCTTTGCCATGGCTCTGTCGCTCGGTGATCTCGGGGCGGTCGCCCTGTTCGGATCGGAAAATTTCGTCACGTTGCCATGGCTGGTCTATAGCAATATGGGCAGCTACCGCACCAATGATGCCGCCGGATACGCGTTCATCCTTGGCGTCGTCTGCCTGCTGCTTGCCGCGGGCGGCGTTTCACGGCAATCCCAATCAGCAAGGGCGAGCATATGACGGGTGACGAATTTGCCGTGGGGTTGGACAAGGTCAGACTGTGGCTCGGAACGCAGGATTTCGATCTCGATTGTATATTCCCGCAAGGCCAGATGACTGCCGTCGTCGGTGCATCCGGTTCTGGCAAGTCGACGCTCCTCAATCTCATCGCTGGTTTTGAATTGCCCGATTCCGGGCGCGTCCTGATCGGCGGGCGGGACATGAAGGCGCTCGATCCTTCCGAACGACCGGTCTCCTCGATCTTCCAGGATAATAATCTTTTCGCCCATCTCGATATCTTCACCAATGTCGCGCTCGGCATCAGCCCCGGGCTGAAGCTGCGGGCGGAAGACAGGCAGAGGATCGACGTGGCGCTCGCACGCGTTGGTCTTGCGGGTTTTGACAAACGTTTGCCGGGCACGCTTTCCGGCGGGGAAAGGCAAAGGGCGGCGCTGGCGCGTGCGCTGGTCCGGAAAAAACCGGTCATGCTGCTGGACGAGCCTTTCGCGGCGCTAGATCCGGGGCTGCGGGCGGGCATGACCTCCCTGCTTCTCGACTTGCATGCCGAAACAAAAAATACGGCGATTATTGTTACGCACCATCCAGACGACATAAAAAAGCTGGCGCAGCGGGTGGTTTTTCTTGATCGTGGCCGCGTTGTCTATGCTGGCTCGACCACAGATTTCTTCGCCACACAAAATGTGAAGGCGGTCGACAGTTTTCTGAACGGCTGATCGCCTTATTTTCGACGCGTGCCGCTGGCAATCGCTTTAGATAACTTCAATGGCGTTAATTTGCACTTGCCAGTTTCAAGTCGTTGCCCGAGAAAAGACGAGAATTATTGCGTTCTTCAGGAATATTCCGGACTTGATGGATCGTTTTTACCGTTTCGACATTCATGGCTCGTTGGGGCGAATCTGTTATTCTGGTCTGCAATTAACGGATGATCAGGAACGTTAGGGGCAGGCATAGAGAATGAGAAATAGCATGACTGCGCAGTGGAGGCTTTTCTCCCGTTCAGGCCTTCGCCGTTCGGGCAGGATGGCTGCCGTGTGTTCCGTGCTGACGGCGTCTGCCGTATTCCTGTCATCGTGTCAGTCTCTCTTCAGCCCGGCCTACCAGTCCACCTTGCGACCTTCGGACAATCCGCAGACCGTGGAAGAGGTGCAGAAGAACGATCCCCGTGCGCAGATGGGCGCGCGCGAACATCCGCGTATTGTGGCGAGTTATGGTGGCGAATATCGTGATGCCAAGACGGAGCGGCTTGTCGCCCGTATCGCCGGCGCGCTGACGGCTGTTTCGGAAAATCCGCAGCAATCCTATCGCATCACCATCCTCAACTCGCCTGCTATCAACGCTTTTGCGCTGCCGGGTGGGTATCTTTACGTGACGCGCGGGCTTCTGGCTCTCGCCAACGATGCCTCGGAAGTGGCCGCCGTGCTTTCGCATGAGATGGGCCACGTTACCGCAAACCACGGCATCGAGCGCCAGCGCCGGGAAGAGGCGGAGGTGATTGCAAGCCGCGTGGTCGCCGAGGTTCTGTCGAGCGATCTCGCCGGCAAGCAGGCGCTTGCGCGCGGCAAGCTGCGGCTTGCGGCTTTTTCGCGCCAGCAGGAATTGCAGGCGGACGTGATTGGCGTGCGCATGTTGGGTGAGGCCGGCTACGACCCCTTCGCATCGCCGCGGTTTCTGGATTCCATGGCAGCCTATGCGCGTTTCTCCTCGGCTGATCCCGAAAATGACCAGAGCCTCGACTTTCTTTCCAGCCACCCAAACACGCCGCAGCGCATCGAGCTTGCACGCCGGCATGCCCGCGCCTTCGGTCAGGACGGTCAGGTCGGGGATCGTGGTCGCGACTGGTTTCTGGATGGCATAGACGGCCTGCTTTACGGCGACAGCCCGCAGGAGGGTTATGTCCGGGGCCAGACCTTCCTGCACGGAACGCTCGGTATCCGTTTCGATGTGCCGGAAGGTTTCGTCATCGACAACAAGGTGGAGGCCGTTCTTGCGACGGGGCCGGGCGATGTGGCGATCCGTTTCGACGGCGTGGCCGATCCGAAACAGACCACTCTTGCCAATTACCTTACCAGCGGCTGGGTTGCCGGCCTGATGCCGGAAACCGTGAAGGAAACGCAGATCAACGGTCTGGAGGCCGCGACAGCCCGTGCGACGGCGGACAAATGGGACTTTGACGTTACCGTCATCCGTGTCGGTCAGCAGATATTCCGCTTCCTGACGGCCGTGCCGAAGGGTAACACGCAGCTCGATTCCATCGCCAACGTGTTGCGCACGAGTTTCCGCAAGATGACGCCGCAGGAGATCGCATCGTTGAAACCTCTGCGCGTGCGCGTGGTGACGGTCAAGCCCGGTGAAACCGTGGCAACGATTGCCGCAAGGATGATGGGGACCGACCGCAAGCTCGACATGTTCCGCATGATGAATGCGATGAGCGCCACCGCCACGCTTCAGCCCGGCCAGCGGGTGAAGATCATTGCGGAGTAATTTGGCGGTCTCTCAGTTGCTGGTTTCCCGGCACAGATAAGCCTCAACGAGTGCGATCATTTCCCGTTTGATTTTGGGTGACTGCAATTGCCCACGTCGGGCGGCGTTGTGAATGATGCCGTCGATGGCGTCGGACACGATCAGTGCCATAGTCCCGCTTTCCGCCCTTGAGCCGGCCGTCATATGGGCATCAAGCGCTTCCGAATAAAGACCGAGATATTGTTTTTCGAAAGCGCTGTTGGGATCGTTCATTCCCTCATGGCTGGGTGCGTCATCCAGAAGGACCTTGTGAAGGCCGGGATGGATGCTGTGGACCACAATCATGCCGGTTACAAGTTCCTCCACGAATTGCGGGAGGGCGTTCCGCTGCTCGGCCACTCTTTTCATGACGACCAGACAGTCCTCGAGGTGGCGATGGCGCACTGCCTCCACAATCGAAATCTTGTCGGGGAAGTACTGGTACAACGAGCCGATGCTGACGCCGGCGGTTTCGGCGACCCTGTTGGTGGTGAAACCCGCCCATCCATGATCGCTCAAAATGCGAGCAGCTGCGTGGACGACGGCATCTACCGTGGCCTTCGAACGCTCCTGACGCGGCTCTTTGCGCATCGTGGTCTTGCGTTTGGCAATGCGAGTAGACAAGGCAGCCTCCATGACGAAAATATAAACATAGTGCTCACATTTTCCGGATGTAAAGGATATTGCCGTGAAAGATTTACTCAGGAGTTTGCTCGGCTATCACGCATGGGCGAACAGGGATTTGTTCGAGAAGCTGCAACAACTCGATCCCGGCCAAAACGCATCCGAACGGCATACCGCAATTCGGCTCATCAATCACTACTACGTGGTCGCAAGGATTTTTTCGGGCCATCTCACCGGAACGGCGCACGGCTTTCTCTCCGACAATACCGAGGCAACGCCGCAGCTGGATGATCTTGCGAAGGAGGTCGCGGCTCTGGATGGCTGGTATCTCGATTACATCGAGAAAACATCGCCGGAATCGCTTGGCGAATTTGTCGCTTTCACCTTTACGGACGGTGACAAAGGCTACATGTCCCGGGCCGAAATGGTTTCACATATGATCCTGCATGCAGGTATTCATCGAGGTGAGGTTGCGCGTATTTTGAGCCAGCTCTCCATCACGCCGCCCTGGGATACTTTTGCCGTTTTCCTGCACGGAACGCAGCCGCAACGGCGTTTGCAAGGCCTGTAATGCAAAAGCCACCCGCCCCGGTGCGGGGCAGGTGGCTTCCATAAAAGCGTGGCTTCAGGATTTTATTGCCACTCGCGCACATCGACGAAATGACCGGCGATGGCCGCCGCCGCTGCCATGGCGGGGGAGACGAGGTGGGTGCGGCTCTTGTAGCCCTGGCGGCCCTCGAAGTTGCGGTTCGAGGTGGAGGCGCAACGTTCGCCAGGCTTCAGGCGGTCGTCATTCATGGCAAGGCACATGGAGCAGCCCGGTTCGCGCCATTCGAAACCGGCTTCGAGGAAAATCTTGTCCAGACCTTCCTTTTCCGCCTGCTCCTTCACGAGACCGGAGCCGGGCACGATCATGGCCGAGACGGTGGGTGCGACCTTGCGGCCGTCGACGATCTTTGCCGCTGCGCGCAAATCCTCGATACGGCCATTGGTGCAGGAGCCGATGAAAACGCGGTCGATGGCGATATCGGTGATGCGCGTACCGGGTTTCAAGCCCATATAATCCAGCGCACGCCATTTGGAAGTACGCTTGTTTTCTTCCTCGATATCATCCGGATTGGGAACGATGCCCTCGACGGACGTCACGTCCTCAGGCGATGAGCCCCAGGAGACGATCGGCGGCAGATTGGCGGCGTCCAGCACCACGATCTTGTCGTAATGGGCGCCTTCATCGGATTTCAGCGTTTTCCAGTAGGCGATGGCCTGTTCCAACGTCTCGCCCTTTGGCGCGCGCGGCTTGTCCTTGATGTAGTCAAAGGTGGTCTCATCAGGCGCGATCAGACCTGCACGGGCGCCGCCCTCGATGGTCATGTTGCAAACCGTCATGCGGCCTTCCATGGAGAGCGAGCGGATCGCCTCGCCGGCAAATTCAATCACGTGGCCGGTGCCGCCTGCTGTGCCGATCTCGCCGATAATGGCGAGGATGATGTCCTTGGCGGTGACGCCTTCCGGAACCTTGCCATCGACACGCACCAGCATGTTCTTGGCCTTTTTCTGGATCAGCGTCTGGGTCGCCAGCACATGCTCCACTTCCGACGTGCCGATGCCGTGCGCCAGCGCGCCGAAAGCACCATGGGTGGAGGTGTGGCTGTCGCCGCAAACAATCGTCATGCCCGGCAGAGTGAAGCCCTGTTCCGGGCCAACGATGTGGACGATGCCCTGACGCTTGTCGCGCTCGGAATAATATTCGACACCGAAATCCTTGGCATTCTGCGCAAGCGCTTCCACCTGGATACGGCTTTCCTCGTTCTTGATGCCTTCCAGCCGGTCGGCTGTGGTTGGCACGTTATGATCGACGACGGCAAGCGTGCGGGTGGGCGAATGGACCGGACGGCCGGCGATGCGTAGGCCTTCAAAGGCCTGCGGGCTCGTCACCTCATGGACCAGGTGACGGTCGATATAGAGAAGACAGGTTCCGTCCGGGTCACGATTGACGACGTGGTCGTCCCAGATCTTGTCGTATAAGGTGCGGGGTGCGCTCATGGCTCTATGCCTTGTCATGGAAAGGTAAAATCAGGGTTCAGTAAGGCGGTGGACAGCGGGTGCTGTCAGGCGAGCCTAAGTCGGCTGTTGAGCGCCCCGGAAATGCGCGCAAAAAACCGTGCCGGCAGACGCTTGTGGTCCTGCAGCACATAAACATTCTGCGCGAGACATCCGAATTTAGATCCCATGGCGGTCTTCATAGCAGATTGCCGGTTTCGCGGCAATATGAATGCACGCAGACCGTAAAACGGTGACCCGGCGGCTTTGATGTGCGCCGCATCATGTACTCAGGGCTTTAAAATGCCGGTTTCGCAGCCCTTTCGGCATTGGTTATGATGCAATGCAACTTGCGTATCTTGCGGCGCACATATAGATGGGTCCCCTTATCATTTGCATTTCGACGAGCAATCGAAGGGAGGGAAAAGCACATGGTATCGGAAAAATCCCTAATCTCGAAGATCACCTGGCGGCTGATGCCGTTTCTTGGCCTTCTCTATCTCATCGCCTATATCGACCGGCAGAATGTCAGCTATGCCAAGCTGCAGATGGTCGATGCGCTGAGCCTCAGCGAATATGCCTACGGACTTGGCGCTTCGCTGTTCTTCATCGGCTATTTCCTCTTTGAGGTTCCGAGCAACCTTTTCCTCAACCGTTTCGGCGCCAGCAAATGGTTCGCCCGCATTCTGGTGTCCTGGGGTGCCGTCACCATCGCGCTTGCCTACACGCAGAATGCGACGATGTTCTACATCCTGCGCTTCCTGCTCGGGCTTTGCGAGGCCGGTTTCTTCCCGGGCGTGCTGTTCCTGATGACGCTGTGGTTCCCGCGCGATTATCGCGGCCGCATGATCGGCCTGTTCATGATCTTCAGTGCGCTTGCCAATGCCATCGGCGCACCGCTTGGCGGCATGCTGCTCGATCTCGATGGTTTCCTCGGTTATGCCGGCTGGGAATGGGTGTTCCTGGCGACGGGTATTCCCGCCGTGATCGCCGGTATCGTTACCTTCTTCTATCTGGACGATACGCCGGAAAAAGCGAAGTTCCTGACGCAGGCCGAGAAGGACTGGTTGAAGAACCGACTGGCCGAAGAAAACAAGGGCATGGAAGAGCATGCGGAGGACGGCTTCAAGGCGCTGATCAATCCGCGCGTGCTGTTCATGGCGCTTTGCTATGTCGGCTTTCCGCTGGCGGCCTATGGTCTCAGCTACTGGCTGCCGACGATCGTAAAGAGCTTCGGCGTTTCCAACACCGCCAATGGCTTCATCAACATCATCCCCTGGGTGATCGTGGCCGTCGCTCTCTTCGTCGTGCCCCTGGCGGCTGACAAGGCAAAAAACAAAACGCCTTATATCGTCGGCCCTGCCTTCGTCGGCGCGTTTTGCCTGCTGATGTCGGCGCTGCTCAGCGATCCGGTATTGCAGTTCGCCTTCCTTTGCATCGCCGCTGCGGGCATTTTTGCCGGCCAGCCGGTGTTCTGGAGCCTGCCCGGCCGCTTCCTCAAGGGAGCCGGTGCCGCTGCCGGCATCGCCGCCATCAATTCCGTCGGCAATCTCGGTGGTTTCGTGGCGCAGAACGTGGTGCCCTGGATCAAGGACCAGACCGGCAGCACCATTGCGCCGATGTTCTTCCTTGCCTTCTGCCTTGCGCTGGCAGGTGTGCTCGTCATCATCGCGGCGCGAAAAATGGGCAATCAGGCCGAGGCCGCCTGATCTGCAAGATAGCGGCAGCCGGCATAATTTCCGAACCGCCGCATATGTAAAAAATCATGGCCCGGATATGTCCGGGCCATGATCCATTTAAACGGTAACAGATGAAATTCTCTTCGAGAGAAATTACGCCGTGAACCAATCGCTGCCGGTCAGGTGAACGCCGGAGAGAATGATCTTCTCACCCTTGTGCTCGCCAGTAACGTTGTAGCTGAGGACGGTATCGTTATCATAGGTCGAAACCGCCCAGTTATCGATCACTGTACCGACCAGCTTGAGCTTGTCCATGGAGGCGTTGAAGCCTTCGATGGTATCTGTGGCAAAGCTCTTCGCCATGTCACCCAGATTGAAGACGAAGGTATCGGCGCCACCGCTTGCGATGATGTGGTCGATGCCCTTGCCACCGGTGACCAGCGACGAAGCGAGCTTTACACCGCTCAGGTCGATAGAGTCGTTACCCGCACCGGCATCGATCTTGACGGAGGTGTAGCTGCCGTCGGTGATACCAGCACCACCATTCACAGCGCCGGTATTGGCGGCAAGACCGCCCGTGCCCGCAGCCGACGTGTCATTGAAGGCAGCGCCGGCCTTGACGGTGATCGTGTCGTTGCCTGCGCCGGTGTCGATGTTGAAATTGTTGACCCAGGTCTTTTCGTTCGAAACGACAGATACGGTAACCGTGTCGTTGCCTGCGCCGGTCGTGATGTTACCGCGCTTGGCATTGAGAACTTCAACGGTGGACGAACCGGTGCCGCCGAGGTGAACGTCTACCTGTACGAAATCCTTGAACTTAAGGTTTTCAGAGGTGTCAGACTGGGCGAGAGCGTTCTTCACCGAATTCCATGCCGAGGATACGTCAAATGTGAAGCCGTTTGCGTTGGGGTCGTAGCCGACATCGACAGTGCCACCAGCACCGGTACCGGCAACCGCCACAGCGCCAACGCTGACAGCGCCTGAATCGAGCGTAGAGCCGTTTTTGACCTGTGCTGTGGATTCCGTGAGGAGCTTATATGCTTCCTGATCGATCAGGCTGGTGAGCGACGAAACCGATGCCGCGCCGCCATTACCAAAAGTTACTTTTAACGCCATTTTACTCTCCTATAAATTTTTGAGAATTCGATGTATCGAAATTAAATTTAATAAATATTGCGGGTGATAATTAGTACATTATAAATGGCAAGACAATATGAGAAATTGTTTTTTTGGAAAAATTCTCGCTCTTGGTGTATTTGCGAATCGTTTCTAAGAAAACATGTAATGAAAGTCTTTTATTCCTGCAGGAACGTCTTTCTAAGCCTGTCTTGGAACGGTTTGACAAAATAGGAAAGAACGCTTCTTTCGCTTGTCTGTATGAAGACTTCGGCCGGCATGCCCGGATACAACCGTCCACCTGGTATATGGTCCATTCCAGTTTTGCTCGGCTTGATGCGCAGTGCGTAAAATGACGCCCCGCTTCGGGAATCTGTCTGCAAGTCCGGGGCGACGACTGCGACTTCAGCGCTTACATCCGGCGTCGTGCTCTGATTGAAAGCCGTGAAGCGAATGGTCACTGGCTGCCCGACATAGATCTGGTCTATGTCGTTTGGAAGAACATTGGCGTCGATTGCAAGATCTTCCTTTGCCGGCACCACCAGCATAAGCACTTCGCCCGGCTGGATGACACCGTTTATGTTGTGTACCGACAGCTGGTAGATACGCCCCGCAATCGGCGAGCGAATATCGAGGCGGTCGAGCTGGTCGCGTGTTGCCGCAAGCCGTTCCTCGTATTCCGCAACGGTGGCTTCGATTGACGTCAGATCTTTAGTGACCTCGGACTTGCGGTCCTCGTCAAGCTGAAGCGACTGCAAGTCCATTTCGCTCAGCTTGCCTACCGTCTGCGCACGCGCGGCCATATACTGGCCCTGCTGACCTTCGAGATTGGAAAGCTGCCGCTTGAGAAGGTTGAGGCGCTGAAGCGTTACCAGCCCCTTGGCATATAGCTCCCGTGTCTTTGAGACGTCTTCCCTTACGATAGCAAGTTCATTGTTGGTTGCCTCAATCTGCACGTCCATGCCCCGCGCTTCATCGGCTAGCTGATCCTTGCGCGTTACCAATTGCTTCTTCATGCCAATCAGTGCACTGCGACGGCTGTTGAAAAGGTTCTGCTCACTGTCGATGAATGTTTTGGCAGCTTTCGAATTGGTGAAGACGGCCAGATCTTCCGGCGTTGTGAAAGAGGTGGCGTCGGAGATTTCGGCACGCAGACGCGCGCGGCGTGCATAAAGCTGCGCGAGCGTATTTTCGACAATGGACAGGTTTGCCTGAACGATCGTGCCACTCAGCCGCAGCAAAACCTGACCGGCCTCCACCGTGTCACCTTCCGCAACATTGATCTGGCTGACGATACCGCCGGAAAGGTGTTGAATTTTCTTGGAGTTGCCTTCGACAACGACCCGGCCCGTGGCGACGACCGCCCCCGAAAGCTTCGCGAGAGCCGCCCAGCCACCCAGGCCGAAAAGAAGGCCGGCAGCAAGAACGACTACGGCGGTTGAGTGTTTGACGATAGATGTTTTCGTCACGCCGGTTTTTTCTCCCTCAACCATTTTCACCCACCCGGCTTTCCAGCTTGCGTACTTCTTCTTCTGTTTCCGGCACCTGGCGAATATTTTGACGCAGGATTTGCGCAAGCACCTCTTCCTTGGTGCCGAAGCGAAGCATGCGGCCGTTGCTCATCACCATCACAAGATTGACGCTTTCGATGGCGCTCGGACGATGGGCAATGACGACCACGATGCCGCCTCGCGCCCTTATGTCGCCAATGGCGTTGCGCAAGGCTGCCTCGCCTTCGCTGTCCAGATTGGAGTTCGGCTCATCGAGGATGACAAAGAATGGCTCCCCGAAAAGCGCCCGCGCCAGGCCGATGCGCTGTTTTTGCCCGCCTGACAATGCCTCTCCTCGGTCGCCGATATAGGTGTCGTAACCATTGGGCAGGTTCAGGATGAGATCATGAACCTGAGCGGCCTTGGCTGCCGAAACGATGGCTTCCGCCGTTGCGTCACGGTCGAAGCGCGCGATATTTTGCGCGACCGTGCCTGGCATCAGCTCCACCTGCTGGGGCATGTAACCGATGGATTTACCGAGAACCTCGAAATCCCACTGATTCAGTGCGGCCCCATCGAAGCGCACGGAGCCGCGCTCATAGGGCCAGATACCGGTTATCAAACGCGCCAGCGTGGATTTACCGGAAGCGCTTGGCCCTATGATGCCAAGGCCATCGCCCGCGTTCAACGTGAAGGAAATATCGGCCACGGTATCTCGCGCGCCATTGGGTGGACCGCCGGTCACGCGATCGATGGCAACGGTGTATTTCGGTGGTGGCAGGGAAAGCGGCTGTGCGGGTTCCGGTACGAGTTCGAGAAACTCGTTGATGCGTTTCCAGCCCTGTCGCGCAGTCATGAAGCTGCGCCAGTTTGCAATTGCGTGTTCGACAGGGCCCAGCGCTTTGGCCGAGAGGATGGAGCCTGCGATGATGCTACCCGCTGACGCATGCCCCTCGATAACCAGCAGGGCGCCGATTGCCATCACACCCGACTGTAACAAAAGGCGGAATGTTCGGGAAATTGCGGCGAGCATGCCCGCCGTGTCCGACGTCGAGAGTGTGACGGCGCGGTAATTGGAGTGCAGATCGTCCCACATCGACGTCACCGCATTCATCATGCCCATGGTTCTTATGGACTCGATGTTGCGCTGGCTGCTGCCGACGAGTGCATTTCTCTGTCCGCGCACGGTGTAGGCCTGTTTGGTCGCCCTTTCGGTCAGCCAGTTGGTTACGAGCGTCAGCACGACAAGGACCAGGGCGCCGCCAAGCACGGCAAAACCGATCCAGGGATGCAAGGCAAAACAGATCAGCAGATAGATGGGCAGCCAGGGAATATCAAAGAAAGCTGCTGGTCCCGGCCCGGACAGGAATTGACGTATCTGATCGAGATCGCCGACGATCTGCAGCCCGTCTACCTTGCCGTAGGCGGCAAGTGGTGCGCTGATTGATGCCCTGAAGAGCTTCTGATTGAGCTCGTCGTCCATATTGTCCGAGATGCGAGCCAATATCCGGCCGCGCAGAGCATCGAACCCCACAAGAAAGGCATAGAGAATAACCAGCAGAACAACGAGAGCGACCAGAGAAGGAATACTCTTGCTCGGCAGAATCCGGTCATAAACCTCCAGCATGAAAAGGGAGCCAGAAAGGTTGAGAATATTCATGAGTGCGCTGGCAAGGCCGACAGCGAAGAAAGCGCGCTTATTTTTTGTTAAAAAAGAATTAAAAAAAAACATATCAACACCTAAAACTGCGCGAAAATTGCACAATAAGTGAAACTAGGCAATGCTATTAGAGAATGTTCTAAATAAATTAGGCAAAGAGATAAGTAGCAATACGACTTTGATCTTGATCTGTCGATACGGAGATGGGGTCGAAGGCTGGACGTGACGCTATGTCGCCCACCAGAGTGTTATGGCGCATCGATGCAACAAAAAAGGCGGTCCAAAGACCGCCTTCTCCGTAAATCCATCAAAATGGAAATCTTATTCCGCTGCAGTTTCCGCAGCCTTTGCTGCTTCTTCCGCTGCCTTGGCTTCTGCTGCTTCGGCTGCTGCCTTTTCGGCGGCGAGAGCCTGTGCTGCTGCTACCTTTTCAGCTTCCAGACGTGCCTTTTCTTCGGCGACTGCCTGGCGCTCGGATTCGTTCAGCTTGCGGGCGCGCGTACCGGTGTTTTCAACGATACGGGCAGCCTTGCCGCGACGGTCGCGCAGGTAGTAGAGCTTCGCGCGGCGAACCTTACCGCGGCGAACGATTTCAACGCCTTCGACCAGCGGGGAGTAGATCGGGAATACGCGCTCGACGCCTTCGCCGTAGGAGATCTTGCGAACGGTAAAGCTTTCGGAAAGGCCGCCGCCGGAACGGGCGATGCAAACGCCTTCGTAAGCCTGAACGCGGGTACGGTTACCTTCGGTAACGCGCACGTTGACGCGCAGCGTGTCGCCCGGAGAAAACTCAGGCAGGGTGCGCTTTGCTTCGATCTTGGCAGCCTGTTCGGCTTCCAGCTGCTGAATGATATTGGTCATGTTAACCTCTGATTTCTTCTGAAACAGCCAGAGCGCTCAACGTTTCGTCTGTCGGTCAATGCCTTCAGACCATGCCGTGCGGCAGGAGCGGGTTCGCCATTCTTTGCTTGCGGTTAAAGGGGAAAACCCCAATTCCACGCGGGCACATACACGAGGCAGCGCCATTTGTCATCCCTTCATGACAATATTTTATCAATTGTGGGCGACGTACGGGCTGTTGCGAAGGTGCGTTTCCCCGGTTATGGCATGAAAACCTTGGGAGGGGCCATGTCCGTACTTATTATCATGATGCTGTTTGCGACCGGCTTTCTATCTGGCGTGGTCAATGCGATTGCCGGTGGCGGCACCTTTTTGACCTTCGGGGCGATGACGCTTGCAGGCCTGCCGCCGATTGTCGCCAATGCCACGTCGGCGATCGTGCAGTTTCCCGG
This sequence comes from Agrobacterium sp. K11, assembly GCF_059429395.1. NCBI lineage: Bacteria > Pseudomonadati > Pseudomonadota > Alphaproteobacteria > Hyphomicrobiales > Rhizobiaceae > Agrobacterium > Agrobacterium sp. K11. The sequence goes on along the minus strand of NZ_JCAHRB010000009.1, from coordinate 167,687 downwards.
TTACATCACCTCCGTGATCGCCTACGGGCCTGAAATCCGCGCCCACTGGCGCGAAGCGATCCTCCTGTCGGCCGTCTCCATCGTCGGCGGGCTGGCGGGGTCGCTTTTGCTCCTGTCGCTCGACAACCCCTCCTTCCGCCAGCTTGTGCCATGGTTGCTTCTGGCCGCAACCGTTGTTTTCGCCGCTGGCCCGTGGCTGCGACCGAAGGCCAGTGCCGAGCGTTCACCCGGTAATGTGCCGAGCCTCTTCTTTCAGGGGCTCGCCTCCATCTATGGTGGTTTTTTCGGGGCGGGCATGGGCATCATGATGCTGGCCATCCTCGGAATGACCTCGGGTGGCAGCTATCATCATCTGAATGCCCTGAAGAACCTGCTCTCGGTGGTGATCGCGATCATCGCCATTACGATCTTCGTCAGCGGCGGCGTCGTTTCCTGGTGGGCCGCCCTCATCATGTTCCCGGCGGCCGCGCTTGGCGGATATGTGGGGGTGCACACGGCAAGGCGGGTGCCGCAGTGGATCATCCGCTGGCTGGTCATTGCAGTCGGGCTGGTACTGACGGCCTATTATTTTTTCGCGGTTTAAACCTTGGCCTTTTCCAGCAGGTCAGGCCGTCTTTCCTTCGTCAACGCCAGCGCCTGCTCGTGCCGCCATTTGTCGATGACGGCGTGATTGCCAGAGGTGAGAACGGCTGGGATGTCGCGGCCTTCCCAGACCTGCGGACGGGTGTAGTGCGGATGCTCCAGAAGCCCACCCTCGAAGCTCTCATGCACGCCTGAGAGATCGTTGCCCATGACGCCCGGCAGAATGCGGACAATGGCGTCCAGAAGCGTCAGCGCGGCCGGTTCGCCGCCGGAGAGAATGTAATCACCGATCGACACTTCCTCCAACCCGCGCGCCTCTATGACCCGCTGGTCGACGCCTTCGAAGCGGCCACACACGATAATCGCGCCGTCGCCTGCCGCCAGTTCGCGCACTCGGTCCTGCGACAGTGGCTTGCCGCGCGGGCTCATCAGCAGACGCGGTCGCGGATCTCCATCTGAAACATGGTCGATGGCTGCGGCCAGAATGTCGGGTTTCAGCACCATGCCGGCGCCGCCGCCTGCCGGGGTGTCGTCCACGCTTCTGTGCCTGTCGGTGGCGAATTCACGGATCTGCACGGCCTCAAGTGACCATTGCTCGCGCTCCAGCGCCTTGCCCGCCAGCGAATATCCGAGATGCCCGGGAAACATTTCCGGGTAGAGCGTCAGAACTGTAGCCTTGAATGTCATGGCCTTATTTCTTGCCGAAAGGCGATGCGCCGGTTTCGTCTTTGTCGTCCGGATTGTCGATCAGGCCGGCAGCCATGGGATCGATGAGAATGCGTCTCGCCTCCAGATCAATTTCAAGCACGGCTGCTTCCGAAAAGGGGATGAGGGCGGGACGGCGGCCCGCACCTTTAAGCTCCAGGAGGTCGCCTGCGCCGAAATCGTAAACGGCGCTGACGGCGCCATAGCTTTTGCCTTCGGCATCGACGGCTTCCAGCCCTTCGAGGTCGGCATAATAAAATTCGTCGTCGTCCAGCTCGTCATCCGGCAAATTGTTGCGTTCGATGAACAGTTCGAGCCCGTTCAGGCTTTCCGCCGCATTGCGGTCGTTGATACCCCTGAAGCGGACGACAACCACATTCTTGCCCTCGCGGACTTCCAGAATTTCGAAGACGCGGCCATCGGCGCTGACCAGATTGCCGTAATCGCCGAGCGCCATCGGTTCGTCCGTATAGGTGCTGACGCGGACTTCGCCGCGCAATCCCTGTGCGCCGCCGATCTTTGCCATGAGTATCGGGTTTTCCAGCTTTGCCATCGGGCCGTCCGTCTTCTGGTGTTGGTTGCGTCTGGTTTACAGCATCAGCGTAAAAATCGGAATCGATTTTCACAGGGCACGATGCGCAGATCCAACGCGCTAGAGCATAGTTCCTGACGCTCTAAAGTTTGTTGATACCAAAATAAACAAAAAACGGGCGGCATGGAAAACCACGCCACCCGTTCTCTAAAATTCTATTGCAGATTATTCTGCAGCAGAAGCTTCTGCTGCGGCAGCAGCTGCGTCTTCAGCCTTCTGCTTCTTTTCTGCAACGCGTTCCAGAGCGCGCTTGCCCGGCAGTGCCTTTTCCGGGTTGCTGCGAGCGGCGCGATCGGCAAGGCCTGCCTCTGCGAGGAAGCGCAGAACGCGGTCGGTCGGCTGTGCGCCCTTGGCGATCCATTCCTTGATGAGGTCAGCCTTCAGCTCGATGCGCTGCGGGTTGTCCTTGGCGAGCATCGGGTTCCAGGAACCGACCTTCTCCAGGAAACGGCCGTCGCGGGGCGAACGGGCGTCAGCAACGACGATCTGGTAGTACGGGCGCTTCTTGGAACCACCGCGTGCGAGACGAATTTTAAGTGCCATGTTATTTACTCCTTGAGATAGCTTGTCCGCCGGTTAGGCGGTCTTTTCATTACCGCCATGTTCGGCGGCTATTGCTTCATGATGCCGGATGACTTCCTTGATGACGAAGTTTAGAAACTTCTCGGCGAAATCCGGATCCAGATTGGCATCCTTCGCCAGACGGCGAAGGCGTTCGATCTGGTATTCCTCGCGCGCCGGGTCCGCCGGCGGCAAATTGTATTTTGCCTTCAGCACTCCCACCGCTTTGGTACAGCGGAAACGTTCGGCAAGAATGTGAACCAGTGCGGCATCGATATTGTCGATCGACTGGCGGTATTCGGAAAGCTGGGCTTTCACTTCTGCGTTGTTCACTGGCGTCGCCCTCACTTCTTTTTCGGGAAGCCGGGCAGGCCCGGCATGCCGCCAAGACCCGGCAGCTTTGTCCCGCCCAGACCGGGTAGCCCGCCGGGCAGACCACCCAGACCGGGCATTGCGCCCGGCTTGCCAAGACCGGCAGCTTCAGCCTGTTTTTGAAGCGCTTCGAGCTGCTTCGGGTCGATGTTCGACAGATCAGGCATGCCGCCGCCCATCATGCCACCAAGCCCCATCTTGCCCGCAAGGCCGCCCATCATCTGCTTCATGATGCCGCCCTTGCCCTTGCCGCCCATGGCTTTCATCATGTCGGCCATGCCACGGTGCATCTTCAAAAGCTTGTTGATTTCGGCGGCATCGGTGCCGGAACCGGCGGCGATGCGCTTTTTGCGGCTGTGTTTGAGGATATCGGGATTGGCGCGTTCGGCCTTGGTCATCGACGAGATGATGGCGATCTGGCGGTCGAACATCTTGTCGTTGAGGCCTGCGGAAGCCATCTTGTCCTTCATGCCGGCCATGCCGGGCATCAGCCCCATGATGCCGCCCATGCCACCCATCTTCTTCATCTGGGCAAGCTGGTCGGAGAGATCGTTGAGGTCGAACTTGCCCTTGGCCATCTTTTCGGCCATGGCGCGGGCTTTTTCGGCATCGATATTCTCGGCGGCCTTCTCGACCAGCGAGACAATGTCGCCCATGCCAAGAATACGGTCGGCGATACGGCGCGGATGGAACTCGTCGAGTTCGTTCATGCGCTCGCCGATACCGATCAGCTTGATCGGCTTGCCGGTGACGGCGCGCATGGAGAGGGCCGCACCGCCGCGTCCGTCGCCATCCATACGGGTGAGCACGAGGCCGGTGATGCCGACGCGTTCATCGAAGTTGCGCGCCAGATTGACGGCGTCCTGACCGGTCAGCGAATCCGCGACCAGCAGGATTTCATGCGGGTTGGACTTCTTCTTGATGTCGGCCATTTCCAGCATCAAGGGTTCGTCGATATGGGTGCGGCCGGCGGTGTCGAGAATGACGACGTCATGGCCGCCAAGCTTGGCGGCCTGCACGGCGCGCGCGGCGATATCTGTCGGCGACTGGCCTGCGATGACCGGCAGCGTGTCGACACCGGTCTGCACGCCCAGCTGGCGAAGCTGTTCCTGTGCGGCCGGACGACGCGTGTCGAGAGATGCCATCAGCACCTTCTTCTTGTCGCGGTCGGTCAGGCGCTTGGCGATCTTGCCTGTGGTCGTGGTCTTGCCCGAACCCTGCAGACCCACCATCATGATGACGACGGGGGCGGCCGCATGCAGGTCGATCGAGACGCCTTCGGTGCCGAGCATCTCGACAAGTTCGTCATGCACGATCTTGACGACCATCTGGCCGGGCTTGATGGATTTCAGAACGGCTGCGCCGACAGCCTTTTCACGCACCTTGTCGGTGAAGGAACGCACGACTTCCAGCGCAACGTCCGCTTCCAGAAGCGCACGGCGAACCTCGCGCAGGGCGGCGGCAACATCGGCTTCCGTCAGCGCGCCACGGCCGGTCAGTCCATTCAGAATGGAACCAAGGCGGTCCTGGAGGTTTTCAAACATCGTTTCTTCCTTCTTCGTTCCGGGATCTCCGAAACGTCGGTGCTTTCGCTGCCAAAAACAAGACGCAAAGCCAAAAAGCACCCGAGGGCGCATCGCGCTGTCGGGTGTTGACCTCCGGGATCTCTTTATACCTTTGCGGGTCCCGGTCGGCGGCTTGGAGTCGTGAAACTGCCAGCTGATTGGCCGCGATAAACAGGAAAGTGCCGTGAAAGTCAAGACAGTGCCGGTTTTCATGCGGCAAAGCATGCCTTGTCATCTTTACGTGATCAGACGAAAGCTGCGATGGCGGTGCTTGAACGGCGTCGCCTGGCTTCTTATACCTTTCCCATGAAACGTCGAAACTTCTTTCGTTTTTCCGCACTTGGTCTGCTTGCTCTTGCGGGCGGCGGCCTGTTTGCGCGCCGCTCTAACGCCAGCGCCTATTATAGTGGGCCGGTCTCCGATCATTTCGACGGGGTGCGTTTCTTCAATCCCGGCGGCTCGCCGCCCGGCAATTTCATGGGCCTCCTGAAATGGCGCTTCAACGGCGAGCGCGCCACGTGGCCGGAAAACTACCCCAGCCCGTTTCCGTTCGCAAAGCCGGAGCCTCGCATCGACGGCAAGGACATTCGCGTCACCTTCGTCGGTCACGCCTCCTTTCTTATCCAGACGGCAGGGCTGAATATTCTCATCGATCCGGTGTGGTCGCAGCGTACCAGCCCGTTCAGCTTCGCCGGTCCCAAACGCGTCAACCCGCCGGGCATCCGTTTTGAGGATTTGCCGCCGATCGATCTGGTGCTGGTGACGCATAATCACTACGACCATCTGGATATGGAAACGCTGAAGCGCCTGCATGTGGCGCACAAGCCGCTTTTCATCACGCCGCTTGGCAATGACGCCATCATCCGCACCGGCGTCGAGGCAGCGCGCATCAAGGTGGGGGACTGGGGCGATGTCCTTGAGATTGGTTCGGTCAAAATTCATTTCGAGCCGTGCCACCATTGGTCGGCGCGTGGGCTGAACGACCGGCGCATGGCGCTGTGGGCGGCCTTCGTCATCGAAACGCCTTATGGCAAGATTTATCATATCGGCGACACCGGCTTCCACGACGGCCTCAATTATCACGCCGCGCGCAAGAAACACGGTGAGTTCCGTCTCGCCAACCTGCCTTTCGGCGCCTATGAGCCGCGCTGGTTCATGAAGGGCCAGCACCAGAACCCTGCGGAAGCCGTGGAAGGCATGAAGATCTGCGGTGCGGCACATGTCTGCGGCCATCATTGGGGCACTGTGCAACTGACCGATGAAGCGGTCGAAGCTCCTCTTGTCGCGCTGAAGGCAGCGCTTGCTGAGCAGGGGATAGACGAGAGCCACTTCCAGCCCATGCGGCCCGGCGAAGTCTTCGACGTACCTTCCGCCTGAGCGGCTCAGCGGTTTGCGCCGCAACAGTCTGGTAATTTGCCGCCCTTTCCGCCATATAGAGCGAAAGTGCGGGCAAAGCCCGTCTTTATTCCGGTTTCAGGTGGTTTTCAGGTTCAGTACGATGGCGGACACGGTCGAATTTGCGAAGATGAACGGGCTTGGCAACAAGATCCTCGTTGTCGACATGCGCGGCCGCAGGGATATGGTGACGCCTGCGGCGGCCATTGCGCTCAATGCCGATCCCGCCACGCAGTTCGATCAGATCATGGCAATCCACGATCCGCGTGTCGGCGGCACCGATGCATTCATCGATATCCTCAATTGCGACGGCACGAAGGCGCAGGCCTGCGGCAACGGCACGCGCTGCGTGGTGCAGGCGCTGTCCTCTGAAACCGGCAAGACCACCTTCACCTTCCAGACGGTGGCGGGCATCCTGAACGCCGTTGAGCATGAAGACGGCATGATTTCCGTTGATATGGGCCTGCCGCGTTTTCGCTGGAGCGACATTCCGCTTTCTGAAGAGTTCCACGATACCAGCCGCATCGAGTTGCAGATCGGGCCGATCGACGCGCCGATCCTGCATTCGCCGGCCGTCATGTCCATGGGAAACCCGCACGCCATTTTCTGGGTGGATCGCGATCCGATGGAGTTCGATCTGGAACGCTTCGGCCCGCTTCTGGAAAACCACCCGATGTTCCCTGAAAAGGCCAATATCACGCTGGCGCAGGTTATTTCCGACAGTGCGCTTCGCACCCGCACTTGGGAGCGCGGCGCCGGGCTGACGCTCGCCTGCGGTTCTGCCGCATGTGCCGCTGCCGTTTCCGCTGCGCGCACCGGCCGCACGGGCAGGAAGGTCACCATCGATGTCGCCTCCAGCCCTGTGCGTGTGCCGCTTACAATTGAGTGGCGCGAGGACAACCACGTCATCATGACGGGGCCGGCCGAATGGGAATGGTCCGGCATGGTCGATCCCATCAACGGCGCCTGGTCGCGCGATGCCGTGGCTGAGCAGGGGGCCATATGAGCGGCGTCGAGGTCATAACCTTCGGCTGCCGTCTCAATACCTATGAATCGGAAGTGATGCGGGCGGAGGCCGAAAAGGCCGGGCTCAACAATGCCGTCTTGGTCAATACCTGCGCGGTGACCGGCGAGGCGGTGCGCCAGGCGCGCCAGGCCATCCGTCGGGCAAGGCGCGACAATCCGCATGCGCGCATCATCGTGACCGGCTGTGCTGCCCAGACTGAAAAACAGACCTTTGCCGAGATGCCCGAAGTGGATGCGGTGCTGGGCAATGAGGAAAAGCTGAAAAGCGCCTCCTATCGCGCGCTGCCGGATTTCGGCGTTTCGGCGGAAGAAAAGCTGCGCGTCAACGACATCATGAGCATCAAGGCGACCGCGCCGCAGATGGTCAAGCACATTGACGGGCATGTCCGTGCCTTCATTCAGGTGCAGAACGGCTGCGATCATCGCTGTACCTTCTGCATCATTCCCTATGGGCGGGGCAATTCCCGCTCCGTGCCGATGGGCGCTGTGGTGGAGCAGGCGCGCAGGCTGGTGGAAAGCGGTTATTGCGAAATCGTGCTGACCGGGGTGGATGCTACCAGCTACGGTGCCGACCTGCCGGGCGAACCTTCGCTAGGGCTTCTTGCCAAGACATTGCTGAAGCAGGTGCCGGAAATCTTGAGACTTCGGCTATCCTCGATCGACAGCATCGAGGCCGACCACCATCTGATGGATCTGATTGCCGGTGAACCGCGTTTCATGCCGCATCTTCACCTGTCCCTCCAGCATGGCGACGACATGATCCTGAAACGCATGAAACGCCGTCATCTGCGGGCCGATGCCATCCGTTTCTGTCACGAGGTGCGGTCGCTCCGGCCGGATATCGCATTCGGTGCTGATATGATCGCCGGTTTTCCGACCGAGAACGAAGAGATGTTCGAAAACGCCGCGACGCTTGCGGAAGAATGCGGCATTTCCAGCCTGCACGTATTTCCCTACAGCCCGCGTGCCGGCACGCCGGCGGCGCGTATGCCGCAGCTCGACCGTGCGCTGGTGAAGGAGCGGGCGGCGAGGCTTCGTGAACGTGGCGAGGCACTCAGGCTCGTGCATCTGCAAAACATGCTCGGTTCGACGCAAACGATCCTCGTTGAAAACACCGGTTTTGCGCATACCGACAATTTCACGCTGGTGGCGGCGCCCGATCTTCTCCCGCGCACTCTTGCGCAGGTTGAGATTACCGGCCACAACGGCAAACATCTGAACATGAAGCTTCTCGCAGCGGACGCGGCCTGAAGCGGCACAGGAAAAGACACGGGAACGACCATGGCCCTCGGCTTCATCAAAAAAGTCTTTTCTTTCGGCAAGGACAAGGCCGGGACTGACGGCAAGCCGCAAGAGGATTCCGCGCTTGAACGCGCCAGAGAAAATGTCTCTTTCGATGAGGCGCTGAGCGAAGCCGAAGCGCATCCCATTGTCGAGAAAGACCCTGTTTCCGAACTGGAGATTGAGACGGCCGGTGGGCCTGCTCCGGATGCCGATGCGGCCCTTTCCGACGACCAAGAGGAAGAGGACGCGCCGCTTCTGCCCGGCGCCGAGCAGGCCGGAGACATCGGCGTTGTTCCGCTGTCGCTGTTGCAGGCCGAAGCTGCTGCCGAAGAACAGGCCGAGGTTTTGCCCGAACCTGCCGATGCCGTGCTCGATGCGGATGCGATGGATGCGCTGCTCGATGAGGCGGAGGCTGCCGGTGCCGTCGAGCCCTCTGCCGTTTCGCCGATCTTGCCGAAAGGTTTTGCGGCGGCAAGCGAGCGGGAAGAGCCTGTCGCCGAAGCGCCGCAGCCGAAGCTCAGCTGGTTCCAGCGCCTGCGGGCCGGGCTTGCGCGCACCTCCTCGCAACTTACCACCCAGATTTCGGCGCTGTTCACCAAGCGCAAGCTGGATGAGGATACGCTCGACGAACTGGAAGACCTTCTCATCCAGTCGGATCTGGGTGTCGAGACCGCCATGCGCATCACGGGCGCCTTGTCTTCTGAACGTTACGGCAAGGATGTCAGCGGCGAGGACGTGGCGCGCATCATGGCAGGTGAGATCACCAAGGTCCTGAAACCAGTCGCCAAGCCGCTGGAACTCGATCTTTCACACAAGCCGCATGTCATTCTCGTCGTCGGCGTGAACGGCACCGGCAAAACCACGACCATCGGCAAGCTCGCCTCCAAGCTCTCGGGCTCTGGCCTCAAGGTCATGCTCGCGGCCGGCGATACGTTCCGTGCGGCGGCAATCGAGCAGCTCAAGATCTGGGCGGATCGCACCGGCTCGCAATTCATTGGCACCAAGCTCGGTGCGGATGCCTCGGGTCTCGCTTACGACGCCTATGAGCAGGCGCGTGCGCAAAAAAGCGATGTGCTCATCATTGATACTGCCGGCCGTTTGCAGAACAAGACGGAGCTGATGGCGGAGCTGGAAAAGATCGTGCGCGTGCTCGGCAAGCTCGATCCCGATGCGCCGCATACCGTGCTTCAGACACTGGACGCCACGACCGGGCAGAACGCCTTGAACCAGGTGGAGATATTCCGCAATGTTGCGGGTGTTTCGGGCCTGATTATGACAAAATTGGATGGCACGGCGCGGGGCGGTATCCTCGTGGCCATTGCCGCCAAACACAAGCTGCCGGTGTATTTCATTGGTGTGGGTGAAGGCGTGGACGATCTGGAGCCCTTCGAGGCGGAAGATTTCGCCAAGGCCATTGCGGGAGTTTGAGTATGGATATTGAAAGCAATTCCAAGGAAAGCGAAAAGATGGTGGCGGAAATCAGCCCGCTCCTGAAATTCGTGCTCGAGCTTGGCCCGCTTATGGTGTTCTTTTTCGCCAATTCCCGCGGCGAATGGCTGGCCTCCACTTTTCCGGTACTGACGGAGTTCGGCGGGCCGATCTTCATCGCCACCGGCCTGTTCATGATCGCAACCGCAATTGCGCTTTCCGTCTCATGGATGCTGACGCGCAAGCTGCCGATCATGCCGCTGATATCAGGCATTGTGGTTCTCGTGTTCGGTGCGCTGACGCTGTGGCTGCAGAACGATACCTTCATCAAGATGAAGCCAACCATCGTCAATGCGCTGTTCGGCGTCATTTTGCTGGGAGGCCTGTTTTTCGGCCAGTCGCTGCTTGGCTATGTCTTCAATTCGGCCTTCAGGCTAAACGATGAGGGCTGGCGCAAGCTGACGCTGCGCTGGGGCGTGTTCTTCCTCTTTCTCGCCGTGCTGAACGAGGTGGTCTGGCGCATGTTCTCAACCGACGCATGGGTTGCGTTCAAGGTGTGGGGCACGATGCCGATCACGATCATCTTCACCATGGCGCAAATGCCGCTCGTCATGCGTCATTCGCTCGAACCGCTGAACAAGGACGAAAAATGACAGTTGCAGAGATGCCGGCTTCCCGTCCGCGCTCGTTCAAATGGTTCGGTGTCGCCGGCGGACTTCTTCTTCTACAGATCGTCATCCTCTATGCCATGGGCCGCATTCCCATTTGCGAATGCGGTTATGTGAAGCTGTTCGAACCCGGTGTGAACACGCCGGGCAATTCCCAGCATCTTGCCGACTGGTACACGCCCTCACACATTATCCACGGCTTCTTGTTTTACGGGCTCGCCTGGCTGCTGTTTCGCAAGAAACCCCTTTCCATGCGGCTTTCTTTTGCGGTTTTGATAGAGGCAGCGTGGGAAATTCTCGAAAACTCGCCGCTCATCATCGATCGTTACCGCACGGCGACCATGGCGCTGGGTTACACCGGCGACAGCATCCTGAACTCCGCGATGGACACCGTTTTCATGGCGCTGGGTTTCCTCTTCGCCGCCCGCGTGCCGGTGTGGCTGACGGTTGTGATCGCCATCTTCTTTGAAATCTTCACCGGCTGGCTGATCCGCGATAATCTGACGCTGAACGTAGTGATGCTTGTCTGGCCCGTCGAAGCGATCAAGCAATGGCAGAACGCGCTTCCGCCAATGTGAAGATATCTGCCCGTACGTGCGTCGGAAAGGCACGAAAACCCTGCGTTATATGCAAGTTTTCTTAAGGGCATTGCGGTAGTGTCCGGGCTCAAAGGCTCGTCTTTCCGTCCGGCAGAACACTGTGCAAGATAATTTCGCCTACCTTCTCCCCTTCATCATGCTGACATTCGGTGTGGTATTCCTGTTCCTGCAGAGGACCGGCCACGCTTCGGCGCGATATTGGGGTTTCGGATATCTTTCGGCGGCGTTTGGTTTTGCCGCACCTCTGGTGCTTGGCGGCTTGCCCTTCGAAGTACAGGCGATCGTCTCGAACCTGTTGTTTTTCTCTGCCTTTTTTCTCTACGGCCATGCGCTGCTTACCCATTTCGGACGGCCGCTTTATACGACGGCGCGACTGTCGATCGTGGCTGCGGCGGTTTTGCTGGTCTCGTTCCATGTCTTCGTCACACCGGATCTGAAACGTGAGCTGGTCATCGGTGATCTTGTCTGCGCCCTGCTGCTCGCCATCCCGGTCTGGATCGTGCGGAAGCGGCCCCTGGCGCTTGCAGACAGGCTGATGGTGGCGATTGCGTCACTCGTGGTGCTCGAAACGCTGGTGCGCATCGGCATGTTGCTGGTGATGACGCCGAACGGTTCGATGATCGAACTCAGTGAATTCTTCGAATCCGATTATGCTTTCTACATGCAGCTTGCCGCGAGCATATTCGGCTTTCTGCTTGCGCTATCCGTACTCGCGAGCCAGATTTCCGTGACTGTCGACCGGCACCTGCAAGCGGCTGAGCACGATCCGCTGACGGATGTGCTGAACCGCCGTGGGTTCGACCGGCGCGTTCCCGATTTTCGCAGCGGGACACCAATAGGCGCAGTAATTGCGTGCGACATAGACCATTTTAAGCGTATCAACGATGACTATGGCCACGCCGCCGGCGATATCGTTCTCATCGGCCTTTCAGACCTTCTCAGGAAAAGCGCGCGTGGCGACGCTCTGGTGGCGCGTTTCGGTGGCGAGGAATTCGTGGTTTTCCTGCCCGGCCACACCGCCGCCGCGGCCGGTCACCTTGCCAATGCCATGCGTTTGAACCTTCTGTCGCTGGATTGGCGTAGCCGTGGCGTGGCCACCAAGGTCACGGCGAGCTTCGGCGTTTCAGCTGTCGCGAGGGGAGATCATTCAATTCACGATGCGATCAAACGCGCCGACGACAGCCTGTATGCGGCAAAGCGTGGTGGCCGCAATCAGGTCGTGCTTGAAGGGATGGGTTTGCAGGCGACAGCCGAAGGGCCGTCGCTAAGGGTGATTTCCAAGGCATAGTATCGTTCGGCGCGCGGGCTACTTTCCGGCCGCAGCGGTGATCGCCGGCAATAAATCCCGCTCGACGCTGCGGGCATCGAAGGGGCCGACCTTTTTGTAGAGGATCGTGCCGTCGGCGCCGACCAGATAGCTTTCAGGGATACCATAGACACCCCAGTCGATCGCGGCCTTGCCGTTCGGGTCTACGCCTATCGCGGCAAAGGGATTGCCGAGTTCGCCGAGAAAACGAAGCGCGTTGTCCGGTTTGTCCTTATAGTTGATGCCGACGACGGTGATGCGTTTGTCTTTCGCCAATTCCTGAAGGATGGGATGCTCCTGACGGCAGGGAATGCACCAGGAGGCGAAGACGTTGACCAGCGTCAGCTTACCCTTGACGGCGGCATCGTTGAGGGCCGGCAGGTTTGAGCCTTCCAGCGGCGGCAGCGACAGTGCGGGCGCCTTGGTTCCGATGAGCGCCGATGGAATGGCGCTGATATCCAGCCCGTTGACGTCCTGATCGTAGAGCATCTTGCCGGCGATAATGGCAAAACCGCCGAAAAGCAGAAGCGGCAGAAGCGCCAGGGCATATCGCGTGCGCCCCGTGCTTTTGGCTTTGGTGTTCTGGTCCTGGCTGGCCTGCGTCATCGGGTTTCACCCGCAGAACCGGCTTTTGCCCTGCGGCGCACGCCGGATGCCTCCAATTCCTTCAGTTCCCGTTTGCGCGCCTGACCATCCAGGATGACCCAGGCGATGAGACAGAGGACAACAAGGCCGGTCGCCGCATAGGACATGCCGATATAAAAGGCGTGTGTCATGTTCTCATGCCTCCCGGTTTGCCATGCGGGCGGCAAGCCGCCGTTGGGCTGCCACGCGCCGGCGCCAGATTTCGTTACGCATTGCGGCGATGTGCAACGTGAAGAATAGTAGCGTGAAGCCGATCGCCATGGTCAGAAGCGGCCAGAGAAACTCCGAATCGATTGCCGAGCCGCCCATGCGGATGACGCTTGCCGGCTGGTGAAGCGTGTTCCACCATTCAACTGAAAACTTGATGATGGGAATATTCACAAAACCAACGAGGATGAGCACGGCACTGACACGGGCGGCTCTGGAAGGGTCGTCCATGGCGCGGTTGAGCGCTATCAGGCCAAGATACATCAGAAAAAGCACGAAGACGGACGTCAGCCGCGCGTCCCATACCCACCAGGTTCCCCACATGGGTTTACCCCAGAGCGAGCCGGTAACAAGCGCAATCAGCGTGAACGCAGCGCCTATGGGTGCGGCCGCCTTGTGGCTGACATCCGCAACCGGATGACGCCAGACGAGCGTGCCGATCGCTGAGACCGCCATGACGGTATAACACATCATCGAAAGCCAGGCGGAGGGGACATGCACATACATGATGCGCACGGTATAACCCTGCTGGTAGTCGCCATCTGTCGTGAAAGACAGATAGAGACCGGCGGCCAGCACCAGTGCCGTCAGGACCGCAAGCCACGGCAGAATGCGTGCCGAGAGCGCCAGAAACCGCGTGGGATTGGCGAGATCACTGAATTTGGTGATGGTGAAAGTCTGCTCGTTCATGCCGTTTGTGTAACCCGAGAATGGCTGCCCCGCAATTGATCGCCGTCAATCGTAGATCGGCAATTGCGGTTTCATCAATCCATAACATTGCGCAATGCCAAAGCGGCAAAGAAAGGACCGGTCACGGCTGAAAATAACGTGATCGCGCAGAGAATGAGGAAGGGCGGCAGAAAGGGTGCCGGATCCTGCACCGCCGCATAGGACGCGCTGACGCCGAAGATCAGTACCGGAATGGCCAATGGCAGCACAAGGATGGAGACCAGAAGGCCGCCGCGCGGCAAGGCAACGGCGACAGCGGCACCCACCGCGCCGATGAAGGTAATGGCGGGCGATCCGACAAGGAGCGTGAGCATCACCGCGCCGATCGCCACTTCGTCCATGTTCATGAACAGGCCGATGAGCGGCGAGGCGATGACCAGTGGCAGACCCGTTCCCACCCAATGTGCCAGGCATTTGATGAGCACGGTCAGCACAAGCGGGTTTTCCTGCATGAGTATGAGGTCTAGCGAGCCGTCATCCCGCTCTGCCTGAAACAGCCTGTCGAGGCCGAGGAGGGTGGAGAGCAGCGCGCCGATCCAGACGATGGCCGGGCCGATGCGTGCAAGCAGATTGAGATCAGGCCCGACACCGAAGGGGATGACGGCGACAACGGTCATGAAGAACAAGACGCCGATCAGCGCGCCACCGCCGGCGCGGATGGAGAGTTTCAGGTCGCGGAGGAAGAGGGCGGTCATTGGAGGCGCCTCGGTAGGCGGGCATACCCCGCACACGCACCCATCACGCCCAAGCCTCCACACCTGCAAATCCCGTCATCTGCAATTTCCGCGCATTGTCGAGCCCAAGCGGCTGATGGGTGGCAGCCATGACGATGCCGCCTCTCCTCAGGTGGCTCTTGACCAGATCCGTAAACATGCCGTCCGCTGCTTTGTCGAGCGCCGCTGTCGGCTCGTCGAGAATCCACACCGGCCGCCACGCGATCAAAAGCTTTGCCATGGCAAAACGTCGCTGCTGGCCTGCGGACAGGTAACCGAAGGGCAGGTGGGTGATGCCCGCAAGGCCGACGATGTCTGCCGCCTCATCAATATCGACACCGGCGCCGCCGGTGAAGTCACCGAGAAAGTCTTTCCAGAACCACAGATTCTCCGAAACCGTCAGTTCCGTTTTCATTGCGTTGCGATGGCCGAGATAATGGCAGGCCTCCGATGGGCGCATGTCCGTTTCTATTCCTTTGCCGGCTATCTTTACCCACCCCTGCTCGGGGCGCAGCAGGCCGGCGACAGTGCGCAGAAGCGTGGATTTTCCCGAGCCGTTGCGGCCGGTCAGCACCAGCGCTTCGCCGTCACTTAACTTGAAGGAAATGTTCATGAATATGAAATCTTCGCCGCGTCGCACGCCAAGATTTTCCGCCGTCAAATCCATGCTGCGTTTCCGTATAAGATTTTCATCGTCTCGCATAAAAAAATCGATTTGATTTCCTGAATGGTCTGGCACGTTTCTGAGAAATTATCTATATGGGTGTCAACCACGCCAGCGGCCGGCGTGAACATCATCTTGCGCCGGACTTGACGATTGCGAGGAGCAATTTTCACGTGCGGACAGCGGAAATGGTCGTACCCGCATCCTGATGTGCATGAGTGCATAGGTGTCCGCACGCACGTGTTGGCTATCAGAGTAAGCGGGGTTCTTTATCCATGCCCAAATCACTCGACAGTTTTCATTGTCGTTCCGTCCTTACCGTTGATGGTAAGGACTACGTCTATTTCAGCCTTCCCAAGGCTGAGGCAAACGGCCTGAAGGGCGTTTCCAAGCTCCCCTATTCCATGAAAGTTCTTCTGGAAAACCTGCTTCGTTTCGAGGACGGCCAGTCCGTCACCAAGGAGCATATTCTGGCCGTTGCAGAGTGGCTGAACAATAAGGGCCTGACCGAAAACGAAATCGCTTATCGTCCCGCCCGCGTTCTCATGCAGGACTTCACCGGCGTTCCGGCTGTGGTCGATCTCGCCGCTATGCGCGATGCCATGGTGTCGCTCGGTGGTGACCCGGAAAAGATCAATCCGCTCGTTCCCGTCGACCTCGTGATTGACCACTCTGTTATCGTTGACGAATTCGGCACGCCGACGGCGTTTGCCCGAAACGTCGAGCTTGAATATGAGCGCAATGGCGAGCGTTACCGCTTCCTGAAGTGGGGCCAGCAGGCATTCAAGAACTTCCGCGTAGTTCCGCCCGGTACCGGCATCTGTCACCAGGTAAACCTCGAATATCTCGGCCAGACCGTCTGGACCAAGGAAGAGGACGGCGAAACGATCGCTTACCCGGATACCTGCGTCGGCACCGACAGCCACACCACCATGATCAATGGTCTTGGCGTTCTCGGCTGGGGCGTTGGCGGTATCGAGGCTGAAGCAGCGATGCTCGGCCAGCCTGTCTCCATGCTCCTGCCTGAGGTCATCGGCTTCAAGCTGACCGGCAAGGTGAAGGAGGGCGTGACTGCGACCGACCTCGTGCTGACCGTCGTGCAGATGCTGCGCAAGAAGGGCGTGGTTTCCAAATTCGTCGAATTCTTCGGCCCCGGCCTCGATTCGATGACGCTGGCCGACCGTGCCACCATCGGAAATATGGGTCCGGAATATGGCGCTACCTGCGGCTTCTTCCCGGTTGATGGCGAGACCATCAACTATCTGACCATGTCCGGTCGCACCAAGGACCGTATCGCGCTTGTCGAAGCCTATTCGAAGGCACAGGACATGTGGCGGACCGGCGACGGTTCCGACCTCGTCTTCACCGACACCCTTGAACTCGACCTCGGCGACGTCGTGCCATCCATGGCCGGTCCGAAGCGTCCGGAAGGCCGTCTGCCGCTCGAAACCATTGCACCGAATTTCGCGACGGCTCTCGAGAACGACTACAAGAAGCCCGGTCAGCTCCACAGCCGCTATGCGGTTGAGGGTGAGGAGTTCGATCTCGGCCATGGCGATGTGGCGATTGCCGCCATCACCTCCTGCACCAACACGTCCAACCCTTCCGTTCTCATCGCTGCCGGCCTTCTCGCCCGCAATGCGGTTGCCAAGGGTCTGAAGTCCCAGCCGTGGGTGAAGACCTCGCTGGCGCCGGGGTCGCAGGTCGTTGCCGAATATCTCGACAAGTCGGGTCTGCAGAAGGATCTCGATGCGATTGGCTTCAACCTCGTCGGTTTCGGCTGCACCACCTGCATCGGCAACTCCGGCCCGCTGCCCGCACCGATCTCCAAGACGATCAACGACAAGGGCCTGATCACGGCCGGCGTTCTTTCCGGCAACCGCAACTTCGAAGGCCGTATCTCGCCCGATGTTCAGGCGAACTATCTCGCCTCGCCGCCGCTCGTCGTGGCCTACGCGCTTGCCGGTACGGTCCAGAAGGACCTGACGAAGGAGCCGATCGGCGACGACCAGAACGGCAATCCGGTCTATCTCAAGGATATCTGGCCGACCTCGCAGGAAATCCAGGAATTTATCCTGAAATACGTCACCCGCGAACTTTACGAATCGAAGTACGCTGATGTCTTCAAGGGTGACGCGAACTGGCAGGCCGTTCAGGTTCCCCCGGGCCAGACCTATGCCTGGGACGACAAGTCGACCTATGTTCAGAACCCACCTTACTTCGTGGGCATGGGCAAGACCGGTACGGGCCTTACGAACATCAAGGGCGCCCGCGTTCTCGGTCTCTTCGGCGACAAGATCACAACCGACCACATTTCCCCGGCCGGTTCGATCAAGGCTGCTTCGCCCGCCGGCGCCTATCTGACGGAGCACGGCGTGGGCGTTGCCGACTTCAACCAGTACGGTACGCGTCGCGGCAACCATGAAGTCATGATGCGCGGCACCTTCGCCAATATCCGCATCCGCAACCACATGCTCGGCCCGAACGGCAAGGAAGGTGGCTACACCATCCACTATCCGTCGAAGGAAGAGATGTCGATCTACGACGCTGCCATGAAGTACAAGGCGGAGGGCGTTCCGCTCGTCATCTTCGCCGGTGTCGAATATGGCAACGGTTCTTCCCGCGACTGGGCGGCGAAAGGCACCAACCTGCTCGGCGTCAAGGCGGTCATCGCACAGTCCTTCGAGCGTATCCACCGCTCCAACCTCGTCGGCATGGGCGTCGTTCCCTTCGTCTTCGAGGAAGGCACGACCTGGGCAAGCCTTGATCTCAAGGGTGATGAAGTCGTCGAGATCGATGGTCTCGAAGGTGAAATCAAGCCGCGTGAAAAGAAGATCGCCAAGATCACCTACAGCGACGGTTCGGTGAAGGAAGTTCCGCTTCTATGCCGCATCGATACGCTGGATGAAGTGATCTACATGAACAATGGCGGCATTCTGCAGACGGTTCTTCGCGATCTGGTTGCCTGACAAAGCTCAGACCAACAAAGGACGCCGGGATTTTTCCCGGCGTCTTTGCGTTTCATCATCTCTTTTTTTGTGATTGCCACTCACCCCTTCGTGACTTTCTATTGAAGTGGAATAGACGTTATTTTCCGGTTTGCATCCGGTTGGGTTGATCGCATCAATTCGTCTGGATATCTGCTCCGGACAAAGGTTCTTGTAATGCCGCTGAAATTGCCCCTGTCGATATGTCTTCTCGGCACGTTCCTCGTCACATCCGCGCATGCGCAGGAGGCTGTGAAGGGCGTTGTCGAGTTGTTTACATCGCAGGGATGCGCGTCCTGCCCGCCGGCGGACGAAGCATTGCGCAAGATGATCCAGAAGGGTGATGTGGTCGGCCTCTCCTACCATGTCGACTACTGGAATTATCTTGGCTGGACAGATTCCCTGGCATCGAAGGAAAATACAGAGCGGCAATATGGCTACATGCGCGCTCTCGGCCGCAACGGTGTCTATACGCCGCAGGCCATCCTGAACGGTCGCGACCACGTCAAGGGTGCGGATGTCCGCGGGATTTACGACAGGCTGGATGCTTTCAAGCGCGAGGGCCAGGGGCTGAACGTGCCGGTCGCGTCCAAATTTGCCGGTGACGAGGTGGAGATCGATATTGGCGCCGGTAGCGGCAAGGCCGACGTCGTGGTCGCCTATTTCACGCGCGAGCAGACGGTAGACGTGCAGAAGGGCGAAAACCAGGGGAAGAAAATGTCCTACTGGCACAGCGTCTATGACGTGCAGACCGTCGGCATGTGGGATGGTTCACCGATGACGGTGAAGCTTCCGGCAAGCGTGGTGGCAAAGGTGAAAAAGGGCGGCTGCGCCGTGCTGTTGCAAACGGCAAATGCCAGCGGCGATCCGGCGGCAATCGTCGGTGCAAGTATTTTACTGGGGAATGAAACACCCTGATCGCCTGTCTGGCGATGGAAGATCCGATCCGGGCATTGGGGGCTGGGGGTAAAGGGTCAATGCACCGGATCGGGTCATCTTGGTGCCTAGGCATCAATTGACAATAGGACTATTCCATTCAATTCGGGCCATGGTTTGACCGAAATACGGCAGGCCATGCTAAAATGGCTGCCTAAATGGTTACCTTTTTTACCCCTGCTTTTTTCTAAGGCAGCGTCCTTATGGACATCGGCTGGTGTCTTTCTGCGTCGCAGACGCCGGGTTTCGCTGCCGTCCTAAGACCGTAAAACCCTTCTCCAAAGTTGCGATCTCACGTTCAATGGCTGTTCGAGACTTGCAATTTTGTCTTCTCCGGCTCACATTAATCGGACGACTTGGGTGGAATCGGAGGTATTGGATGACCGATCAACCGGATGTGCAGCAGGTTCAGACCGCTTCACGCGACAGTTCCACCGTTGTCGATCTCCGCGAGTACAAAAAAGACAAAGACCCTCTGCCAATCACATTCCATCGGCGCGAGCTGGATGCGATCCTGCGCATCTATGGCCGCATGGTGGGAGAGGGCGAGTGGCGCGACTATGCCATCGACCACTTGAGGGAAAAGGCGGTATTTTCAGTCTTTAAACGCTCGGGTGAAATGCCGCTCTACAGGATCGAGAAGAACCCCAAGCTGGCGGCGAAACAGGGCGCCTATTGCGTGGTGAATACGGATGGCCGCATTCTCAAACGTGGCCACGAACTGCCGCAGGTTCTCAAGGTTTTCGACAAGGTCCTGAAGCTTATCGAGTGAGATGGGACGACGGGTTACCCATTCCGCCGCTTGATGCCACAGCGGGTTGGGAGACGGTCAGGTTTCGAATTTCTTGTAAATAAAAAGGCGGCCGAATGGCCGCCTTTTGCATGTTTGCCAGTTGGGTTCCTGCCCTTACTTGTCACGGTTGCCCATGAACTGCAGGAGGAACATGAACAGGTTGATAAAGTCGAGATAGAGCGTCAGCGCACCCATGATCGCCTTGCGGCCAGCCACGGCAACTTCGTCGCCATCGAAATACATTTCCTTGATCTTCTGCGTGTCATAGGCGGTGAGGCCAGCGAAGATCAGCACGCCAATCGCGGAGATCGCGAACTGAAGCGCGGAAGAGGCGAGGAAAATGTTGACGATGGACGCGATGATCAGGCCGAACAGACCCATGATCAGGAACGAACCCATGCCCGAAAGGTCTTTCTTCGTCGTGTAACCGTAAAGCGAGAGCGCGCCAAACGAGGCAGCGGTCACGAAGAACGTCTGTACGACGCTCTGGCCGGTATAAACCATAAAGATCGAGGACAAAGAAACGCCCATCAGCGCCGCATAGATCCAGAAGGTTGTCTGGGCGGCGGAAACGCTCATGTTCTGGATACGGAAGCTAAGGAAGAACACCAGTCCGAGCGGTGCGAGCATGACGACCCAGCGCAGCGGTGACGCAAAAAGCAAAGTGGCAAAAGCTTCGTTCGAAGCTGCAAGCGTATATGTGCCGAACGCTGCGATGCCGGTGATGACCAGAGCCAGCGCCATCAGGTTGTAAACCTTGAGCATGTAGGCGCGAAGACCTTCGTCGATCATCGCACCAGTCTGTGCACGGGTCTGGGCCATGCGGTTCTGGTAGTTATTGAAGTCAGCCATTGTTTCCTCTTTTGAGCTCCGTAATTGCTACGGTGTCGGGATACCTCCCGGGCGCCGCTGCGGAGCTTCAGCAAGCCTGCCCAAGAATATGATGGCAGAACGTGTCCGATACAAGGCCTTTCACAGTCGAAAAGACACCATATGCGCGAAAAGCGCTCACGTTTCAGCGATCATTACAAAGAATTAATCGTTAAAGTTAAGCAGCGCACAACCGAAGATTATTCACCCGCCTGCCGCAAAACCGGAGCGGCCTTCTGCCCGAGAATTCGCCATGTGCCCATGAGGCCGATGCCTACCGTCATGACGAGGGCGACGACGACCGTGCCGATCGCCACATCCGGCAGGAAGCTGGAGGGCAGCTTCATGATGCGGGAAATGACGAACCAGGCGGAGACGCCGCCGGCAAAAAGCGCAAAAACGGCGGTGGCGAGACCGAGCATCATATATTCATAGGAGAAGGCGCGGATCAGCAGGCTGCGTGTACCGCCCAGTGTTTTCAGGATGACCGCATCATGGGTGCGGGCACGGTTTCCGGCGGCAAGAGCGCCGGCGAGGACGAGGACGGAGGCTATGAGCGCAACGGCCGCTGCGGCGCGAATTGCGGTGGCAAGCTGGCCGACCAGCCGGTTGACCACATCGAGGGCGTCCTTCACGCGTACGCTTGTTATCGTCGGGTAGGCGTTGGTAACGGCGCGCAATATCTGGCCCTCCTCGCTTGCGGATGCGGAGGGGTCGGCGAGTGTGGCAAGCCAGGCATGTGGTGCGCCACGGAAGGTATTGGGTGAAAACACCATGACGAAATTGATCGACAGCGATTCCCATTCGACATTGCGCAGATTGGCGATCTTTGCCGTGATGCTGCGGCCGAGCACGTTGACGGTAACGGTGTCGCCGATCTTGAGGCCCAGTTCCTGCGCCTCTTTCGCCGCAAAAGAGACCAGCGGCTCGCCGCTATAATCTGGTCCCCACCATGTTCCTTCGGTCAGCTTGGCGTTTTCGGGAGCATCCTGCGAATAGGTTATGCCCCGATCACCGCGCAGCAGCCAGCGGCCGGATGGCGGCACGTCTATCTTCGTCACGTCCTCGCCATTGAGCGCCAGAATGCGGCCGCGCAGCATCGGCACCTCGGTCAGCGTGCCCTGAGGTGCTTCTTGCCTGAGAAGATCGCGGAAACCCTGCAACTCGGTGCCCTGAATATCCACGAAGAAGAAATTCGGCGCTCGTTCCGGCAGGCTGTCGGTCAGTTCGCGGCGCAGATTGCCGTCGATAAGCGTCAGGGTCACCAGCAACGTCAGCCCAAGGCCGAGGGAGAGAACGACCGAGGGGGTGAGCGCACCCGGCCGGTGAATATTGCCGATCGCCAAGCGAAGGGCGGCGGAATGAACGCGCGGGCTGCGTTTGGCAATGGCCTTGACGCCTGACGCCACCAGTCGCAGCACCACAAACGCGAAGGCGATGGCGGCAAGGAAAACCGAGGCGATGAAACGTTCTTCTGCCGAAAAGATGGCAAGTATGGCCAGCGCAGCCAACAACAAGCCCGTCACTGCAAGATAAGGCCAGGACGGCCAGCTGCCCTCCTCGAACCCCTGCTCTCGAAAAAGGGCGGTCGCGGGAACTTCGCGCGCCTGGCCGAGTGGCACGATGGCGAAGGCAAGTGTCGTCAAGATGCCGAACAGGGCGGCAAGACCAAGTGCTGCTGGATAAAAGGCAAGCTCTTTCGGCACCGGAAGCACACCCTCCAGAAACCGCATGGCGATCAGCGGGGCGATGGCGCCCACAGCGAGGCCGATGATGATGCCAACGGCGGCAATGAACACGATCTGGAAGAGATAGGTCATGGTGACCACGGAAGCCGGCGCGCCGAGGCATTTCAGCGAGGCGATCGTGGTGCGCTTGGAATCAAGAAAGGCGCGAACGGCGTTCGCAACGCCGACGCCGCCAACGATGAGGGCGGTCAGGCCTACCAGCGTCAGGAATTGCGAGAAGCGGTTGACGTTTTCGGTAAGCGATGGCGCTGCCCGGTCACTCGTGCGGATGGACCAGCCGGCATCGGGAAACGTCTTGTTGGCTGCATCGGTCATAGTTGCCCGCGCTGCAGGATCGTTCAGCATGATCTTGTAGGCGTGTTCGACCAGACTTCCGTTCTGAACGAGGCCTGAGGCGAAAAGCGCATCGCGGCTGACCATCAGCCTTGGGGCAAAACCGAAGCCGTCGGACAGGGCATCCGGCTCGTCGACAACCGTGCCGGTCAGTTTCAGCTTCACATTACCGAGAAGGATGTCGTCGCCGACCTTAATGCCCAGCCGCTCCAGGAGAAGCGGCGCGGCCACGGCGCCATAGGTATCGCCGTTCGCAGCCAGAAGCTCGCTCAGAGGCCGGTTTGGATCTGCCACGAACGCGCCGTAGAGCGGATAGGCGCCGTCTACGGCCTTCACTTCCGTCAGCGTCTGTTCGGAACCATCGGCAAGGCGCGCCATGGAGCGCAGCCCTGTGGAAACGGCGATTTTGCCGAGGCCATCGAGGTAGGCCCGTTCCTCTGCGGTTGCCTCCCTGTTGCGCAGCTCGAAGCGCACATCGCCAGCCAGTATCGATTGGCCTTCCGTCGCAATCGCGCTGGTGACGGCGCGTGACACGGAGTTGACAGCGGCAATGGCGCCGGTTCCGAGCGCGATGCAGGCGAGGAAAATATAGAAGCCACGAAGGCCGCCGCGAATTTCGCGCCGCGCGAGCCTCAATGCGTTTTTGATGTTGGCAACAGACGGGAGAATGGAGCCGATCATGCCGATACCGCCCGGGCCATATGGGCAGTGGCGCTGTCACCCTCTATCTCGCCGGAGCGCACTTTGATCTGTCTTGAGCAACGGGCGGCCAGTGACGGATCATGGGTGACAAGGATCATCGTCATGCCGCGTTCGGCCTGTTTTGAGAAAAGAAGATCGGCGATCTGCTGGCCCGTATCCGCATCCAGATTGCCGGTCGGTTCGTCTGCGATCAACACGGCGGGGGAGGGTGCAAGCGCGCGGGCGATTGCAACACGCTGCTGTTCGCCACCCGAGAGCTGGCCGGGATAATGGTTGAGGCGTTCGCCGAGACCGACAGCAACGAGTTCCCGTTTGGCGATCTCGAAGGGGTTCGGCACGTTGGCCAGTTCCAGCGGAACGGCTACGTTTTCCAGCGCCGTCATATTGGCGATGAGGTGGAAAGACTGGAAAACGATGCCGATATTCTTGCCGCGGAAATCCGCGAGAGCATCCTCGCCGAGCTTATGCAATTCCGTGCCCGCTATGACGATCTCGCCGCTATCCAGCCTTTCGAGACCGGCAAGCACCATCAGAAGGGTCGATTTTCCCGAACCGGAAGGGCCGACGATCCCCACCGCCTCGCTTTCGCCAATGGCAAGATCGATGCTCTTGAGAACGTGAACGGAGGCGGCGGCGTTGCCGAGCGTGAGGTCGGCCTTCTTAAGCTCTATGATGCTTTTCGTCACAATTCTCGTTCCTATATATGATGAAAACAGTCTGGCGGTGTCGATGCGGACGGTATTTCAGACAATGCAAACCAAGTTAGGAAAGCCGTGATGAGATTTAAAGCTGCCCTGTTTCACTTCATCGTCATTTTCGCCGCCGCCTTTTCCGCCTCGGCGGCCATGGCGCAGGAGCGGACATTGCAACTGGTTGGCCTGGGCGACAGTCTCATGGCGGGTTACCAGTTACCCCCCACCGATGGCTATACGGCACAGCTTGAAGCTGCATTAAAGGCCAAGGGCATCAATGTTACCGTCACCAATGCCGGTGTGTCCGGCGATACGTCCTCAGGCGGTCTGGCTCGGGCGGAGTGGTCGGTTCCCGATGGCACGGACGGGGTCATTCTGGAACTCGGCGCCAATGATGCGTTGCGCGGTATTGCGCCGGAACAGACGGAAAAGAACCTCGACGCCATCATTTCCGGCTTTCAGAAACGCAACATAGCGGTGCTGCTAGTCGGCATTATGGCACCGCCGAACATGGGTGACGATTACGCCAAGCGCTTCAACCCGATCTATCCGAAGCTTGCAGAAAAATACAACCTGCCGCTTTATCCGTTTTTTCTGGATGGCGTGGTGACGGATGATAAGTTGAAGCTGGAGGACAAGATGCATCCCAATACGCAGGGTGTGGCGATGATGGTGGAGAAATCTTTGCCGGCTGTTGAAAGCTTCATCAAGACAATCGGTGCGCAAAAAAAATAAGCACTTGCGCCCGCCTGCATTGCATGATTCGCTATGCTTGTTCTGCCAAGAGATTCGGGGAGCTCGCCATGCCGAGACTGTTTATCGCCCTCGAAATTCCGCGCAATGCGGCTATGAGCCTGTCATTGTTGCGCGGTGGTCTGCCGGGAGCCCGGTGGATCGATGTGGAGAATTATCACATAACCCTGCGTTTTATCGGCGATATCGACGGGAGAACTGCCGATGAAGTCGTTGACAGGCTGGACCGGATCGACAGGCCGGAATTCCAGCTCAGTCTCAACGGGATGGGTTCCTTCGGCTCCAAGAAACCGCATTCGATCTGGGCGGGGGTTTCCCCCTCGCCGGAAATGAATGCGCTTCAGGCGGAGGTCGAGAGGATCTGTCAGAGGATCGGCCTGCCGCCGGATCCGCGCAAGTTCATGCCGCATGTGACGCTGGCGCGGTTGCGCTCTTCACGGCTGGACGATGTGGTGCAGTATCTTTCCGGGCGCGGCAATTTCCGCACATCCGCCTTCACGGTCGGTCGTTTCGTGCTGATGTCGTCCAAGGAATCGGTGGGTGGCGGACCCTACATCGTGGAAGAGGTGTTCCCGCTTCACGAAGCGCGGTCCAGCGCCATCTTCTCGAGCAACGAGCTGCATCCCGCAAAAAGCATGTTGTAGACGACCAGAAATCCGTCGTCGCCACCGAAGTAGGGATCGGGCACGTTTTCGTGGCGTCCCGAAGCGTAGTCCAGGAACAGGTGGATTTTGTGCTTCCGGTTTTCGGGCGCCTTTCGGAGCAGTTTCGCGAGATTTCCTCCGTCCATGGCAAGGATGAGATCGAAGGTCTCGAAATCGGCCTGGCTGACCTGCCGTGCACGCTGCAGGGAAATATCGATGCCATGCTTGCGGGCGATTGCGATGGATCTGCGATCCGGGGCGGTACCGGTGTGCCAACCGCCGGTGCCGGCGGAATCGACAGTGAGTTGGCGAGATACGCCTTCGGTTTCGGCAAGTTTTGTCAAAATGCCTTCGGCAAGCGGAGAGCGGCAGATATTGCCCATGCAGACAAAAAGAACGGCTGTATGTTTCATTGAATATGCGTCGATCCGGTCGTTGAGGCGTTAATGTTTGTCCGAAACAGCGGATCGCATGTCAAGCGGAGGCAAGATGCATGAAATATCCCAGACTTGAGCCGGAAGCCGTCCGGCAGGCGCTTTTAAAACTCGAAGGCTGGTCCTTGCGCGAGGACGGGGCGGCAATCGTCCGGTCGTTCAAGTTTGCGAGTTTTGCGGAGGCTTTCGGTTTCATGGCCGAGTCCGCACTCGTGGCAGAAAAGCTCAATCATCATCCAGAATGGTCCAACGTCTATTCGCGCGTCAGGGTCTGCCTCACCACCCACGATTCGCAAGGCGTGACCGAGCGGGATTTCCTGCTCGCGGAGGCCATGCAGAAGGCGGCAACGGGCCGTGGGAATTGAACGGCGGGCTTTAACTCCCATATAATAACCGTGACCGGAGGACCGTCGATCATGGATGATGTGAAAATCGGTGAAATTCTTTTGCCCGGGGAAACGGGCAGCCAGGGCGAACGCGAACGCGTCGTGCGCGCCAAATTCTGGCCGAAGCTGAAGCGTGTGATGACCAAAGTGCCCTTCGCGCGCGATGCGGCAGCAGCCTATTATTGCGCGATCGACCGGGATACGCCGCTGCGTGCCAAGGGCATCATTCTGGCCGCGCTCGCCTATTTCATCATGCCGTTTGATGCCATACCGGACATGCTGGCGGTCGTTGGATTTACCGACGACATCGCGGTCATTACGGCCGCGCTTGCGATGATCCGCGCCCACATCAAGATGGAGCATTACGATGCGGCGGATGCCATGCTGAAACGGCAGCAGGAGGCCGAATAACACGTCTGTGATGACGAGGCTCCTCGGAGCCGGGCAGGTGACAAATTGTTGCCTGAATTTGTGTGTCATAGACATGACGGGGAGGGCGTGCCACGCCTTTCTTCTCAGGGTGCGGGCGTAGCCGATCTGTAACACTTCAAGACGTTTTCGGCATTTTATACGTGTTGTTGACGGTTTGGTAACCGCTTCCTGACCACAATGAGAAAAGACGATCCGCACCTGAACGTGGCCGATCCATAAACATGGAGCCCGCCGCTGCTTCGGGCCAATGGAAGACAATAACCCGGCAGGAAATTCTATGTTTGTAAGAAGTGTAGCAACCGCAGTGGCCATTTTGCTGACCAGCGTCGGCGTAGCATCTGCACAGTCGCCCACGCGCATCCAGCAGTTCAATGCATGGGGCGCCTATTCGTACAAATCGGGCAACAGCACCGTCTGCTACGTTCTTTCCATCCCCACTTCCAAGGAACCGGCGAGCGTCGATCACGGCGATATCTTCTTCATCGTGTCGCAGCGTCCGGGCCAGAATATTTCCTACGAGCCGCAGGCCATGGTGGGTTACCCGCTGAAGCAGGGCTCCAAGGTCAATGTCACGATCGACAACAAGAACTTCGTGATGTTTACCAAGGACAAGGCTGCCTGGGTTGAAAATGCTGCCGAAGAACCCGCTCTCGTGGCCGCGATGAAGGGCGGCAAGTCGATGACGGTGAAGGCGGTCTCCGGCCGCGGCACCGCGACTTCCTATTCCTATTCGCTTTCGGGCATTTCGGCTGCTTTCAAGCAGATCGAAAGCTGCAAGTAATTCTGACGCTTCGTCAGCTTTGTGATTGGCCGGTCATTGACCGGCCATTTGCGTTTTTGCTTGTTTGATGCTAAAGGCGCGGCAACATTGACAGGCGGATGCGCGAAAAGTGCTCCGCCTTTGATTTTCTCGACATGCAGACGATTTTCCGCCTTTCCTAAAGGCCGGTCGTGCGATGCATTGGATGATGGGATAGCGTGATGTCCGTATTGCATGCCCCTGCCGGTCTGGCAGTCAAAACTCCCCTGATCGCCAATAGCGATCTCATGTCCGGCAAGCCGTCGCTGATCGGCATGACGCGGGAGGAAATGGGCGAGGCGCTGGCCGAGATCGGCGTGCCGCAGAAGCAGGTGAAGATGCGTGTCAGCCAGTTGTGGAACTGGCTATATGTGCGCGGCGTCTCGGATTTCGACAACATGACCAATGTTGCCAAGGAACTCAGGGAAAAGCTGAAAGCAGCCTTCACCATTGCCCGCCCGGAAATCGTCGAGGAGCAGATTTCCAACGACGGCACCCGCAAATGGCTGATGCGTTTTCCGCCGCGCGGTGCGGGACGTCCTGTCGAGATCGAGACGGTCTATATTCCCGAAGAAGGACGCGGCACGCTTTGCATTTCGAGCCAGGTGGGCTGTTCGCTGACGTGTTCCTTCTGTCACACCGGCACGCAACGTCTGGTGCGGAACCTGACGGCTGAGGAAATTCTCTCCCAGCTTCTGCTCGCCCGCGACCGGCTCGGCGATTTTCCTGACGGTTCGACGCCGGTCGGCGCCTATGTGCCGAGCGAAGGCCGCAAGGTCTCCAACATCGTGATGATGGGCATGGGCGAACCGCTCTACAATTTCGAACATGTGAAGACCGCACTTCTGATCGCCACCGATGGTGACGGCCTGTCGCTCTCCAAGCGTCGCGTGACCCTGTCCACCTCGGGCGTCGTGCCGGAAATCTTCCGCACGGGCGATGAGATCGGCGTCATGCTGGCGATTTCACTGCATGCGGTGCGCGACGATCTGCGCGACATGCTGGTGCCGATCAACAAGAAATACCCGCTGAAGGAGCTGATCGAGGCTTGCCGCAATTATCCGGGTGTCTCCAACGCCCGCCGCATTACCTTCGAATATGTGATGCTGAAGGATGTGAACGACAGTCTGGAAGACGCCAAGATGCTGGTGCAGCTTCTGAGGGGCGTTCCAGCCAAGATCAATCTCATTCCGTTCAATCCGTGGCCAGGCACGAATTACCAGTGCTCCGAATGGGCGCAGATCGAGAAGTTCGCGGATTTCATCAATCAGGCGGGTTACGCTTCGCCGATCCGTACGCCGCGCGGCCGCGATATTCTCGCTGCCTGCGGCCAGCTGAAATCGGAATCCGAGCGCATGCGCAAAACCGAAAGGCTGGCTTTCGAGGCGATGATGATTGCCAACCACGGTGCGGACGACTGAATCGACGCCAATCGCGGCAGAAAGCTTGGTTCGTTACGGTTCTTTGATTGATTTCGGGCGGTCTTGTTTCTAATAAGACGGCAATAAGAAACCAACTGGAGGATACCTATGCGTGCATTCATTCTGGCGCTCGCGGCCGCGAGCGCCCTCGTTCTGCCGGCCAAGGCTGAAAACGTCACCGTTGCCGTCACCGCCATTGTCGAACATCCGGCGCTTGACGCCGCACGTGACGGCGTCAAGGCAGCGCTTGCCGAAGCCGGTTACAAGGAAGGCGAGAACCTCAAGTTCCTCTACGAGTCCGCGCAGGGTAATCCAGGCACCGCAGCGCAGATTGCGCGTCAGTTCGTGGGCGAAGCCCCCAATGTCATCGTACCGATCTCCACACCGTCCGCCCAGGCTGTCGTTGCAGCGACGCGCGACATTCCGGTTGTCTTCACGGCTGTTTCCGATCCGGTTGGCGCACAGCTCGTTAAGGACATGCAAAAGCCCGGCCGCAACGTGACCGGACTTTCCGACATGCTGCCGGTTGCTGAGCATCTGGCGCTGATCAAGGAAATTTCGCCCAACGCCAAGTCCATCGGCTTTATCTACAACTCCGCCGAAGCCAACTCCGTCTCGACGCTTGCAGCGCTGAAGGCTGAGGCTGAAAAGGCCGGCCTGAAGGTCGTTGAATCTGTCGCCACTAAATCCGCCGAAGTGCAGGGCGCGACGCGCGCACTGGTCGGTAAGGCCGACGTGATCTACGTGCCGACCGACAATACCATCGTTTCCGCTTTCGAGGCGGCAGCTGGCGTTGCGAGTGAGGCGAAAATTCCGCTTTATGCCGCCGATACGGATTCCGTTGCGCGCGGTGCGGTTGCGGCTCTCGGCTTCAATTATTTCGACGTTGGCAAGCAGACCGGCGCTGTCGTTGTTCGCATTCTTAAGGGTGAGAAGCCCGGCGACATTCCGGCAACCGTTGCCGTCGGCACCGATCTGGTGATCAACAAGAAGGCTGCTGAAAAAGCTGGCGTCACCTTCCCCGAAAGCGTGACGAAGCGCGCCACCAAGGTCATCGACTAAACCGGACTTCGGGCGGCGGTCACTCGCCGCCCGCTTTGCGCGGCACGCAATGGTGCCCGTATCCGCCGACGCGGCGGCAATAACAAGGACATTACCGTGAGCCAAATCGCTTTCTGGGGTGCCGTGGAACTGGGGCTGGTCTTCGCCTTCGTGGCGATCGGCGTCTATCTCGCTTTCCGGGTACTTGATTTTCCTGATCTGACCGTTGACGGTTCCTTTCCGCTCGGCGCAGCCGTTGCGGCCGTGATGATCATCGCCGGCCTCAATGCGTGGGTCGCGACGGCGATTGCGATGGTTGCCGGCGCCGGTGCTGGCATCGTTACGGCCACGCTCAACGTTCGGTTCAAGATACTCAACCTGCTTGCGTCAATCCTGACGATGATCGCGCTGTTTTCGGTGAATCTCCGGGTGATGGGAAAACCGAATGTGGCGCTGCTCAATCAGGATACGATGATCTCGCCGTTCTACGGTCTCGGTCTTTCCGAATATCTCGTGCGGCCACTCTTTATCGGCGTTCTGGTATTGCTCGCTGTCATTCTCGTCTGGCGTTTCCTTGAGAGCGACGCGGGCCTTGCCATGCGGGCGACGGGCGCAAATGCGCGGATGGCGCGCGCCCAAGGGGTGAAGACCGGCAACCAGATCTATCTTGGCATGGCGCTTTCGAATGCACTGGTCGCGCTCGGCGGCGCGCTTTTTGCGCAGACCAATGGCTTTGCCGATGTGACTGCCGGTGTCGGCACCATCGTCGTCGGGCTTGCGGCCGTCATCATCGGCGAAACGCTGTTCGGCTCGCGGGGCATTCTGATTGCGCTCATCGGCTGTGTTTTCGGCTCCATCGCCTACCGCCTTGCCATCCAGCTCGCTTTGTCGAGCGATGTGCTGGGTCTCAAGGCCTCCGATCTCAATTTCGTTACGGCGGTACTGGTAGCCATCGCATTGATCCTGCCTCGACTGCGCCGCGGGGGAGCAACATCGTGATTTCCCTTTCCGACATTCAGGTCATCTTCGGGCGTGGCACACCGCTGCAAAAGCAGGCGCTGGCCAAGATTGATCTTACCATCGAGGATGGTTCCTTCGTTACCGTGATCGGCTCCAACGGTGCCGGCAAATCCACGCTTCTCGGCGTTCTCGCGGGCGATGTCCTGCCGACGGCCGGAAAGGTGATGGTTGGTGGCGCCGATGTCACACGCAAAACGACCGCCAGCCGGGCTGGGCGGGTGGCGCGCGTGTTTCAGGACCCATTGGCTGGCAGCTGTGGCGCGCTCACAATTGAGGAGAACCTTGCGCTTGCGGCGTCTCGCGGAGAGCGTCGCGGCTTGTTGCCGGCGCTTGGGCGCGGCAGGCGGGATTTCTTCCGGGAGCGTATCGCTTCGCTCAATCTCGGTCTGGAAAATCGTTTGAAGGACCGCATGGACCTGTTGTCCGGCGGGCAAAGGCAGGCGGTCTCGCTTGTCATGGCAACGCTTTCCGGTTCGGACGTGTTGCTGCTTGACGAACATACGGCAGCACTCGATCCCGGCATGGCGGAGTTCGTGATGGAGCTGACCCGCAAGGTGGTTTCCGAGCGCAAGCTGACGACGCTGATGGTTACCCATTCCATGCGTCAGGCGCTGGACTATGGCGACCGCACGATCATGCTGCACGCCGGTGAGATCGTGCTCGATGTGTCCGGCGAAAGCCGCAAGGGTCTTCAGGTCGAAGATCTTATCGACATGTTCCGCAAGATACGCGGCCAGACGCTTGATGACGATGAGCTATTGATTGGCTGATGAGTTATCCGAAAGGCGCCTGCGGGCGCCTTTTCTATTTGTGCGTTATCGCGTCTGGGTGAGGAAAATCTTGACGGCGAAAAGCGAAAATACACCGGCGATCGTATAATCCAGCCCGCGCAGAACCTTCTTGTTGCGCTGGAGCCAGGCCGACAGCACATCGGCGGCAACGACGATGCCGATGCCGATCGGCAGCGCCACGATGATTGACCAGAGCCCAAGGAAAATAAGCTTGCCGGTGACATGCGGATCGGATGCGCTGACGAATTGCGGCAGGAAGGTCATGAAAAAGATGATGACCTTTGGATTGAGCAGATTGACCCAAATACCGTTCAGCAAGGCGGATTTCAGTGAGGATTGCTGTTTTTCGCCCGTGGTCTTGACCATCACGAAATCCGAGCCCTTGCGGATCGCCTGAATGGCGAGCCAGACAAGATAGGCGGCCCCGCCGGTCTTCAGGATGAGGAAGGCTGTCGGCGATGCGACGATGAGGGCCGCGACGCCGAAGGCAACCAGCATTGTATGCACGGTAATACCGAGATTGGTGCCCACAAGGGTCATGAAACCCGCTGCCCGGCCCTCGCGTATTGACCGGCTGATCCATAGCGTCATGTCAGGCCCGGGCGTTACCGCCAGAAGCAGGATGGCGACGGTGAAGGCGGCAAGTGTTGGCAGGCTCGGAACGAAATCCATCGCGGCACCCGTAAAGCTGGAGACTGCCGTTGCTTAACGCGAATTCGCGTTTCTGCCAATGTTTTTGCGCGCCGGGACATTGATACGAAAACCGGGGATGATCAAAAGTGGATAGCCGCCGCAACTTTCAAAGTGCGGCGGCGTCGGGCGATCAGTTTTTGAGGAAGCTGGTGAAGGCGGCGGAATATTCGGTGTGCCAGCGCGACAGTGGCGGACGATTTTGGACGATGTCTTGAGCTGCCCACAGAATGCGTTTCTCGTCCGTCGGGCGATCCACTTCGCCATCCGGGCAGAGAATGTAGAAATCGCCCCTGGCGATGCTCTCGATCATGAAATCAACGGTTTGCTCGCCGGTCCAGGCTCCTGCTGGTTTTTCCGTCCTGCCATTTGCCGTGAGGCCGGTAAAGACGAAACCGGGGATCAGGAGATGGGCGGAAACCGCGCTGTTCGGAATATTGCGCAGCTCGTGCTGTAGCGCTTCCGTGAAGGCTTTGACGCCGGCCTTCGAGACATTATAGGCCGGATCGCCCGGCGGGGTGGTGATGCCCTGTTTCGAACCGGTATTGATGATGAGCGCGGCCTCGCCATGGGCGACCATGCCCTGCCCAAACACCCGGCT
The DNA here is from genome assembly GCF_059429395.1 of Agrobacterium sp. K11. Taxonomy (NCBI): domain Bacteria; kingdom Pseudomonadati; phylum Pseudomonadota; class Alphaproteobacteria; order Hyphomicrobiales; family Rhizobiaceae; genus Agrobacterium; species Agrobacterium sp. K11. The sequence goes on along the minus strand of NZ_JCAHRB010000009.1, from coordinate 134,573 downwards.
GCCGTTCACGACACCCATCAGGTTGACGTTGATGACTTTTTCCCAGTTGGCCTGAGCGCCGAAGATGGCGCTGCCCGGCTGGATGCCGGCATTGTTCATCAACACATGAACCCGCCCGAAACGCTGGATGACAGCGCGTTCCAGCGCCTCAAGCTCATCGAGTTTCGACACGTCGGTCGGTATTGCGACGATCTGTGCTTCGCCGTCCTTTGCGATGGTCAGAATATCGGCATGCGCTGCGGCAAGCCTGTCACCGTCGAGATCGACGAGGACGACGCTCATGCCGAAACCGGCAAATTTCCGGGCCGCGGCAAGTCCGATACCGGAGGCCGCGCCGGTGATGACGGCGACATTATCTTCCTTGAATGCGGGGTGGATGGTCGTCATAGGTTTTCCTTTCGCGTCGTTTTGTGCTGTTTCCAGCCGTTTGCAACGTTGCCTGAACCCTGAGTGGCTTCATTCACGGTCTTCAAGTTGATCGCGCCGCTTCATGTTAAAGCGCGAAATCGCATAATGCATGTGACAATTCGTTCGTTCCAGTCATGACGCGCTGTTGCGGGGATCTGACCTTTCGCAAATGCCTATTGCCCTTTCGTCCTATTCGTTGTTTTGTCGGGCATCTTTTCCGAAAATCGCTTCACAGTTTTCGGGTTGCACTGTAAAAGTGCCGAAATCCCAAGGAAATGGCGGTACCCCGATGCCGTCATCATGCAGATGGACATCATAATGGCACTCCCGAAAGACGTTAAGAAAGTCGTTCTCGCCTATTCCGGCGGCCTCGACACCTCGATCATCCTGAAGTGGCTTCAGACGGAACTCGGCGCTGAGGTCGTGACCTTTACCGCCGATCTCGGCCAGGGCGAAGAGCTTGAGCCGGCGCGCAAGAAGGCCGAGTTGCTGGGCATCAAGGAAATCTTCGTCGAGGACGTCCGCGAAGAGTTCGTGCGTGATTTCGTTTTTCCGATGTTCCGTGCCAACGCCGTTTATGAAGGTGTCTATCTGCTCGGTACCTCCATCGCCCGCCCGCTGATTTCCAAGCACCTGATCGAGATCGCCAAGAAGACCGGTGCCGATGCCATTGCGCATGGCGCCACCGGCAAGGGCAACGACCAGGTCCGTTTCGAGCTTTCGGCCTATGCGCTGAACCCGGATATCAAGATCATCGCCCCATGGCGCGATTGGACTTTCAAGAGCCGGACCGACCTTCTGGAATTTGCCGAAAAGAACCAGATTCCCGTGGCCAAGGACAAGAAGGGCGAAGCTCCGTTCTCCGTCGACGCCAACCTGCTGCACTCCTCGTCCGAGGGCAAGGTTCTGGAAGACCCGGCTAAGGAAGCCCCAGAATATGTGCACATGCGCACCATTTCCCCGGAAGCGGCGCCTGACAAGGCAACCGTTATCAAGGTCGGTTTCCGCAAGGGTGATGCCTGCTCCATCAACGGTGTGGAAATGTCGCCTGCCACGCTTCTGGCGACGCTCAACAATTATGGTCGCGAAAACGGCATCGGCCGTCTCGATCTGGTCGAGAACCGCTTCGTCGGCATGAAGTCGCGTGGCGTCTACGAAACGCCCGGCGGCACCATCCTGCTGGCTGCGCATCGCGCGATCGAATCCATCACGCTCGACCGGGGTGCCGCGCATCTGAAGGACGATCTGATGCCGCGTTACGCCGAACTCATCTATTACGGCTTCTGGTTCTCGCCCGAGCGCGAGATGCTGCAGGCCCTGATCGACAAGAGCCAGGAGCATGTGGAAGGTGAAGTGACGCTGAAGCTCTACAAGGGCAATGTCATGGTGACCGGCCGCGAGAGCGCGAAGTCGCTCTATTCCGACGCGCTGGTGACGTTCGAGGACGACCACGGTGCTTATGACCAGAAGGACGCAGCTGGCTTCATCAAGCTCAATGCCCTGCGCCTGCGCACCCTGGCGAAGCGTAATCTCGGCAAGTAATTCTGCTTAAGTATGAATTGGAAAAACCCGCAGGTGGCAACGCCTGCGGGTTTTTTCATGTCTCTCTTCTGGAAACGGCGCGAAAGCCGATGTAGCTGGCAACGGCCACGAATTCCATAACCGGAATGATGATGCCGAAGCTGGTCAGCGGGGAACCGATGAGCGAGGCCATTGCCCCACCCGCAAAACCAGATCCCATCTGGATGAAACCCATCATGGCTGATGCCGAGCCGGCGATATGCGGGAAGGGGGCGAGGGCCGCCGTGACCATCGAAGGCGTCAACAGCGCGATCCCGACGGTCGCCACTGCGACGGGCCCCATGATGGAGAGGAAGGATGGCGGCACGAGGAAAACCGACAGCATGATGAGAAGACCGCCCGTGCCGGAAAAACAAAGGCCAAGCACGACGGAACGCCGGTCGCCCAGTCTCGGCGCGATGTAACGCAACGCAATCGACCCGAAGAAATAGGCGCCTGTTTGCATCAGCATGCCGACACCGAAGGCCGTGGGGGACATGCCGACTTCGTTGATGAGGATGAAGGTCAGCATGGTGGCTTGCGCATAAAGCGCGCCGATGGAGCCGCCGAGCACGAGGGCGGCCAGAAGAAAACGCGGCTGCTTCAGCAATGTGGCATAGGCCGACAGAAGGTGTCGGGGTCGGATCCTGGTTTTGTCAGGCAACGTCGTTTCACGCAGAAAAAGCACCACCGAAAGGATGGCGATAGCTCCGAGACCGGCCATGAGGAAAAACACCGATTGCCAGCCAAAAGCCGCAAGTGACAGACCACCTATCGTCGGCCCCATCGCAGGGCCGATCGCCAGCATGATGCCGATGAGGTTCATGATGCTGGAGGCTTCCGGGCCGGTGAACTGATCGCGCACCACGGCGCGCGCAACAGTCATGCCAACGGAAGCGCCGATGCCCTGAACGAGGCGCGCGAACAGCAGCACTTCGATGGTTGGGGCCAAGAGGGCGAGCACACCACCGCCCAGAAAGATCGACAGGAAGACGAGGCTCGCCTTGCGCCGCCCGAAGGCATCGGATGCCGGCCCGGCAAGCAATTGGGCTAAGGCAAAACCGGCAAAATAGAGCGACAGGCTGAGTTTTATGGCGGACTCGGTGGTTGCGAAAACCCGTGTCAGTTCCGGCATGGCCGGCGTGTAAATCGACATGGAAATGGGCGCCAGCGCTGTCAGCAATGCTCCGAGCAAAGCCGTGCGCTTTCTGGACATGATCGTTTTCGACATTGCGATCAGCCGTTCTGGCCCTGCTGTTCCGGTTGCAGATTGTTGCGAAGCGTCTGCAGGAAGCTACGGAAAAGCGCGACTTCCTCTTCGTTCAGTCCCTGTGTGGCCTGAAGAACGAGCTGGTCGATTTCATGACCGACAGCTTCCAGCATGTCGGCGGAGGTTTTCGTCAGGACGATACGTTTGGAACGCCTGTCCTGCGGGTCCTGCTGGCGTTCTATCAGATTGAGTGACTGCAACTTGTCGAGATAGGCGCAGATCGTCATGGGTTCGATGCCGAGACGGGCGGCGATGTCAGCCTGTTTGCTGCCATCGATAACCGCAACTGTCAGCAATGCTCTTGCTTCGCCGGGGGTAAGGCCCAGTCCGGCTTCCGAGATACGGCGCTCAAATGCACTGTTCAGCAGGCGTGCGCCGCTGTTCAGCAAAAATGCCAATGAATCTTTTTCGCGTGTGCCCATGCTTCGCCTTTTGGTAAGCCAGCCTTACTAAGTTTCGGACGATAAGCAATGGCGCATAAATCATATTATCGAAAATTGCGTAAAGTATTCGTCAGTTCGATTGCGGGACGTCCAACAACATTGCCTGTCATCGTCACGTCGAAGCAAAAAAAGACAATACGTCCTGCATTTTTTCCACTTCATCCGTTGTGCCAATGGAACGGGCAATCTCGATCCGGTCAGAAAAATACGTCACGAAGTCGAAATCCGTGTCGTCGGTCACGTCGGCAATGTCAATCACCTCGCCATTGGCATTCAGCGTCTGTGCCGGAAGTTCGGACGAAAGCTCAAGCCAGGTATCGTGGCTGATTTTTCCGGTGTCGTAATATTCCTGCGCGATTTCCCGCAATTGCCGGGGGCTGACGCGGGTGAAATCGATGCGGTCTATCGTTTCTTCAAAGCCGGTGGCCGCGTCGGATGGGGCTGCCTTGCCGAAATCGGGGCTTCCCACGGGTCTGCTGTTTTTGGAATTGTCCCTGAAAATGAAACTATTGGCAGACCTTAAAGAATAAATCTCCATAATACATATCTCCATCATGGGATATTATTACGAGAAATCAAAACATGCCGTCGACATGCCGGTCAATACTTGGCGGTGTTGACGATCATGTCTTCCACACCAAATTCCGGCATATTGAATTGGCGGTGGAGGCATGCCCATATGGGCGTAAACCGGAATTGTACAAGGAAGATGAAATGCCATCCACGACCGCGCCCTATCCCGCACTCGTTACCTGGAACGGTCAGAACGGTCTGCCGAAATTCGATGCGGTCAAGGATGAGGATTTTGCTCCGGCCTTTGAAGCCGCCCTTTTGTCCCATGAACAGGAAATCGATGCGATTGCCGGCAATCCGCAGGCGCCGACCTTCGAAAACACCGTGACCGCGCTTGAAATCGCAGGCGACGAACTCTCGCGCATTTCGGCGCTGTTCTGGAACAAGGCGGGTGCCCACACCAACAGCGTCATTCAGGCACTGGAGCGGGAAATCGCGCCGAAAATGTCACGGCACTATTCCAAGATCGGCATGAACGAGGCGCTGTTCAGACGCATCGACACGCTGTGGGAAACGCGCGATGCGCTTTCCCTGACCGGCGAGGAAAAACGCGTTCTCGAACGGCACTGGAAGGGTTTCGTGCGCTCCGGCGCAAAGTTGCAGAAGGACCGTCAGGAGCGTCTGGCGGCCATCAATGAAGAGCTTGCCGGTCTCGGTGCCAAATTCGGGCAGAATGTTCTGGCGGATGAAAAGAGCTGGAAGCTCCTGCTTTCTACCGATGACGAGCTTTCCGGCATTCCCGGTTTTCTGCGTGATGCCATGGCGGGTGCCGCGCGCGAACATGGCGAAGACGGCAAATTTGCCGTTACCCTTTCCCGCTCCATCATCGAGCCATTCCTGACCTTCTCCGAACGCCGCGACTTGCGCGAGCAAGCCTTCAAGGCCTGGGTGGCTCGCGGCGAAAATGGTGGCGATACCGACAACCGCGCAACCGTCCGCCGTACGCTGGAACTGCGTGAGGAAAAGGCACAGCTTCTCGGCTACAAGAATTTTGCTGCCTACAAGCTGGACGACACGATGGCAAAAACGCCGGATGCCGTGAACGGTCTTCTGGGCCAGGTCTGGGAAAAGGCCGTGCTGCGCGCGGGTGAGGAGGAGGCTGAACTTGCCGCCATCATCGCCGCGGAGGGCAAGAACCACGAGGTGATGCCCTGGGACTGGCGCCATTACGCCGAAAAGCTGCGGGCACAGAAATTCAGCTTCTCCGAGACTGAATTGAAGCCGTATCTGCAATTGGAAAAGATCATCGATGCGTGTTTCGATGTGGCCAACCGGCTCTTTGCAATTCGTGCCGTCGAGATCAAGGGTGTCGCCGCCTATCATCCCGATGTGCGGGTTTTTGAAATCCGCGACGACAAGGGCGACCTGAAGGCCATGTTCCTCGGCGATTATTTCGCCCGCCCGTCCAAGCGTTCCGGCGCGTGGATGAGTTCGTTCCAGTCGCAGCACAAGCTGCCTTTGAAGAACGGCACTGTCGGTGAAATACCGATCATCTACAATGTCTGCAATTTTGCAAAACCGGCAGAGGGGAAGCCTGCGCTGCTTTCGCTCGATGATGCGCGCACGCTGTTTCACGAATTCGGCCACGCCCTGCACGGCATGTTATCTGATGTCACTTATCCTTCCGTTTCCGGAACGGGTGTGTCGCGCGATTTCGTTGAGTTGCCGTCGCAGCTTTACGAACACTGGCTGACCGTGCCGGAAATTCTGGAGAAATATGCCCTGCATTATGAAACCGGGGCACCGATGCCAAAGGCGCTGCTGGACAAGGTTCTGGCAGCACAGACCTTCAATGCCGGTTTCAGCACGGTGGAATTCACTTCTTCGGCTATCGTCGATATGGCGTTCCATACCCGTGACAGCGTCGGCGATCCCATGGTCGTGCAAGGTGAGGTGCTTTCCGCCCTGAACATGCCGAAGTCCATTGTCATGCGGCATGCGACGCCACATTTCCAGCATGTGTTTTCCGGTGATGGTTATTCGGCCGGTTATTATTCCTACATGTGGTCGGAGGTGCTGGACGCCGACGCGTTTTCTGCCTTCGAGGAAACCGGCAATGCCTTCGATGGTGAAATGGCGCGCAAGCTGAAAGAGAATATCTATTCAGTCGGTGGCTCGATCGATCCGGAGGAGGCCTATCTCGCTTTTCGTGGCAAGATGCCAAGTCCCGATGCCATGCTTTTGAAGCGCGGTCTCGTATAAAAGACTGTCATATTCTTGAGCTAGAACCTGAGCGCAGGGGGCATATGACAATGCCCCCCTTTCGCATTTGCAAAAAAAAGGTTATGAGCGCGCCAAACTAAATTGGCGCATCTCACGACGGTAGCGCCCAACCTCAGAGATTTTGAACAATGGCAATTCGCAACATCGCGATTATCGCGCACGTTGACCATGGAAAAACGACGCTCGTTGACGAGCTTCTGAAGCAGTCCGGCTCGTTCCGCGACAACCAGCGCGTTGCGGAACGCGTGATGGATAGCAACGATCTCGAAAAGGAACGCGGCATCACCATTCTTGCCAAGGCGACTTCGGTGGAGTGGAAGGGTGTTCGCATCAACATCGTCGACACCCCCGGCCACGCCGATTTCGGCGGCGAAGTTGAGCGTATCCTGTCGATGGTGGATGGCGCGATCGTTCTGGTCGATAGTTCCGAAGGCCCTATGCCGCAGACGAAATTCGTCGTCAGCAAGGCGCTGAAGGTTGGTCTTCGTCCGATCGTCGCGATCAACAAGATCGACCGTCCGGATGGCCGCCATGAAGAAGTCATCAACGAAGTTTTCGACCTTTTCGCAAATCTCGATGCTACCGACGAGCAGCTCGACTTCCCGATCCTTTACGGTTCCGGCCGTGACGGCTGGATGAACGTCAACCCAGAAGGTCCGAAGGATCAGGGTCTTGCACCGTTGCTCGATCTGGTTCTCGAGCATGTTCCGGAGCCTACGGTTGAAGAAGGTCCGTTCCGTCTGATCGGTACCATCCTCGAAGCCAACCCCTTCCTCGGCCGTATCATCACCGGCCGTATCGCTTCCGGTTCGATCAAGCCGAACCAGGCCGTGAAGGTACTTGGCCAGGACGGCAAGACGATCGAAACCGGTCGTATTTCCAAGATCCTCGCATTCCGCGGCATTGAGCGCACGTCCATCGATGAAGCCCATGCGGGTGACATCGTCGCCATCGCTGGTCTTTCCAAGGGCACTGTTGCCGATACCTTCTGTGACCCTTCCGTCACCGAGGCGATGACCGCACAGCCGATCGATCCGCCGACCGTTACCATGTCCTTCATCGTCAACGACAGCCCGCTTGCCGGCACCGAAGGCGACAAGGTCACGAGCCGCGTCATCCGCGACCGCCTGTTCAAGGAAGCCGAAGGCAACGTCGCGCTGAAGATTGAAGAGGCTGAAGGCAAGGACTCGTTCTTCGTTTCCGGGCGTGGCGAATTGCAGCTGGCAGTTCTCATCGAAACGATGCGTCGCGAAGGCTTCGAGCTTGCAGTTTCGCGTCCGCGCGTTGTCATGCACAAGGATGAGAACGGCGCCATGATGGAGCCGATCGAAGAAGTCGTGATCGACGTCGATGAAGAGCATTCCGGCGTCGTCGTTCAGAAGATGTCCGAGCGCAAGGCTGAAATGGCTGAGCTCCGTCCATCCGGCGGTAATCGCGTTCGTCTGAAGTTCTACGCTCCGACCCGCGGCCTGATCGGCTACCAGTCGGAACTTTTGACCGACACGCGCGGCACGGCGATCATGAACCGTCTGTTCCACGACTATCAGCCGTACAAGGGTGCGATTGCTGGTCGCGTTAACGGCGTTCTTTTGTCGAACGGTTCGGGCGAAGCTGTCGCCTACGCCATGTTCAACTTGGAAGATCGTGGCCCGATGATCATCGAGCCGGGTGAGAAGGTTTATGCCGGCATGATTATCGGCATTCACTCGCGCGATAACGATCTCGAAGTGAACGTGCTGAAGGGCAAGCAGCTGACCAACATCCGCGCCGCCGGCAAGGATGAAGCCGTAAAGCTGACGCCGCCGATCCGCATGACGCTCGACCGCGCGCTTTCCTGGATCCAGGACGACGAGCTGATGGAAGTGACGCCGAAGTCCATCCGTCTGCGCAAGATGTTCCTCGACGCCAACGATCGCAAGCGTTTCGAAAAGGCGAAGCTCGCAGTTTGATTGCGGCTTCCCGTAAAGAATTTGAAAAAACCCGGCCGCGAGCCGGGTTTTTTTATGCGCATGTTTTATTTGTGCATGAGTCGAAAGACCCTTGTGTCAAAGGTTAAGGATGCGTTAATTTTTCTCGGTCGTCCACATGAATAGGCTGTGGGTAAGCTTGCTGTCGTTAACCTTTATGGCTGGCAAGTTTTCATGGTCGGGGCCAGAATCGCGTTATGAAAACGTTATCCATAGATGTTCGCCGAGCCGAACCGCAAGATGCGCGCGCAATAGCCGAAGCGCACCGTCTGTCATGGCAACAGGCCTATGCCGGGCTGATCCCGCACCGACCGCTGACGCAGATGCTGGAGCGCCGCGGCGAAATCTGGTGGAAGAAGGCGACCCGGGGTTCCGCAACCATGCTGGTGGTGGAAGTGAAGGGCGTGGTTGCCGGATATGCCACGCTGGGCTTAAGCCGTGCGCGTGGGCTGCCGCATGACGGCGAGATCTACGAGCTTTATCTGCGGCCGGAATATCAGGGCATCGGGCTTGGCTCGCTGCTATTCACGGAAGCTCGCCGGCTGCTGACCTCGCTCGGCTGCAGCGGTGTTGTGGTCTGGTGCCTCGAAGATAGCGAGGTTGCCAATCGGTTTTTCCGTTCGCATGGCGGCCGGGACATCGCCGAGGGCATGGAAGATTTCGGCGGCAGGTCGCTGCGCAAGATCGGTTTCGTCTGGAACTAAGTACGCAGCCGGGTGATTTCACGCCGGTTTCATTTTTTCCGGTCGGCCATTCGCAATCCCGATGCCCTCAAATTCGGCATTCTGCCTTATCCGCCTAAAGCCATGTTGCAATACGGCGACTTTCCCAGTATCGAAAACCAAATCCAACCCCGTCGAATGAGGGAAGCGAATGCGTATCGATGCAATTTCCATTGGCAAGAATCCGCCGGAAGACGTGAATGTTATTGTCGAGGTGCCGGTTGGCGGCCAGCCGATCAAGTACGAGATGGACAAGGACGCCGGTGCGCTGATCGTCGATCGCTTCCTCTACACGCCTATGACCTATCCGGGTAACTATGGCTTCGTGCCGCACACGCTTTCCGACGATGGCGATCCGATCGACGTTCTTATCTGCAATACCCGCCCGCTGGTTCCTGGCTGCGTGATCAATGTGCGCCCCATCGGCGTCATGATCATGGAAGACGACGGCGGCAAGGACGAGAAGATCCTCGCCGTTCCGGTTCCGAAGCTGACGCGCCGTTACGACAAGGTCCACAACTACACCGACCTGCCGGAAATCACGCTGAAGCAGATCGAGCACTTCTTCGAGCACTACAAGGATCTGGAGCCCGGCAAGTGGGTGAAGATGGGCGGTTGGCAGGATGTCGACGTTGCCAAGAAGCTGATCGTCGAAGCCATCGAGCGCTACAAGACGCAGGGCTGATTTCAGCCCGTTGCCTTAGACTTCCAGCTTTCTAAAAAGCTTTTCGAAATCCTCCGGGTCGGTATCGATCCGGAGGATTTTTTTACGCGCTGTTTCACCTGAAATGAAGGTGATGGACGATTTGGGCAGGCCGAATTTTTTCGCCAGCAAAATGACCAGGGCCTTGTTCGCCTTGCCGCCTTCAGGCACTGCGCTGACGCGAGCCTTCAGATGGGCATTTCCGTCAGCATCCTGCTCCACGCCGTCAATGGCATCGCGTCCCCCGTTCGGGGTGAGGCGAACGGACAGGCGTATGTGATCGTCGTGTTTTTGCCAGAGGTCGCTCAAGCGACCATGGGATAGAGCGTATTCCACATGAAGGAGCGGATGAAGAAGATGATCAGCAGAAGGATGATCGGCGAAATATCGATGCCGCCGAGATTAGGCAGAATGCTACGGATTGGGCGCAGAACCGGCTCGGTGACGTTGACCAGAAAGCTGCCGATGGCATTCACGAACTGGTTGCGGGAGTTGATGACGTTGAAGGCGTAAAGCCAGGAAAAAATGGCGCTGGCGATCAGCACCCACGTATAGAGGTTCAAAGCCAGATCGATGGTCTGAAACAGGGCAAGCATCAATATCTCCGTATCTTGATTGCAAGACATTTAGACATTCGCTCGTGAACCGGCAAGTGTTGCGCCTATAGGGCTGGCGATTCTTGTCGTATCGCTCTATTGCAGACTTCTCATATTGTCTCGAGAGCACCCAGCCGATGTCCCTGCCTTCTGCCGAAAACCGCTTCGGTGCATTCCGGCATAGTTCCTATCGCCGTTTTTTCAGCGCCCGGTTTTTTTCGGCCTTCGCAATCCAGATCGTCAGCGTTTCCGTGGGCTGGCAGATGTATGAGGTCACCGGCAATGCCTTTTATCTCGGCTTGATCGGTCTTTTCCAGTTTCTGCCATCGCTGCTTTTGATCCTTGTCACTGGAACGGTGGCGGACAGGCACAATCGCCGGCGCATTATGGCCGTATGCCTTCTGATCGCGGCCGGTTGCGCGGCGGCTCTGCTTGGCCTGACGCTGGCACACAGCTTTTCTCCCTGGCCGGTCTTTGCCATTCTCGTCGTGTTCGGCATAGAGCGGGCTTTCATGGGGCCGGCGGTGCAATCGCTGGCTCCCAATCTTGTGCCTGTCGAGGATTTGCCGAACGCCATCGCCTGGAACTCCTCTTCATGGCAGATGGCGTCCATTCTTGGCCCTGTCGCCGGTGGCCTGCTTTATGGTCTCGGCGCTGCCGTGGCCTATAGCGTGGCGCTCGTGCTGTTCATCGTGTCCGCTATGCTGGCGGTGACGATCCGCAAACCGGAGCAACGGGGTCCGGCGAAAGCGATCAGCCTCGAGACCATGCTGGCCGGGTTCAAATTCATCTCGCAGGAAAAAGTGGTTCTCGGCGCCATCTCGCTCGATCTTTTTGCCGTGTTGCTCGGCGGCGCTGTCGCCCTGATGCCGATTTTCGCCAAGGAAGTGCTGACACTCGGGCCTTGGGGGCTTGGGCTTCTGCGCGCGGCACCCGGTATCGGCGCCATAACCGTCGCGGTCATTCTGGCGTTCAGGCCCATCCGCCACCATGCCGGCCTGCTGATGTTCGTCGGTGTCGGGTTTTTCGGCATTTCCACCGTGGTGTTCGGACTTTCTCAAACCGCATGGGTGTCCATTGCCGCTTTGGTGGTCATGGGCGCATCGGACATGGTGTCGGTTTATGTGCGGGAAACGTTGATTGCGCTCTGGACGCCGGATGAGGTGCGCGGGCGCGTGAATGCGGTGAACATGGTGTTTGTCGGGGCGTCCAACGAGCTGGGCGAGTTCCGCGCCGGCACCATGGCCCATGTCGTCGGGGCCGTGCCAGCCGTCGTCATCGGCGGGGCGGGCACGCTTGCGGTTGCGGTCATCTGGGCACTCGGCTTTTCGAAGCTGCGCAGGATCGATAATCTCGACGCACCACGCTGAAGCTGACGCGCCTCAGCGCTGCGGTTTGCCTTCGAAAACCAGATCAAGGAAATTGCCAAGCCAGGACCGGAGCGGTGTGTCGAACAACATGCGCCCCTCCAGATGCTGGCTGCCGACCTGCGCATTGGGCATGCCGAAGCGCTGTGCGCCACGCACCACCCAGCTGTGCATCATCGCGCGGGTCAGTTCTGCGTGAAACTGAAGGCCCCAGGCGTTTTTTCCGTATCGGTAAGCCTGGTTGGGATAGGTTTCGCCCGATGCCAGAAGCTCCGCTCCCCGCGGCAAATCGAACCCTTCGCGGTGGAAATGATAAACCATCTTCGGCCAATGCGGCATCAGCAATCGCCCGTGTTCGGTCGCATGAAGCGGATACCAGCCGATTTCCACCTTGCCTTCACGGTCGGCCTCTACCTTACCACCCAGATGTTTGGACAGCATTTGTGCGCCGAGGCAGATGCCGAGAAAGGGTTTGTTTTCCTTCAGCGGCACTTTCAGCCAGTCAATTTCGGCTTTGATATAGTCATGCGGGTCGTTGGCGCTCATCGGGCCGCCGAAGATGATGGCGCCCGCATGTTTCTCCAGCGTTTGCGGCAGATCGTCTCCAAGCGCGGGGCGCCTTATATCCAGCCGATAGCCTTTTTCCACCAGCATCTGGCCGACGCGGCCGGGCGTGGAACGTTCCTGATGCAGGATGACGAGCAGCGAAGGTTGTTTTCTCTGTTGCCTGGAGGGGTCAAACAGCATCGTCTTCGTTTTCGCTTTCTTCAGCGGGTCCGGACCTGGTGGCGGCCTGCTGACGTTGCAGAACCCTGTCGCGCACGGAAACACCGAGTAGATCGGCCACGCGCCAGATCACATGATCTTCCATCTCGCTTCGTTCGCCGTCAGCGTAAACAATATCCCAGAGGATGCCAATAAGCTCCACGCGCTGCTCTTCATCGAGATGGCGGCGGATATCGGTGGTGAAGCGATAATAGTCTACCGCTTCCTTGCCTGCCTCCTGGCCGGCGGCAAGAAGCGCGTCCAGCTTGCCGGCATCGAGATGATAATAGTCGTGGAGGATCTCACGAAGGCGATCACGCTCGCTTTTGGAGACCGTGCCGTCCGCTTCCATCACCTGAAAACAGAGGGCGGCCACCGCGACCCTCAGATCATCGGGGCTGAATTCATCCGCATGCTGGCCAACGAGGTTTTGTATAAACGACTGGATCTGGTTGAACATCGATAGCCTGTCAGAAGAGTTTTAGCCGGGTTTTGGGTTCGGCTTCCACGCCGGGTTTCTTGACGCCGGGATCATCCGGTGCACCACCGAAAAATGGCACTGGTTCTGTCTTCGCATCCGCTGGCCTGGCTTCCACCGGAACTTCATTTGTTGCCGGCCTTTTCTCCTTCGGGGCAGATACGTCCGGCTTGACCTCGATTGGTGCGGGTTTTGTCACAACAATGGGCTGAGGTGCCACTTCAACAACGATCGGGGTCGGAGCCTGTTCGGTCCTTGCCGGTGCTGCAGCAATCGCATTTTCGATTGTCAGGTCTTCGACAGGTCCTTCAAGCTGGCCAAAAGGCGCTTTCCACTCGAAGGCGTCGAGACGGCCTGTCACGGGCGAAACCGGAAGCCATTTCTCCGAAGTGACACCATCTGCCACCCAGACGGGATCACGCGGTGCGCGCAGCGCCTGCGCCATCCAGTAACGGACCCGCCCCTGATCGCCGGTTTCGGCTTCCTCGATGTCGGCCATCAGCAGGAAGATGCTTTCACGCGGCTCGATCCGGGCGGCGGCTTCCGCTTTGGCACGTGCCTTGGCAAATTCCTTGGCGTCGAGAGCTGCCTGCGCCACGGCAAACAGGGATTCGATGTTGTTGGGTTTCAGGCTCTCAAGCCGTTCGGCACGTTTAAGGCGATCGATGGCCGTATCGCCGCTGCGCGCCCGAACATAGAGATCGGCGATCTGCGAGTGGGGATCGTTCTTCCATACCGGTTCCAGAACCGCTGCGGCCTTGCGCAGATTGTCTTCGCGCAGATAGGATTTTGCTGCGATCAATGCTGCGGGCACAAGGCTTTTTGCAAGCTTGAGGGCTTGTTTTGAGTCTTCGCGCGCACCCACCGGGTCGCTCTCCAGTTTTTCACCGGCCTTTGCGGTAAGAAGCACAGCTTTCAGCCGCTCAGCCTCGCCGCGTTGGATGACGCCTGCTGCTTTTTGCTGGTCGAGCAGGCGGATCGCGTCATCCCACTCGCCGTTGCGGCAGCGGGTTTCCAGCGTCGCCTGTGCTGCCCAGGGCAGGTAAGGGGCTTTTTCGGCTGCGTCCTCGGCATATTGCTGGGCTGCTTCATGGGCTCCCTGTCGGCGCGCCTCGATATAAAGGCCGCGAAGGCCAAGTTCGCGGGTTTCAGGATCGCGGGCCATCGCCTCGAATTTGCGCCGCGCCTCGTCATATTTGCCTTCGATGAGGTCGGCCTGCGCATCGAGCAGGTGGATCAGCGGCTCCTGATCAGCACTGAGAAGCCCCTGCGTGCGGGCCGTCATCTTGCGGGCCAGAATGGCGTTGCCGGCGCCGGCAGCGATGAGGCCGGTGGAGAGCGCCTGATAACCTCGGTCGCGCTTGCGGGCGCGAAAATAGCGTCGTGCCGCGTTCGGCGATGTCCATATGGCATTGACGACCCACCAGACCAGCATGACGGCCGCAACCAGTGCAGCAACGATGGAGGCGGCGACCATCAGGCTCATTTCGATCAGCTGGCCCTGCCAGACGATTGAGAGGACACCGGGCCTGTCCGCCAGCCAGGAGAAACCGAAACCGAGCGCCAGAACGATGAGGACGAAAGTCAGAATTCTGGTCATGCCTTACCCCTGCTTGCCGGTGCTGGTGATGGCGCGGTTTAACGTGCCTCCCACCAGGTTTTCGACCTCGATGCGCACATCCAGAGATTTTTTATAGTCGGCGGATGCTGTCTTGGCGGCCTCCGGAAGCCCATTCCATTCAAGTGCCGCACCCTGCAGATCTCCGTTGCGCAACTTGTTTTCCATGCGCGCGATCGTGGCGTCGGGGGTCTCGCCTTCGATGTTTCCGACGGGGCGGACCTTCACCAGCGAAAAGGCGCTTTCCGTCAGACGTTCCATGATGCCCTGATTGGGGTCGGGCCGATTGATCGCCGAAAGCATCGCATTCGCAACGTCGGGGAATTTCTGCATCAGCTCCGAGCGCGACGGCACGCCGGTTGCGGCGAAAGACTGCAAGGATGCGATTGCCGGATCGTCCGGGGTTACCTTGGACAATGTGTCGAGTTCAGTGAGGAACGGCCCACCGCGATCGATCGCGGCTTTCAGTGCGGCCGAGGCAATGGCGCGGGCGACTTCTATATCGTCGCGCGGTTCATTGATCTTGGTTTCCGCGTCAGTCAGGCGGCGTGTCAGCTCCGCCGTTGCTGAGGCCTGCGCGGAGCGCTCTGACGTGAGCGCGGATTCCAGCGCGGTTATTTTTTCCGAAAGTGCGTCCACCTGCGGGGCTTCGCCCTTTGCGCCCTCAAGAGCGGCGATGCGCTGTTCCAGCGCCGAGGTATCCCCTCCTGCTGCGGGAACATTGGCGAGCTGCTGACGCAGGCTCCCTAGCTCGGTTCTCAATGCGGCAATCTCATCGCTTCCGGTCTTGCTCACATTAAACGAGGGCAGAATGCCGGCATATTGCATGCTGCCAGCAGCTGCGAGCGCCACGAGGCCACCCACGATACCCGCCGCGATCACACCGGAGGTTGCCGCCTGTTTGCGCTCGGGTTGCTGTGGCGTGGATGGCTTGGCAGGTCCGGAGGATGACGCGCCTGTCGATTGCTTTGCACCAGTAGTCGCGCTTCCGGATGCTGCGGACGACGATGTGGAAGCAAAAGTCGCAGGCTTTGCGCCCGCCGCGGAAGCGGAAGCAGCGCTTGCGTCAGTCGCGCTGGTCACCGGTTTCGCTTCGGGTTTTGGCGAAGCTGTCTCGGGCTGGTTGCCGGCAGGTTTTTCCACCTGGGGCTTGCCGGTTGCCGGTTCCGCCTTGTGAACGTTCGGTGCAGGCTCCATGGGTGTTTTATGCGTCTGTTCCCAGACGGGAGCCGGGCTGGACGTTTCGGCTGCTTCTGGCTTGGGAGGAACGTTTGGCTGAGCTGCTGCCGGTGTCGTCTCGCCGGTCTTGTCATCAGTCTTTGCAGCATCCACGTCGGCGGAAATTGCTTTCACGTCTTTTGCGTCCAGGTCGATGGTGACCGGTTCGGCGTTTGACTTGGAGTGGCGTGGCGGCTTTCCCGATACCATGACAACCTCATTTCTGCCTGCAATAGTCTAAACCTAGTCAGTGACGGCGGCAAAGGAAAGAGGCGAGCCTGAATTAGGTTCCAGACTTTCGGTGGAGAAGTTCAAACATGGCTGCCTCGTTTGCCCCTTCGGCGGCTGCGGCGTTCGCGCGGAAGATTTCCGGAACCAGTGAAAGCACATTGCGGCTGATGCAGACGAATTGTGTGGTGGTCAGCGCCGCCACATATTTTTCCGACGATGCGTGGCGGAAAAAGGCCCGTGCGGCTTCCGACGAATAGAGCAGGACCACATCGGCAGCTGTCTTCACAAGTGCTGTTTCGAGCATATCGTCTGAAAGATCTGACGGCTGCATTTCGTAACAATCGACGGTTCGGAAGGAAATTCCCGCGGCGGCAATGCCGTCCTCGAACACGGCGCCTCGCGGCGTGCCGGCAAGATAGAGCAATGGATCTGTGCTCTCCGTTAGGGGGCGATGCTCCGAGACAAGCCCCGCGAGAGCCACCGCATCGCCAGATCCGGTGAGGATGTTTCGGAAGCCGATTTCCCTCGCCGCTTCCGCCGTCGCCTCGCCGACGGCGAAAAGCGGTTTTGAAAGATGGGACGCAAGTCGGTGGCGGAAATCTCTAAGCGCCCGCAAGGCCTCGGCGCTGGTCACGGCGATGGCCGACAGCGGCTCCGATAGCGCTGATATTGCGCGCTCGCCGTGGTGGACGGGATGAAACAGCGGAAGAAGCACCGGCTCGTGACCGAGGGCTTCAAGCTTTGCGGCCGTCTTTTCGCCCGAACGAAGCGGCCGGGTGACGACGATCCGCATCGGCTCAGCTCCAGCCGTCGAAGAAGTTGCTGCCTGCCCTGGCGCGCACGTCTTCACCGGCCTTGCGACCCAAGTCCTCGGCATCCTTGCGAGCACCGGAAATCTCGACGCTGTGGCTCGTCTGTCCGTCCGGTGTGAGAATCAGGCCGGAGAAATGAAGTTCCTCGCCGTGGCAGGTAGCAAAGCCTGCAATCGGGGTGCGACAGGAACCATCGAGGGCGGCCAGAAAGGCGCGCTCGCAGGTAACGGCATCGTAGGTGGGTATGTCGTTGATAGGTGAAAGCAACTCGTCCATGCGTGTGTCGCCAATACGGCTCTCGACGCAGATCGCGCCCTGCGCGGGGGCTGGTGGAAATTCCTTCGGGTCGAGAATGTCCGTCGGGACATTCTCCATGCCCAGCCGTTTCAGGCCGGCAAAGGCGAGAAGCGTAGCATCCGCCTGGCCTTCCTCCAGTTTGCGCAGGCGGGTTTCGACCTGGCCGCGAAAGATGATGACGCTCAGGTCGGGACGCAGGCGGCGGATCAGCGCTTGGCGGCGCAAGGATGCGGAGCCGACAACGGCGCCCTGCGGTAGTTCCAGAAGCTTCGGTGCGGTGCGACCAATGAAGGCGTCGCGCATATCCTCGCGCGGCAGGAAAGCGGAAAGATAAAGGCCCTTCGGCAAAACGGTCGGCATGTCCTTGGAGGAATGCACGGCAATATCGAGCTCGCCGGAAAGAAGCTGGCTCTCCAGTTCTTCCGTGAACAGGCCCTTGCCGCCGATCTCCGACAAAGCGCGGTCGGTTATCCGGTCACCCTTGGTGGAAAGCACGACGATTTCGAACATATCTTCCGGCAGACCGTGTGCCGACATCAGCCGGTTACGGGTCTCGTAAGCCTGTGCGAGCGCCAGAGGGCTGCCGCGCGTGCCGATTCGGAAAGGTTTTGTTTGCATCCGCGTCTATCCATTGTTACCGGAGTTGTCTTAGACCAACTCAGCGCATGATCGCAATGAACGAACAGAATTGATGACCCCCTTTCTTCGTATCCTCGGCATAGAGACAAGCTGTGACGAAACCGCTGCATCCATTGTGGTTCGGCATGCGGACGGACGTGGCGAGATCGTGTCCGACGTCGTTTTGTCGCAGCTTGAGGAACACAGCGCCTATGGCGGCGTGGTGCCCGAAATTGCTGCCCGCGCCCATGTCGAGGCGCTGGACACGCTGGTGGAAGAAGCGCTGGAACAGGCGGGTGTCACCCTTGCCGATGTCGATGCCATCGCGGCCACATCCGGCCCCGGCCTCATTGGCGGTCTGCTGGTGGGCCTGATGACCGGCAAGGCGATTGCGAAGGCTGCAGACAAGCCGCTTTACGCCATCAACCATCTCGAAGGCCATGCGCTGACGGCGCGTCTGACCGACGGTCTTTCCTTCCCCTATCTGATGCTGCTGGTCTCCGGCGGCCACACCCAGCTCGTGCTGGTTCGCGGTGTGGGTGAATACGAGCGCTGGGGTACGACCATTGATGACGCGCTTGGGGAAGCCTTCGACAAGACTGCGAAGCTTCTGGGGTTGCCCTATCCCGGCGGGCCTGCGGTTGAAAAGGCAGCAGCGAAAGGCAACCCTGACCGTTTTGCACTGCCGCGCCCGATGGTCGGCGAGACGAGACTCGATTTTTCCTTCTCCGGTCTGAAGACAGCGGTGCGGCAGGCGGCAACCGCGATCGCTCCGCTTTCGGATCAGGATATTGCCGATATCTGCGCCTCCTTCCAGAAGGCGGTGTCACGCACGCTCAAGGACCGTATCGGTCGTGGCCTTGCCCGCTTTAAGGAAGAGTTTCCGCATCTCGAGACGGAGCCCGCTTTGGTCGTGGCCGGCGGCGTTGCCGCCAATACGGAAATCCGCCAGACCCTCCAGGCGCTTTGTGATGTCCACGGGTTCCGCTTTGTCGCACCGCCGCACCGGCTCTGCACCGACAATGCCGCGATGATTGCCTGGGCCGGGCTGGAGCGGATGGCATGCGGCCGGGAACCCGATGCGCTGGAGATCGCGCCGCGCTCGCGCTGGCCGCTTGATGGCAGCGCGGAGACATTGATCGGTTTCGGCAAAAGGGGAGCCAAGGCCTGATGCAGCGGGAGAAAATCGTCGTCATCGGCGCTGGCGCCTTCGGAACCGCGCTCGCCGTCGTCATCGCGCTGGAGAACCGGCATGACGTGACCCTGCTCGGCCGTGATGCGTCCCTGATGGCCGATCTTAGGGCTGATCGTATTCACGAGGCTGTCCTGCCGGGTGTAGACCTGCCGGATGCGCTGGAATTTTCCGTTGAGCCGGATGTGCTGGCCGATGCAGGCATCGTGTTGTTTGCCATGCCCTCTCAGGCCCATGCCGATGCGGCGCGCCATTACGGTCCTTATCTGGCTAATGATTGTGTCATCGTTACCTGCGCCAAGGGCATCGACCGGGTGTCCGGCCGGCTGCTGACGGAACTTCTGGAAGCGGAACTGCCGCATCATCCAATCGCCGCTCTCTCCGGTCCGGGGTTTGCGGCCGATATCGCGCGCGGACTGCCGACGGCGATGGCGATAGCGGCGGAAGACGCTGTCATCGCCGAGCGGCTGGCGACCACGATTTCCGGCAGAACGTTCAGGCTTTATGCCTCGACCGACCGCACGGGCGTGCAGCTTGGCGGCGCACTGAAGAATGTGCTCGCCATTGCCGCCGGCATCGTTGAAGGTGCGGGCCTCGGCGATTCCGCACGGGCGGCGTTGATTTCGCGGGGGCTTGCCGAGATGTCGCGTCTGGTCGTTGCCATGGGCGGCAAGGCCGATACCGTGCGCGGTCTTTCCGGCCTTGGCGATCTCGTGCTGACCGCCACAAGCCACCAGTCGCGAAACCTGCGTTTCGGCATCGCGCTTGGCCGGGGCGAAGGCAAGGACATGTCCGGCGGGCTGGTGGAGGGCGCCTTTGCGGCAGCCGTTGCTGCCCGGCTCGGCGAACATCACGCTGTCGACATGCCGGTGACCGAGGCGGTTGCGGCCATCATCGACGGCAATCTGGACGTGGCGAGCGCCATGCAACAATTGATGACAAGGCCCATCACCACTGAATGAGTGTGGCCTTCGAATAGTTTTTACGCATGTCTTGGTCCCAAAACCGCTTACACTTTTGGGAGACATGCGCCAGCGAGGAGACGAAAATGCTGTTTGCCTTTATCTGCAAGGACAAGCCCGGCCATCTGAACGTGCGCATGGACACGCGCCCGGCTCATCTGGAGCACCTGAACAAATTGAACGCCGAAGGCACGCTGAAGATTGCCGGACCGTTTCTGGATGCCGAAGGCAAGCCGAATGGCAGCCTTGTCATCGTGGAAGCTGCCGACATCGATGCGGCCAAGGCCCTTGCCGATGCCGATCCCTATGCAAAGGCCGGCCTGTTCGAAAGCGTGGATGTGAAGCCCTATAACTGGGTCTTCAACAATCCGGGGGCGTGACCGGCCATGGCGAATTACTGGCTTTACAAGTCTGAGCCGTTCAAATGGTCCTGGGAAATGCAGAAGGCCAAGGGCGAGGCCGGCGAAGAATGGACCGGCGTGCGCAATTATCAGGCCCGCAACAACATGCGCGCCATGAAAATCGGCGACAAGGGTTTTTTCTACCACTCGAATGAAGGGCTTGATGTCGTCGGCATCGTGGAAGTCTGCGCCCTTTCACACCCGGATTCGACCGCAGAGGGCGATCTGAAGTGGGATTGCGTGGATATCCGCGCCGTTTGCGACATGCCGAAACCTGTTTCGCTGAAGGATGTGAAGGCCAATCCGAAACTCGAAAAGATGTCGCTGGTCACCTCCATGCGGCTTTCGGTGCAGCCGGTGACGGAAGAGGAATATCTCGAAGTCTGCCGCATGGGTGGCCTTTCCAATCCACCGAAATCTCCGGACTGAGCTTTCGGTGAGGACCGATCCCGAACGCTTCATTCTCGACAATACCGGCATCATGCATCCACCACATGTGCCGGAATTGCGCCTTCATCTTGCGACCGAAGCGCATGAGCTGTGGCTGAAGACGGAGGAGGAGTTGGAGGAGATCGGCCTGCCGCCGCCATTCTGGGCTTTCGCCTGGGCTGGTGGACAGGGACTTGCCCGCTACGTTCTCGATCATCCTGAAAGTGTCTCCGGCAAGCGTGTGCTGGATTTCGCCAGCGGTTCCGGACTGGTCGCCATTGCCGCCGTAAAGGCGGGCGCCGCGGCTGTTGTCGCCGCCGATATCGATCCGTGGACGGAAACGGCCATTCGGCTGAATGCGGCTCTCAATGGTGTGGCCATCGATTTTACCGGCCGCAATCTGGTTGGGACGCCGGTTGAGGCGGATGTTCTGCTGGCCGGCGACGTGTTTTATGATCGCGCCTTTGCCGATCTCCTCGTGCCTTGGTTTCTGGAACTGGCGGATAGAGGCGTGACCGTGCTCGTCGGCGATCCGGGGCGGGCCTACCTGCCCAAACAGCGCCTTTACGCCGAGGCAACCTATCAGGTGCCGGTGACGCGGGCTCTGGAAGACAGTGAAGTCAAAAAAACCACCGTCTGGCGTTTTGTCTGATTATATCAGGGCCTGATGATGCAGACGCCGTGCTGGTAATCGCAGGCGTCGCCTGTCGTTTCGGCGCGGACGTTGATGATTTTCGCCTTCGGTGCCAGCTGCGCGCCCATATTGACGGTTGCGCCTTGTCGCGAAAGCCCACCATTGATCGCGAAATAATTGCCGTTCCCACGGACTCTCAAGGCGGATATTCCACCCACATAAGTGCCGCCGGAAAGCGTGGAGGGCAGTCCGTCCGTGGAGAAGCTCAATTGTGACTGACGATGCTGATAATGGTGGCGACTATAAAAATCACCTGCCGCAGCAGGAGGCAGTGCCGTGAAAATAATGCCTGCAGTCATCACCGCCAGAGCTGCGATTCGACGCTGTAACATGAGCCTCATTCTCCGGATTTTTTTGGTTAACGAATAGTAAATTACATGATTTCGAAATTACGTAAAGGTAAATATTTTGAAGGCGTAAATCTTGGAAATGCTCGTTTTTTTATTTTCGAGCAAAAAAATTCCAAAAAAAATTCGTGAACCAATCGATTAAATTGGAATCGGTCATGAAATGTGCTTGTCGTGATGCTCCCATGTGATTAAACGTCGCGGTTGGTGCAATGCACATTCTTTCGTCATGTGCTGTTGCTTGGGGGCGCCCGATCTGACGGGTGCACGGGAAAACGCCGCGAGGTTCTGATGGCGAACGTGACAAATAACCGGCCTCTGTCGCCGCATCTTCAAATTTACAAGCCGATTCCGACGATGGTCGCATCCATCGTGCACCGCATCACGGGTGCGGCGCTTTATTTCGGAACGCTTCTTGTCGCCTGGTGGCTTATTGCACTTGCTTCCGGCCCTGCCTATTACGACTGGGTCAGCTGGGCAATGGGTACGATCATCGGCAAGCTTATCCTGATCGGATATACCTGGGCTCTCGTTCACCACATGCTGGGCGGCCTTCGCCACTTCATGTGGGATCTCGGCCATGGCTTCGAGAAGAATTTCAACACGAAACTCGCCAAGGCGACCTTTGTAGCGTCGATCTGTCTGACCGCGCTGATCTGGGTCATCGCCCTGATCGTGCGCTAAGGAGATAGCCTGTCATGGATATGCGTACACCTCTCGGAAAGGTTCGTGGCCTCGGCTCCGCCAAGGAAGGCACCGACCATTTCTGGCGCCAGCGCCTTACGGCCGTCGCCAACGTGCCCTTGCTGATCTTCTTCGTGGTCTTTCTCATCAAATATGCCGGCGCTCCCTATCCGGAAGTTGCGGCGGCGCTTTCCAACCCTCTCGTTGCGGTCATCATGGGTCTGGTGCTGGTTTCCGGCCTCATTCACATGAAGCTCGGCATGCAGGTCATCATCGAAGACTACGTTCACGGCGAGGTTTCGAAGCTCGTTCTTCTGATGCTCAATACGTTTTTCGCGGTTCTCATTGGCGGTCTTTGCATCTTCGCCATTCTGAAAATCGCATTCGCAGGATAAATCGGCCATGGCATCGATCAGTTCACCTTCCCAGAATGGCAAGGCTTACACCTACGTCGATCACTCCTATGACGTGATCGTGGTGGGCGCCGGCGGCGCGGGTCTGCGCGCAACGCTCGGCATGGCGGAACAGGGGTTCCGCACGGCCTGCATCACCAAGGTTTTCCCGACGCGCTCCCACACGGTCGCGGCGCAGGGCGGCATCGCCGCTTCTCTCACCAACATGACGCCCGACTGTTGGCAGTGGCACCTTTACGACACCGTAAAGGGCTCCGACTGGCTGGGCGACGTCGACGCGATGCAATATCTCGCCATGGAAGCGCCAAAGGCGGTCTATGAGCTGGAGCATTACGGCGTGCCCTTCTCGCGTAATGCCGAAGGCAAGATCTACCAGCGCCCGTTTGGCGGCCATATGCAGAACTATGGCGAAGGCCCGCCGGTGCAGCGCACCTGTGCCGCTGCCGACCGTACCGGCCACGCCATTCTGCACACGCTTTACGGCCAGTCGCTGCGCAACAATGCGGAATTCTTCATCGAATATTTCGCGCTCGACCTCATTATGGCGCCCGATGGCCGCTGCACGGGCGTCGTGGCGTGGAACCTCGATGACGGCACGATCCATCGCTTCTCCGCCAAGATGGTGGTGCTGGCGACCGGTGGTTACGGCCGCGCCTATTTCTCGGCAACGTCTGCCCATACCTGCACCGGCGACGGCGGCGGTATGATTGCACGTGCCGGCCTGCCGCTTCAGGATATGGAATTCGTTCAGTTCCACCCGACCGGCATTTACGGCGCGGGCTGCCTGATCACCGAAGGCGCGCGCGGCGAGGGCGGTTATCTCGTCAACTCCGAAGGCGAGCGCTTCATGGAGCGTTATGCTCCTTCGGCGAAGGACCTTGCTTCGCGTGACGTGGTGTCTCGCTGCATGACCATGGAAATCCGCGAGGGTCGTGGCGTCGGCAAGAACAAGGACCACATCTTCCTGCATCTCGATCACCTTGATCCGGCGATCCTGCACGAGCGTCTTCCGGGCATTTCCGAAAGCGCCAAGATTTTCGCCGGCGTTGACGTGACGCGCGAGCCGATCCCGGTCCTGCCGACCGTTCACTACAATATGGGCGGCATTCCGACCAACTATTGGGGCGAAGTGCTGAACGCCAACGCCGAGAACCCGGAACGCATCGCTCCCGGCCTGATGGCCGTTGGCGAAGCCGGTTGCGCCTCGGTTCACGGCGCGAACCGTCTCGGCTCCAACTCGCTGATCGACCTTGTGGTCTTCGGCCGCGCTGCCGCCATCCGTGCAGCCCAGGTCATCGACCGCGATGCGCCGGTTCCGGCTCTCGACACGGCTGCCTGCGACAAGATCATGGATCGCTTCGACAGCCTGCGTTATGCCAACGGCTCGACGCCGACGGCGGTGCTGCGTGACAAGATGCAGCGCGCCATGCAGGACGATGCCGCCGTATTCCGCACACAGGAATCGCTGGAAAGCGGTTGCCAGCGCATTTCCGCCATCTGGAAGGAACTGCCTGACGTCAAGGTTACCGACCGGTCGATGGTCTGGAACTCCGATCTGGTGGAAACGCTCGAGCTGCACAATCTGATGGCCAACGCGATCACCACGGTCTATGGCGCGGAAGCGCGCAAGGAAAGCCGCGGTTCGCATGCCCGTGAGGATTTCGTCGATGGTCCGTTCGGCGGTCGCGACGACGTGAACTGGCGCAAGCACACGCTTGCCTGGGTCAGCCCTGAAGGTGATGTCAAGCTCGACTACCGCCCTGTTCACACCGACCTGATCGCCGACGGCATCGATCCGAAAAAGATCGAGCCGAAGGCTCGCGTCTACTGATTTGAGGAACTGGATATGGTTGAACTCGCTCTCCCCAAGAATTCCCAGATCAGCGAAGGCAAAGTCTGGCCGAAGCCGGATGGTGCCAAGAACGTTCGCGAATACCGGATCTATCGCTGGAACCCGGATGATGGCCAGAACCCGCGCATCGATACCTATTATATCGATATCGACGATTGCGGGCCGATGGTTCTCGATGCGCTGCTGTACATCAAGAACAATATCGACCCGACGCTGACGCTGCGCCGCTCCTGCCGTGAAGGCATTTGCGGTTCCTGCGCTATGAACATCGACGGCACCAACACGCTCGCCTGCACCAAGGGCATGGAAGAGATCAAGGGAACGGTGAAGGTCTATCCGCTGCCGCATATGCCAGTGGTGAAGGACCTCGTTCCGGACCTGTCGAACTTCTACGCGCAGCACCGCTCCATCGAGCCGTGGCTGAAGACGGTTTCGCCGACGCCTGCCAAGGAATGGAAGCAGAGCCATGAGGACCGCCTGAAGCTCGACGGTCTCTACGAGTGCATTCTGTGCGCCTGCTGCTCCACTTCCTGTCCCAGCTACTGGTGGAACGGCGACCGTTACCTCGGCCCCGCCGTTCTGCTGCAGGCCTATCGCTGGCTGATCGACAGCCGCGACGAAGCAACCGGCGAACGTCTTGATGATCTCGAAGATCCGTTCCGTCTTTATCGCTGCCACACCATCATGAACTGCGCGCAGGCTTGCCCGAAGGGTCTCAACCCGGCCAAGGCGATCGCGGAAATCAAGAAGATGATGGTCGAGCGTCGCGTCTGAAGACGATTCGTTTGGACAGAAAATCTATCGGGCCGCGGTTTGGACCGCGGCCCTTTTTTACAACCGGGCGCGGGAAATTTCGGTAAAAATCGACCGAAATGGTAATTATCCCAGCCATCGCTTGCGCAAGATAAGGCTTTGGTAATAATTCAGCCTTCTTGTTTGATCATGGTCTTTCCGGAAGCGAGAGAATCGGGAGCTTGATATGCAATTCAGATATGTGGTGACGGGTCTTGCGGTTGTAATGAGCCTGGCCGGTTGCCAACGTACCTCCTACGATTACAACAACAACACCAGCAACAATCCCGGTTATACGCCGCCGTTGCAAGCACAGCCGGTTCCCTCCGTTCAGTCTGGCGCCCTGCCGCCACCCGGTGGTGCTTCCGGCAGTCAGTTCCCGTCAGCACCCGCTTCTGCGACGCCTGGCGGCACTGATATGGCGTCTGCCGCTCCGCCGACAACGGCGCTTGATGTCACCAAGGAATCCATGGTTGGCAACTGGCGCGTTTCCAATGGCGGCGCCAATTGCGACATGTTCCTGACGCTTACCAATCTCGGCAGCGGTTCTCGTGGCGGCACGCGTGGCTGCTCCGGCGAACTCACGGCGATGGGGTCCTGGGAAGTGTCCGGCAAGATGGTCCTCTTCAAGAACCGTTCCGGCGATACGATCGGCCGCGTCTACAAGAGCGCCGATGCGCGCTTTGACGGCACGACGAATAGCGGCCAGCCGCTGAGCCTCAGCCGATAGAGCATCTCCGGTGCATCCGGATCGCCTCGCCTGTTTCAAGCCATTCCATTCGTCGCGGGCGTCCGTCCGCGACCGGGGCGCTTTTCCATGAAGCCATTGCCTGACTACAACCATAGTGTCGTTGAACAGCTCAACGCATTGACGGCAGCTGGCACCTTGCAGGCGGATGCCGCACAACGCGGCGTTGCGGCCCACCTCGACCGTATCCTTGCCGATTTGAAAGCGCGCAAACCCGCCAGGAAAAAAAGCGCACTCGGCTGGATGTTCGCTCGCAAGGCTGGCCCTGCCGCCTTCGTCAAGGGACTGTATGTCCATGGCAGCGTTGGACGCGGCAAGACGATGCTGATGGACATGTTCTACGAGATGGCGCCCGTCTCTTCCAAAAGGCGCTGCCATTTTCACGAATTCATGGCTGATGTCCATAATCGCGTGCACGCGCATCGGCAGAAGCTCAAGAATGGCGAAACCAAGCAGGCCGATCCCATTCCTCCAGTGGCAGCCCAGCTTCTGGCGGAAGCGGAGCTTCTTTGCTTCGATGAGTTCACCGTCACGGATATTGCCGATGCGATGATCCTCGCCCGGCTTTTCAGCGAGCTTTTTGCCAATGGCTGCACATTGGTAACAACGTCCAATGTTGTGCCCGACAATCTTTACAAGGACGGGCTTAATCGCGGCCTGTTTCTGCCCTTCGTCGATTTGCTGAAGAAGCATGTGGAAGTGGTGACGCTGGACAGTCCCACCGATTACCGCATGGAAAAGCTGGAAAGCCTGCCGGTTTATGTCACGCCACTCGACGGTGCGGCGGATCAGGCGATGGATATGGCCTGGCGGCACATGACCGGTGGCCATCTTGTCGCGCCAACTGAAATACCGATGAAGGGCCGCTCCATTCTGGTGCCGCGCGCCAGCGGCCGTGTGGCCCGCTTTTCCTTCTCCGACCTTTGCGAAAAGCCGCTCGGCGCTTCTGATTTTCTCGCGATAGCCAATCGTTTCGATACAGTCTTCATCGACCACATCCCGTTTCTCAATGCCGACAAACGGAACGAAACCAAGCGTTTTATCATTCTCATAGACGCGCTGTACGATCACAGCGTCCGCCTCTTCGCCTCCGCTGCGGCCATGCCCGAAGACCTGCTCGGCAAGCGCAAGGGCACCGAAGGTTTCGAGTTCGATCGCACCGCCTCGCGCCTGTTTGAGATGCGCAGTGCAGATTATCTGGTGCTCCACCATGAAAAACGGCAGAAAGTTTGACACTTTCGTGACGCATTCTCTTACGTTTACGTAAGAAAATAATGATCTAAACGATTGAAAATATTCATGCCAAAAGAATCTGTTGCCAATTTTGGTCAATGGGGCTAATCGAAGTGCGACAATTTGGCTGCCGGTGGCGTGGTGAAATTGAATTGAAGCTCTAGAGGAAGCATTCGATGGCTCGCAAAAAGATTGCACTTATTGGTTCTGGCATGATCGGCGGCACGCTGGCGCATCTCGCCAGCCTGAAGGAACTGGGCGATATCGTCCTCTTCGATATTGCCGACGGCATCCCGCAGGGCAAAGGTCTGGATATTGCCCAGTCCGGACCGGTTGAAGGTTTCAATGCCAAGCTCACTGGCGCGTCCGACTACGCTGCCATCGAAGGCGCTGATGTCTGCATCGTCACCGCAGGCGTCGCCCGCAAGCCCGGCATGAGCCGCGACGATCTTCTCGGCATCAATCTCAAGGTCATGGAGCAGGTCGGCGCCGGCATCAAGAAATATGCCCCGAACGCTTTCGTCATCTGCATCACCAACCCGCTGGACGCCATGGTCTGGGCGCTTCAGAAGTTTTCCGGTCTTCCGAAGAACAAGGTCGTCGGCATGGCCGGCGTTCTCGACAGCGCTCGCTTCCGCCTGTTCCTCGCCGAAGAGTTCAACGTTTCGGTTCAGGACGTAACGGCATTCGTTCTCGGCGGCCACGGCGATACGATGGTGCCTTTGGCGCGTTACTCCACCGTTGGCGGCATTCCGCTGACCGATCTCGTCAAGATGGGCTGGCTCACCGCCGAGCGTCTCGAAGAGATCATCCAGCGCACCCGCGACGGCGGTGCGGAAATCGTCGGCCTGCTGAAGACCGGCTCGGCCTATTACGCGCCAGCCGCTTCGGCGATCGAAATGGCTGAATCCTACCTCAAGGACAAGAAGCGCGTTCTGCCCGCGGCTGCCCATCTGTCGGGCCAGTACGGCGTGGACGATATGTATGTCGGCGTGCCCACCATCATCGGCGCCGGTGGTATCGAGCGCATCATCGAGATCGAGCTGAACAAGGATGAAGAAGCCGCCTTCCAGAAGTCCGTCGGCGCTGTTGCCGGTCTCTGCGAAGCCTGCATCAACATCGCTCCGTCGCTGAAGTAATAGCCTGACGCATCGGCGCAAAACCGGATTGGATTTTTGCAAGGCACGATGCGTAGATTCAACAGCTTGAAGCGCCCTGCGTCAGATAAGGATGCAGGGCGCTTCAAGCGGCTCCAAACAGGGATTATTCCATGAATATTCACGAATATCAGGCCAAGGCTCTTCTGAAGGGCTATGGTGCGCCGGTCGCTGAAGGCGTCGCCATCCTCAAGGTTGAAGAAGCCGAAGCCGCCGCAAAGCAGCTTCCCGGCCCGCTCTACGTCGTCAAGAGCCAGATTCACGCCGGCGGCCGCGGCAAGGGCAAGTTCAAGGAACTCGGCCCCGACGCCAAGGGTGGCGTTCGTCTCGCAAAGACGATCGAAGAAGTCGTTTCCCACTCCAAGGATATGCTCGGCAACACGCTGGTAACGGCGCAGACGGGCGATGCCGGCAAGCAGGTCAACCGCCTTTACATCGAAGACGGTGCGGATATCGCTCGCGAGCTTTACTGCTCGCTGCTGGTCGATCGCTCGGTCGGTCGCGTTGCTTTCGTGGTTTCCACCGAAGGCGGCATGGATATCGAAGCTGTTGCCCACGACACGCCCGAGAAGATCCACACCATCGCCATCGACCCGGAAAAGGGTGTGAGCGACGCTGACGTTGCCGCGATCTCCAAGGCGCTCGAGCTTGAGGGTGTTGCTGCGGAAGACGCTAAGGCGCTGTTCCCGATCCTCTACAAGGCCTTCAACGAGAAGGACATGGCTCTCCTCGAGGTTAACCCGCTGATCGTCATGGAAAACGGTCATCTGCGCGTTCTCGATGCCAAGATGTCCTTCGACGGCAACGCGCTGTTCCGCCATGACGACGTCAAGGCGCTGCGCGACGAGACCGAAGAAGACGCCAAGGAAATCGAAGCCTCCAAGTGGGACCTCGCTTACGTTGCGCTCGATGGCAACATCGGCTGCATGGTCAATGGTGCCGGTCTCGCCATGGCGACGATGGACATCATCAAGCTTTACGGCAAGGAGCCGGCAAACTTCTGTGACGTCGGCGGCGGCGCCGGCAAGGAGAAGGTTGCTGCAGCTTTCAAGATCATCACTGCTGACCCGAAGGTCGAGGGTATCCTCGTCAACATCTTCGGCGGCATCATGAAGTGCGACGTCATCGCCGAAGGTGTTATCGCCGCGGTGAAGGAAGTCGGTTTGCAGGTTCCGCTCGTTGTTCGCCTCGAAGGCACCAACGTCGAACTTGGCAAGAAGCTCCTGAACGAATCGGGCCTTGCGATTACGGCTGCTGACGACCTGGACGACGCAGCCAAGAAGATCGTCGCGGCGATCAACGGCTAATTGAGGGACCGGAAATAATGTCTATTCTTGTTAATAAAGACACCAAGATCCTCGTTCAGGGTCTGACCGGCAAGACCGGTACCTTCCACACCGAACAGGCGCTTGCTTATTACGGCACGCAGATGGTTGGTGGTATTCACCCGAAGAAGGGTGGCGAAACCTGGACCGGCTCCAAGGGCGAAAGCCTGCCGATCTTCGCAACGGTTGCCGAAGCCAAGGAAAAGACCGGTGCAGACGCATCCGTGATCTATGTTCCGCCGGCAGGTGCAGCCGACGCCATCATCGAAGCCATCGAGGCTGAGATCCCCTTCATCACCTGCATCACCGAAGGTATTCCGGTGATGGACATGGTGCGCGTCAAGGCTCGCCTCGACCGTTCGAACTCGCGCCTGCTCGGCCCCAACTGCCCGGGCATCATGACGCCTGAAGAATGCAAGATCGGCATCATGCCGGGCTCGATCTTCCGCAAGGGTTCGGTCGGTATCGTTTCGCGCTCCGGCACGCTGACCTATGAAGCCGTATTCCAGACATCCAACGAAGGCCTCGGCCAGACGACGGCTGTCGGCATCGGCGGCGACCCGGTCAAGGGCACCGAGTTCATCGACGTCCTGGAAATGTTCCTGGCCGACGAAGCCACGCAGTCGATCATCATGATCGGCGAAATCGGCGGTTCGGCTGAAGAAGATGCGGCACAGTTCCTGATCGACGAAGCCAAGAAGGGCCGCAAGAAGCCGATGGCTGGCTTTATCGCGGGCCGTACGGCTCCGAAGGGCCGCACCATGGGCCACGCCGGCGCTGTCGTTTCCGGCGGCAAGGGTGATGCGGAATCGAAGATCGCAGCAATGGAAGCTGCAGGCATCAAGGTATCGCCTTCCCCGGCGCGCCTCGGCAAGACGCTGGTTGAAGTCCTCAAGGGCTGAGACCACATGAGACCGGTAACGGGCGGTGCGGCTTTAACGCCACGCTGCCCGAAGCCGCAAAGAACGACAGACAGACGGCATACCGCCCCGGCGGCAGACAGCAATAATCAAGCGGCAGGCCGATAAACGGCCCTAACGGCATCGAGGAGGCGGACGGACAAGTCCGCAAGAACACAATGGCAAGGCAAGAAGCGAACGAGCAGTTTCAGATCACGTCGTTTCTGGACGGCGCGAATGCAGCCTATATCGAGCAGCTCTATGCCCGGTACGAAGAGGATCCCTCTTCCGTGTCGCCGGAGTGGCAGAGCTTCTTCAAGGCGTTGTCCGACAATCCGGAAGACGTGAAGAAGGCAGCCAAGGGCGCCTCCTGGAAGCGCGCCAACTGGCCGATCCCGGCAAACGGCGACCTGGTATCCGCGCTTGATGGCAACTGGGCTACGGTCGAGAAGGCCATCGAGAAGAAGGTTCAGGCGAAAGCCGAGGCCAAGAGCGCCGATACCGGCAAGGCCGTCAGCCCGGCCGAAGTGCTTCAGGCGACCCGTGACAGCGTCCGCGCCATCATGATGATCCGCGCCTACCGCATGCGTGGCCATCTGCACGCCAAGCTCGACCCGCTTGGCATCGCCAGCGCCGTTGAGGACTATAACGAGCTTTCGCCGAAGTCTTATGGCTTCGAGGAAAGCGACTACGACCGCAAGATTTTCATCGATAACGTCCTCGGTCTCGAATACGCGACCGTGCGCGAAATGGTCGATATTCTCGAGCGCACCTATTGCTCGACGCTCGGCGTCGAATTCATGCATATGTCCAACCCGGAAGAAAAGGGCTGGATCCAGGAACGCATCGAAGGTCCGGACAAGGGTGTGGACTTCACGCCGGAAGGCAAGAAGGCCATTCTGTCCAAGCTCGTCGAAGCCGAAGGTTACGAGCAGTTCCTCGACGTGCGTTTCAAGGGCACCAAGCGTTTCGGCCTCGATGGCGGTGAATCGCTGATCCCGGCACTTGAGCAGATCATCAAGCGCGGCGGCCAGGACGGTCTGGAAGAAGTCGTGCTCGGCATGGCTCACCGCGGCCGCCTGAACGTTCTGACCAACGTGATGGGCAAGCCGCACCGCGCCGTGTTCCACGAGTTCAAGGGCGGTTCGTTCAAGCCTGATGACGTCGAAGGTTCCGGTGACGTGAAGTACCATCTCGGTGCCTCCTCAGACCGCGAATTCGACGGCAACAAGGTTCACCTCTCGCTGACGGCAAACCCGTCGCACCTTGAAATCGTCAACCCTGTCGTCATGGGCAAGGCCCGCGCCAAGCAGGACCAGCTTGCCAAGACATGGGACGGCGACATCATTCCGCTATCGGAACGCGCCAAGGTGCTGCCGCTCCTGTTGCACGGCGATGCCGCTTTTGCGGGTCAGGGCGTGGTTGCCGAAATTCTCGGCCTCTCCGGCCTGCGCGGTCACCGCGTTGCCGGTACCATGCACTTCATCATCAACAACCAGATCGGCTTCACGACGAACCCGGCCTTCTCGCGCTCGTCGCCCTATCCGTCCGACGTTGCCAAGATGATCGAGGCGCCGATCTTCCACGTTAACGGTGATGATCCGGAAGCGGTGGTTTATGCGGCAAAGGTTGCAACCGAATACCGCATGAAGTTCCACAAGCCTGTCGTCATCGACATGTTCTGTTACCGTCGCTTCGGCCATAACGAAGGCGACGAGCCTGCGTTCACGCAGCCGAAGATGTACAAGGTCATCCGTGGCCACAAGACTGTTGCCCGCATCTATGCTGACCGCCTGATTGCGGAAGGCCTGATCACCGAAGGCGATTTCGAGAAGATCAAGGCCGATTGGCGCGCCCATCTCGAGCAGGAGTTCGAGGCAGGCCAGTCCTACAAGCCGAACAAGGCCGACTGGCTGGATGGTCAGTGGTCCGGTCTGCGCGCCGCCGACAATGCCGATGAGCAGCGTCGTGGCAAGACCGGCGTGCCGATGAAGCAGCTGAAGGAAATCGGCAAGAAGCTGTCGACCATTCCGGAAGGCTTCAGCGCACACCGCACGATCCAGCGCTTCATGGAAAACCGTGCCCAGATGGTAGAGACCGGCGAGGGGCTGGACTGGGCGATGGCTGAGGCTCTGGCCTTCGGTTCGCTGGTCGTAGACGGCCACAAGATCCGTCTGTCCGGTCAGGATTGCGAACGCGGCACCTTCTCGCAGCGCCACTCGGTTCTCTATGATCAGGAGACAGAAGAGCGTTACATCCCGCTTGCCAATCTTTCGCCGACGCAGGCCCGTTACGAAGTCATCAACTCGATGCTTTCGGAAGAAGCGGTTCTTGGTTTCGAATATGGCTATTCGCTTGCCCGCCCGAATGCACTGACGCTCTGGGAAGCCCAGTTCGGCGACTTCGCCAACGGCGCCCAGGTTGTGTTCGACCAGTTCATCTCTTCGGGTGAACGCAAGTGGCTGCGCATGTCCGGTCTCGTCTGCCTCCTGCCGCATGGTTATGAAGGTCAGGGTCCGGAACATTCGTCCGCCCGTCTGGAACGCTGGTTGCAGATGTGCGCCGAAGACAACATGCAGGTTGCCAACGTCACGACGCCGGCTAACTACTTCCATATCCTGCGCCGCCAGATGAAGCGTGACTTCCGCAAGCCGCTCATCCTGATGACGCCGAAGTCCCTGCTGCGTCACAAGCGCGCCACCTCGTCGCTTGCGGAGCTTGCAGGCGAGTCCTCCTTCCACCGTCTCCTGTGGGACGATGCGGAGGTCATCAAGGATGGTCCGATCAAGCTGCAGAAGGATTCGAAGATCCGCCGCGTCGTCATGTGCACGGGCAAGGTCTATTACGATCTGCTCGAGGAGCGTGAAAAGCGCGGTATCGACGACATCTACCTGCTGCGTGTCGAACAGCTCTATCCGTTCCCGGCCAAGGCGCTCATCAACGAGCTTTCCCGTTTCCGTAACGCGGAAATGGTCTGGTGCCAGGAAGAGCCGAAGAACATGGGTGCGTGGTCGTTCATCGATCCCTACCTTGAATGGGTTCTGGCGCATATCGACGCCAAGTACCAGAAGGTCCGTTACACGGGCCGTCCGGCTGCCGCCTCTCCGGCGACCGGCCTGATGTCCAAGCATCTGGCGCAGCTTGCTGCGTTCCTGGAAGACGCGCTGGGAGAGTGAGAACTCTCCCGCATCGCCCCGCAAAAAAGACACCCGAATAACGGAACTAGATCATGGCCACTGAAATCCGCGTACCAACCCTCGGCGAATCCGTCAGCGAAGCGACCGTCGGCACCTGGTTCAAGAAGGTCGGCGATACCGTCAAGGCCGACGAACCTCTCGTTGAACTCGAAACCGACAAGGTTACCGTCGAAGTTCCGGCACCCGCCTCCGGCGTGCTGACCGAAATCGTCGTGCAGAACGGCGAAACCGTCGGTCTCGACGCCCTTCTCGGCCAGATCGCCGAAGGTGCTGCCGGCGCTGCAACTTCTGCACCCGCGGCAAAGCCTGCTGCGCCTGCTGCTGCACCGGCACCTGCCGCAGCCGTGGCCGCCGCTCCGGCTGGCAGCGCCATGCCGCCGGCACCTGCCGCCGGCAAGCTGCTCGCTGAAAACAACCTTTCCGCCGATCAGGTCGACGGTTCGGGCAAGCGTGGCCAGGTTCTGAAGGGCGACGTTCTCGCCGCTGTTGCCAAGGGTGTTTCGGCACCTGCCGCCGCTCCGGTCGCTGCTGCTGCTCCCCGTCCGGTTTCGGCCGAGCAGGATCAGGTTCGCGAAGAGCGCGTCAAGATGACCCGCCTGCGCCAGACGATCGCACGTCGCCTCAAGGATGCACAGAACACGGCCGCCATGCTGACCACCTATAACGAGGTGGACATGAGCGCCGTCATGGATCTGCGCAACCGCTACAAGGACGTTTTCGAGAAGAAGCACGGCGTCAAACTCGGCTTCATGGGCTTCTTCACCAAGGCCGTGACCCACGCGCTGAAGGAACTGCCCGCCGTCAACGCTGAAATCGACGGCACGGACATCATCTACAAGAACTATTGTCACGTCGGCATGGCTGTCGGCACCGACAAGGGTCTCGTCGTTCCGGTCATTCGCGATGCCGACCAGCTCTCCATCGCTGGTGTCGAAAAGGAACTCGGCCGTCTCGCCAAGGCAGCGCGCGACGGTTCGCTCGGCATGGCCGACATGCAGGGCGGCACCTTCACCATCACCAATGGCGGCGTCTACGGCTCGCTGATGTCCTCGCCGATCCTCAATGCGCCGCAGTCGGGCATCCTCGGCATGCACAAGATCCAGGAGCGTCCGGTCGCCATCGGTGGTCAGGTCGTCATCCGTCCGATGATGTATCTTGCGCTCTCCTACGATCACCGTATCGTTGACGGCAAGGAAGCCGTGACCTTCCTCGTTCGCGTCAAGGAAAGCCTCGAAGATCCGGAACGTCTGGTTCTCGATCTCTGATCGGTCTTGCTTTTCGTTTCAGCGGGGTTTCAAGTCGATCCCGCTGAAATGCCATCAGGAGAGCGAAAGTGCAGCCGACATTTCTTGCCGCGTCACCCTTTTTGCCGCTGATCGGGCTCAGCGTTCTGCTGCTGGCCGCCCACATTGCGCTGCAGGGAATGACGGCAACGCGTGAATTCGGGCTGGACTGGAATGCCGGTCCGCGGGATGCTGAAAAGAAGCCGCAGGGCAGGGTTGCCGGACGCGCCGCGCGTGCCTCGGCGAATTTTCGCGAGACCTATCCCGCTTTCATTGCGCTCGCCTTCGGTGTCATCATGGCTGGCGATCCGTCCGGGCTGGCCTTCACCGGCGCTTTGATCTGGCTGATCTGCCGGGTGGTCTATATTCCACTTTATCTCGCTGGTGTGCCCTATATCCGCTCGCTGGTCTGGCTCGGTTCGATGCTCGGTCTTGGGCTGATGCTTTTCGTGTTGATGTTTTAGAGGTTGATTTTCCCATGCATCAGTATCTGATCGAACTTGCATCCCTGATGGCGATCTTCTTTTTCGCGATCGTTTCTCCCGGCGCCGATCTGGCGATGGTCATGCGTCAGGCCATGGTGCATGGGCGCAAGCAGGCCATCATCACCAGCTTCGGTGTTGGCACATCCCTGATG
The DNA here is from genome assembly GCF_059429395.1 of Agrobacterium sp. K11. Lineage (NCBI taxonomy): Bacteria > Pseudomonadati > Pseudomonadota > Alphaproteobacteria > Hyphomicrobiales > Rhizobiaceae > Agrobacterium > Agrobacterium sp. K11. The sequence goes on along the minus strand of NZ_JCAHRB010000009.1, from coordinate 98,459 downwards.
TTCCACGTCACCTATACGATCCTTGGACTTGGTCTCATCATTTCCCAGTCGATCTATCTCTTCAACATCGTCAAGTGGTTGGGTGTCGCCTACTTGATCTATATCGGCATCAAGGCGCTGCGCGCCGGCAAGACCGAATTGCCGGCTGCGGAAGGCGAAGATGGCGTTCGGGCCAGAAGCGGCCAGACTGCATTGAAGGCCTTCACGCTCGGTTTTGCCGCCAACGCGCTTAACCCCAAACCGGTGTTTTTCTTCCTGTCGATCTTTTCGACGGTGGTTCACGCGCATACGCCTGTTGGCATCAAGTTCGGATATGGGCTCGTCATGGCAAGCTGCCTTATCCTGTGGTTCGTCGGCGTCAGCCTGTTCATGACGACGCCTCGCATGCGCGCAGCTTTTCAGCGCGCCAGCCAATGGATCGACCGCACCAGTGGCGTGGTCTTCATCGCTCTCGGTATAAAACTCGCAACGGAAAAAGCGGCCTGAGTTTCAGGTCAAACGGAAGCAGGGCGGTTCAAAATCCTGCCCGCAATCAATCAGGAACAGAAACATGGCATATGATGTAGTGGTAATCGGTACGGGTCCCGGCGGTTATGTTTGCGCGGTCAAGGCGGCACAGCTTGGCTTGAAGGTCGCAGTGATCGAAAAGCGCGCGACCTATGGCGGCACCTGCCTCAATGTCGGCTGCATTCCTTCCAAGGCATTGCTGCACGCTTCCGAAACCTTCGCGCATGTGGCCCATGGCGTTGATACGCTTGGTATCGAAGTCGCCGCTCCGAAGCTGAACCTCGAGAAGATGATGGGGCACAAGGACAGCGTGGTGAAAGCCAATGTCGACGGCGTTGCCTTCCTGTTCAAGAAGAACAAGATCGATGCCTTCCAGGGCACGGGCAAGGTTGTATCCGCCGGCAAGGTCTCCGTCACCAACGACAAGGGCGAGAGCCAGGAAATCGAAGCCAAGAACATCGTCATCGCCACCGGTTCTGATGTTGCTGGTATTCCCGGCGTCCAGGTGGATATCGATGAAAGCGTCATCGTTTCCTCCACCGGCGCGATTGCGCTTTCCAAGGTTCCGGAAAAGCTCATCGTGGTGGGCGGCGGTGTCATCGGCCTCGAGCTTGGTTCGGTCTGGTCGCGTCTTGGCGCGAAGGTCACCGTCGTCGAATATCTCGACACCATTCTCGGCGGCATGGATAGCGAAGTCTCCAAGCAGGCTCAGCGTCTGCTCGCCAAGCAGGGTCTCGATTTCAAGCTCGGTGCCAAGGTGACGGGCGTTGAAAAGACGGGAACTGGCGCAAAGGTGGTGTTCGAGCCGGTCAAGGGTGGCGCAGCTGAAACGCTGGAAGCCAACGTTGTGCTGATCTCCACCGGTCGCAAGCCCTACACCGAGGGTCTCGGCCTTGCGGAAGCCGGTGTCGTGCTCGACAGCCGCGGCCGTGTCGAAATCGACGGCCACTTCAAGACCAATGTGGATGGCATCTACGCCATCGGCGACGTGGTGAAGGGCCCGATGTTGGCACATAAGGCGGAAGACGAGGGCGTCGCTCTTGCGGAAATTCTTGCCGGCCAGCGCGGCCATGTGAACTACGATGTCATTCCGGCCGTGGTCTATACGCAGCCGGAAGTCGCTTCCGTCGGCAAGACGGAAGAAGAACTGAAGGCCGCTGGTATCGCCTACAAGGTCGGCAAGTTCCCCTTCACCGCCAATGGTCGCGCCCGCGCCATGCAGGTGACTGATGGGTTCGTGAAGATCCTCGCTGACAAGGAAACCGACCGGGTTCTCGGCGGCCATATCGTTGGTTTCGGCGCTGGCGAAATGATCCACGAGATCACCGTGCTGATGGAATTCGGTGGTTCCTCGGAAGATCTCGGCCGTACCTGCCATGCGCATCCGACCATGTCGGAAGCGGTGAAGGAAGCGGCGCTGGCAACTTTCTTCAAGCCGATCCATATGTGATTTTAGCCAATATTAAATTTCAGCCATAAAGCGAACCCCGGCTTGCAATGCAGGCCGGGGTTCAGCATATTTGCGCCATAGCCTGTCTAACCTTTTGATAAAAGGCAATAAAATGGCGTCCTCCACTCAAGTTTCCTTCTCCGTTCCGCAGCGTATCCTTCACTGGACGATGGCGCTTCTGATCTTTTTCAACCTTCTGTTTCCAGATGGCATGGCCCATGCGTATCGGTTGATGCGGCGGGGTGAAACGCTGACGCCGGAACAGATCTCCTCGGCCAATATTCACGCGTATGTCGGCTTTGCCGTCCTGTCCCTTGCGGTTCTGCGCCTCTGTCTGCGGTTTTTCCAGGGTGTGCCGCCGCATCCCGCCAATGAACCGCGCGCTTCTCAAATCGCCGCGAAGGTCGCGCATTTCACCTTTTACGCGCTGTTTTTTGCCCTGCCATTGTCGGGCATTGCGGCCTATTATTTCGGCGCGCGAGTAGCAGGAGAATTGCATTCCGGGCCGTTCAAGGGGCTGATGTGGGTGTTGATCGCCGGCCACGTCGCCGCAGTTCTGGTTCACCAGTTCTACTGGCGCACCAATGTTCTGAAGCGTATGACGCACGGCTAAAGCACTACGCTTTTCCAAAAGCGAAAACGCTCTATCTCTCTGTCTCTTCGTATTTTCTGAAGCTAAACCCGCTCGAATTGCCATTAGCGGCGGTTTGTCACGTTCCCGGATGATCGGAAATAGTGATGATGAGCCTCGCCACACAAGGCGGCAATGAGGTTATGGGATGCGGGACAGCGAAGACATATTGCCGGGCGCGGACTGGCGGGATTGCTTTGAAGGAGAGATGGTGACGGCCGCATCGAGTTCACTCGATGTGAGCAGACTTCTCCTCGATCATCCTCCGGCATGGATCAGCGGCCTTATGGCGCTTCGAAACCGTCTCGTATCGCTTTTCGGTCTCAGAACGGTCGAGCTGGCGGCGGGTACTTCGGCGGGCGGATTTCCAGTGCTGTCGTCTACTGCGGACCGGACCGTGCTCGGCTTTGACGACAACCATCTCGATTTCCGTATCGTCGTCGATGTGGAACAGGAGCCTGGTCGGCAGATCGTGAAGGTCACTACTATCGTCCGGCGCAAGAACCTGTTCGGGCGTCTCTATCTTTTCGTCGTCGGGCCGTTTCATCGTCGCATCGTGCCGGCGACGATGCGGCCGTTTTGCGCCAATGTCCGCCCCGTCAAGACCGGAGACGAGTGGATCAGTCGACCCGTGTGAGGGTAAAGCCCTGCGCACGCAGGAGTTCAATTACGCCTTCTTCGCCCGGCAGGTGCAAAGCGCCGACGGCCATGAAGACATTGCCTTTGGCAAGCTCAGGGGCCGATCGCTCCGCCATGACGTGGTTGCGATCGGTGATGATGCGTTGCTCGAAGGCGGCGTAGCCTTGGTCATTTTCAGACGCTTTCTTGGGATCGATGCTCTTCAGCATGGGCATGGTCATGCCGATATCACCGCTGACATAAAGATCGGTCATTGTCGTCATGATGTCGTCCATGCGGTCGCCCAATTCGAGCGTTTCGATCAGCGCCTGCAGATGAAATTCCATTGGCAGCTCAGACATGGCCGCAAGCTGCTCCACCATGGTCTCCAGCCCGACAAGATGCTTTCCGTCCGCGACTGCATCTTCAGCGAGCTTCTTGTCAAGGAAAGACAGGCCAGTGGCCTTGCGGGCAAATTCGCAGGCGGGAAGGGCGACGAAACTCGACAGCATCCATGGCTTCATGCGCGAAACGGCACTCAGCGGAATGCCGCGCTCCTTAAGACCTTTTTCAAGGCGTGCGACATTTTCGGGTGACAGGATGTCGGTGATCGACTTGCCGTCCAGAAACATGGTGAGGTCGGGTCTTGTCAGCAGCGATGCCGCAATTTTCTTGTCATCGACGATTTCGTCCGATTCCACGATGACCGTCGCGGCTTTTTCAAACGCGGGTGTTGCGGCGGCTGGCATGCCGAGAACACGTGGATCGGTGACATGCATGGTGCCGAGAAGAAAGGACGGCGCCGTTCCAGCTTTTTCGATGCGCCAGAAGTTGCCCTTGCCGTTCGGTATAGCTGCCGCTTCCTGTTCGATCTTCGCGAAGCTCTGCGGGTCGCTCTTGCGCATCTCCACGAGAATATCGCTGCCCGTGCAGCTTATCTCCTGTTCGGCGGCTTGCGCCTCACCCAACGATAGCAACGTTGCGAAGAGGATTGCGACAGCAGTGACGTGCAGCGCGGCGAGCAACCATAGCAGGGTGTCGCCGGTCTTGCCCATCAGGGTGGCGGTGAGATTTTGTGGCTTTATCAGGCTTTGCATAGGTACCATCCGGTTCTAGTCCACTTATAGAACGGCGGCTTGGACGTCTGATTAATGACTATGGTTAAGCATTTCCTGCTTCATGCGCGCGGGTGGGCATTATCGTAGATTTCCAGCAATCTTGCGGTATCGACGCCGGTATAGATCTGCGTGGTGGAGAGGCTGGCATGGCCGAGCAGTTCCTGAATGGTGCGCAGGTCGCCGCCGCCGGCCAGCAGATGGGTGGCGAAGGAGTGGCGCAGCGCATGCGGTGTGGCGTTTTCCGGCAGGCCGAAAGCGCCACGCAACTTCTGCATCTCGCGCTGGATGATGGCAGGTTGCAGCTTGCCGCCGCGCGCGCCGAGGAATAGCGGCTGGTCGGCAGCCAGATGATAGGGGCAGAGCTTTTTGTAGGCCTCAACCGCTTCCGTTACCACCGCCAGCAAAGGCACCATCCGGGTCTTGTTGCCTTTGCCGGTGATGCGAAGGCTGCGGGCGTCGGGCGTGAAATCGGCCGGAGCCAGCCCGAGCGCCTCGGAGATGCGAAGACCGCAGCCATAAAGAAGCGAGAGAACCGCAGCGTTTCGGGCGGCAATCCATGGCTCTTCATTCAATTGCGCCTCGGTGGTGGTTATTTTCAGCGCCTGCCGGTCCGTCAGCGGTTTCGGCAGAGATTTCGGCTGTTTCGGCGAGCGCATGGCGGTGGCCCCGGCCGCATTCACCAGACCTTTCTTTTGCAGATAGTGGAGAAAGGAACGCAGGCCCGCCAGATGCCGCCCCAGCGAGCGTGCGCCGGCGCCTTCCCTGCGACGACTGGCCAGAAAGGCGCGAAGATCGACCGGGCGCAGATCGGCGATATCGGCGATTGAAGCTGGCTTGCCGATGTAACCGGTGAGGAATGTCAAAAACTGGCGAGTGTCGCGCTCGTAGGCCTCGACGGTATTGTCCGCAAGGCGGCGTTCACCGGCAATCGCGGCAAGCCAGGATTGGCGCTCGTTCAAGAGATCGGGTGTGGCAAAAGTCAGAATTTCGGTCACGGGGCGCTCCATTCCTCTCCCAACGCTATGCCCTTATGGTCAGTATTTGGTTAAGGCTCGCGCCTGGGCTTCGCATCTGGCGTGGACTTTACCGGGGTCAGCCATTACATCCGGGCGGTTTCCTTTTTCATTCCGCCGGGGCATGTTCGCCACATCATGGCAAAAGATTCGTCCGATCTGTTTGGGGCTCTGTTCGACCCGCCGTCGCTCACGCGCACGGTGCCCGTTCTCGTGCCGATGCCGGCGCCTGGACCCTACAGTTATGCCGTGCCTGACGATATGGTGGTGGAGACCGGCTCCATCGTTCAGGTGCCGCTTGGACCACGGCAGGTCTTCGGCGTGGTGTGGGACGATGCAGGAGAGAAGAGCGTCGATCCGAAAAAGCTGCGGCCCATCACCAAGAGTTTCGAGTGCCCGCCGCTGAAAGCGGAAATGCGGCGCTTCATCGACTGGGTTGCCGCTTACACGCTTTCTCCGCCCGGCCTTGTGGCGCGCATGGCCCTACGCGCCCCCGCCGCCTTCGATCCCGAGCCTATGATCGAGGGGCTGCGGCTGACCGAAGGCAGGCCGGAGCGGCTTACTCCCGCCCGCGAGAGAGTGATGGAACTGGCGGCCGAGGGCCATGGCTGGACGAAGAGTGGCCTTGCCCATGCCGCCGGCGTTTCTACCAGCGTTGTCGATGGTCTGGTCAAGCAGGGCGTATTCGAGACGGTTTTTCTGCCCGCGCCGCCCGTTGTGGCCGAGCCTGATCCTGACTATGCCGAGCCGCGACTGGAAGGCCCACAGAAACAGGCGGCATCGGAAATTCTCGAGGATGTGCGCAAGGGTGGTTTCCATGTTTCACTGATTGATGGTGTGACCGGCTCCGGCAAAACCGAGGTCTATTTCGAGGCGGTGGCGGAAACGCTGCGACAAGGCAAGCAGGTCCTCATCCTGTTGCCGGAAATCGCGCTGACGGCGGCCTTCCTGGATCGCTTTCACGACCGCTTCGGCGCCAAGCCGGCGGAATGGCATTCTGACCTGTCGCCGCGCATGCGCGAAAAGGTCTGGCGACAGGCGGTGACGGGTGAGGTGAAGGTGGTGGCCGGCGCGCGCTCGGCGCTGTTCCTTCCCTTCGACAATCTCGGCCTCATCATCGTCGATGAGGAGCATGACCCGGCCTACAAGCAGGAAGACCGCGTCTTTTACAACGCCCGCGACATGGCGGTCGTCAGAGCCCGGATCGGGGATTTCCCGGTGGTGCTGGTCTCCGCTACGCCGTCAGTGGAAAGCCAGGTCAACGGCAGTTCTGGCCGCTATAACACCATCCATCTGCATACGCGCTTCGGCGATGCGGCGATGCCCGATCTGCATCTGATCGATATGCGTCGCCATCCGCCGGAAAGGGGAGGGTTTCTTTCGCCGGTTCTCCTGCGCGGCATCGGCAAAACCATCGAAAAGGGCGAGCAGTCCCTGCTCTTTCTCAATCGTCGCGGTTACGCGCCGCTGACGCTTTGCCGGGTCTGCGGTCACCGTTTCCAGTGCCCGCAATGTTCGAGCTGGCTGGTGGAGCACCGGTTCCGCAATCAACTGCAATGCCACCAGTGCGGTCACAACGAGCCGACGCCGGACCATTGCCCGGAATGCGGCACCTTCGATCATCTGGTGGCCTGCGGGCCGGGGGTAGAGCGGATCGCCGAGGAGGTGGAGAAACATTTTCCCGAGGCCCGCACCATCGTGCTCTCCTCTGACCTGATGGGCGTCAAGCGGCTGCGTCTGGAGCTGGAGGCGATCGTAAAGGGAGAGGCGGACATCGTCATCGGCACGCAGCTGGTTGCCAAGGGGCACAACTTCCCCCTTATGACGCTTGTCGGTATTGTCGACGCCGATCTCGGGCTTGCCAATGGCGATCCGCGCGCAGCGGAGCGAACGTTCCAGCTGCTCTCGCAGGTGACCGGTCGCGCCGGGCGAACCGGGCTGAAAAGCCACGGCCTGTTGCAAACCTACCAGCCGCAACACCCTGTCATGCAGGCAATCGTGTCCGGTGATGCATCTGCCTTTTACGAAAGGGAGATCGTGGAGCGTGAAAAAGCCGTTCTTCCGCCTTTCGGACGGCTTGCCTCAATCATCGTTTCCGCCGATACGCGTGCGGAGGCCGAAACCCATGCGCGGGGTTTAAGGGCGGCAGCACCGCAGGTTACGGGCATCATGCTGCTCGGCCCGGCGGAAGCGCCGCTGGCGCTTATCCGCGGCCGGCACCGTTTTCGCCTGCTGGTGCATGGGCGGCGCAATTCCGACATGCAATCCTTCCTTCGAACGCTTCTGGCCAATGGCCCGAAGGAACGGGGCAGCGTGCATGTGCAGCTCGATATCGATCCGCAAAGTTTCCTTTGAACTTTATCAATGGGGACGTTTTCCCGCTGTCATGACCGTGTCATAACGCAGCAGGCAAAAATGATTTGGGGAACGAGATGGAGTTTTATTTTCCCGCCGAATTCGGCGAGCAGCTGGCCTTCGGCGCTGCGGTGGTGTCGGTCGTGATCGGCCTCTTTTTCATGTTTGCACCAGGCGCTACTCTGCGTGCCTTCGGTCTGCAGGCGATCGGCGAGCGCCGGGATGGTTACGCGCTTGTGCGCTCGTCGCTTGCCGGTTTTTATCTCGGCCTCGGTGCTTCCGCCCTGCTTCTGGCGCAGCCCATGGTCTATCTCGCCTTCGGTGCGGCTTTCGGTCTAAGCGTGTTCGGCGGCATTCTCTCCATTCTCTCGGATGGAGGCGCAACAGTGCGGAATTTCATACTTCTGGTTGTACACCTTCTGTTGTCTGCACTGTCGTTGAGCTACGTGTTCGGACTGGTCTGAGACGGGCTTTTTGGCTTTTGTGCCGCACCTGCGGCGCATCCTGGGCGGAATCGGAAAATTTAAACGCATTCCCCCTTGCCCAAACGGCGCTTTCCGCTATTACGCGTGTTGCGAGTCCCGGCGTCCTATGCTAGACGGACCGCGAAATTGGGAAAAGGCAGGGGGGAATTCCGGTCTTTTTCGGGGAAATTGAAACGATTTCAAGAATTTGATGCGGAGGATCCCCCTCGCTGATGTTCTTGGACGATTAGCAGGGAAAAAGTGCCCGTGGCAGATACCTCCCATGGAACATCCGGTGTAGCCGAAAGGTATGCATCGTCGCTTTTCGAGCTTGCTTTGGAAGCGGGTGCGGTCGAGGCAGTTGGAGCCGATCTGGACAGGTTCGGCGCACTTCTCGATGGAAGTGACGATTTGAAGCGTCTGGTTGCGAGCCCGGTGTTTTCCGCCGAGGATCAGTTCAAGGCAATCACCGCAATCTGCGAGAAGGCCGGTCTTGCCGGTCTTGCTGTCAATTTCCTCAAGGTCGTTGCGAATAACCGCCGTCTGTTTGCCGTTCCCGGCATGATCCGCGCCTATCGCTCCATTGCTGCTGCCCATCGCGGCGAAATTACCGCCGAGGTCACCTCGGCACATGCGCTCGACGAAGCGCAAGAAACTGAACTGAAGGCGGCGCTGAAGAGCGTTACCGGCAAGGATGTGACGGTTTCCGTTACCGTTGATCCTTCGATCCTCGGTGGCCTGATCGTCAAGGTTGGTTCTCGCCAGATCGATACGTCTCTTCGCACCAAACTTTCCACCCTTAAGCTTGCACTGAAAGAGGTTGGCTGATGGATATCCGCGCCGCGGAAATTTCCGCAATTCTGAAAGATCAAATCAAAAATTTCGGCAACGAGGCGGAAGTCTCGGAAGTCGGTCAGGTGCTTTCCGTCGGTGACGGTATCGCCCGCGTCTATGGTCTCGACAATGTTCAGGCCGGCGAAATGGTCGAGTTTCCTGGCGGCGTTCGCGGCATGGCGCTCAACCTCGAAGCCGACAACGTCGGTGTGGTTATCTTCGGTTCCGACCGTGCCATCAAGGAAGGCGACACCGTAAAGCGGACTGGCGCTATCGTTGACGTTCCGGTTGGCCCGGAGTTGCTCGGCCGCGTCGTTGACGCCCTTGGCAACCCGATCGACGGCAAAGGCCCGATCAACGCCGCCAAGCGTTCGCGCGTTGACGTCAAGGCTCCCGGCATCATTCCGCGTAAGTCGGTTCATGAGCCGATGTCGACCGGCCTCAAGGCTATCGACGCCCTCATCCCGGTTGGCCGCGGCCAGCGCGAGCTCGTCATCGGCGACCGCCAGACCGGCAAGACCGCGATCATTCTCGACGCGATCCTGAACCAGAAGGCCATTCACGACAATGGTCCGGAAGGCGACAAGCTTTATTGCGTCTACGTTGCTATCGGCCAGAAGCGTTCGACCGTTGCCCAGTTCGTAAAGGTTCTGGAAGAGCGCGGCGCCCTGCAGTATTCGATCATCATTGCTGCCACGGCTTCCGACCCGGCTCCGATGCAGTATCTGGCACCGTTTGCCGGTTGCGCCATGGGCGAATACTTCCGTGATAACGGCAAGCACGCCCTCATCGGTTATGACGACCTTTCCAAGCAGGCCGTTGCTTACCGTCAGATGTCGCTTCTGCTGCGCCGTCCTCCGGGCCGCGAAGCTTATCCGGGCGACGTCTTCTACCTTCACTCCCGTCTTCTGGAGCGCGCTGCAAAGCTCTCCGACGAAATGGGTGCTGGCTCGCTGACGGCTCTGCCTGTCATCGAAACCCAGGGCAACGACGTTTCGGCCTTCATTCCGACCAACGTGATCTCGATCACCGACGGCCAGATCTTCCTTGAAACCGACCTGTTCTACCAGGGTATCCGTCCGGCCGTTAACGTCGGTCTGTCGGTTTCGCGCGTTGGCTCTGCCGCCCAGATCAAGGCGATGAAGCAGGTCGCCGGTTCGATCAAGGGTGAACTTGCCCAGTATCGCGAAATGGCCGCCTTCGCCCAGTTCGGCTCGGACCTTGACGCTTCCACACAGCGCCTGCTTAACCGCGGTGCCCGCCTGACCGAGCTTCTGAAGCAGCCGCAGTTCTCTCCGCTCAAGACGGAAGAGCAGGTCGCGGTGATCTTCGCCGGTGTCAACGGTTATCTCGACAAGATCCCGGTCGCGCAGGTCGGCAAGTTCGAGCAGGGTCTGCTCTCCTACCTCCGCTCGGAAGGCAAGGCGATCCTCGACACCATCCGCACGGAAAAGGCAATCAGCGACGATACCAAGAGCAAGCTCAAGGGCGCTCTTGATAGCTTCGCGAAGTCTTTCTCGTAATTAGGGCTCTTTTACTCGGACGGATAACGGATGCCTTCACTAAAGGATCTGAAAAACCGCATTGCCTCCGTAAAGGCGACGCAGAAGATTACCAAGGCGATGAAAATGGTCGCCGCGGCGAAGCTTCGGCGCGCCCAGGAAGCTGCGGAGGCCGCCCGGCCTTATTCTCAGCGCATGGGCGCCGTTCTTGCCAACATCGCCAAGGCGGTCGAGGCGGACGTCGCTCCGGCGCTGATGACCGGCACCGGCAAGGACAACGTGCATCTGCTCGTTGTCTGCACCGCTGAACGTGGTCTTTGCGGCGGTTTCAACTCGCAGATTTCCCGTTTTGCCCGCGATCAAGCCCGCAAGCTGATTTCCGAAGGCAAAACGGTCAAGATCATCACGGTCGGCAAGAAGGGTTACGACAGCCTTCGTCGCGAATTCGCAGCTAATATCATCGAGCGCATCGAACTGCGCGAAGTGAAGAAGGTCGGTTTCGAAAACGCCGACCAGATCGCCAAGAAGGTGATCTCCCTGTTCAATGCGGGTGAATTTGACGTCTGCACGCTGATCTACTCGGAATTCAAGTCCGTCATCAGCCAGATCCCGACCGGTCTGCAGCTTATTCCTGCCGCAGTCCCTGTTGTGGAAGAGGTTGAGGCAACGCAGAGCGCCGTCTACGAATATGAGCCTGATGCGGCTTCTATTCTGGAAGACCTTATTCCGCGCAACATTTCGGTTCAGGTTTTCCGGGCTCTGCTCGAAAACGTTGCCGGTGAAATGGGCGCCAAGATGAGCGCGATGGACAACGCAACGCGCAATGCCGGTGATATGATCAACAAGCTAACGCTTTCCTACAACCGTCAGCGTCAGGCTCAGATCACCAAGGAACTCATTGAAATCATTTCGGGCGCGGAAGCGCTCTGAGGTAAGGAAAGAGGGTAAGGATAATGGCTAAGGCAGCTACCCCCAAGAAAACCGCAGCGGTGAACGGCGCGGGCAAGGTTACCCAGGTTATCGGCGCTGTTGTCGACGTGGCGTTCGAAGGCGAACTGCCTCCGATCCTCAACGCGCTCGAAACCGATAACAACGGCAACCGCCTCGTTCTGGAAGTCGCTCAGCATCTCGGCGAAAACGTCGTACGCACGATCGCCATGGACTCGACCGAAGGTCTCGTCCGCGGTCAGGTCGTCGCTGATACGGGCGCCCCGATCGAGGTTCCGGTCGGTCTGGAAACGCTCGGCCGCATCATGAACGTCATCGGTGAGCCGGTTGACGAAGCAGGTCCGATCGTAACGGCCAAGAAGCGCGCCATCCACCAGGACGCACCGTCTTACGTCGAGCAGTCGACTGAAGGCCAGATCCTTGTTACCGGCATCAAGGTCGTTGACCTTCTGGCTCCTTACGCCAAGGGCGGCAAGATCGGCCTGTTCGGCGGCGCTGGCGTTGGCAAGACGGTTCTCATCATGGAACTGATCAACAACGTCGCCAAGGCGCACGGTGGTTACTCGGTATTCGCCGGCGTGGGTGAGCGTACCCGCGAAGGTAACGACCTCTATCACGAAATGATCGAGTCGAACGTCAACAAGCTTGGCGGCGGCGAAGGTTCCAAGGCAGCTCTCGTTTACGGCCAGATGAACGAACCGCCGGGCGCCCGCGCTCGCGTCGCTCTGACCGGTCTGACGATCGCTGAAAACTTCCGCGACGAAGGCCAGGACGTTCTGTTCTTCGTGGACAACATCTTCCGCTTCACGCAGGCTGGTTCGGAAGTTTCGGCTCTTCTCGGCCGTATTCCTTCGGCTGTGGGCTATCAGCCAACGCTCGCAACCGACATGGGCCAGATGCAGGAACGCATCACCACCACGAACAAGGGTTCGATCACCTCTGTTCAGGCGATTTACGTTCCCGCCGACGACTTGACCGACCCTGCGCCGGCCACTTCGTTCGCGCACCTTGACGCAACGACGGTTCTGTCGCGTTCGATCGCAGAAAAGGGTATTTACCCGGCTGTTGACCCGCTCGACTCCACCTCGCGCATGCTCGACCCGATGATCGTCGGTGAAGAACACTACGAGGTTGCCCGTAAGGTTCAGTCGACCCTGCAGCGCTACAAGTCCCTTCAGGACATCATCGCCATCCTCGGCATGGACGAACTGTCGGAAGAAGACAAGCTGACGGTTGCCCGCGCCCGTAAGATCGAGCGCTTCCTGTCGCAGCCGTTCTTCGTTGCCGAAGTCTTCACCGGTTCTCCGGGCAAGCTCGTCGCACTCGAAGACACGATCAAGGGCTTCAAGGGCCTGGTCAACGGCGAATACGACAGCCTGCCGGAAGCAGCTTTCTACATGGTCGGTTCGATGGAAGAAGCCATCGAAAAGGCAAAGAAGCTGACTGCTGAAGCTGCCTGATTATGAATTGGCGGGCGCGCGGTTCGACCACGCGCCTTGCCGACGATGACGGTGAAACCGGAACGGCTTTGCCGGCGTTTTAATAAAAGTCCGTGACGCCCGCGTAATTGAAAAGAAGTGAATAGCCATGGCTGACAGTTTCAAATTCGATCTCGTTTCCCCGGAACGTCTGCTCGTTTCCGAAACGGTTACGGAAGTCGTCATTCCGGCTACGCTGGGTGAGATGACGGTTCTGGCCAATCACGCGCCCACCATGACGACGATCAAGCCGGGCTTGGTGACGGTGAAATTCGCCTCTGGCGAAACCCATAAATACGTCGTTTTCGGTGGTTTTGCCGATATTCTTCCAACAGGTTGCACGCTTCTCGCCGAATCCGCTGTTTCGGCTGACGATATGTCCCCTGACACGCTGCAGAAGCGCATCGATTTGGCCAAGGCCGAAATCCAGGAAGGCAATCATCACCACGAGCATCTGACCAAGCTTGAAAAGCATCTCTACGAACTGACGAACCTGCATGAGGTTCTCGTCGCCGCTTGAAAGCACCGGGCGGGTTCGAAAGAATGACTGTCCACACAATATCCAAAACAAAAAAGCGGCCGTTTCGGTCGCTTTTTTGTTTTCGGCCACTGCCTGTTTTCTTAAGCAGGCAGAAAATATGAGTTCTCGTTCCAGGAAAAGCGTTTCGGTCCGCTCATTACGTTTGCGGAAATCGATTCCGATTTTCAGGGCGATAGGCTAGACATGAGGGTGAAAAGTAACATCGCTGTTGTCGATCGAGAGCAGACGAGAAGTCATGTTTCTTGTCATGGAGGGATGATCGCCGTGTCGATAGAAGCCAGTTATCGAAGGGTCGCAAGATCCGCGCTGCGACAGGGCGTCCTTAGCACGGGTGAGCGCGCCGTGCCGGAGGAGGTGCCGGTTGCCTTTTCTTACGGCGGCAGCACCCATGCCGTGATGATGGCTAGTCCCGCTGATCTTGTCGATTTCGCCGTCGGCTTCAGCCTGACAGAGGGCATCATTTCGGCACGCACCGAAATCCGGGCGATAGAGGTCATTGAAGCCGGGCAGGGCTATGATGTCCAGGTGGATCTGATGGACGCCGAGGCCGATGCCCTGCGGGCGAGACGGCGGCATATGGCAGGTCCGGTTGGTTGCGGTCTGTGCGGGATCGAATCCATAGAACAGGCGGTTCGCGTGGTCCCCGATCTCAGCGGCGTGAGAATGTCGATCCACGGTGATGACATCGTTGCTGCGGTGAAAGCACTGAGCGACGCACAAAGCCTCAACCGCGAAACGAGAGCCGTTCACGGTGCGGGTTTTTATAGTCCTCAAGATGGTTTGCTTGCGGTGCGCGAAGATGTCGGTCGCCACAATGCGCTCGACAAGTTGGCCGGTGCTGTCGTGAATGCCGGTATTTCCGCCAAGACAGGCATTGTTGCCGTCACCAGTCGCCTGTCGGTGGAGATGGTTCAGAAGACAGCGATCCTTGGTAGTCCGGTTATGGCAGCAATTTCGGCTCCTACCGCGCTTGCCATCGAAACTGCCGAGAGTGCGGGCATCACGCTTGTTGCGCTGGTGCGGGGTGAAGACTTCGAAATCTTCACCCGTGCGGACCGTGTTATTTTATAATGCCAGTTGCCGGTCGGCATTGGCATCCGGGGTTCGAAGCATACTAAAACTCCGCCCATTCGGGCGCAGCATTTCCGTGAGACCTTGCCGTTGCGTATCGCGGCTGTGGTGCTGTCAGCCTCGTTATTGCAGCGGGTCTTTTATTGATCTGCTGGGCGGATGATATCTGTCCTTCGCGCGATATTCTAAACTGCCGCAACAATTCGTGCAGGTTGTCCGCTTCATTGGCGAGGCCGTGGCTGGCGGCAGTGGTTTCTTCCACCATGGCGGCGTTCTTCTGAGTCGCCTGATCCATAACGTTGACGGCTTGGTTGATTTCTCTCAGACCGTTGGCCTGTTCGCGCGAGGCCTCGACGATGGCCGAGACGTTGGCATCGATTTCGCCCATTTGCGATTGAATATCCCGCAGCGCACCGCCGGTTCTGCCAACCAGATCGACGCCATTGGCGACCTGTTCGCGGGAGGTGTTGATGAGGGACTTGATTTCCTTGGCAGCAACGGCGGATCGTTGCGCGAGTTCCCGCACCTCTTGGGCGACCACAGCGAAACCCTTGCCCGCTTCACCGGCACGGGCAGCTTCCACGCCGGCATTCAGCGCCAGAAGATTGGTCTGGAATGCGATGTCGTCAATGACGCCGATGATGTTGGTGATTTCACCGGAGGAGCGCGAAATCGCGTCCATAGCGGAAATTGCCTGCTGAACGACTTCACCGGAATGTTCGGCATGTTCTCTCGTGCGCAACACCAGTTTCCCGGCCTCGCCGGCGCGCTGGCTCGCATCGGTCACGGTGGTGGTGATTTGCTCCAGCGCCGCTGCTGTTTCTTCCAGCGAGGCCGCCTGCTGTTCGGTTCGCTGCGAGAGCTGATCGGCGGCTATGCGGATTTCACCCGAGCCGGATGCGATTGTCGAGGCATTGTGAGCGATCGTCTGCATGGTGGACTGAAGTTTGCCGACCACGCCGTTGAAGTCCTGGCGCAATTTCTCCATGCTGGGCACGAAGCTGCTATCGAGGCGCTGCACCAGGTCACCCTCGGCCAGTGCCTGCAAGGCATCGGCGAGAAGGGTGATGGCGCTCATACGCGGCGTCACGTCGGTTGCGAATTTCACAACCTTCACCACCTTGCCTGTCTCATCCAATACCGGGTTGTAAGCGGCCTGGATCCATATCTCCTTGCCGTTCTTTCCATAACGAACAAATTCGTCTGAGATGAATTCTCCGGATGCCAGCCGCGGCCAGAAATTGGCATAGGCTGGCGATGCTGCATAGGCCGGATCGCAGAACATACGGTGGTGCCGGCCTTCGATTTCCTTGAGGTCGTAGTTG
This sequence comes from Agrobacterium sp. K11, assembly GCF_059429395.1. Lineage (NCBI taxonomy): Bacteria > Pseudomonadati > Pseudomonadota > Alphaproteobacteria > Hyphomicrobiales > Rhizobiaceae > Agrobacterium > Agrobacterium sp. K11. The sequence goes on along the minus strand of NZ_JCAHRB010000009.1, from coordinate 82,604 downwards.
ACAGTGGCGCAGAAATTCGGATTGGCGGTAATGATCGTACCATCCGGCAAAAATTCGATGGTGGCCTGGGAGCGTGAAAGCGCTTCGAGTTTGCCAGCATCTTCTACAGCCTTGATCTTCTTGGCTGTGATGTCGGTCGCTATCTTGACAACCTTATAGGGTTTGCCTGACCTGAAGACGGGGTTGTAGGAGGCCTCGATCCATATGGTCGATCCATCCTTGCGTATGCGGCGATATTCCTTGCCCTGAAATTCGCCGCGCGCAAGAGATTCCCAGAATTCCTGGTATGCGTGCGATGCGACAAATTCCCGGTCGCAGAAGATACGATGATGCTTGCCGACGATCTCTGCGAGATCATAGCCCAGCGTCACACAGAAATTGCTGTTTGCCGTAAGAATATTGCCTTTAAGATCGAATTCTATGACTGCCTGCGATCTGGATATCGCATCGAGCATATTTCGATTGTCTGCGCTTTTCCCTAACCCCAGCATTAACGTCCCCCAAATAGCGGCCTCGGCGCGCGCTGCCGCACAGGAGGTGTGGTCGGCGCCGTATCATGTTGAACAACGAACAGGTTCTGCCGCCAAAGGCAGCAATGCAGGCACTTGCGACTTGTCAGCCTCGGTCAGGTATCGGAACCCGCGTGATGTGATGTAGGCGCGATACTGTTCGTCGGCTTTTAATATTAGATATCTATAATATTAAAATGTTCTTATTTAATAAAAGAGACGGTCATGAAAACAAAAACCGCCGGGCAGGTGCTCCGGCGGTTTGGTTCAATGGTCAATAGTCTCGTATTTGAGCCTTTGTTCTTAGGTTGCCTAAGAACGCGAACCGGCCGTCATGCAAAGGAATTGCAACGATCAGGCGGCGAGATCTTCCGCTTCGGTTCCCTTGAACATCTTTGCAAGGTTCAGGAAGCAGATCATGCCATGTTCGTTGGCAATGATGCCTTCGGAGTAGGACTTGTCGAAAGAGGCCGAGATTTCCGGAACCGGCTGGACCTGATTTGCCGGGATCGTCAGAATGTCCGAAACGCGATCGACGAGCATGCCGATGACCATGTTGTGCACTTCGGCCACCACGATGGCGCTTCTTTCATTTGCGACGGTGCTTTTCATTCCGAGTTTGTGTGCGAGATCGATGATCGGAATAACCGAACCGCGCAGGTTCATGACGCCGATGACGTCTTTCGGCGCGTGGGGAATGGGCGTTGAAGGCGCCCAGCCGCGAATTTCGCGGATAGTCGTCGTCTTCACGCAGAATTCCTGATCATGCAGGCGGAATGCGATGATTTCGAGCGTCTCGCCGCCAAAGTTGGTAGAGTTTATCATTGCCATCAGAATTCTTCCCAATGCTCGCTGTGGAGGCCAGCGCAAGTGCACCGACACTTGCATATGCGAATTTGGCGTTCTGCCTGGTGCCTGAACAGCCGGAAACAATATTTTCCGCCTTCAATGGAAGATTCGTAGCATGAGATGGTTTCGCAAACCTAAATGCGAAGACTTCAATATTCTTTCTCGTAAAATATACCGGCTGCACCTTCGCCATTACCGCCCGCTTCACCGCGCAGCTTCACGCCGCGCCCGACATCGAGGTTGATGATGGCCTTTGCGCCGGAATCGCCGCTTTGCTGCAGTTCGAGATAGGTTCGCTCGTTGAGATATTTGCCGGCGGAAACGCGGGCCTGGCCTTCCGAATCCGTCGAGATGTCGAGATCGTCGACACCGAGATTGCTTCGGAGCTTGTCGAACAACGAGGTGGAGCGCCCACCGGCAAGCTGGGCTGCCGCATCCGCCAGCCGCGCGATCTGCAAGGCCGAGAGCTTGGACATGGATTGGCCGAAGATCAGCTGTGCCATAACCTCATCCTGCGGCAAAGCCGGGGTTGAGGAGAAGGCGAATGTCGGGTCGTTGGCATTGCCGGAAACCGCAACGGTGATGGTGGCGGAACCAGCGGTGGACTGCGCCTCCATATCCAGAACCGGCACGAGGCCGCCGCCGAAGGTTATCTTGCCCGTATTGAAATCGAGACGGCGGGTGAGAATTTCGAGCCGTCCACGGCGCATTTCAAAACCGCCGGAGATGACGGGAACAGCTGCCGTACCGCGAATGGTCAGATTGCCGGTCAGTTCTGCGTTGATGCCGCGTCCGCGCACGAAGATGCCGCTCGGTGCGTTTATCTGAAGATCGAGATTGATGGTCGATGAACTACCACTGCCGCCCTGATCGTTGCCGAGTGCCTTTACCTGCGCCCGCACCTGCGGCGGGGCGTTCTTGTGCTTGACGTCGATTTCCGTCAGCGAGGCTGGAAGTTTCTCCGGGATGGTGATGGCGCTTCTGTCCAGCGTCAGCTTGCCGCCAAGCACGGGCGAATTCAGAAGCGGACCCTTCAGTGTCAGCGTGCCGCTCACGATTGTCGTCACCAGTGTGCCATCATTGTAACCGGCGCGGTCCAACGTGATCGTGATGTCGGCTGGAAAGCCCGAACCGCCCGTTATACCGACGCTACCCGTTCCCGAGATCGTTCCACCGCCAGCAAGCTTTCCCGTCAGCCGGGATATGACGGCGCGATCACGATCGAAGGTGACCGTTGCTGCCAGCCCGTTGACCGTGAGGTTACGGCGCACATCGGTCAGGCGCGTACCATCGGTGGTGATGCTGCCGGTAACGACAGGCGCGGAAGCGCTGCCGGAAATCTTCACATCGATGGCGGCGGTGCCGTCCACATCGAGGCCCTGTGCTGCGGTTTGTGCGGCAACGGCGGAGAAGGGCAACCTCCCGGAAAAGGCCATGGAAAGCGGACGGTTACCGGCAATGCCGAGGGAGCCGCCGCCCGAAAGCGACATGCCGCCCTGACCGGTTACATTCGTATCGATCTGCAGGGTGCCGCCGGCGAAACGGCCGTTTGCCTTGATGCCGAGCGCTGCAAGCCCTGCCGCACGCGTCTGGGCAACCTCGGCATTCGTCCAGTTCAGATTATAATCGACCGCCGGGTCTGAAGCCGTGCCCTTGGCGCTGACCGTTCCGGATATACTCCCCGCCGCATCCAGCCCGGTGGCGAAGGCATTTGCGAGGTTCGCGGGAAGCGAGCGGATATTGGCGTTGATGTCGAGTGTCGAACCCGCCGTGCCGTTTACCTCGACGCGCCCGTCGCCGGTGATGATAGTCAGACCGGAGATGCGGGCCGTGCCGTTCTCGATCGCAATTGTACTCGGCTTTTCAAGCCGTACGGCAATGCCCTTGGGGGCGGCCGAGAAGGCATCGAGCCGCACGGTCATCGGCGATCCTGCGGTATTGGCACTGCCCTTTACCACGAGCGGCGCATTGTCGTAGCGTCCGTTGACATCGAAGTTGGTGGTCGTGCCGGAATGGCCAATGGTCGCATTCAGCGCCGAAATCGCCGCGGTGCCAGCATTGACGCTGTCGGCGCTGACCTTGCCGTTGATGGCGAGCGCCCGAAGGTCGTCAATGGAGATATCGGCAGCGAGCTTCGAAATAACCGTTGTGCCCTGGCGGATACTGCCGCCATTCGCCTTTATCGTCGCGGCAATCCGGCCGTTATCGTTACTGAGTACGATGTCGCCGGCAATATCGCCATCTGCCTGTTGCGCGGCAAGTGCCGCCAGCAGGGCCAAGTCCGGGAAATTGAACGACAGATTGCCAGATGGCAGGAACTGTTGCGAGAATTGCAGCTTGCCGTTCAAGATGTTGCGACCCACTGCCACATGAAGCTCGGGTATTGCCGTGCCGTTTTCTGTCTGCACCACATTGGCGTTGGCGTCGATCTTCTGCCGGTCGAGGCTGCCGCTGGCGGTCAGTTTTGCCTGCGGTGCGGCCGGATCGGCCTTGCCTGCGGCATTGACCTTCAGGGCTTCAAGCTTCCGTCCGGCAAGAGTGGCACTTTCGGAGCTTAAGGTGACATTGAAGTCGGGCGCGGCAAGCGCGCCGCTGGCTTCAATTGCAAAATCGGCAACGCCCTTTGCCTGTGGCGTCAGTTTTTCGAGAGCGGGAAACTTGCCCGTCAGATTGGCGCTCAACGCGTCGTCTTCGAGACTGACATCACCTGTCGCTTCAATTGTTCCGGATTTGACCACGAGGTTCTGAACGCTTGTGCGCCCGCCAATGATCAGGTCGATATCGCCCTGCAAAGCTATGGTGGTATCGAATTTTTCCGCCAGCGCTGGCGGCAGGGTGGCGGGCAACGCGAAGAGCTGCACGCTGGATGTCAGGCGATTGTTCGCGAGGTCGAAACTGCCGTTCAGCGTTCCGCCGACGCTGGCGCTCTCCAGCGTCGCGCCGTCAAAGCCGATCGTCGAGGAGGTGAGGCTGACCGGCGCCTTGATGGTGACCGGCGCACGCACCAGCCGGTCGATATCCGGGCTGACGAAGGACGATTGTGCCACGGAGAGAATGGTGTCGATGGTGCCGCTGCGATCGGCAATGTTGAGATTGCCGCTCCTGGCCGTCAGCTTGACATCATCAAGCCTACCCTGTGGCAGGGAAAGGCTGCGCAACGATGCCGTGGTGTTGAGATGAGCGGAATCAGCGTTGCCTTTCAGGGAAAGATCAATGCCATTGATGAGGGCCTGGATCTCGCCATTGTTCAGCGGCCAGCGGAAATCCACTGGCCCGGCGGTGCCGATGAGGTTGGCACTAAGATCGTTCTGGCCGTTCGGATCCACGGTGCCCGAGGCCGTCAGCAGCAATGTGCCGGTTTCCAGCGTGCTGCTGCCGATTTCGATGCGGCCCTGCGGTGAGAGCGTGGCGTTTGCATCAAGTTTCGTCTCGCCGGCAAAAAGCTGTCGGAAAGCGGGGGGCAGAAGCAGATCGGGCTGGCCGCCGCCTGCGACCTCGATACGCCGCGTGCCGTCTTCTCCAAGTAGATGGTGGCCGGTGACGTTGAGCACGGGGTTGCCGGCGACGTTGCCGCGCAGAGTGCCGGTCCAGTCAGAAAGCGGACCTTCACCGTTCACATCGATCGCCACGGCGGGTGTGCCCGGAAGCGAGAGCAGCGTGGCCAGAAGCCCGCCCTCGGGCTCCTTCATTTCCGCTTTCAACTTCAAGACATTTTCATTCGGCAGAAACGCGATGTCCGCATTGATGGCAGCTTCCGGCGTGCTCTGCCGGTGGGCGGTGAGCGATAGCCTGATATCGTCCTGCGCGGCCTTGAGATTGCCCTCGGCGGTCAGCTCAAAGTCGCGGCCAAGAAGAGATTGTCCGAGGCTAATATCGGGGAAATTGAAACTGTCGATGCCGATTTCAATCGGCAGGGACGAACTGCCGGAGCTTTTGGTCGATGTTTGCTCAGCGGGAAGCGGTTTGCGATCGACATCAATCGATCCGGCCGACACCCGGTCGGCGTGGAAGGTTCCGGCAAGAAGCGAGAGCGGCGACCAGTCAACGGCGATCTGGTTCACGCGGGCGTAAGGTCCCTGCCGATCCGAAAGGGTGACATTGTCGAGCCGCAGGCGACCGGTCAAAAGACCGCTGGGTGGAGAGATTTCGATTGTCTGGTCGGGCGTGGAAACGAGCGATGAAATCTGCTTTGCGGCAATTCTTGCACCCATCGGGGTAAGACCGACGAACAGAACCGCAAGCAACACCAGCACCACGCCGCAAAGAGCAGCGTAGCCCAGCCATTTCAGCAATCGAATCAACGTTGTCATCAAGCGTAATCTACACTCTGTTGCTAGGGTGTTCGATGGCGGCGTTTAAAAAGACTGGCCGATGCCAGCATAAATGCCGAAATTGTTGCCACCATCATATTTTTCAAGCGGCATGGCGACATCAAGACGCAAAGGCCCAAAGGGCGTTGCGTAACGCAAACCAATACCGGCGCCAGCCCGGATATCGGAGAAATCAGGGGTCACGCTGTCGGATACCACACCCGCATCGATAAAGGGCACGATTCCGATCGTATCGGTGACCTTGATACGGGCTTCGATGGAGCCAACCACGTAAGAGCGGCCGCCAGTTGCATCACCGGCTGCATTATAGGGCGATATTTCCTGGTAGCTATAGCCGCGGACGGATCCGCCGCCGCCGGCATAAAAGCGCCTTGTGGTCGGTATGTCCTGCAGATTGCTGCCGCCGACGAGCACGCCGCCGGAAAGCTTTCCGGCCATGATCAAGCGATCTTCGGCGCCGAGTCCCTTATAACCCGAAATAGAGCCTTCAAAGGAGGAAAAGAAAGTGCCGTTCAGCGCTTCGTAGCTGGGCTTGGCGGCCACCGATGCACGAAAGCCTTCAGTGGGGTTGAGCTTGTCGTCGCGCGTATCGCGAACGAATTCCAGCGGTATGGAGGTGGTCAGATATTTGTTCTTGCCGAATGCGTCTTCGGTATCTGCCCACTGCACCTCGAGACCGGCGGCTGCGGTATCGGTGTCGTTCAGCTCATAACTGAAACCGGCGGCTCCAGTTATGGTCTTGGCCTCATAGGTATCGGGATGTTCGGTCTTGGCGATCAGGCTGGTCTTGAATGTGGTGCGCGGGTTGAACATGCCGGGCTTTGTGAAGGTGATGCCCGCCGAATAGTCCATGCCTTCGACGCTCGATGCTTCGGCGATGCGTGAAACCGAACCCTCGATCCGCAGCGATTCCGCCTGCCCGAACAGGTTCCTGTGGCCCCAATACCCCTGGAGGCCAATGCCTTCCGTGGTGGAATATTGTGCGCCGACGCCGAAATAACGGTGCTTGCCCTCTGACACCTCGATGGTGAGCGGAATGGAGCCATCGCGTGACAGTGTTCCTGCTTCCTTGATTGTCAGGCTGGAAAAGACGCCGAGCTGGCGTAGCCGGTCTGCGGCCTTGCGCAGTTTTTCCGGCGAGTAGGGTTCGCCGCCATTGAGGCGCGAATAACGGCGGATGAAGTCGCCGTCGACGGTTTTTTCGCCGGTGACGGTGACCGCGCCGAGGGGTGCCACGGGGCCACCTTCGGCAGCCATGGTAATATCGACCGTGTTCGTCGCGTGGTTTGCAACGGCCTCGCGTTTCGTCAGCTTCGCAAGAGGGCGGCCTTCGGCTTTCAGATCATCGATCAGCTTGTTGCCGGCGCGGATGATTGCCAGAGATCCGGCATCGCCGCCGGTGACGAGACCGTATTCTTCAAGGTTGCGGCCCGTCACATCGCCCTCGAGTCTGATAGTGCCGAGCGTGAAGACCGGGCCGGGGGTGACGGTTATGACCACGGGCACCGGAGCGGAGTGATTGAACACCGGATTGGGCGGCAGATCGTCCACATCCTTGCCGGCGACCGTGACCTTGACGATGCCGCCATATCGGGCGTTTTCGTAAAGCGCTGCGATCAGCCTGTCCCTGTCATCACGTGCCTTGATCAGAAGGCCGAGATCGCCGGAGGCCGGTTTGTCCTTGTCGGCCAGAAGAAGCGAGCTGTTTTCCAGGCTGCCTTTGAGAGATTTGTCTGCATCGGCAGCATTCAGCGTCACGGCATATTTGACCGGATTTATAACTTCGATCTCCGGTTCTTCCGAACCCCAGAGACGCACGCCGAACAGCTTGAAAGCAAAGGCATCGCGAGTAAACGCCGGGTACAGGGCGAACGTAACGGCAACCGCAAGAGCGGTGCCAGCTTTCCGATACGCAATACCTGTCTTCGGGTTAGTCCGTGTTCTTCGCATAAGCTGCTTTATGGTTGAGCATTTATTATGGCTCTGACCCGTTTCCTGTCCGTTAACAGTGCAGTTTAATCATAAATAAACGGCGTTGAGGACCCTTCGGACTGTGTTTTGCCCGCTTTAACGCAAAAAGCCCCGGATGACCGGGGCTTCTGTGCAACGGTATCTCGTGCAGCTATTAACGGCAACGCGCCGTGTAACGCTGACCGTACTGGTCGCGATAATAGCAATAGCCCGGTTCGGATGCATTGCCGATCAACGCGCCGCCAACGCCACCGATCGCCGCGCCCACTGCCGCGCCACGAACGTTGCCCGTGATAGCGCCGCCCAGAACCGCACCGGAAACGGCACCGATCGAAGCACCCTTTTCAGTCTGCGTGCAGCTTGCAAGCGACAGGCCGACCAGCGCAAATATGATTGCCTTTTTCATGAAACTCTCTCCAACGTTACAATGAGCTCTTCGGCTCGGTAGGCGTCCCATATTTATCTGCGGCGACTGCTACCTCCGACCGCCACAGATAACTAACAATTCGATACCGTTTAGGGAAGCCTCCTCTTTCAGGCGTTCTTCCGCGCGTAAATCGATTGCGTCCCAAACAACGGCGCCGTTTGAAAAAGGTTCCAAATTTCCGGGTTTTTTGATGTGAATCAATTTTGTACTTTTCATCGGCGTCTATAAACGGTTTATTGGAATGGTTCAAAACAACGGCGAATTGACGCAGACGTGGTTAAAGCAGCTCGCAAGGGTTGACGGTCCCAGTGTCGAGGCAGAAAACGATCTGGTCAATTCTGGAGCATGGCATGGACTTCGAGGCATTTTTTACGACGGAACTGCAGAGCCTGCATTCTGAGGGACGCTATCGCGTTTTTGCGGATATCGAACGCCAGCAGGGCAGTTTTCCCCGCGCGACACGGTACAACGCCAATGGCGAGCGCAAAGACGTAACCGTCTGGTGTTCCAACGATTATCTGGGCATGGGCCAGAACCCCAAAGTCATCGAAGCCATGAAAGCCGCCATCGATCACTGTGGCGCGGGTGCGGGAGGCACCCGGAACATTTCTGGGACCAACCATCATCACGTCCTGCTGGAACAGGAACTTGCCGATCTGCACGGCAAGGAATCGGCGCTGATCTTCACGTCGGGTTACGTTTCCAACTGGGCGACACTCGGCACACTTGGCCAGAAAATTCCGGGCCTCGTCATTTTCTCCGATGCGCTCAACCATGCCTCGATGATCGAAGGCATCCGTTACGGCCGTTGCGAGCGGGTGATCTGGAAACACAATGATCTCGAAGATCTCGAGGCAAAGCTCAAGGCAGCCGATCCAAGCGCGCCGAAGCTCATCGCCTTTGAATCCGTCTATTCGATGGATGGCGATATCGCCCCGATCAAGGAAATCTGCGATCTTGCCGATCGTTATGGCGCCATGACCTATCTCGACGAAGTCCATGCCGTTGGCATGTACGGACCGCGCGGCGGCGGCATTGCCGAGCGCGAAGGCCTGATGGATCGCCTGACGATCATCGAGGGAACGCTCGGCAAGGCTTTCGGCGTGATGGGCGGTTATATTGCCGGGTCCACGGCGGTCTGTGATTTTATCCGTTCTTTTGCCTCCGGTTTCATCTTCACGACGGCCCTGCCGCCGTCGCTCGCTGCCGGCGCAATCGCCTCGATCCAGCATCTGAAGGCAAGCCCCTTTGAGCGCGCCCGCCATCAGGACCGGGTGCGCAAGCTGCGGGGGCTTCTGGATGCACGCGGCATTCCGCATATGGACAATCCCAGCCATATCGTACCGGTCATGGTGGGCGATGCCGCCAAGTGCAAATGGATTTCGGATATCCTGCTCGACAATCACGGCGTCTATGTGCAGCCGATCAACTATCCGACCGTGCCGCGCAAGACCGAGCGTCTGCGCATCACGCCGACACCGCTGCACACCGATGCCGACATCGAACAGTTGGTCGGCGCGTTGCACCAGCTCTGGTCGCATTGTGCGCTGGCGCGTGCGGTGGCTTAACGCCGCAGTTCAAACAAGAGAAAATCGGGCCGCGTTTACGCGGCCTTTTCTTTGCTGGCGATCAGTTCCCGCGCGTGATTGCGGGCTTCCCCGTCCGCCGAAAATACGTCTTCGATGCTGTTGGCTGATCGGCCGTCATGCATGCGGTCCATGACCGTTTCGACGATTTCGGCCATATCGAGAAAACCGATGCCACCTTCAACGAAGGCGTGAAAGGCGGTTTCTTCGGCGGCATTCAGGGCCGCGCCCTGCAAGCCTCCGCGCTCCAGCGCCGTGCGCGCCAGTCGGAGCGCCGGAAACCTGGCCTCATCAGGCGCTTCGAAATCGAGCCGCGCCAGCTTGGCGAAATCCAGGCGCTCGACATTGAGATTGCCGCGCTCAGGGTAGGTGAGGGCATAGGAGATGGCGGTGCGCATATCGGGCGAGCCGAGCTGGGCGATGTAGGAGCCATCAGTATAACCCACCATCGAATGTATGATCGACTGCGGATGGACGATCACTTCGACCTGCTCGGGCCTGAGATCGAAGAGATATTTCGCCTCGATCATTTCCAGGCCCTTATTGAACATGGAGGCGCTGCCGATCGATACCTTCAACCCCATAGACCAGTTGGGATGGGCACGGGCGATATCTGCCGTGACATTGGCCATCTGCTCACGCGACCAGGTGCGAAAGGGTCCGCCGGATGCGGTGAGTACGATGCGCTCCACGGCCTGTTTGTGATCGCCCGTCAGGCACTGGAATATCGCACTATGTTCGCTATCGACCGGGATCAACCTGCCGCCGCCCTGTTTGACCGTGCGCAGGAAAACATCGCCTGCGGAAACGAGGCATTCCTTGTTGGCAAGCGCTATGTCTGCGCCGCGCCGTGCGGCTGTCAATGTCGGGGCAAGACCAGGTGTTCCGGCAATCGCTGCCATTACCCAGCCGGCCTCCATCGAGGCCGCTTCTTCGAGGCCGGATTTGCCCGCCGCAACCTCAATGCCGGTGCCGGCAAGGGCCGCTTTCAGCGCTTCGTATTTGCCATCCTCGGCGGTTACCGCAAGCTGCGCGCCGAATTCACGCGCCTGTTGCGCCAGAAGATCGATGTTTCCGGCGCCGGTGAGCGCCAAAACCTCGAATTGTCTGCGACCACCCAGCTGACGGACGACATCCAGTGTGTTCGTACCGATCGAACCCGTCGAACCCAATATCGTCAGCCTGCGTGGCATTTCACTGGTATCTGTCATCTTCCGTCCGTCGGTCGTTTCCGGTTGCCCGAAACCGATGCATAGTTTCTGGCGACATGCACTAGCCTCTACTCGTGAAAACCCGTCATAACAAGGACACAGCCGGGCTATTGTTTTTGCGGATGGCAAAGCCATATGCAAGAAAAACGATGAGAGAATATTGATGCGACGTTTTCTGGTTTCCAGCGGTTGGATTTTTGCGGCAAGCCTTGTGCTGGTTCTGGTCTTTATTCCTTTCGACCCACGCCTTTCGGAACATGCTCAAGCCCTGCCGGGAAGGATAGTTTCCTTCAATCGCTCCATTACCGATTTCGGTACGTTCAGCTGGATGCTTTATTCCACCGGCGCTCTTGCCATCCTCGCCTATGTCGGCGCGCGTGTCCTGCAGGCGCGGACCTATGCCGGCCGGCTGAGGACGGCATGGCGGCTTCTCGCTTACTTCTTCCTGACGATCGGAACGGCGAGCATATTGGTCCACACGCTGAAATTCCTGATCGGGCGGGCGCGGCCGGAGCTTTTTCTGGAAATGGGTGCCTATAGCCTCACGCCTTTTACCGGTGACAATCTTTATGAGAGCTTCCCGTCAGGCCATTCGACGGCTGCCGGAGCGTTTTTCGGCGTTTTCGCCATGCTGATGCCGCGCTTCCGCTGGGCGTTCCTGCTGCTTGCCCTTGTCATTGGTGTTTCGCGCGTCATCGTCGGCGCGCATTATCCAAGCGATGTGGCCGCCGGGCTGTTGCTTGGCATGTGGACGGCCATGGCCTTCGCCTTTATCTTTGCCCGGTCCGAAATGCTTTTCCGTTTCGATGCACATGGTTGGCCACAGCCGAAAAATGCAAACCTGCCGGCGGCGGATGCACGATAGAGACGTTTAACGGACAGGGGGCGGTGATGGAAGAAGCGAAAGTCGTGCCGGAGAATGACGGCAGGGCCGTTCAGCACATCCGCACGTCCGTTGTCGTGGCCGGTGGCGGGCCGGCCGGCCTGATGCTCGGCCTTTTGCTTGCCCGCAGCGGTATAGACGTAACGGTTGTCGAGAAACATGGGGATTTTCTGCGCGATTTTCGCGGCGACACCATTCACCCCTCCACGCTTGAACTGATGGAGCAGCTGGGTTTTGCCGAGGAGTTCCTGAGCCTCCCGCATACGCGTGCGCCACGGCTGAACGCAGTCATCGGCGGCGAGCGTATCACGATCGCGGATTTTTCGCGGCTGCCGGTCCATCATCGTTTCATTGCCTTCATGCCGCAATGGGATTTTCTCAATTTCATCGTCGGCAAGGCCGGGCAATATGAGAATTTCCGGCTGCTGATGAATGCGCCGGTAACCGGCCTGATCGAGCGCGACGGGCGTGTTGGTGGCCTCATGGTCAATACGCCGGAAGGCGCAATCGAGATCGCCGCTGATCTGGTGGTGGGCGCGGATGGCCGCAACTCCATCGTCCGCGAGGCGGCGAGGCTTGAAGTACAGCGCTTCGGCATCCCGACCGAGGTGCTTTGGATGCGCCTTTCGAGACAGCCGGGTGATCCGGCCGACACCATGGGCCATGCGGGTTCGCGGCAGGGTTTCGTAATGATCAACCGCGGTGACTACTGGCAATGCGGGTACGTGGTGCGCAAGGGCTTTTTCGCTGACATGAAGATTGAGGGACTTGAAGCCTTCAGGAACCGGGTTGCGGAAATCTGCCCTTTCCCGCGCGAGAGGCTTGACGAAATTACGAGCTGGGATGACGTGCATCTGCTCACCGTCCGTATCGATCGGTTGAAGCGCTGGTGGAAGCCCGGCCTGATCTGCATCGGCGATGCGGCCCATGCCATGTCGCCCGTCGGCGGTGTCGGCATCAATCTTGCCATTCAGGATGCGGTTGCTGCGGCCAATGTTCTGGTGCCGGTATTCACATCCGGCCGGACCATTGCCGATGATGACCTCGCCGCCATAGAGAAACGGCGATCCTTTCCAACCAAGGCCACGCAATTCTTGCAGCGGATGATGCGTGTCGGTCGCAAGAAAGAGCAGGCGGAAACGGCGGAAAAGCCTAAAGGCCCACCCGCCATCGTGCGGGCGATCATGCGGTTTCCACTTTTTGCTCATCTGACCGGCAGGCTGGTGGGGTTGGGCTTTCGTCGGGAAAAGATCGAGACGGTGTGACGCGGCTTAAGCCGCATTCACGATTTCCTTCGCATATTTCAGCCCGATAACGGCGGAACCGATCAGCCCCGGCTCGATCCGGCAAATGGCAGGCACGACGAGCGGCCTGTCGAAGCGCCTGAGAATGCGGCCCCTGACGGCTTCGTCCAGAGCTGTCACGAGTTCCCTTGAATTCGAAAGCCCGCCGCCGACGGGCACGATGGTTGCGCCGGTGACATTGATCACCATCGCCAGCGGCGAGGCGAGAATATCAATGAGTACATCGATGGTTCTTGCGGCTTGCGCATCGCCTGCCTGCCAGGCGGCAATAATATCCTCACTGGTCATATCCTGCCCGTGAAGATGCAGATGCAGCTTTTCCATGCCGCGCGCGCTGCCGATCGCGTCGACACAGCCGGTGAGGCCGCAACCGCATTCGAATCGCGGCAGCGATACCGGTGGATTGCCGGCCAATGTCGCGGCCACTGGCCCATGTCCCCACTCGCCAGCGAAGCCGCCGTCGCTGTTGATGAGCTTGCCGTCAATCACCAGCCCGCCGCCGACACCTGTTCCAAGGATAACGCCGAAGACGACGCGATGTCCTTGTCCGGAGCCGATTTCCGATTCGGCGATCACGAAACAATCCGCATCGTTCGAAACGATAACGGGAAGGTTCAGGGCTTTTTCCAGATCGTCTTTTAGCGTTCTGCGGTGAATGCTGGGAATATTGGCGACCGTCGCCTTTCCCGTATCAAGATCGATGACGCCTGCGATCGACAGTGATACGCAGTCGGGTGTGCCGCCGCTGTTGTCGATGACGGATTTCAGGCTGGCAGCGAAGTCTTCGAAGCTGGTTTTGGGCGTTGGTATACGCGGTACGGGGCGAATATCGTCCGGGGCATGGGCAATCGCGCCCTTGATGGTCGTTCCGCCGATATCGAAACAAACGATCATGGTTCAGACTCCGGAACGTGTGGCATCGTAGATTTTTTCTCCGCCAATCCATGTTGAATGCATCTGGAGGTCTGGTGTCAGCATCACGAAATCAGCATCGAAACCGGCCAGGAGTTTCCCCTTGCCGGAGGCGCCGATTGCCTGCGCCGGATAGGCGGATGCCATTCGCAAAGCTTCTTCCAGCGGCATTTCCATCTTCTCACGCATGAAGCGGATGCAGGAGAGCATGTCTATATCCGCTCCCGCCAGCGTGCCGTCGGCCAATGTTAGCCGTCCACCGTTGCGATAGACGCGCCGGCCGTTCAGTTCGAAACCGTCATCATCCGTGCCGATGGTGGACATGGCGTCGGTGACAAGGAAGATGCGGGCCGGGCCATTCTTGGCGCGCAGCGCAATGCCGATTGCGGCCGGATCGACATGGAATCCGTCGGCTATAAGCCCGCAATGCAACTTGCCGTTCGAAAGTGCGGCCCCGACCAGCCCCGGCTCGCGGTGGCCAAGCGGGCTCATGGCATTGAACAGATGCGTCACCATGGAAGCGCCTGCATCAGCATAGGCCGTCGCAACATCGAGACCGGTGTCGGTATGGCCGAGGCTGACGACGATGCCGGCGTCGCTGAGTGCTGCAACCTGCTCGACAGTAACATTTTCCGGGGCAATGGTTGTCAGCACGAAGGGGAGTTCCGCCCTGCAGCCGGTCAGGACCGCGAGGTCGTCTGTCTCCATCTTGCGGATCAACGCCGGATCATGCGTGCCCTTGCGCGCGACGGAAAGATGCGGCCCCTCGAAATGCAGGCCGAGGAAACCGGGCACATGCTGCTTGCGCGCGACAATCCCCGCTTGCGCCGCCCTGAAAGTCACGTCCGACCGGTCGGTGATGAGCGTCACCATCAAAGCCGTCGTGCCGAACTGGGCGTGGGCGGAGCAGATGCGGGCAATGCCAGCCACATCCGGCTGGTTGTTGAACATGACGCCGCCACCGCCATTGACCTGAAGGTCGATGAAGCCCGGCGCGATCAACAGCCCATCTGTATCGATCACTTCGGCGTCGGCAGGCACGCTGTCCAGGACAGCGGCAACGCGCCCTTCGCGGATCAGGAGCACCTTGTCATCATGCCATTCGGCGCCATCGAAAATGCGGGCGCCGACAAATGCCTTTATGCCGCTCATTGGGTCTCAGTCACCTTTTTCAATGCCACGGGAGCATCCGGGTTGAAGCCTCTTGCGCGCGACAATTGCTCGATGAAGCCGTAAAACGGTGCGATAAGCAGCAATGCATCGGTCAGGGGATGGTTGGTTTCCACGAAGGGCAAGGGCTTGGCCGGGCTACCCTTGGCAGATGTGACGAAAACATTGGCGCCTTTGTGGGCAAGGCTTGCGGCAATATCCGTAACGGAGGTCTCGGCGCGGTCGCGCGCGGCAAAGGCGATTACCGGAAATTTCGGTGCGACCAGCGAAACCGGGCCGTGCATGACTTCTGCCGACGAATAGGCTTCCGCGTGCAGCTCGCAGGTTTCCTTGCATTTCAGCGCGGCTTCCGCGGCAATCGCAAGGGCGGGGCCGCGGCCCAGCATATAAAGTGAATCCTCACCCTTCACAGCCTCGCCAATATGGCTCCAGTCAAGTCCGATCGCCTTGGCGAAATTCTGCGGCAGGGTGCTGACGGCCTTCGCGAGCAGGCTGTCTTCCGTCCATTCGGCAAGGATGGCCAGACCAGCGACAATGGAGTTGACGAAGGACTTGGTTGCGGCAACTGCCTTTTCCGGTCCCGCCTGGATGTCGATGGCGTGATTGGCTGCGTCTCCAAGGGGGGAGGGCAGGGTGTTCACGAGGGAGAAGGTAAGCGCTCCGCCCTTGCGGGCACTTTCCGCCAAAGCGACGATGTCAGGGCTTTTGCCCGATTGCGATACGGCGAAGGCCGCAGCCCGTTCCAGCCGCAGTTTCGTCTGGTAGATCGATGCGAGCGAAGGGCCGAGCGAGGCGACCGGAAGCCCCGTCTGTAACTCGATCGCGTATTTCAGGAAATGCGCGGCGTGATCGGACGATCCGCGGGCAATGGTGACGATAACGGCCGGGTCACGGGCTTTCAGCTTGTCTCCGGCCTGCCGGAAGTCGGCACTGGTATTGTCCAGCAGACGGGCGACGGCATCGGGAATCTCGTTGATTTCCTGGCGCATCAGGGTTGTCATCGTTTTCTGTCCTTGGTCGATGTGTTTCAGTCGGAGGTCATCGTCAGTTCGGCGACGAGGTCGTAGGCGTCGCTGCGATAAAGGGCGCGCGATATTTCCATGAGGCGGCCGCTTTCGAGATAGGCCATGCGCTGGACGGATAGTGCAGCAGACCCGGGGGGAACCCCAAGCAGCATCGTTTCCTCATCCGTAAGGTTGCGCGCGGAGATGCGCTGGATGGCGCGGACGGGGCGAATATCGCTTTTCGCAAGCTCCTGATAAAGCGAGTTTTCCACCAGCTGCGGGTCCGGCAGAATATCGCCCGGCAGGCTCGTGACTTCGAGTGCGATCGGCTGGTCGTTGGCAAGGCGCAGTCGCGTCAACCGGGCAACCATGGCGGATTGGGAAAGGCCGAGAGCCATCATCTCGTCACCGGTCGGGTAAAACAGGCCTCTTTCAAGCCAGCGCGTGCTCGCCACCATTCCCCGGCGGCGCATATCCTCTGTAAACGAGGTAAGCTTGGTCAACGGCTGCTGCATACGGGTGATGGGTTTGACGACAAAGGTGCCCGACCCATGCCTGCGCACGAGAAGTCCGTCGCGAACGAGATCGTCCACAGCCTTGCGCACCGTGACGCGGCTGACGCAGGCGCTTTCGGCAATATCGCGCTCGGGCGGCAGGGCATCGCCATGTTTGAGGCGGCCGCCATTGATGGCGTCTTCAATCGTCTGACGCAGTTTCAGGTAAAGCGGGCCGCCGCCTCCCGATTGCAGGTCGTCCAGATTAAGCGCTGCCCCGTTCATCCATAACCTCTGTCACAATCGATGTGGCGAATTCCGGCTATACCATATGCGTTACAATCGGCAATACCAAAATAGAACCATTAGTGGATTTGTACGATTAATCGGTGGTTTTTTCGATCATTTGCCGAATAATAAGGCCTCTTGCTTGAAATTTTCGCATTAACCAAAAAAAATTTCCGGCAATTGGAATTGCTATAGACGATTGGCATTTTTTTGGTATTGTTTTTGTATCAGTGGCTGACGGCGCTCTATCTTGCGCCTTTCTCCGCTGGGGAAATCGGTCTCCGGTCCTCACTAGAATTTGCGAGATCGAATTTAACTTGACCGTTATGAAAATTAATTTCATCGTGGCGGAAAATTATCGCAGATATCAGAATAACCAGCACAGAAATGGTTGCCTCTGCGAAAATGAATTACGAGTGAACAGGGAACAAAGTTCATGAAGGTGGGAATTATCGGACTCGGATTCCGTCTCGGTTATCTGGGCTACGTTTTTCACGAGATCGACAAGGATTTCGAGATCGTCGGTTATGTCGATCCTGCCCCGGCCGGTCTGCCGGGTCTTGAGGAAAAGGGCATTTCGGCTGGCAAGGCCTATGACAGCCCCGAGGCGCTGATTGCCGGCGAGACATTCGACCTTTTGATGATCGGCTCACCGAACCATATGCATCTGGAGCATATCCGCATCGGGCTTGAAGCCGGTTGCACCATTTTCTCGGAAAAACCCATCGTCGTCAGCATCGAGGAAAGCCTCGAACTCGCCCGGTTGCTCAACAAGCATGGACATGAGCGGCTGCTGGTCGGTCTGGTCCTGCGTTACTCGCCGCTTTACCGCGATCTGCGCGCCGCGCAGGCCGAAGGCAAGCTGGGTGACGTCGTATCCATCGAGGCTTCGGAACATATCCCGCCCTATCATGGCGCGTTCTTCATGCGCGACTGGCGGCGTTACGAGAACTATTCCGGCTCCTTCATGCTGGAAAAATGCTGCCACGACCTCGATCTCTACAATGGCGTGGTGGGTGCCCGGCCGCGTTTCGTGTCGAGCTTTGGCGGGCGCAAGAGCTTCACGCCTGCAAATGCTCCGCAAAATGACGGCATCAACGACATGGAAGTCTACCATCGCAAGCCGAGCGGCTGGATGGGTTCCGACAAGGTTTTCGACAGCGACGGCGATATCATCGACTACCAGACCGCGATCGTCGAATATGAAAACGGCGCATCGCTCGCCTTCCATACCAATCTGAACGTTCCCGACGATTTCCGCCGTTTCTGCGTCATCGGCGCCAAGGGCATGGCGGAGGGCGATTTCGTGCGCGGCTTCCTGAACGTGCACAATGCCCGCACCAACGAAAAGACCGTTGCCAAGACCTATTCGGCGGCAACCGTGCTCTCCCAGCATTATGGCGCGGATGAGCAGATGGCCGAGGACGTGATCAACCATGTCGTCAAGGGGACGCCCCTGCCGGTTTCCGCGCTCGATGCGATCGAGGCCGGTATTCTGGCGCTCGCCATGGACGAGGCGCGCCATGGCCGCAAGGTGGTCGATCTCAAGCCGGTGTGGGAGGAATATGATCTGGCACTCCACGGGCAGTTGAAGTCGCCCGCCGTGAAATCGGCTTAAGGGGGCGCTGCGATGGATGCGAAACGCAGCGCGGTTATCTTTGCCTGGCTTCTTCTTTTGCCGGCGCTTTTATACATCACTGTTATTGTTGCTTATCCGCTCGTCGATACCTTCATCCTGTCCTTCACGGACGCGTCGTTGAAAAAGACGACGAACTGGGTGGGTTTCATCAATTACGAGAAGATCTTCAACGAGACTTTCGCCGGGGTCATCACGCGGACCTTTATCTGGACGTTCTTTTCCGTCTCGATAAAGATGATCATCGGCACCTTCGGTGCGGTGTTGCTGAATTCGGCCGTTCCCGGTCGGGCCCTGTTTCGCATCCTGACGATGCCGCCATGGATCGTGCCGATGGCTATCGGCATCTTCATGTGGGGCTGGATGTATAACGGCCAGTTCGGCATGATTTCCGGTGTTTTACAGAATCTTGGCCTGGTGGACGGTCCAGTCGCCTTCCTCGCCTATGGCAGCACGGCTTTCTGGGCGACCATCATCACCGACGTATGGATCGGCGTGCCGATGGTGACGCTTTATCTGCTGGCGGCAATTCAGGCCATTCCGCAGGATCTTTACGAGGCAGCCTGGACCGACGGCGCCAGCCGCACCTACCGCTTCCGCCGCATCACGTTGCCGCTGATGCTGCCGGCCATGATTACCATGTCGATGATCTCGCTGATTTCGACCTTCAATTCCTTCGACATCATCTGGATCCTGACACAGGGCGGACCGACGGGCCAGACGACGACCATGATCATCGACACCTACAAGACGGCGATCGGTTCCTACAAATACGGTGAGGGCGCAGCGCGTGCAGTGCTGATCTGCATCTTCCTGTCCATATTCACCTACTTCTACTTCCGCATCACCAGCCGTATCTCGCAGGAGACCAGCCGATGACCGACAAAAATGCGATGATCAACCGTTACAGATGGTATGAGATCGTCGGGATTTATTGCGGCATCGCCGTATTCCTGACCTTCGTGCTGGCGCCGTTTGTCGAAGGGTTTCTAGTTTCACTGAAACCGCTCAGCCTGCTTTTTTCGTCACCGTATAAGTTTTGGCCAGAAAACGGCTCCTTCGAAGCTTACCGGACCATGTGGGTCAGCGTTCCCGGCTTTGCCCGCTACGTCTTCAACTCCTTCTTCATCTCGACGATATCGACGATCATCGTTCTGCTTCTGGTGGTGCCGGCGTCCTATGCTTTCGCGCGGTTCCAGTTTCGCGGTCGCGGGCAATTGCTCGGCGCGTTTCTGGCGATCAACATGTTCTCCGGTGCTGTGCTTCTGATCCCGCTTTACCGGCTGATGCGCAATATGGGCGTGCTGAACACCTATCTGGCGATGATCATTCCCGGCGCCGCCTTTTTGATCCCCACTGCCATCTGGCTTTTGCGAACCTACATGCTGCGTATTCCGCGCGAACTGGAAGAGGCGGCCTATGTGGACGGCGCGAGCTATTTCTATACCTTCCGCCGGGTGATCCTGCCGCTTGCGATGCCTGGCATCGCCGTCGTGTCCATCACCACCTTCATCGGTGCTTATGCGCAGCAGTTCATCTTCGCGCTCACCTTCAATTCCAAGACCGAATATATGCCGCTGCCCATCGGCCTGTTTGCCTATTTCGGTCGTCAGGAAGTCGTCTGGAATGAGTTGATGGCGGCCAGTTTCGTCGGCATTGCGCCGGCCATGGTCGTCATCTTCTTCATGCAACGCTATCTCGTCAGCGGGCTTACCGCCGGCGCGGTGAAATAATCAACAATAGGAACGACCACCAGAAAACGGGAGACTATCTATGGCACTGAAACATTACGGATTGGCGCTTTGCGCCTTCGCATTTGCCGGTTCCACTGCCCTTGGCACGGTGGCGGCACACGCCGCCGACAAGGAGATCAGCTGGATCTATTGCGGCGACAAGATGGACCCCATCCATGAAAAATACATCAAGGAATGGGAAGGCAAGAATGCCGGCTGGAAGGTCGTTCCGGAAGTCGTCGGCTGGGCGCAGTGCCAGGACAAGGCAACCACGCTCGCAGCCGCCGGCACTCCGGTCGCCATGGCCTATGTCGGTTCGCGCACGCTGAAGCAGTTCGCACAGAACGACCTCATCGTTCCGGTGCCGATGACCGAAGACGAAAAGAAGACCTATTATCCTAACATCGTCGACACGGTTACCTTCGAGGATACGCAGTGGGGCGTGCCCGTCGCCTTCTCGACCAAGGCGCTCTATTGGAACAAGGACCTCTTCAAGCAGGCCGGTCTCGATCCGGAAGTGCCGCCGAAGACCTGGGCTGAAGAGATCGCCTTTGCCAAGCAGATCAAGGAAAAGACCGGTGTCGCCGGTTATGGTCTGCCCGCCAAGACCTTCGACAACACCATGCACCAGTTCATGCACTGGGTTTACACCAATAACGGCAAGGTTATCGACGGCGACAAGATCACCGTCGACAGCCCGCAGGTTCTTGCAGCTCTGAAGGCCTACAAGGACATCACGCCTTACTCCGTCGAAGGTCCGACGGCCTACGAGCAGAACGAAATCCGCGCCATCTTCCTCGATGGCAAGGTTGGCATGATCCAGGCGGGATCGGGTGCCGCAACTCGCCTGCAGGAAACCAAGATCAACTGGGGTATCGCAACCCTGCCGCTCGGCCCTGAAGCCAAGGGTCCCGGCACGCTGCTCATCACCGACAGCCTCGCGATCTTCAAGGGAACCGGTGTCGAAGAAAAGGCGACCGAATTCGCCAAGTTCATCACTTCTCCCGGCCCGCAGGGCGAATACGAACTGCAGGGCGGCGCTGGCCTGACCCCGCTTCGTCCGTCGCCGAAGGTTGATGAGTTCATCGCCAAGGACCCCTTCTGGAAGCCGCTGATCGACGGTATCGCCTATGGCGGTCCCGAGCCGCTCTTCACTGACTACAAGGGCTTCCAGGACACGATGATTGAGATGGTGCAGTCTGTCGTTACCGGCAAGGCGACACCGGAAGATGCCGCAAAGAAGGCCTCTGCCGCTCTCGAGCAGTACAAGTAATCCACATTTATACGGTTGCGGGCGCACGTCGCCCGCAACCTCATAATTCGTTGCGAGAATACCCGCCGCTATGACGGCAGGAGCTTCTCGTGTGTTTTAACGGTTCCGATAAGGCGCGATTTTTCCGTGTCGCGGAACGTCTCTGAACGCAGCCTGATGTCGGCTGGTGACGGGAGAGGCAAGTTTTGGGTCAGCTTTATCTCAACAACGTCCGCAAGAACTATGGACATTTCGAAGTCATCAAGGGCGTTCAGCTCGACATCAGGGATGGCGAGTTCGTCGTTTTTGTCGGTCCCTCGGGATGCGGTAAATCCACATTGCTGCGCATGATCGCCGGCCTTGAGGATATTTCCGCCGGCGACATCGTCATCAACGGCGTGAAGGTCAATGACTTGCCGCCGGTTAGACGCGGCATCGCCATGGTGTTCCAGTCCTATGCGCTCTATCCGCATATGACGGTTTTTGAAAACATCGCTTTTCCCCTCCGCGTCGAAAAGATGGAAGAGGGCAAGATCAAGGAAAAGGTCGAGGCCGTCGCCAAGATCCTGCAACTCGACCAGCGCCTGCAGCAGCGTCCCGGCATGTTGTCCGGCGGCCAGCGCCAGCGTGTAGCAATCGGCCGCGCCATCGTTCGCGAGCCGAAGATATTCCTGTTCGACGAGCCGCTTTCCAACCTTGACGCCGCACTTCGCGCCGACATGCGTATCGAGCTCACCAATCTGCATCGGACGCTGAAGGCGACGATGATCTACGTGACGCATGACCAGGTGGAAGCCATGACCATGGCCGACCGCATCGTGGTGCTGAATGCGGGCGAAATCTCCCAGGTCGGCGCGCCGCTGGAACTTTACCACAAGCCCGCAAACCTGTTCGTCGCCGGTTTCATCGGCAATCCGAAAATGAATTTCCTGAAGGTCACCTGCAAATCCGTCAGCGCCGATGGTGTGACCGTGGAGTATGAGGGCCAGACAATCACCGTGCCGGTGGAGCCGCGCGCCGGTCTTGAAGGCACGCAACTGACGCTCGGCATTCGCCCGGAACACACCGGTCTCGAAACGGCCGACCTGAATATCAAGGTCGCGCCCAGCGTTATCGAGCGGCTGGGTGTGAATACGATCGCTTATGGCGTCGCGCCCACGGGTGAAAATTATTGCGCGCTTCTTTCCGGTTCTGCGCCTGTTGTCGTCGATGAAACCATCGTCACCGGTATCAAGGCGTCGGATTGCCATCTGTTTGATGAAAGCGGCACATCGCTCGAACGGCGTGTCGACCTTTCTGTCCTCAAACTGATACAATAAAGGGCGGGAACCGGGCCATGAAATCTGTCTCGCCATGCCCGGTTTTCTGCGACGCTATCGTTTTTCAGCGGTCTTCGTCTTCCAGACGAAAAAGCAACGCCGGGCTTTCGGCCCGGCGTTCAAATCGGTCTGGCAGGTCCTCTGGATCACGGCATGGGATTGGGCATGTATCCGGTGAAACCGCTGATTTTCCAGCGGCCCTCATGCAGTCGGCAATAATAGAGCGTCTGCCATTTCATGATGTCGAAGCTGCCGTCGGCCTTGCGAAGCCCGCCGTCGAACTTCTTGCGAACCAGCGCGGTCTCACCTTCCACTTCGATTTCTTCCAGCGTGGTGGTGGTGAAGATCGCATTGCGCGGGTCTTCAGCGAATTGCTGGGTCTGGAAATCCTGCGCCTGTCGCAGCCATTCGTCGCGATAGGCGTCAAGCGAGGGGAAGGACAGGCGCCAGTTGTCCGGGTTTGCATCCCGGTTGGCGTTGATGCCGAGAAAGCCGTCCTTTACGAAATCATCCGCGACTTTCGACCAGTCGGCAGTGAGGAAGGCGTCGATATCCCGCGTTACCAGCATGTCCCAGATGGAGTGGCGGGCGACGTCTGTTTCGGGAAAAGGGTTTTTGAATGGGTCGCGCATGATTCAGGTCCGTTGTTGAAATTATTTTCAAGATTTGGATATTTCTCTGGCGAAGATTGTTGGCATATGCTCATCTCGCAATCAACAGAGAAAATAATTTTCAAATCAAAGGTGTCCGGCGTGTCGTCAACGGGGCCAAGCCTTAAGTTTTGGCGGAACGGAGACCGGTGAGCATGGATATTTTCGCAAAGATTCAAGACGACAGGGGACAGTTCTCGCAATCGGAGCGGCGGATCGCCGATATCCTGGTTTCGGACTTCGAGTTTGCGGTCAATGCATCGATCATTGAGCTTGCCGCCCGCGCCGAGGTTTCCCCGCCAACCGTGACGCGGTTCTGCCGCCGTCTGGGTTGCCAGAGCTTTTCGGATTTCAAGGTCAGCCTTGCCAAGACCGCTTATGTCGGCATCCGCTACCTCACCTCGGAACCGACCAGCACGGGCCCGTCGGACGTCGCCGAGGAAGTGCTTGCCAAGGCGCAGGAGGCGCTTTTCCTGCTGCACAAGACGCTCGATCCCGCCCTCGCCGACGAAGCGGCCGTCCGGATTGCTAATAGCGGCATGATCTACGCGTTTGGAGCCGGTGGTAATTCCTCGATGATCGCATCGGAAATCCAGAACCGGCTGTTTCGCCTTGGCCTGCGCGTTTCGACCAGCGCCGATCACAGCATGCAATTGATGATGACTGCCGCTGCGCGGAAGGAAGACGTTATCATCGGATCCTCCTTTTCCGGCCGCAACATGGAATTGGTGAAGTGCTTCAGGCTGGCGCGGGAAATGGGGGTTACCACCATCGCGCTGACCCAGAGCGATACGCCCGTCGCCTTGGCCGCCGATATGGTGGTGGCCGTCAACGTGCCTGAGGGAAACAATATCTTCCGCCCAACATCATCGCGTTATGCCTATCTGGCGGCGGTTGATGTTCTGGCGACGCTAGCTGCCTATCACCACCGGCAGCGGTCGATGGTGACTCTGCGGCACATCAAGCAGCAGCTTGTGGAGCATCGTGATCCGGACGACCGGCAATTGCTGGGTGACTAGAGCATTCCCAGTAAGCCCGCGTAGCGGTTTCACGCCCGGAAAATGCGTAAAAACAAAGATGTAGAGCGGCTTGACCTCAAAACCCGCTCTGGAAAGCCTCGAAGGAGTAGCATGACATGCAGGACAGGAAAGATCAGGTCGCCGTCGTAACGGGCGCGGCGGGCGACATCGGCCGGGCAATTGCCGCGGCGCTTTCTGAAAGCCACGCGAAGGTGGTGTTGGTGGATATCGATCCCGACGCCCTTTCCAATGCGCTTTCCCTGCTTTCCGGTTCCGCCTTCGTTTCGAAAACCTGCGACGTCACCGATCCGCAGGATCTTGCAAGGCTGGCCGTGGAGGTTGCGGAGCTGGGTGATGTCGCGACCCTCGTCAACAATGCCGGTGCTGCAAGGGCCGTCAGCCTGCACGACACGACCGCAGAGATATGGCGCAAGGACAATGCCCTTAACTTGGAAGCACCGTTTCTCTGCTTCAGGGCTTTCGAGGACGCGCTTAAGCGCACGCAAGGGTCTGTCATCAATATCACCTCCGTCAACGGCATGGCTGTGTTCGGCCATCCCGCCTATAGCGCGGCAAAGGCAGGCTTGATCCATCTGACGAAGCTGATCGCTGTCGAATACGGAAAATTCGGCATCCGTTCCAATGCTGTTGCTCCAGGAACCGTGCGCACGCAGGCTTGGGAAGCGCGGGCGGCAGTCAATCCTCAGGTCTTCGAGGAAGCGAAGCACTGGTATCCGTTGCAGCGCATCGTGAGGCCTGAGGATGTCGCCAACGCCGTCGCTTTTCTGGCCGGGCCACAGGCAGCGGCCATCAGCGGCGTGTGCCTGCCGGTGGATTGCGGCCTGACGGCAGGGCAGGCGCCGCTCGCCCGCACTTTCTCACAATCCGAACACTACTGACCGAAGTCCTCTCGGGCTTGAAGCACAATAAAGGGGAGCATCATGGCGCTCGCACAATTTCGTCTCGAAAACTCATGGCATCCGCTCGAAGATTCCGCATCGGGTGGCTTCACCTTCACCCTGTTCAATCTTTCCAGCGAGCCGGTGAAGGATTTCCGCATCGTCTATACGTCGCTGACGCGGACCATCGACAAGCCCGTCTGCGGCAATGCCGTCTATCTGCGCCGCAATGCCAATTTCCATGAATTTGCGCCGCCAACGGGTTTCGTGCTCGAAGCCGGGAAATCGTGGCGTTTCACCGTTGACGGCCTGCTCAGGCCTGCCCGCCATCGCACAGACGGTGCGAAATCCGCCTATATCAGCCTTGCCGACGGCACACATCGCGCGGTTGATGTCGCTGACCTGATGCTCGACGGGCGCCATAGCGAGCCGGCGCCAGCCCTGCTTCCCGAAGGAAAGCTCGATCTGCCCTTCGCCATCCAGCCCTGGCCTGCCGAAATCGATGCCGCGCCGGGCGAAGATTTCCCCGTCGCACTCTTCCCGACGGAGGAGGCAGGCAAGGAAGAAGTGCTTGCGGTGGAAACTGTTTCGTCGCTGTTCCGCAGGCTTTTTGCCGTTGGTCACGTGCCTTTCAGCCTCGCGCCTGTTCATGAGGGCAAACAGCTTCGTTTCAAGCAACATAGCGGTCTGGAAGCGGAAGGTTATCGCCTGTCTTTCTCTGATGACGCCGTCGTCGTGGAATATTCGGCCGCTGCAGGTCTGCAATACGGCCTGACTGTGCTCGCGCAATTGCTGCACGGCGCGCGCACCGATACCAAATTCCGTTTCCCGGTTTCAGGCACCATCGCCGATGCGCCGCGTTACAGCTGGCGCGGTTGCCATCTGGATGTCTCGCGA
Organism: Agrobacterium sp. K11; assembly: GCF_059429395.1. Classification (NCBI taxonomy): domain Bacteria; kingdom Pseudomonadati; phylum Pseudomonadota; class Alphaproteobacteria; order Hyphomicrobiales; family Rhizobiaceae; genus Agrobacterium; species Agrobacterium sp. K11. The sequence goes on along the minus strand of NZ_JCAHRB010000009.1, from coordinate 56,260 downwards.
CAATTCTATCCAACCGGTGATGTCGTGCGGCTGATCGACATTCTTGCATGGCTGCGCATGAACCGGTTCCATTGGCACCTGACGGATGACGAGGCTTGGCGTCTCGAAATCAAGGCTTACCCGCTGCTGACGACAGTCGGCGCGACGCGCGGCCCGGATGCGCCGCTTCTGCCGCAGCTCGGCAATGGGGCTGAGCCGGTTTCCGGTTATTACACGCAGGATGATGTTCGCATGGTCGTCGCGCATGCGGCGGCACTGAACATCGAAATCGTGCCGGAGGTCGATATTCCCGGCCACAGCACGGCGGCTCTCGTTTCCTATCCGGAGCTGACGGATGGGCAGGAAGCGCCGGACAGCTATCGCTCCGTACAGGGCTATCCCAACAATGCGCTCAATCCCGCCATCGAGCCGACCTATGAATTCCTTGGCAAGATATTCGACGAGATGGTGGAGCTTTTCCCCTCGCGGCTGATCCATATCGGCGGCGACGAGGTAGCAGATGGCTCCTGGCTTGCCTCGCCGCTTGCCAAGTCGTTGATGGAAAAGGAAGGCCTCGACGGCACCTTCGGTATCCAGTCCTATTTCATGAAACGTATTCAGGGGATGCTGCATGAGCGCGGCCGCCAGCTTGCCGGCTGGGACGAAGTTTCGCACGGCGGCGGCGTCGATCCCTCGGGAACATTGCTGATGGCCTGGCAGAAGCCGGAAGTTGGCCTGGAGCTTGCAAAGCAGGGCTACGACGTCGTGATGACGCCGGGACAGGCCTATTATCTCGACATGGTACAGGATGAAGCCTGGCAGGAGCCGGGCGCAAGCTGGGCCGGCACCGTTCCGCCGTCGCACACGTATGCTTACGAGGCAGTCGGTGAGTTTCCCGAGGAATTGAAGGAGCGAATGAAAGGCGTTCAGGCCTGCATCTGGTCCGAGCATTTCCTCAATCGCGCCTATTTCAACCATCTGGTTTTCCCGAGACTGCCCGCCATTGCCGAGGCGGCGTGGACGCCGAAAGCGCAGAAGGACTGGTTGCGTTTCTCCGCCATCGTCCGCTTGAGCCCGGTCTATTGAGAGGAAGGCGAGATGCGTATTGCCGTTGGTGGAATTCATACCGAATGCAGCACCTATTCGCCGGTGCTGATGCGTCAGGAAGATTTTCGCGTCTTTCGCGGGGCGGAGTTGCTGGAAGCAGAGTATTTCAATTTCCTCGGCGAAGGCGGTGTGGAGGTGTTGCCGCTTCTGCATGCGCGGGCGGTGCCGGGTGGTCCCGTGTCGCGCGCGGCCTATGATGCGTTCAAGCAGGAATTCTTGGGGCGTCTCAAGGCTTGCCTGCCGCTCGACGGGCTTTATCTCGCCATGCATGGCGCGATGAATGTCGAGGGAATGGACGATGCGGAAGGGGACTGGATTTCCAGCGCCCGCGCCGTAGTCGGACCGGATGTGATCATTTCCGCCAGCTACGACCTGCACGGCAATGTCAGCCAGTCGATCATCGACCAATTGGATATTTTCGCCGGCTACCGAACTGCGCCGCATATCGATGTGCGCGAGACGATGGTGCGGGCGTGGACGATGCTCATCAAGGCTCTGAAAACTGGCGAGAAGCCCGGTGTGGCATGGGCGAAAATCCCCGTTCTCCTGCCGGGTGAAAAAACCTCCACGGAAGATGAACCGGCCAAAAGCCTCTATGCCGTCTTGCCGGACTACGACGCGCGGCCCGGCATTTGGGATGCGAATTTCATGATCGGCTACGTCTGGGCCGATGAACCAAGGGCGACGGCCTGCGCTGTCGTGACCGGGACGGACAAAGATGCCGCGCAGGCGGTCGCCTCGGAGATTGCGCAATCCTACTGGAATGCCCGACAGGATTTCCGTTTCGGTCCCGTGACCGAACCGCTCGAGGTCATCATGGATATTGCGGAAAAAACAACAACCGGGCCGATCATTCTGGCGGATTCCGGCGACAATCCGACCGGCGGCGGGGTGGGCGATCGCGCCGATGTTCTGGCGGCGTTGATTGCGCGCAATTGGCAGGGCGCGTTGATCGGCGGCATCACCGACAGGCCGGCGGTCGAGGCCTGTTTTGCGGCGGGCGAGGGCGCGGCGCTTTCCCTGAAGATCGGCGGCAGTCTCGATCCCGAAAGCCCTTCCATCACCGTCGAAGCCAAGGTCCTGAAACTGGACGATCCAGGTGCTTCCGATCAGCGGCAGGCGGTCGTCGTCATCGATGGCATTACCGTCATTCTGGCTGCAAGGCGCAGGCCCTATCACATGATCGCGGATTTCACCCGTCTGGGCTTCGATCCGAAGGCGGTAAGGCTGCTGGTCGTCAAGTCAGGTTATCTTTCGCCGGAGCTTGCGCCCATCGCCAATCCCAATCTCATGGCGTTGACGGAGGGGGTTATCAATCAGGATATCGAAAACCTCCCCAATCGCCGCCGGGATGGCGATTTTTACCCATGGAAACCGCATTTCAACTATATCCCGAAACCCATCCTTTCGGCCCGCTGGCGATGACAGCGGTTTGATAGCATTTCATTCAGCGATCCGGCCGCGCCGGATCATCTCAGGCGAACCTTCATGCCGTCGGCTCTTTCCATCGTTTTCAACAATCCGTCGATCCGCATCGGTGCGCTCGCCATCCTGTTCTTCGGATTTTCGAATGCCGCCACCGCCCCCTATCAGGCGGTGATCGGCATTCGCGAAATCGGGCTCAGCAACACCGTCTATTCCCTACTGATGCTGTTTGCCGCCATCATCAATGTCAGCGCCAGCGTCCTGATGGGCATCGTTGCAGACCGGCTCGGCGAATATCGCAAACCCATGCTGCTGATCGCGCTTTTCGGCGTCAGCGGCTATTTGCTGGTTTATCTCGTTGGCAATGCCACCGCCTTCGTGACCGCGAAGCTGCTGCTCCTGCCGATTTTCGGGGCGATGAACTCTCTGATTTTCGCGCATGTGCGCGCCGATGCCCGCAATCTTTCGACGGGCGACATGATCGCCGTTAATTCGATCATGCGGGCCACCATCTCGCTGTCCTGGGTGCTGGTGCCTGGTATCGTCGGTATTTTTCTGGTGAATTCCGGCAATATGCTGCTGGCTTTCCTGTTCTCAGGCATCTGCGCGCTTATCTGCTTTCTGCTTGTGGCCTTTTGCCTGCCGCGCACGGCCACTCCGGCATCGGTGAACACGCAGGCACGCTTCGGTGTCCGCGCTTCACTTGCGGAAATCGGGGAGCGACGGGTGCTGCTGCGGATCATCGCCATCGCGCTCATCTGCTCGATGCTGCATCTCAATGATTCCATCCGCTCGCTCATCATAACGGGTCAGGCAAAGGGAACGGTCGCGGATATCGGTATCGTCGCGGGCATCGTTGCCGCGCTGGAAATCGTCTTCATTCTGCTGTGGGGCTGGATCGAAAAAAAGGTGCCGCAAACGCTGACCCTTGCGGCTGGAGCGGGGCTTTATGCCATCTACCTCATCCTGCAGGGTCTCGCGACGGCACCTTGGCATATCTATGCGCAGACCTTGATCAGCGCGCTCGGCGCAGCCGCCATCATCAGTATCCCGATCACCTATCTACAGGAACTGATTGCGGATCGGCCGGGGCTTGGAAGCTCGCTGATTGCCGTCAACATCTTCCTCGGCGCGGGTTTGGGTGCGCTGATTTTTGCCGTCGGCACGCTCGTCACGAGCTATTCAGGCACTTCAATCCTGGGAGCGGTTGTGGGTCTCGGCGGCGTTTACATGCTCTACGCGCTTGATGGGAAGGGCCGCCGCAGGTAGAGCGTCGGACCGAAAAGTGTGGGCGGTTTTCGGATAAGCCGGCGCGAAAACACGGCACATTCAAAAGAAAGAGGTTACGATGATTCTCGAGATTTGCGTGGACGACGTGGCCGGTCTGGAAGCGGCGGTCAGGGGTGGGGCCGACCGAATAGAACTTTGCGCGGCATTGTCCGGTGGCGGTGTGACGCCGTCTGCGGGTTTCATGCACCGGGCGGCGGCCTACGCCCTGCCTGTGAGCGTGATGATCAGGCCGCGCGCCGGGGATTTCGTGTTCACGCGCGACGAAGCCGATGTGATGAAACGCGATATCGATGCGGCGCGCGCGGCGGGGCTTTCCGGCGTGGTGCTCGGTGCCTCGCTTGGCGATGGCTCGCTTGATATTCCCCTGCTCGAAGAACTGCGCCGCCACGCCGACGGGCTCGATATGACGCTGCACCGGGCGATCGACGTTGTTCCCGACATGGATGAAGCCTTGGAGGCCGCTATCGCGCTGGGCTTCCCGAGAATTCTGACCTCCGGGGGCGCGCGTTCGGCGCTTGAGGGCATCGAGACCTTGGCCCGATTATCCGAGCTTGCCGCCGGGCGGATTGTCATCATGCCGGGGGCCGGGGTGCGTCCACCAGTCGTGCAGACGTTGCTGGACCGCTTTCCCATTACGGAGATCCACGCATCCTGTTCCGCCATTCCGTTTTACGATCCGGAAAGCCGGGTGGCGAAACTCGGTTTCACCGGCGCGGGGCGCAAGGGCACGGATGAGGAGGCCGTTCGAGAGTTAAAGGCGATCCTCACCGCTCATCAAAAAGGCGGCGTAAAGCTCTAGCCGTTCCTGCGGCGCCATCGAGATCGAGGTGGATCACGTCCGGTCCCGGCAGGGCCAATGCCGCCCTGATGGCATCGGCCATGGATTGCGCAGAGATATGCTTCTCTTCCAGCACCTGTGCCAGCCCCAGCCGCGCCAGCCGTTCGGCGCGGGCGCTCTGTTCCGTTTCGCCATCGGCCGCAAACGGGATCAGAAGCGAGCGGCATTTTGCCTGTAGAATATCGCAGACGGTGTTGTAACCGGCCTGCGAAACTGAAAGCCGCGCGCCGGCGAGCAGGCTTGCGAAATCCTTGCGGAAGCGGAAGATGGACACATTTTCGGGCGCCTGCGCCGAGATCGCATCGAAATCTGCCTGCGGCATGTTGGGGCCGGTTATGAGGCACCAGCTTTTGATCTCTTCCAGCAGAGGCGATGCCTCAAGTGCGGCCCGGATAAGGGCTGCACCAACGGCACCTCCGCCAGCGGAAACGACGATATCGAATTCTTCCGCCGGTTCCGGCGATGGCAGCGGCGCGACGAGGCCGGTATAGACAACGCGCTGGCTGATTTCGCCGGCAAGGGGAAAGGTCTCCTCCAGCCGGACGAAATCCGGATCTCCGTGGACCAGCACCGCGTCGAAATGTTTCTTCACCAGCGACACGGTTTCTTCGTCCCGGCCGGGTTTGGTTTTTTCCTGCAGAATATCGCGCAGCGACGTCATGACGAGCGGGCGTGGTTCACTGTCCTCGATCTCGTGCAGAAGCGGCAGCAATTCGAAACGCACCTGCCTGCGGCCGAAGGGGAAGGCCTCTATGATGACGATATCCGGCTTTGCGCCGTGATAAGCGCCGATCAGCATATCCGTTCGAAGCTTCTTGAAGTCGTCATCGACCGGTTTGCCGGAACTATCGACAAGGCCGGAAAAGCTGCCGTCGCTAACGGCGATCGGCGGTAATTCGACATGGCGGATGCCTTCGCCCGGAAAGCCGGGAACCGGGGTGCCACCTGTCACCAGAACGACATCGAAACCATCAGCCTGAAGGGCATTGGCAACGCGGCTGGCGCGGGCGATATGGCCGATGCCCAGAAGGTGCTGGACGTAGAAGAAAACGGAAGGGCGCTTTTCCGTATCGGTCATGGCGTTTTTTCCCACTCGGTTTCGAACAGCGTCGTCAACTCGGCAATGCTGGTGCGGTTGTCGAAGGCGGTTCGCACACGGTTTTCCGCCGCACTACCCAGACGCTCACGCAATTGTGGATCGGTAATCGCCGTGCGCAGAGCCTCGGCGAAGGCAACCGGATTTTCGGGCTCCGTCAGCAGGCCGTTTTCACCATCCACGAAGAATTCCGGAATGCCTGATATATTGGTGGAAACGCAGGTCAGCGCCTGGCTGGCGGCCTCGACCAGCACATTGGGAAGACCGTCGCGGTCACCATCGCTGGTGATGCGGCAGGCAAGGGCGAAGAGGTCGGCCTCGCGGTAATTCTCCAGCACCTGTTTCTGGTCCATGGCGCCGGTCCAGAAGATCCTGTCGGCGATGCCAAGCTCGTCGGCGAGTTTTTTCAACCCGGCAAGTTCGTCGCCGCCACCTATATGGGTGAAACGCCAATGGATGTCCTGTGGAAGCGAGGCCAAAGCCTGCAACAGAATATCGATGCCCTTTTTCTTGACGGCCCGTCCAACACTCAAAATCCTGACCGGATCATGAGCGTCCGATCCATCTCTTTGCGGACGCGGCGTGTCGAAATTCGGGAAGCGGGTGAGATCGAGACCGTGATAGCTCAAATGCACATTCTGCTTGACGCCGGAAAGGGTGCGAAGATGCTGAAAGCCGCTTGCGGTGCAGGTCACGGCCCAGCGGGCGCTTTCCAGCTTTGCGGCAAGGTCCCGGTCGCTGGAGGTCCAGATATCCTTGGCGTGGGCCGAAATCGTCCAGGGCGTGCCGGTGATAAGATGTGTATAGGCGGCGACCGAGGCGGGTGTGTGGATGAAGTGGACATGCAGCCACCCGGCATCTACAGGCCATTCGTGCGCCAGCACGGCCGCCTGCCCGAAACGGCGGAAGCGGTTGCGGCTTAGATCATGCGGCAGATCGCTGAAAAACCGACGCAGCGCCTTGGTGAAGCCTGGCTTTTTGCGGCATGCCCACAGGGCCTTCAGCACGCGGATGGGCTCGTCATGCAGATATTCCGGCAGGTAGGTCACGGGTGCGCGGATTTCATCGTGAACGGGGTGGCGTTTTTTATCCGTCGGGCGGCGCATGGACATGAGTTCCAGCGTAAGGCCAGCCTTTTCAAGCCCCAGAAGTTCCTGGGCAATGAAAGTCTCGGACAGGCGCGGATAGCCCTTGAGGAGCACCACGATTTTTTTTGTGTCGGTCACGTTGCGCGTGTCTCTTTTGAAGCGGTGGTTGTCGGGGAGCCGGTCACGCCGTCAGCGTTATTGGCACCTTGTCGCCCTCGGGCGGCAGCCATTCGGCTATCCGTTTCGAAATGTTTTCCAGACCATCGAGCTTCAGGTCCTGCGAATTGACGGAAGGCGGCGCGCGATTCGGCAGCGCTTTAAGAGCTGCCGCCATTTTCGCCGGATTCTCGGCATCCTCAGGTAAAAGCATGTCGAAAAGGCCGAGCTCCGACGCGCGGCTTGCGCGGATAAGCTGCTCCTCCCTCGGCACCGTGCGCGGCACGACGAGGGCAGGCTTGTCGAACGACAATATCTCGCAGACGGTGTTGTAGCCGCCCATCGACACGACGGCCTGAGCGCCGGCAACGAGGTCTTCCATGCGGTTGTCGAATTCGATGATCTCGATGTACGGAATATCGGCAACACTGCTCATGAATCGCTGGCGCTGGTCTGCCGGCATGTAGGGGCCGAGCACCACGAGCGCCTTGTGCGTCAGTTCGCTATCATGACGGTAGGCGTTGATGACGTCATCGATCAATTCGCTGCCGTCACCGCCGCCGCCAGTGGTGATGAGAAGATAGTCGCCCTCCGGCCGGTGCGCCACGGTTTCCGCCTGCGTTTTGGAGCGTTGCAGGAAGCCGACGAAATCCATCTTGTCGCGAACGGTCTGGGGAACGTCGAGCCCCGTCAAGGGGTCGTGGAAATCCGGTGGGCCATAAATCCAGACGTGGTCATAGAACTTGCCGATCTTGGTCATCACGTCATTGCGCTTCCACTCCGCTTCAAGCAGCTGCGGTGCGTCCATGACGTCACGGAGGCCGATGACAAGCTTGGTTCCCTGTCCCTTGAGATACGCAAGCGTTTCCTCCACCTCGCCACGAAGACCCATGGGCTCCTTGTCAACGATGAAGATATCCGGCTGGAAGCTTTCGGCAGTGTGATAGATGATGGAGCGGCGCATCTTCAGTGTTTCCTGAAGATCGATATGCCGGTCCATGGAGGTGTATTCGCCGTTGCGCAGCTTGATGACGCTCGGGATTTTCACGAAATCGACACGAGCGCGATAATCGAAGGCGCCGGCGATAGTTGCGCCCGAAATGATAAGCACGTTGAGGCCGCGATAATCCTCCACCAGCGCGTGAGCGATCGTGCGACAGCGCCGCAGATGTCCGAGGCCAAAAGAATCGTGGCTGTACATGAGGATGCGTGCGTCGTTCAGACGGGAGGTCATCGGCCACACCTCTTTTTGCCTTTCCCAAAAAAGGCGATGGCGGAAGAGCAGTTTATCAAGGCGTGTTCCATTTTATCTGAAGGGATCCGCAGCATCACGTAGTCCGTCACCGAAGAAATTAAAGGCCAGAATGACGAGAACAACCGGAATCGTCGGGATGAGAAGCCACGGATATAGCGCAATGACGCTGACGCTGCGCGCCTCCGTGAGCAGAATTCCCCAACTTGTGATCGGCGGCCTGAGGCCGAGACCAAGGAAGCTCAGCGCGGTTTCGCCGAGAATCATGCCCGGTATCGTCAGCGTCGCCGAGGCGATCAGATGTGACATGAAGCCGGGGATAAGGTGCCTGCCGATGATGCGCGGTGTGCCGGCGCCCATCAGTTGTGCAGCCAAAACATAGTCTTCCTCGCGCAATGCCAGCAATTTGGAGCGCACGGCGCGCGCCAGTCCCGTCCAGTCCAGCATGCCGAGAATGATGGTGATGCCGAGATAGACGAGGATCGGACTCCAGGTCACCGGCATGATTGCTGCGAGTGCGAGCCACAGCGGAATGCTCGGAATGGATTGCAGGACTTCGATGATACGCTGGACGATGAGATCGAAAGTGCCGCCGCGATAACCTGCAAGTCCGCCGATCACAATGCCGAGAACGAAGCTCATGGCGACACCGAGAAGGCCGATCGTCAGAGAGATGCGCGCGCCGTAGATGATTCGCGACAGCACGTCTCGTCCAAGCCGGTCGGTGCCGAGCAGGAACATTTCACCACCTTCGGCCGGACATACGAGGTGGGTTCTAGCCTCGATCATGCCCCAGAAATGATAGGTATCGCCCTTGCAGAAGAAACGCAGCGGCTGGATATCCGTCGGCACATCCCGGTAGACGCGCCGCAGATTGTCCATGTCGAGCGTCATTTCCCGACCATAGACGAAAGGCCCGACAAATTTTCCGTCATTGAAAAGGTGAATGGCCTGGGGTGGGGCGTAGATATGCTCGATATTGCGGGTGTGAAGATTGTAAGGCGCGAGGAACTCGCTGATCAGGATCGAAAGATAAAGCACCACCAGAAAGGCGCCGGACCAGACGGCGATCTTGTGCTGGCGGAACTGCCACCACATGAGCCGCAGCTGCGACGCCTTGCTGAAGGCCGCCATTCCGGACGTATTGGGTTCGATGAGCGACGGGTCGAACGGCGCCGTCGAAACGTAGTGGGGCAGCGCTTCGCCGGATGTCGGGATGGATGAAGTCATTTGACGTTACCACCTCCGAAGCGGATTCTCGGGTCAAGTATGGCAAGGGCGATATCCGACACAAGAACGCCGATCACCGTGAGGAAAGCAAGGAACATCAGGAAGGAGCCGGCCAGGTACATGTCCTGGCTTTGCAGCGCCCGGATGAGCATCGGACCGGTTGTTTCGAGTGACAGCACGACGGCGGTGATTTCCGCGCCTGATATGATGGCGGGCAGGATCGAGCCGATGTCCGAGATGAAGAAATTCAGCGCCATGCGCAGCGGATATTTGATCAGCACTTTGAAAGGGTGAAGCCCCTTGGCGCGGGCGGTTACGACATATTGTTTCTGCAACTCGTCCAAGAGGTTGGCGCGCAGGCGGCGGATCATGCCGGCCGTGCCCGCCGTTCCGATGATGAGGACGGGTATCCAGATATGTTCGAGAATCGATTTGAACTTTGGCCAGCTCATCGCCTGGTTCAGATATTCCCGATCCATCAGATGGCCGATGGAGATACCGAACCAGATATTGGCGAAATACATCAGGATCAGCGCCAGCATGAAGTTGGGGATGGCGATGCCAAGCAGACCGAGGAAGGTCAGGCCGTAGTCGCCCCAGCTATATTTGTGCGTGGCGGAGTAGATGCCGATCGGGAAGGCAAGAATCCAGGTGACGATGATGGTGACGAAGGACACCAGAACCGTCAACCACAGACGGTCTCCCACAACCTCGTTTACCGGGAGCTGATATTCGAAAGAATAACCGAAATCGCCAACCAGCATGCCGGTTGCCCAGCGGAAGTAACGGATCGGCGCCGGCTGGTCGAAGCCATAGCGGACGCGCAACTCCTCGATTTCGGCAAGGTTTGCGGTCTCGCCCATGGCGCGCAGTTCGGCGACGTAGCTTTCGAAATAATCGCCCGGCGGCAATTCGATGATGGTGAAGACCAGCATCGAGATCAGGATCAGCGTTGGGATCATGACGAGGATGCGCTTGAGAATATACCGCAGCATATCAGGCGTCTCCGTCATACCAGAAGGCATCCGGCATGTAGATGCCGAGATACGATGTGGGTTCAAAGCCGAAAAGCGCCTTTTCCGGCACGTTTCGCATGCGTTTGACATGGACGACGGGTTGCAGCGCGCCGTTGACGATGCCGATGGAAAATACCTGCTGCGTGTAGATACCAAGCATTTCCAGCCAGATTGCCTCGCGCTCTTCCTCGGTGACGCTTCGGCGCCATTTTTTCAGGAGATCGAGCAGATGCGCTGCTTCCGGCAGGTCAGGCTCCTTGCCCTCGCGCCCGCCGGACAGATAGTGGATGCCCCAGACCGGCCATTGCAACTGGTCGTCGCCGGTGGGCGCAAGGCCCGAAGGCAACATGTCGGGGGTCGGCACGCCATTATCCATGCCCATCCACACCGACATCAGCACCTCGCCGCCCATGGCGCGCTTGCGGAAGACATCGCGCTGGGTCGGGCGGACCGAAACCGCAATGCCGATATGCCGCCAGTGGTCCGTGACCAGTTCCATCACGTCCGTTTCGAGCGTGCTTTCGCCTGTGGTCTCGACGATGATGTAGGCTGGACGGCCGTCCGGCAGAAGCCGGTAGCCGGCGCTGTCGCGCTTATCGAGACCTGCTTCGTCAAGCAACCTGTTGGCCATCGCCCGGTCGAAGGCACTCCAGGCCTCGGCAAATTCCGGTCGGTAAAGCGGGCTTTCCGGCAAGACGGTGTCGGCGCTTTCCTTGGCCAGCCCGTAAAAGCAGACCATGTTGATTTCGTGCCGGTTTATAGCGAGCGACATTGCGCGGCGCACACGCACGTCCTGGAAACAGCTCCGCCATACCGGATCGGCGCAGTTCAGATTGGGCAGAAGCGCAATGCGCGACCCTTGAGAGCGTTTGTAGAGGTTCACCTTCAGAGGAAAGCGCTTTTCGGCATCCTTCAGGAAGGTGTAGTCGGCGAAATCGAGGCCGAAATATTGCAGATCGCTGTCACCCGACGCCGTCTTGGCCGAGATGATGTCGGAGGAGGTGACGTTTAGCAGGAATCGGTCGAGATAGGGCAGTTGCAGGCCGTTTTCGTCGACACGGTGATAATAGGGATTGCGCTCGAAAACGAACTGTTCGGCCGGTGGCGAAGTCGTATTGCGCCAGGCGTCCAGCGTCGGCAGAGCGGGATTTTCCGGACGGACCTGCCGCGACATCTTGATATGCAGCCCGCTCCAGTCATCCGCCTTGTTCTTCTTGATGAGCTTGGCGAGGTTTTCCGCGGTCTGATATTTGACGTGGAACTGCTTCATATAGGCGGCGGGCAGGAAAAGCCGCGCAGGCGATGCTGCTGCGAGCTTCGCCAGAAAATCGGGGTTAGGGCCTTCCCAGGTATAGCGCACCGTCAGCCGGTCGATGACTTCGATCTGGGGAGGATTGTTGTTGACCAGCAGTTCGATTGGCGGGCCGCCCTTGTGAATTTCCTTGTTGAGAGCAACATCCTCCCAGAAATACCGGAAATCCTCGGAGGTTAAATCGCTGCCGTCGGACCATTTGTGGCCTTCGCGTAGCTTGAAGGTGAAGATGCGTTCGTCCTGAACGTCGTAGCTTTCCAGAATGTCGGGATGAAGCTCGAATTTTTCGTCGTAACCAACCAGGCGGGCATAGTTGCTGATGGGCATAAGCCGGATATCGCGCTGGCCGCCGATCAGCATGCGCACGGAACCGCCGTGTTTTCCGGGCTCCCGGCCAAGCGCCTTCATATCGATGACGCGCGGGTTTTTCGGCAAGCGCTCGGTAATATCAGGCAGCTCACCTTTTTCCCGCTTTTCCTTGAAGTAGGCGGGGTCGGTATAGGCAGCGCGCGCATAGGTCGGCAAAAAGACGGAGGCCATCAAGGCAAGGGTGGTGCGGCGCGTAATCACGAGCGAAGCTCCCTGATGTCGGCATTGCCATTTGCGAGAACGAAATGGCCATCGCCAAGATCGGCAGAGATCATTTCGCCGTCACCCTCGTCGCGAAATTGCTTGCCCCAGTCGAACTTGCCCGTCGCGCTGATCTTGCCGATGGTGCGGAAATCGAGCGGACGGTCGAGATCGGGAAAAGGCACAGCCGCCAGCAACGATTTTGTATAGGGGTGAACCGGAGAGCGCATCATGATTTCCCGCGGCGCCAGCTCGACGATGCGGCCCTCGCACATCACCGCCACGCGGTCCGCCATGTAATCCACCACCGCCAGATTGTGCGAGATGAAGAGGTAGGTAAGTCCGAGGTCCTTCTGCAAATCCTTGAGCAGGTTGAGGATTTGCGCCTGCACCGAGACATCTAGGGCAGAAACGGGTTCGTCGCAGATCAGCAGTTCGGGACCCAACGCCAGGGCTCTGGCAATGCCGATACGCTGCCTCTGGCCGCCTGAGAAACTGTGCGGATAACGGTTCAGCGCGCTTTCTCCAAGGCCGATGGCCTTGACGAGATTACGGACTTTTTCCGCGCGGTATTTCGCATCGCCCCGTCCATGGATTTCAAGCGGCTCGCTCAAAATATTGCGCACGGTCATGCGCGGTGAAAGCGATGAGATCGGGTCCTGGAAGACCATCTGTATCTTCGACCGCAATTCCTTTAGATCGCCGTCCCTAGCATTGAGGACGTCGATATCGCCCTGCGGCCGGTGAAAGGTTACGGAGCCTTCATCCGGGCGAACGGCGCGCATGAGGATTTTGCTGACGGTTGTCTTGCCGCTGCCGCTTTCGCCGACGAGGCCAAGGCATTCTCCCCGGCGGATTTCAAAACTGACGCTGTTGACCGCCTTGGTGGCATTGGCATCGCGGCGGCTGAACCAGCTTGACTTCCGGGTCGTAAAGGTCTTGCTGATATTCTCTACGCTCAAGAGCGGGCCGGGAGTCTTGTTCACTGCGGCGGTCTTCTTGCCGACAAGGCTTTCGTGGTCGACGGTGATCTCACGAAGCGCCTTCAGCCTCTCACCCGGCTTCATGTCGAAATGCGGCACGGCGGCCATCAGGCCCTTGAGATAGGGGTGGCTCGGTGCCTTGAAAATATCGTCGACCGTTCCAGCTTCCATGATCTCGCCCTGATAGATCACGGCAACCTCGTCGGCGATGTTTGCCACCACGCCGAGATCGTGGGTGATGAGCAGCATGCTCATGTTCAGTCGGCTCTGGAGATCGCGCAGTAGTTTGAGGATTTGCGCCTGTATGGTTACATCAAGAGCCGTCGTCGGTTCGTCGGCGATCAGAAGGGCGGGGCGACAGATCAGTGCCATGGCGATCATGGCGCGCTGGCGCATGCCGCCCGACAATTCGAAGGGATACATGTTCACGACCTTCTTCGGGTTGGAAAACCCTACAAGGTCGAGCGTCTCATACATTTTTTCCGCGCGCTCGGCCGGCGACAGGATGCTGTGGATTCTCAGCGCTTCGTCAATCTGGTTGCCGATCGTATGCAACGGCGAAAAAGACGTCATGGGTTCCTGAAAAATCAGCCCGATGCGATTTCCGCGTATAGCGCGGATTTCCCGGCCGTCCTTCGGCAGTTGCAGCAGATCGACGGGGCCGGCTGCGGCATTTGCGGGATCGGTAAACAGCACGCGTCCGTTCACGCGCGCCGTCTTGGGGTGGATACCCATGATCGTCTGGCCGATGACGGATTTTCCGGAGCCGGATTCTCCGACAAGCGCGGTCACTTTTCCCGGAAGAATGCGAAGGCTGGCACCCCTCACGGCGTCAATCGTGCCACCCATAAGAGAAAACGAGACCCGCAGATTTTCAATACGGAGCAAATCTGCGCCTGCGCTCATGCTAAAGGGTTCCTTGCCGTCTCTCTTTATCGTTGTCTTGTGACAATTTGCTCAGGAGGGCTTAAAGGCACGTTATCGTAGGGTTTGTTGTCTGTCTATGCCTCTGAAACATCGAATTGTTTAGCAAATTCAAAGCCGGCTTCCAAATTGCAATGGCTTGCCTGATAGCTTGTGTTTGGCGATATGTTAACGAACGTTCCCGGGTGAGGATCCATGTCCGACAAGAAATATTACGATGCCCAGCTGGATAGAGCCCGGCAGTTGCAAAACCAAGGACAATATACGGAAGCGCATGCGCTTCTCTTATCGCTGGTTGCAGTAAAGGACGGGCACCTGATGGGTGAACGGACAGTGCTCGGTCTGCCGCGCCGGCTGCATGCGGCACGGCTGCGTCTTGCCAAGGCTGAAGGCGATGTGGTCGCGAGGATCGGCTATCAATATACGCTGGTTCCGCCGCCGCAGGTGCTTGCAAAATATGCGCATTTTTCCCTGGAGGAGCACCGCGCTATCAATCTGAAAAGCAGGGAGGACGTGCCCAGGCGCATCCACCAGATTTGGATCGGAGACAAGGCCCCGCCCGTATCGGTCAAGGCCTGGGCCGCCCATGCCGCCTCGCATGGTTACGAATATCACCTCTGGCGGGAGGCCGATCTTGAGCGGGAAGGCGTATTTTCGAATGACGTCTTCAGGACGATGCTGGAAGACGGCGATTATCCCGGCGCTGTCGATGTAGCCCGCTATGTCGTGCTGGAGCGTTTTGGTGGCATCTATCTTGATTGCGACTGGTATCCGGCGCGGGATGATGCGAGTTTCGATGCTTTCCTGCCACTGGTAGGGCTGACGGCGTTCGATGAAGAAACGCCGCGCGATACCGGGCAGGGCAGCATGCTTCTTGCCAACTCTTTCATTGCGACACCTGCTGGCCATCCGGTCTTCCGCAGGATGCTTGAAGCGTTTCCGAGGATTCTTGAGGAAATGCCGCGTGCGCCAGCCTGGTGGTCGACGGGCCCGCTGATCTTTACCGTCATCGCTCGGGCTGGGAGCATCAGCCTTGCGCCGGCGGGGTTTGTTGCCGCTTCTCTCGCCGATCGCGCCGCGTTGCAGGAGGTCGAAGCTGTCAGGCGCGAACTTGCCACCAAGACGGGTGGTTTGCTGATTGCCTGGAAGTCATGGTGATATCTGGTTGACGAGTTCCGCCGAGGAGCGCCAGCGCGCGGCAGGATGTTTGCCTGTAATTTCGAACAGCCGTTTCAGAAAACGCCAGACGTTGTCATCATGCACGAGATGATGGGTGAGGATGCCGGTCGTGCCGCCGTGCTCCGCAGTCTGCAGGATGCGGGCGGCGGTCTCGGCGAAAAGGATGTCGTCTTCGCGCCCACCTCGGCTGCCGTGCCAGTCAATCACGTCTACATGGGTGTTCAGGCAAGGTGGCACAGTGTCTTTCTCCGGGCCGAAAACCGAGAGCGCTCGATATGCGAGGTCTGCCAGTCCCTGCACCACATTGGCATCTATGCGGTTCCACGGCGGAACGAGCATAGGCACGAAACGCCTGCCATGCAGATCGTGCAGTTTTTCCAGTCCGGATTGCAACTCGTCGAGAACGATGGACAGGTCACGGTGTGATCCGAGTTCCTGTTTCTTTTCTTTCTCGGTGGCATAGTTCGTATGGGACCAGCCATGCACGGCGACATGGGCAATGTCAGTCGTATCCAGGTGCTGCGCGAGCTTGTCCGTCGTCATCTCGGGAATAACCGCAAGCGTGACCGGCGCGGAAAAGTTGCTGCAAAGATCGAGCAGCGTGTCGAGCGCCGGTGTCGGTTCCACCGCATCGTCGTCCCTGAGCCAGAGATCGGCCGTTATGCCGCGTCGTCCACATTCATCCAGTGCCGCTACGAGTTTTTCCAGACTCATGATGTTCGTGCCTTTGCTCGCAACAGGATATCGTTCAGTTCTCTTGCGGCGTTTTCCAGAGATCGTTCATTTTTTACGAACTGGCGGGCTGCCCTTGCCAAGTCCTCACGCCGCTTGTCATCGCCGAGCAGAGTTTCGATTGCTCCAGCATAGGCGGCTGTATCATTTTCCGGTGTCAGTAATCCGGTGGTTCCGGATTTTACCACTTCGGGGACGCCGGCCACCGCTTCGGCGATAACCGGCAGGCCCGCAGCCTGTGCCTCGAGATAGGCGAGACCATAGGCTTCGCCATGCCCCGGCCAGACGTAAACCGATGCTTTTGAAAGAAGTTCTGCGATTTCGTTTGCATTTTTTTCTCCGTGCCAGATAAGACGGCGATCGGGGAAAGAGCTGAACATGGCCTGTACGGCAGCGCGTTCCGGCCCGTCGCCAATGATATCCAATGTCCAGTTCAAATCCTGCGGCAACAGCGCAAGCGCTTCGCGAAGCGCGCGATAGCTGTCGAACTTGTCGCCCGCCCGCATCATGGCGACGGTGATGAGTTTTCCCGGTGTGGGGCGCGGAGCAATTTCAAGAAAATTACTGGCATCGATAAAGGGCGCCAACATCGCCGAGCGGAGTGCGGGAGAGGCGCGGACAAGCCCGTCGCGATCACGCGCGGTGAAGCAGATATTGATGGCGGCAGCGTTCAATGCGGCCAGTAACTCGTCCTGAACCGCCTGCCAGCCCATGCCATTGCGCTTTGGGGAATAGGAGGCCTCGGCGGTGACGTAGGGAATATCGAAACGTGTGCCCAGTTCCGGCCCGAGCAAGTCCGGGGCCTTGTAATAGGGGTGATAACAAAACCACAGATCCGGCGCGCCTTCCCGCTGCCAGCGCTCCGTGATGGTCTCGATTTCGTGCGTCGCCGCATCGGCAAGCAAGGACCTCGCCGGATCGTCAGCCTGTTTGAGAAAGCTGCGCAGCTCGGAAGCGACGGAAACATCGTGGCCGCTCATCGCCATCGCCTTCATCAGCAGGCGGGCCATCAGCCGGTCTCCGGAGGGAACGGGATGGTTGGGCGATTTGAGCGGTGAATAAAAAGCGATCCTCATCCGGATGGTTGTGCGTCGCCCATGGCTCTGGCGTCAACCGGAATTTGAGAGGGCCGAGCCTTGACAGCCTGACCATTCTTGCCCAACTGAAAGGCATCTTTTTGCACATGCGCGGAGCGTGACACGCTTTGACTTCCCCAGTCGTTTCCCAGAACCTGCTTTCCAGCATCGAAAACAAAAGCGCCAAAGCGGCGGTGATCGGCCTTGGCTATGTCGGTCTGCCGCTAGCCATCACGATCGCCAAGGCCGGTTTCAAGGTCGTCGGTTTCGATATCGATCCCGGTAAAATGGTCGCGATCGATGCCGGCCGCAGCTATATCGAGGCGGTTTCGGACGAGGTGCTGGCAAGCGTCAGGCGCGATGATGGCTTCATCGCAACGTCTGATTTTTCCAGACTGGCTGAATGCGATGTGATTGCCATTTGCGTGCCGACGCCCCTGACGAAATATCGCGAGCCGGACCTCTCCTATGTCGAAAAGACCTGCCGGGACATTGCCGCGCATCTGCGCAGGGGGCAGCTTGTGGTGCTGGAATCGACCACCTATCCCGGCACGACCGACGGGGTTGTGAAGACCATTCTGGAAGGTACGGGACTTGTCTCCGGCGTCGACTTCTTCATCGGTTTTTCGCCCGAGCGGGAAGATCCCGGCAATCGCGATTTCGAGACCTCGACGATTCCGAAGGTCGTTGCAGGCGATGGCGAGGCTGCCGGGAAACTGATGGCTGCATTCTACGGCTCAGTGGTCAAGAAGATCGTTCCGGTCTCGACAAACGCCACGGCCGAGGCGGTGAAAATCACCGAAAACGTCTTCCGTGCTGTCAATATCGCGCTCGTCAATGAACTCAAGGTCGTCTACGAGGCCATGGGCATCGACATCTGGGAAGTGATCGACGCGGCGAAAACCAAGCCGTTCGGTTTCATGCCGTTTTATCCCGGCCCGGGTCTTGGTGGCCACTGCATACCGATCGATCCTTTCTATCTCACTTGGAAATCGCGGGAATATGAGTTGCCGACGAGGTTCATCGAGCTCGCCGGCGAAATCAACACCGGCATGCCGCGTCATGTCATCGGGAGGGTCGCGGAAGCACTCGACATCCGTTCCGGCAAGGCGCTCAGCCGCTCCAAGGTGCTGGTGGTCGGTTTGGCCTACAAGAAGAATGTGCCCGATATTCGTGAAAGTCCTTCGCTGAAACTCATAGAGCTTATTCAGGAGCGCGGCGGCGAAGCGGCCTATTATGATCCGCACGTGGCAGAAATCCCGAAAACCCGGGAATATAGCCACCTGATGGGCATGAAATCCGTGGCTTGGGACAAGCAGACCGTCAGCGCCTTTGACGCTGTTCTGGTCGCGACCGATCACGACAATGTGGACTATGCCGCTCTTTGCGAATGGTCGCCGCTGATCATCGATACGCGAAACGTCTTCGCACGTCGGGATATCGCCGCAAAACACATCATCAAGGCCTGATCGCCTTCTCCCGGGCATTTCCAGCAAAATCGCCATACGCTTTTACTGAAAATGCCCGGCATTCATGAACGGACGGACTATGAGCAGATTGGACAGTTTCATTCGCCGGTTGACCGCGCAGCGCGATATCCTCAACCACGTCAAGGCCGATCTCGATCTGCCTGACGAAGGCGCGATCATGGAAATAGGCCTTGGAAACGGGCGCACGTTCAATCATTTGCGCGAACTGTTTCCGCAACGCCGTATCGTTGCCTTCGACAGGGCCATGGGTGCACACGCCTCTTCCGTTCCGGCGCAGGAAGATCTCGTCATCGGTGAAATATCGGAAACCGCTCCCGCCTTCATCGGTGTGGAGGCGGCCATGGTGCATGCCGATATCGGCACGGGCTACCCCGAAAAGGATGCCATTACCCTGACATGGCTGCCGGACCTTGCCGCGGGCATGCTGGCAAAAGGCGGCGTTGCGGTCAGCGGTCTGCCTCTGGATCATCCCATGCTGAAGCCTCTGCCGGTGCCGGAAAGCGTGCCGACAGACCGTTATTTTCTCTATCGCAAGATTTGAGGCCGGATGGCCCGTCAGCGAGAGCGCCGGTATTGCCCTATAGGTAACGCTCGCTCTCTTCTTTCGAGAGCAGGAAAACTTTCATTTGCGAGTTTCTCCCACGAATGGCGATTTTTTCGCTTCGCAGATCGGCAATCTCCTGTCCCGCCTGAATGATGGCGGGTTCGGAAACGACAATGGCGGCGCCGAATTCCTTGGCCTTGGATTCCAGCCTGCTCGCCACATTCACGGTGTCACCGATGGCGGTCAGGGTTTTCGCTGCGCCATAGCCCATGACGCCGACGATCGTCGGGCCGGCGTGGATGCCTACTACCACTTCCAGCCGGACGGCAAATTGTTTTTCCAGTCCTTCATTCAGGATTGAAAGCTCCCGCAATATGATAGCGGCGGCCTTCATGGCGTTGCGGCAGGCATTTTCTGCATCGTCGCCAAGTCCGAAAAGAGCCATGGCGCCATCACCGATGAATTTGTCGAGATGTCCTCCGGCCTGTTCTACGGCCTGCCCGACGATGGTGAAGTAGCGGTTTAGAAGAAACACGACGTCATATGGCAGTTTCGCCTCGGAAAGCGCGGTGAAATTGCGGATATCACAAAAGAGGATGGCGATCTCCTCTTCCTTGCCCGGCCGTGCCGGTTGCGCATCCGCTGGCAGGTCGCTCTGTTGGGGCGGCGATACCAGAAGCGCTATTCCAATATCCTGGGTGGGCCGCAACTGGCAGCCGAGCCGCACATCTGAATCGGCATGGATGCGCCTCAAAGTGGTTTGTTCGATATCTCCAGGAGGCGGAAGCGGGCCTTTGCTTTCGACAATCCTGACCCGGCAGGTCGAACAGCGTCCTTTGCCGCCGCATACGGAATAATGCGGTACGCCCGCGAGTCTACTGGCCTCCAGAATGCTGAGCCCGGCAGGGACGCGCGCTTGCGCGCCATGCTCATAACGGATTTCGATAGCCGTCGATCTCTGTCGCCAGCTGCGCACGCCGCGCAAGACGAACACCAGCATGACCGCGCCGACAAAAATCGCTTCCGTTGCGTCGGTAACGAAACGGATACGCGTCTCCATCTCCCGTTGCAACGGTATGTCGTCTCTTTGAACGGTGGTATCTGCAAGCCCGGGAGGAAGCGAGTATTTTCTGTCCACCTCCTCCAGCCAGCGGCCGGCATCGCTGAAGCCCAGAAGCGCCAACAAAGGCAGCATCACCGCCACAGTCATGAATATCCCGGCAATTTTGGGATACCAGTCCCGGTAACGTAACCAGAAAAACAGGCCGATACACCCGTGGGTCCAGATCACGATCAATGCGAGGCTTTGCCATGCGCCGGCCATGGGGTTGTTGATCCAGAGCCGGCGAACGACCGAGTAATATCCCACGTCGATGTTGTAGATCATGTGCGACACGCGAATATTGACGGCGTGGCTGATGATCAAAAACGGGATCGACAGGCCAAGTATGGCTTGCAGCGCTTCGCGAAGGGGCATGCGCAATGTCCGGCGCTGATAAAGCGAGCGCAGGACAAGACAGACGTGCACCACAACCGACCCATAAAACAGCAGGCTGCTGACGGGATTGAGCCAGATCAGGCTGAACCATTTTCGCGCCCGCTCGGCGGTATCGATGGAGATGAGAGCGAGCGAATGGTTGAAAAGATGGGAAAATACAAAGGCAAAAATGATGAGGCCGGACAAGATCCGGGCGCGTCTCAAATTGGTCTCCGAAAAGAAACGGATCATGCAAATCCCATCATGCGGTCATTTGGCGCAGAATCATCATTAAGTGTGCTCTGGTGTCTTTAATGCAGGGTATCTCGTGGCAATATCGTGGAGCAATGGGCCGGCGATGGTCAATTGTGCGTGTTCGAACGTCGGTTCGCCGCATGATACAAATCAGGCTTCAAAAAAGCGTCAAACGCACGCCAGCAACACGAGATTGGTGACCGCGATCAGAGGTCGATGATCTGGCCGTCCATTGTCGCGAATGCACCGCTGAACTGGGCTTTTGCCTGTTTTTCGATATCGTCCAGCTCATCGTCGCTGCGGCTTGGGGCGTGGTGGATGAAGCCGACATTTTTTGCGCCTGCCAGTTTGGCAAGGCGGATCGCCTCCTGCCAGGACGAATGGCCGTAACCGCGATAAAGGCCCATCTCCTCATCGGTAAACATGGCGTCGTAGAGGAAGAGATCGACGTCCTTGATCAGATCAAGCACGTTCTTGTCGATATTGCCCGGTTCATGTTCGGTATCGGTGATGATGGCGAATGACTTTCCCGCCCAGTCCAGGCGATACCCGATGGCGTTGCCCGGATGATTGAGCATTCCAGTTCGGATCGAGAGGCCCGGATGAACATCCAGGACCTCGCCCGGCATAAAGTCACGCGTTGCCATTTTTGCGCAGCAGACTTCCAGCGGTACGGGGAACCATGGCGGGCTCATGAAGTCCTTGAGCATTTCCCGCGTTGTCATGGTGCCGGCAAGATGACCCGACCAGATGGCGACATCGTTGGAGCTATTGTAGAACGGCTTGAAATAGGGAAAGCCGACGATGTGGTCGTAATGGCAGTGAGAGAAGAACAGGTTGACGTCGGTAATACCTTCCGCCCGCAACGCCAGACCAGCAGGGTGTAACCCCGAACCCGCGTCGAACAAAAGAACATGATCTCCGCATCGTACCTCGATGCAGATGGTATTCCCGCCATATTTTCGGAAGTTTTCACCTGAAACAGGAAGCGTTCCCCGCGCACCCCAGATCTTTACCCGAAAATCTTTATTACCTTCCCGACTTACTATGTCGGAATCGAACGCCATGACACACCCCGATTACAACGGAATCTTGCACGCTTCCTCCCATGAAGCCCGTTGTCTCTACAGATTATTATATCCGCTCTCTTTTGGCGGACGCCCTTACCCTTATTCAGTCAGCATTTCATTTATATTGCAATGGTGCGACATTTATTTTTCCAACATCGCCATCCACGGTAGCAAGAAATTGCGGCTCATGTTCTCGCGTTTGCACGCGCTTTGCTAAGCTCCGTCGTCGTCTGGGTGAGACGTTCGGCAAGAACGCGCATGACCTTGATGGTAATGTCAGGGAAATCGGACATGAGCTTGAAGAACTGTTCCTTGCCGATACGCAGGGCTTCCACGTTGGTGGAGGCGCGCACGGTTGCGGTTCTGACGCTGTCGCAGAGAATGGCGATTTCACCGACGATCGCATTACCGGTCATTTCGGCCACTTTTAACGTGCCCGACGGAGAATCGACCAGAACATCCACTTTGCCGGTCAAAAGGACGTAGGCCGCATCGCCGACATCTCCCTGCCGGAACAGCATGTCGCCGGTGTGATAGGACACGCGGTCGGATGCGAATGCGAGAAGTTTGAGCTTCGACGGTTCCATTTCCGAAAAAAACGGGACGCGTTTCAGCATTTGAATTTCGTCTTTGAAAAGCATTGCCTTACCCTGTTCTTGTTCCACCTCGGTCACTTTCTTGGATTTATGTTGCGACCATATCCTTGAATGTACCGTTTTCCTGCGCAAGAGTCTCGTAACTTCCATCAGCGCTGATAAGGCCCTGATGGACGACGATGACCCGGTCGAACATGCGCGAGAGCGTCGCATTCGACAGAACCCACACGATCGCCGGGTTATTATTGTTCTGTTTCAGGAATGTGATGACCCGTTCGACAATTTCCTCCTGTTGCCGCGGATCGAGGCCGGGAAGGGGGCGATTGAAGACGTAATAGTCGGACTTGCGGATGAGCGCCCTTGCGAGATTGAGCTTCTGCCGCTGGAGTGGCCCGAGCCGCTTGCCGCCGGCGCCGAGGTTGAAATCCAGACCCACCGCAAGCACACGCTCATAGACGCCCTGCTTGCGCATGACCTCGGCCACGATGTGGGTGATGCGCCGTGATGCGTCGGTATAACGATGGCTGACCTTGCCGAAGAGAATATTGTCCAGAAGGCTGGTGGCACTCATGTATTTCGTCGGATCGTAGATTTCGATCACGTTCTTCAGGCTGTCCGGCAGGTTTTCATGGAACATGTGCCGTACTTCAACGATCCGGTTCATGATTTCCGGTGACAGCAGGCCGAAACGCTGCCGGGGCTCAATGTAGAAGAAGCTCAGCCGCAGCATCGCGCGTCTTTCGCTTTCATTGGCCTCGTCGAAACTCCTGCTCTGAAGACGCTGCAGCATTTGCTGATAGACCGGAACATCGTCGGGCGTCATGAATGTCAGCTGCTGGAAGAAGGGGTGGTCACCCGGCAGGTCGGCGAAGATTTCCACGATGTTTTCGGCAATCGTATACCCCATTTCGAACAGGGTTTTGACGAGGCCGGTTTCGCGCATCAGCGAACGGAAATATTCGCTTTCGATGACGGTTCTGATCGACTGTGATGAGTCGCGCATGGTACCGAACAACAGGTTCTCGCCCACGGTAGCCTCGCTGTTGTAGCTCTCCAGCTCAAACGGAGCGATGAGGCCGCTCAGGTTCTCCTTTTCCAGTTCGGCGCGCAGGACATGTCGCAGTTCCACAATGCGGGCCGCAAGATGCAGGTCGGTCAAAGGGTCGATCGTCGAGCGCAACGCGAATTCCAGAATATCCTGTGAAAGTTCCACGCTGTCGAGCACAGCCAGAACGGCCTGGATGAGGTTTTCCGGTTTGCCATCACCGGCCGGGCTTGAAGCGTAGTCGATCCATTCGCTGTTGATGTCGATCGTCGGATTGCCCGCAAGCTTGGCTTCGCGGATCTCCCATTTGCGGTGTTCCAGCGCTGCACCTTCGTATTGCTTTTCGACAAGCGGTGCATGCTTGAGACCGTAAAGCAGATTGTCCTTCAGGCTGGCGTGGAAAAAATAGCTGTCCGAGGACACATAGGAGATGCGCCGACCCGTCAGCGATTCAGGCAATTCCAATATGTCGACGTCGTTGATGCTCACCTTGCCGGAAGTCGGCCAGAGCGTGCGGCCGATAGCATCCGCGAGCGCCTCTGCTCCCGATCCACCGACGATGGCGATCACCTCGCCTGCCTCGATCTTCAACGATGCCTGTTCCAGAAGCCGGCTGCCGCTATCGTCTTCGAGCGTCAGATTGCTGACGACGATCGGTGCGGCAATTGCCGCGACTGCTCCCGGTGACAGTTTTTGCACCTTGTCATCGATCATGTTCGACGCATCGAACTGCTCGAAGACCTGCTCGTATTTTACCTGAACATCCTGACGCGCCTGATCCCAGTCGATCAGCTCCTTCAGCGGTCCTGGCAGTT
This sequence comes from Agrobacterium sp. K11, assembly GCF_059429395.1. Taxonomy (NCBI): domain Bacteria; kingdom Pseudomonadati; phylum Pseudomonadota; class Alphaproteobacteria; order Hyphomicrobiales; family Rhizobiaceae; genus Agrobacterium; species Agrobacterium sp. K11. Next base: position 31,715 of record NZ_JCAHRB010000009.1, on the reverse strand, counting down.
CCTTATAAGCATTGATGACGGCAACCAGCTGCCCGACATCGAGGCTGCCCTTGAGCGTGAGATAACCGCCCAGTGCATAAAAGAAGAAAGGGGTGAGCTGCGCGAGGAAGTTATTGATGAATTTGACCAGAAACTTCCACTGGTAGAGATCGTAGCGGATCCTGAAGATGTCGCCGAGCCGGTGCGAGGCATCGGCACGCTCGAAATTGGAGGTGTCATAGGCGTGGATGGTGCCGATGCCGTCGACCATTTCGCCGATGCGCCCGGCAAGCTGGCGTGCGCTCAGCTGCCGCTGGCGCCCGAGTTCGATGAGGCGACGGCGCATTTTGGGGATGATGCCGACCTGGATGGCGGCCATGAAAGCCGCAATAAGACCCAGCCAGAAATTCTGCACGAGAATGAAGAAGAGTGCCGAGAGCGCCTGACCGCCGAGAAGCGCCGGCTGCACAAAGGCGTCGCCGGTAAATCCGCCCAGCGGTTCGACCTCGTCCTTCACCATGCTGGAGATTTCAGCACCCTTGACCCGCTTGAAATGCGTGGGCGGGAACCGCAGGATCCGATCAATAAGTTCGAAACGGATACGCCTGAGAAGTCGCTCGCCGAGGCGGCCCTTGAAGGTGTTGATATAATATTTGAAAAGCCCGTTGATGACGACAAGCGCAAGGAAGGTGAGGCTGAGCGCCATCAGCATCGACATGCGGTTGAGTTCGAGCCCGGGGAAGAGCGTCACGGTGCCCCAATAGGGAATATCGACCGTGAGATGCATGAAAAGCTGTGTCGCGTTTGCCCCTTCGAAGCCGTCTCCCTGAATGGGCCCGTTGACGATCTGTTTGGGCAGATCGAAGGCGAGGAAATAGGGGATCATGGACAGGGCGACGATCAGCAGAATGAAAAGCTGCTGCCGCTTCGTATGCGACCAGATATAACGCGTAAGGCTTTGTTCCATATAAAACTTCTATGACCTGTCGGGCAGGGCCCGGCGTGTTGGTTTGCGCGGTGTCAAGACGGTCAGGCTGCCGGGTGGCGGGATCCCCTCCTGCAAATAGGTATGTGACTCGCTATTTATCAGTATATTCAAGCGGTTTCGAGCAAAATAGCGCCCGTGCCGAGGCTGGCCCACGATCCCCGATATTTGTTTTTGTAACGTGCATTCCACATTCGATATTGAGACGACTACATTTTTAGACTTCCCTAATGTTATTGGTTTTACTGTAGAACAGGACGTTAGGACGCTCCGGTATAGTTATCCCGCAAATGGTTGAGCCGACACAGGCGTAGTGATTGCAAGGTCGATGGCGATAGATATTTCAGAGCGTGCAAGCGGTGAACCGTCCCCTGACATGTTGTCGCTCTCGGGCATTGCATCCGATGGGTCGATCGCACATCCGGTTTCTTTTCAAGGATGCACGGGTGTTTTTCACCCGGCGCGCAAAGAGGTCAAACAGGATCATGCGGTTCTTTTCGTCAGCCCCTGGGGCATGGAGGAACTGTGCACTCGCAAGTTTCAGCGGGTTGTGGCTGAACGGCTGGCGGCGGCCGGCGTCGCCAGCCTGCGATTCGACTATCATGGCGCCGGGGATGCGCTCGATCCGGAGGATGTCGACCGTGCGGCGGATTGGCTTTCCGACACGCGAGCGGCGCTCGATTATCTAAAACGTCTTTCCGGCTGTTCCAGGGTGGTCGTCATCGCTCAGGGTCTCGGCTGTCTGATCGCCATACAGGCGCTCGCCGATGCGGCGGCCGTCGGTTCCATGGCGCTTCTCGCGCCCGTCGTCTCTGGTCGGAGCTATCTTCGCGAACTGGCGATGTGGTCGTCCATGATTGACGATGGCCTTGGTCTTCGTCCCGGGCAGCGCATGGCGGAGGCGGGGGCAATTGCAGGCATGGCCATGCCGGTGGGTGTTGCTGATGCTATCAAGAAGGTCAATCTTGCAAAGCTGGATACCGCTCCTGGGCGCAGCATTCTGGTGCTGACGAGACCGGGCCGGGCGAGCGACAGCGATTTTGCCAAACAACTCGCCGCGATTGGTGCCGAGGTGGGGGAGGCGGAATTTGAGGGATATGACGATCTCGTATCCAGTCCTACACTCTCGAAAATACCCGGCGATGTGGTGAAGCGGCTTCGGGATTGGGTCCTGTCCAAGACCCAGACCACGGATGCGGCGGATCCGCAGGAGGACTTCATCGTCAACACTCCGCAGCGCGGTCGCGGTTTTCTGGAACAGCCGGTGCAATTTGGCGAAGCCGGTCGGCTTTTCGGTGTTTTTTGCGAGCCTGACGATCGGCCGGCGGTCTCCTCGGTCCTTCTGCTGGGCGCGGCCTACGACCGGCATGCGGGTTGGGGCAGGCTTTCCGTGCAAACGGCCCGTTTGCTCGCACGGGAGGGTATCGCTTCGCTGCGGTTCGACGCGGCCAATATTGCCGACAGCCCCCCGGTCAAAAACGCGCCCGATCAGGTTCTTTACGATGCGGCGCAGAATGACGACGTGGCCGCTGCGCTCGATTTTCTCAGTCGGCGTGGCAAAGGACCCGTCGTTGCTGCTGGGCGCTGCAGTGGCGCCTACCTCGCCTTCAATGGCGCGCTTGCCGATGACCGGATCAGCGGGGTGGTTGCGGTTAATCCGGTTGTGTTCCACTGGCGGAAAGGCCGCTCGGTCGATGAAGCGCTGCACAAACCGCCACGGTCCTTTGGGGAATACAGCCAGCGTTTTCGCCAGGGCGCTACGTTCAAGCGTCTCGTCAGCGGCGATGTTGATGTGGTGAGCGCCGGTCGCAATATCGCCAAGGCGACGCTCAAGAAGCTTTCGATAAAAACGGCAAGGCTTTCCCGCCGGGGGAGCGAGGAAGGGCGTGCCGTCTACGGTGCTTTCGACAAGCTCAAGACAAGGGATGTGTCCATTAGCCTGCTTTACAGCGACAATGACGACGGGCTTGAGCATTTCCGGTATTATTTCAACGCCGATGGCAGGGGCCTCTCGGCCTACCGGAATGTGTCGCTGACGATTATTCCTGACGCCGACCATAATCTTTCAACGCCTGAGGCCAGAAAAGCCTACATCGATGCGGTGAAGCTGATGGCTCTAAAAGGAAAATCGCCGGCTGGAGCCTAGCGAGACGACATCGCCGGAAGGGGGCGTTTCGGATGTTACTGTCTCCGGCAGGAGGTTGATTTTTCTGGTTTCACCGGGTGCGAGATGGAACCAGCTTTCCGAGGCGCGGTAATCTTGCGCCGTGATATGGACGGATTGCGCCAGCCGGTCCGTGCCGATCTCGAGCGACCAGATGCCGTTCGCCTCGCTCACCCCCACCTGAAGGTTGGCGGCGTGCAGTGCTTTTTTCCGACCGAGAGGAAAATGGAATGCGTCGGCGATGACAGATCCGGTCGCGACATCGCGGAGCCGGGCTACCGTCACATCATGGGAGGGCGGGCCGAAACGATAGGCATAGGTCGTATCGAAAAAGGCGCCGAACAATTCGGTTGCGGCGATGGTCTGGCTCTGTCGCGGCGAGAGCGTGAGCGGCCGTTTGGCATGGACGACGGGTTGCGTGCCATCGCGCAGGCAGGTCAGTTCCAGCATGGCGTTAAGGTTGTCGCCGGTTTCGTTGATGACATGAATGTCCAGCCCGTTGGTACCTTCATCGGAAAGGCTGACCTGGATGGGACGAAACGCTCTTTTCAGCGCATGCCAGACGGATTTTGGTCTGCCGGTGGCATCGATGATACCCCAGCCAGCGCCGGGAACGAGATCCTGCAAGGTCCACACCAGGGCGCCCCGGCAAGAGGACGCGTCGCGACGCCATTCGGCGAAGGTTGCTTCCATGACCTCGGCAGTGACGGCACGAGACATGTCGAGATAGAGGCCGCCATCCTCCCGACGCAGCACGTCCGGCTCAACGTCGTAAAGCAGTTTCAGATAATGGTCGCGAATATCCTCGAAATCCCAGGAAGCGCCGCGATCGCGTGGCGTGCGCGCCTTCCAGCGCGGATCATGCACCGCCAGTGCGGGAAGATGTCTGTCCAGCGTTTCCTGTTCGGGAATATTGGCGAAGGCCAGGCACTCAGCGGCAAAGCGGAGATTGGCCCGGCGGGCATCTTCCAGCGGACGGCAATAGGCGCCCACACCGTAATAATGACCAACCCCGACATTGGGGAAGAAGGGCAAGGCGCCGCCTGAAGGGGAATTCGCCACATAGGCCGCGTCTGGCCGTTTTTCGGCCAGGACGTTGGGCAAAATTGTCTCGGTGAGCGTTCCCTTCCATATCTGTTCCGGCAGACCGAGCATCGCGCCCTGCTGGTACATTTCGCTACCACCGCAAAAAACGATCAGCGAAGGGGAAAGGGCGGTCGCCTCGAGGAACTGCGAGATTTCCGTAACGATATGCTGGCTGAGCGCCTCATCCTTTGCTGGATAATCAAAATTGGCAAGCATGGCGTCCTGCCAAACCATGATGCCGAGTTCATCGCACAGCGTGAAGAACTCCGGCGTTTCATAGGCCATCGTGCCGCCGATGCGGATCATGTTCATACCGGCTTCGGCAGCTTTTCGAAGCCAAGGCTCATAGTCCGGTCTTGTTCCCGGCAGGCGCACGATGTCGGCGGTCGTCCAGACTGCGCCCCGGCAGAAAACGGGGTGCCCGTTTATCTGGATGCCGAAACCGTTTCCGTCTTCGCCGTAATCCACCTCCACGCGCCTGAAGCCGGTGCGCCCGAGCCTGTGTTGCTTACCATCCAGTTCCAGAACGACTTCATGAAGCGCCGGTCTGCCGTGGGTATGCGGCCACCAAGTCTCGACATCGGGTATCCGGAGTTCGCCCAAGAATTCGCCGTTTTCACCTCTGGAAAGATCGGTGCTGTAACCGGCGCAGGTGAGCCGTGCGGATGGAATGTCGTGGTTCGCCTCCAGGGCGATGTTGACCGTTCCCGTCCCGGTTTCGTCGAGCGAGGACCGGACTGTGCAAAGCACGCCTGCCTGTCTTCTAAGGCTGATGGGTCGCCATGGGCCGGCGGCATGGATTTCCGGGCACCAGCCTGGCATATATCCGAGCGCCGTGGTGCGGATCAGCCGCAGACCTTGGGTGTTCATCATCTGCGGACGCCAGCGGGCGCGGGGACCGGTTTTTTCGAGCCTTGGCGAAAGTGCCCGGAAGCAGATCGAAAGTTCGTCCGCGCCCGTCAGTTCAACCGGCACTTCCAGCCTTTCGAACATGCTCTGGCTGGCGGCGATCAGTTCGCCGTTGAGGAAGATTTCTGCAATCGTCGACAGGCCGTCGAAGCGCAGGATCGCCCGCTCCCGCACATCGGAAATCATCGTCAGACGGTACCAGGCATCCCTGTCGTTCAATGGTGTCGGATTGAAACGGTCGAATTTCCCGGCCAGTTCCAGAGCTTGCGCCACTGTTCCGGGAACGGATACGTGAAAGCTTTCAAGAGTTGCGGGAATTTCCGAGGGCGTTTCGCAGGCATTGGCGGACGTCAGTGTCAGCGTCCAGCCTTCACTCAGCAATTTTTCGCTTTCGCGCGGAAGATAAGTCCTCACGCGGCCTCGCTGGTGTTCGACAATTTCGCCGCAAGGGCTTCCATCACACCATCCCATGCTTCCGCAGCCGGATCGAGCACCGAGGCGAGCGCGTCGAATTTACGGCGTGTGACGGCGCGAGCGAGCTGGAACTGCACGGTCTTGGCGACCTCGGATATGCGCAGCGCGTGGTCTCGCGCTTCAGCAAATTCGCTCTTGTCCAGCCATTCGAGGTGGCTCGCCGCCAGTTCGAAATTGGCGCCGAGCTGGCGCAGCGTATTGAAGGCATATTTGTGGAAAAAGCCAAACGGACGGTCTGCCACCTTCTCGACCTGAGCCGGAAACACGGCTGCAAAAGACCTGACCGGATTGTCGGATGGTCGCCGTGAAAAATGAAACTTCAGCAGCCGTTCGGCCGTTTTGCGGATATGCGCCTGCGAAGGGTTGCTGTCTGCAAATTTCGCAAATTCCGTATAGGGCAGGAAGGGCGGCTCGCTCTCTCTCAGATGATGCTGGAACAGGCCGTCGAAATCTTCGCCCGACAGGTGGAAAAAGCCGGCATTATGAAAATAATCGAGTTCCCGGTTTGCAAGGTCCAGCCGGTTGATGGCGATGGTGGTCTTGCCATGTTCCTTCCGGTAACCCACCCCGTGGGTATCGGGCATATAGAAGCTGTCCATCTCGATCAGGCAGATGCGACCGCGCTCCAGCTGCGCTTCGATATGGTTTTCTACCCGGTCGAAGATCGCAAGTTCGGTGGCTCGAACGCCATAAAGTGCTTCCAGATCTTCCAGCGGCACCTTGAAGAAGGTGAACTGGTCGCCTTCGAAATCCTGCGTCAGGGTGAAGCCGAACATGGCCTCAGGCGGCAACCCTTTCGAGGCCAGCACCTCGATCCACAAATCGATGTAGCAATTGGTCTCCGGCCACATTCTTTCCGACGAATGAAGCGAGTGCTGCACATAGTTTTTGGGATCGAGACCGGGGAAAATCTGCCGCATGAATGGTTAGCCCCAGAGTGTTTTCAAGGCCTTTTCGGGCCATGTTTTTACATCCAGTCCGTGATGCGCAAAAAGTGCCAGCGCAATGCGCTCAAGGCCGAAACCGACGCAGGCGGTGTGAGCCACATCACCATTGTCGAGGTTCAATCCCCATTTCTGGCCAAAGGCGTCCTGATGGTAATTGAAGCTCATGCAGGCCGTCGGGTTGGTGGCGGATGTGACGGGGATCAACAGTTCGAATTTCAGGTTCTGGTCGCGCTGGTTGTTGGCGAGCATTTTGCCGGCGCGGCCGAAGAAGGGATCGTTGGCCACGTCGATGGTCACTTCAAGGCCCACGGCTTCCATCATCGCCACGCCGCGATCCATCCATGTCTGGCGGAATTCGGTCACATCACTCTCCGTGCCCATGCGCACATATTCCCGCATGCGGAAAAGCTGCTGACGTGCCGGGTCCTTCGAGGGTTCATGGCGGAAACAATAGGACTGGATGTCGTAGAGACCGCCGCCGGAAGGCAATGCGCCGCGCTTGGCGATGGTCGGATAAAGAGGGTAGCAAGCGGCCGGCGTCAGCACGATATCGGTTGCTTTCTGGTCCTTTGTCCAGTCGCCGCCCTCATCCATGGATTTGAGAAGGCTGACATGGTCAAGTTCGCAACCGCAGAAGGAATGCACCGTGCCCGCAAGCTGCGGGAAGCTTTTCATGTAACCGCTCTTTTCGAAATAGGCGCGGTTGATGCCGGGCGGGAAGCGGATCGCCTCTGCACTGTCCGGGCCGCCGGTGCGGTCGATCAGGCGTTCGAATGCGGCAATGACGTCCTCGAACTGGCCGCTGCGTCCGTAAAGACCATCGACACCCGTTTCAATCAGCAGGCCTTCTTCGAACAGTCGATCGAGAAACGATGTTTGCATATCCATGGTCTTATCCCAAGAGGCTGGTGTCCTGCTTGTGAACCAGCAGGAGATTGGCGGAATTGCCGAGAATACGGTCGTTGGAAATCATCAGGCGCGCGGAATGCGCGTCGCGAAGGTGTCGGCCAAGGCTGTAGGGCGTACCGTTCTTGTAACCCATGATGCCGCAGACCAGCATCGCTTGGTCGATGATCTCTAGAATGGTTTCCGAAGAACAGATCTTCACATTGTTCATGGCAACCGCGAACGCCATGGACATCAGCTTGTCCGGGTCGCTCTTGGTGTCTTCGTAAGCCTTTACGCCCGCAATGACGTTGGATTTGACCACCTGCAATTTCGTGGAAATTTCGGCAATGTGGATAGCGCCTGGCGGTGTGACACCGGGCGACTTGCGTGCAGCCGTCCTGACGAAGGATTGCGCGCGCAGCACCGCATCCGACGCGATGCCATACCAAACGGCGCTCCACAGAAGATGCGAGCTTGCAAGCATGGATTGCGCAGCGATTTCCGCAAATGGTTTTGGGAATATCTGCACCGCCGGTGCCTCGCCGCGGAACAGGAAACCGTCCGAACAGGTGCCGCGCATGCCGAGTGTGTCCCAGACATGGGTCTTCTCGAGCCTGTACTGATCTTTCAGGAAGACGGTCATCACCTGATCGGCCGGGGCGGCATCCTTGTGGGCGCGCGAGGTGATGAGGATGGCATCCGCATTGCTGCCGTAGGAAATGACGGTGGCGTCCTTCTCCAGCCGGCAAATGTCTCCTTCGACCTCGATAGCGCAGATGGAATTGCGCAGATTGCCGCCGATTCCGCCTTCGGTCGTGGCCGAGGCGAGCAGAAGCTGTTCGCTTGCAATGCGGCTCATGAAGCCCGCATGCCATGGGCTTGTCTCGCCGTGTTCCACAAGGCTCGATGCCTTGATGTGGTGCATGGCGAAAATCATCGCGGTTGCCGAACAGGCCTGGCCAAGCCGGGCGCAGATATCGGCGATTTGCTGTATGGATGCGCCTTCGCCACCAAGAGAGGACGGGACCTGAATGCCGAGAAGGCGCTCTTGTCTCAGCGCCTGGACGGCTTCCTCCGGGAAGCGACCGGTGACGTCCACCTCGTCCGCGTGTTTGGCGGCAATTGCTGCGACGCGGCTTGCGCGCGCGGACAGCGTTTCATCCTGCGGCGCAACGGTCACATTCATCAGGCTGCCTCTTTACCATCCAGAATGAGCTTAACGGTGTCTTCAATGGCCTTGATGCTGGCAAAGGACTTGCGGTTCAAGAGGTTGTCGGGGAATTCGATATCGAAAGCTTCCTCGATACCCAGCATCAATTGCACCGATGCAAAGGAAGAAAGACCCGCCGCATAAAGATCTGCTTCGTTTTCAATCGTATCGACGGGGGTAGGAAGCTGGCCGAATTTTGCCAGTATTTCACGAATAGTCGCATTCATTCCGACTTATCTCCCATGAATTTAACATCAGGATGGTTTGTGCTTATCGTTAATTTGAAAACGATAATATTCGCCTAAACCGTTAGGTTAATTACCACTAACGGCGCTTTTGTTGTTCGTCCACCTTTGCCAGCCATCAGCAGCACCCTTGACAAATGTCGGGCGGTGTTTTCTCTTGTGTCCATTCACCAGGGGTGTCCCGTCAAGGGGCTGAGATTCTGCTTTTATGCGCAGTGACCCGTTGAACCTGATCCAGTTCATACTGGCGTAGGGACGGTGCAAAGACCGAAGGTCGGATTGCGTGTAACTTGCGCTGCCGACGCGTCGGTATTTTCCATCATTCCGGCTCGAACTGGGTCTCCACTGTCAAACTTTGGAGCCTCATGATGAATATCGTTGCCAAGAATATCCCGCTTGTCGTCACAACCGGGCCGCATCCCGCCTCCACGAAAATCCACAAAACCGGAATTTTGCATCCGCATATTCGCGTGCCCATGCGCGAAATCGCCGTCCACCCGACGGCGGGCGAACCGCCGGTCACGGTCTATGATTCCTCAGGCCCCTATACCGATCCATTGCATAACGTTCTGATCGAAAAGGGTCTGCCACGCCTGCGTCACGACTGGGTTGTAGCGCGCGGCGATGTCGCGGCTTACGACGGTCGGCACGTCAAACCGGAGGATAACGGCTTTGCCACCGGCGAGCGCCTGACGCCGGAATTCGCCGTGCGCCACCAGCCGCTGAGGGCCACGGAAGGAAAAGCCGTAACGCAGCTTGCCTATGCGCGGGCAGGCATCATCACGCCGGAAATGGAGTTCATCGCCATCCGCGAAAATCTGGGGCGCGAAGCGGCGAAGGAGAAGCTGGCTCGTGATGGCGAGAGTTTTGGCGCGCAGATACCCGATTATGTGACGCCGGAGTTCGTCCGTCAGGAAGTCGCATCGGGTCGCGCCATCATCCCTGCCAACATCAATCACCCCGAGCTTGAGCCGATGATCATCGGCCGTAATTTTCTGGTCAAGATCAACGCCAATATCGGCAATTCCGCCGTCACTTCCTCCATGGCCGAAGAGGTGGAGAAGATGGTCTGGGCGATCCGCTGGGGTGCCGATACCGTCATGGACCTTTCGACCGGGCGCAACATCCACAATATCCGCGAATGGATCATCCGCAATTCGCCGGTACCGATCGGCACAGTGCCGCTTTATCAGGCGCTGGAGAAGGTCAACGGCATTGCCGAGGACCTGAATTGGGAAGTGTTCCGCGACACGTTGATCGAACAGGCGGAGCAAGGCGTGGATTATTTCACCATCCATGCCGGTGTTCGGCTGCATTACATTCCGCTTACCGTCAACCGTGTCACCGGTATCGTCTCACGCGGCGGGTCGATTATGGCCAAGTGGTGTCTGCATCATCACAAGGAAAGCTTCCTCTATGAGCATTTCGACGAGATCTGCGACATCTGCCGTGCCTATGATGTTTCCTTCTCGCTGGGTGACGGGTTGCGGCCCGGTTCGATTGCCGACGCCAACGACGCCGCGCAATTTGCCGAGCTGGAGACGCTCGGTGAGTTGACACAGATCGCATGGGCGAAGGATTGCCAGGTCATGATTGAGGGCCCCGGCCATGTGCCGATGCACAAGATCAAGGAGAACATGGACAAGCAGTTGAAGACATGCGGTGAGGCGCCCTTTTATACGCTTGGGCCGCTAACGACCGATATCGCCCCCGGTTACGACCACATCACTTCCGGCATCGGGGCAGCGATGATCGGCTGGTTTGGCACGGCGATGCTCTGCTATGTCACGCCGAAGGAACATCTGGGTCTGCCTGATCGTAACGACGTGAAGGTCGGTGTCATCACCTACAAGATCGCGGCTCACGCTGCCGATCTCGCCAAGGGTCATCCGGCAGCACAGGTGCGGGACGATGCGCTGTCGCGTGCAAGGTTCGAGTTCCGTTGGGAAGACCAGTTCAACCTGTCGCTGGATCCGGACACGGCGCGCTCCTTCCATGACGAGACCCTGCCGAAGGAGGCGCACAAGGTCGCACATTTCTGCTCGATGTGCGGGCCGAAATTCTGCTCGATGCGGATTTCCCACGACATCCGCGCCGAGGCGCAGAAGGAAGGGCTGGAGGCCATGGCCGCGCGCTTCAAGGAAGGTGGCGAGCTTTACATGCCGCTCGCGACCCCGGCAGACGGCCAGTAGCATGCGTGTCCTTGTCAAGGGAACGGGGGTCGCCGGTCTGACGGCGGCCTTCGAACTGGCGCGGCGCGGTGCAACCGTGGAGGTTTCGGAGCGCAATGCTGAAGCCTCGCGCGGCGCATCCTTTTACGCGGGCGGAATGCTGGCGCCCTGGTGCGAGCGTGAAAGTGCGGACGAGGCGGTACTAATGCTCGGCCAGGCGGCTCTCGACTGGTGGGATGAGGCGACCCCCGGCCTTGTCATCAGACACGGCACGCTGGTCGTCGCGCCCGCCCGCGACAAAGCCGAGCTTTCGCGTTTCGCATCCAGAACCGCAGGGTACCGATGGGTGGATGAGGGTGAAATCGCCGCTCTGGAGCCTGACCTTGCCGGGCGGTTCCGCTCCGGGCTTTATTTCCCGGGCGAGGGGCATCTCGATCCGCGCCTTGCGCTCAAATCGCTGCATACGCGGCTTTGCGGCTTGGGCGTGCGGTTTCATATGGGTATTCCGGTGGATGAGCAGCCGTTCGATCGGGTGGTGGATTGCACGGGCGCTGCGGCGGTGGGCGAGATTGCCAATCTTCGCGGCGTGCGGGGAGAAATGCTCTATCTCGCCACGTCAGAGGTTTCCCTGTCGCGCGCCGTCCGGCTCTTACATCCGCGCATTCCGCTTTACATTGTGCCGCGTGAGCCGGGTCGCTTCATGGTGGGGGCGACGATGATCGAGACAGAGGATGCCGGAGCCATTTCAGCGCGCTCGATGATGGAGTTTCTGAACGCCGCCTATGCCGTACATCCGGCCTTCGGCGAAGCGGAAATCATCGAGACCGGAACGGGCGTGCGCCCCGCCTATCCCGACAATCTGCCGAAAGTTACGCAGGACGGCCGGACCGTCTTCATCAACGGCGCCCACCGGCATGGCTTCCTGCTGTCGCCGGCGATGGCGCGGCAGGCGGCTGAAATCGTCTGCCAAGATATCTCTGGAAAGGAACAGGATCATGAAACTTCTGGTGAATGGCGACGAGCTTGATCTCGCCACCGAGACGCTGGCCGGGTTACTCACCAGCCTCGATTATGAAGGCGAGTGGCTGGCGACGGCGGTCAATGGCGATCTGGTGCATTCGGAAGAGCGCGCCGATTATCGATTGAAGGCGTTCGACCGTGTCGAAATCCTTTCGCCGATGCAGGGAGGTTGAGGCCATGCTGACGCTTTATGGCCGTGAGGTCTCGTCGCGCCTCCTGCTCGGCACGGCGCGTTATCCGTCTCCCGCCGTACTTGCCGATGCAGTGCGGGCCAGCAACACGGATATTCTGACGATTTCGCTGCGTCGGGAAACGGCAGGCGGCAAGAAGGGTGGCCAGTTTTTCGAGCTGATCCGCGAGCTGGATCGTTACATTCTGCCCAATACGGCTGGCTGCCATACCGTGAAGGAAGCGGTGCTGACGGCGAAGATGGCGCGTGAGGTTTTTCACACCAACTGGATCAAGTTGGAGGTCATCGGCCATCACGACACCTTGCAGCCCGATGTGTTTGCGCTCGTCGAAGCGGCGAAAATTCTCTGCGACGATGGTTTCGAAGTCTTTCCGTATACGACTGATGATCTTGTCGTGGCGGAAAAGCTCCTGGATGCGGGTTGCAAGGTGCTGATGCCCTGGTGCGCGCCGATCGGCAGCGCCATGGGGCCGCTTAATCTGATGGCGCTGAAATCCATGCGGGCGCGTTTTCCGGATGTGCCGCTGATCGTCGATGCCGGTATCGGCCGGCCGTCACATGCGGTGACGGTGATGGAGCTTGGTTACGATGCCGTTCTGCTCAACACGGCGGTCGCGGGGGCGGGTGACCCGGTCGGCATGGCGGAAGCTTTCGCCCGCGCCATTGAGGCCGGGCATCAGGCTTTTGTGGCGGGGCCGCTGGAGCCGAGAGATATGGCCATTCCCTCGACACCGGTGATTGGCACGGCGGTATTTTCCTGATTCACCTTTTGCGTTGACAGTGCCCCGTGGCGGCGGGATACCGGGAGAAAAGGGGAACGGCATGGCGGCACGAAATAATCTTCTGACGGATATCAATGGGATTTTGGTCGGCAATGTCACCGATCTTGCACTCGGCTCCGGCGTCACCGCAATCGTTTTCGAAAAACCCGTAATCGCCTCCGGTTCGGTTCTTGGCGGGGCGCCCGGTGGTCGTGATACCGGCCTGCTCGACCCGGCGATGACGGTGGAAACCGTGGATGCCTTCGTACTTTCAGGCGGTTCGGCTTTCGGGCTGGATGCGGCGGGTGGTGTTCAGGCCGGTCTGCGCGAGATCGGGCGTGGCCTGCAAGTCGGTTCCACCCGTGTTCCCATTGTGCCGCAGGCGATCCTCATGGATCTGCTGAATGGTGGCAACAAGGAGTGGGGGCTGCATTCGCCCTATCGCGAGATGGGCTATGCGGCTTTCAGGGCGGCGCGTGCGGAGCCCTTCGGGCTTGGAACAGTCGGCGCGGGAACGGGGGCGACCACCGCCACCTTCAAGGGCGGACTTGGTTCGGCAAGCGCTATCAGTTCCGGCGGTTACAAGGTGGCGGCCATCGTCGCCGTCAATGCGCTTGGCTCGGCAACCGTTGGCAGCAGCCGCCATTTCTGGTCTGCGCCTTTTGAAGAGCAGGGCGAGTTCGGCGACTGCGGTTTTCCTGATCGTTTCGAACCGGATCATACCGCGCTTCGTCTCAAGGGCGTCAACCTCACCGCGACGACCATCGGCGCCGTGGTCACCGATGCCGTCCTTACCAAAGCGCAGGCGCACCGCCTTTCCATCACGGCGCATGACGGGCTGGCGCGCGCCGTGCTGCCCGCCCATCTGCCGAGCGACGGCGACACCATGTTTTCGGCTGCGACCGGTGAGAAGCCGCTTGAGGGCGGCGCTCATTTCGCGGAACTCTGCCATCTCGCTACCATCGTTATGGCGCGCGCAGTGGCGCGCGGTGTTTACGAGGCGACGGCTCTGCCGCAGCTCGGTGCGCAGAAAGCCTATCGCGATCTTCATGGCCGGGGTTTCTAGCCGATGAGCAATATACATCAGCCACTGAAGCCCGTTCTCCGCATCGATTTTCCGCCCGGAGATCGTCTCGGCCATGGTAAGATCGAGTTGATGGCGCTGATTGTCGAGACCGGTTCGATCTCGGCCGCCGGGCGAGCGATGGACATGTCCTATCGCCGTGCATGGCTGCTTGCGGATGCGCTGAACCATATGTTCAGGCAGCCGGTGATCGAGTCCCAGCGGGGCGGCAAGCAGGGTGGTGGGGCTGCGCTGACCGCATTCGGTGCCGAATTGCTTGAACGTTATCGCAGCATGGAAAAGCGGATGGATGAGGCCCTGCGCAAGGATATCGACTGGCTTGAGGCCAACCGCAATCCTGATGCCGCCATCACTAATACGGATCGAGAGCCGCCGACTTTATGATCGCATGTACCGGTTTCCCGGGTTCCAGCTGGAGACGTTCGCGCGACAGATCGGTGATACGCGACTGGATAATATCGCCGCCGCAATCCACCTGAACGGTTACCATGCCATCTTCGCTGGTCGAGATGCCGGCAATATGGCCTTCGAGGATGTTAAGTGCGCTCAGGCCTTCGGGTTTTGCCGTGGCAAGCATGACGTCACGCGCCGGTATCAGCACGCGTGCCGGGGTGCGGGGTGTTCCTCTTTTTGCTGGAACCTGCAGGAGCGACGAGCAGAGCCTTACGGCAGCAAGCCCGTGCCTTTCATCGAAGCTTTCGATGTGTCCCGAAAGGATGCTGCCCGCTTCTCGTCGCTCAAGATGTGCGCTAAAATCCGACCGTGACAGCACGTCGGCCGCTTTTCCCTGTACCTCCACCTTGCCGTCCTTCATAACAACTATGCGGTCGGCAAGGCGGGCGACTTCCTGGATGGAGTGGCTGACATAGACGATCGGGATTTTCGTCTCGTCGCGCAGCCGTTCCAGATAAGGGATGATCTCGGCCTTTCGTTCCTCGTCCAGTGAGGCGAGAGGTTCGTCCATCAACAGTAGTCTGGGCGATGACAGGAGTGCGCGGCCGATGGCGACCCGCTGTTTTTCACCGCCGGAAAGCTTGTTCGGACGACGCTGGAGAAGATGGCCGATGCCAAGCATATCGATAATGCGGTTTTCATTCGCCCGCTCAGATTTTTCCGTAGCGAACCATTTGCCGTAGTTCAGGTTCTGGGCAACGCTGAGATGAGGAAACAGCCGCGCTTCCTGAAAAACATAACCAAAATGGCGCCTGTGCGCCGGCAGGAACAGGCGCTTTCCGCTATCGGCCAGCACTTCGCCATCGAGCGATACCTGACCACTATCTGGCCGCAGCAGACCTGCGATGATGCGGATCATCGACGTCTTACCGGAGCCAGAGCGTCCGAAAAGCGCTGTAACGCCGCCATCAGAGGTGAATGACGCGTTGAGTTCGAAGTAGCCGAGGCGGTGGCGGGTGGAGACAGAAAGCGTCATTCCATGCTCACCCGTTTGCCGATGATGCGGGCCAGAAACTCCGAGACGAGCAAGGCCAACATGGAAATCACGACGGAAACGATGGTCAGCCGCAATGCGCCTGCATCGCCGCCCGGAACCTGCGTGAAAGTGTAGATGGCAGCGGACAGCGTCTGGGTTTCGCCGGGAATATTGGAAACGAAGGTGATGGTCGCGCCGAATTCGCCCATGGCCTTGGCGAAAGCGAGGATCATGCCCGCGATGATGCCGGGCAGGATCAGGGGAAGCGTGACGGTGAGGAACACCCATAGGGGGCTTGCACCCAGGGTTCCGGCCGCCTCTTCCAGCTTGCTGTCCACCGCTTCGATGGAGAGGCGGATGGAGCGCACCATCAGCGGAAACGCCATGACGGCGCATGCGAGCGCCGCCCCCGTCCAGCGAAAGGAAAAGACGATGCCGAACCAGCTGTCAAGAAACTGGCCGATGGCGCCTCTGCGGCCGAAGAGGACGAGCAGCAGAAAGCCGGTGACGACGGGCGGCAGAATGAGCGGCAGGTGGACGATGCCGTTGAGCAGCGACTTGCCCCAGAAGCGCCCGCGCGCCAGCGCGACGGCAACCGCAATGCCGAAGGGCAGGCTGGCGAACATGGCGATGGAGGACACCCACAGGCTGAGCCTGATCGCCGTCCATTCTTCAGGGCTGAGTGTCCACCAATGCAAAGCCATATCCTACAATCGTCATCTCTCGCGGTCCCATACGGGATGGGACCGCGAAACGCATTTTATTTCAAAACGGTAAAGCCTTGCTTTTCGAAGAAGAGCGTAGCCTTGGCGGACTTCAGGAAATCGAGATAGGATTTTGCCGCCGGAGATTTTGCTTCCGAGAGAATGGCGACGGGGTAGATGATCGGCGGATGGCTGTCTTCCGGGAAGGTGCCGACGATCTTCACGCCCGGATCAGCGGCCGCATCGGTCTGGTAGACGATGCCATAGGGCGCTTCGCCGCGCGACACGAGCAGCAGCGCTGCGCGCACGCTTTCCGCGCCGGCGACTTTCTTTTCCACGGATGACCAGACGCCGAGCTTTTCCAGCGCAGCCTTGCCGTATTTACCCGCCGGAACGGAATCGACCGCGCCCATGGCCAGTCGGCCATCGCCCACCAGTCCGGCGAGATCGAAGTCCTTTTTGATATCGACCGGCTTGGCCTTGTCGGCCGGGGCGACGAGAACGATGCGGTTGCCAAGAAGACTGGAGCGGCTTTCGACGTTGACCAGCTTCTTTTCGGCAACATAATCCATCCAGGCGAGGTCGGCGGAAATGAAGATATCCGCCGGTGCACCCTGCTCGATCTGTTTGGCGAGTGAGGAGCTTGCGGCGTAGGACACGGTCGCTTCATTGCCGCTTTCCTTCGCCCATTCGGCATTGATCGCATCAAGTGCGTTTTTCATGCTCGCGGCAGCAAACACCGTGACTTTTTCGGCGGCATGGGCGGGAACCACCGCAAAGGATGCCGCCACCCAGAAGGATGTTGCTGCGGCGATGGTTTTGAAGAAGGTGCGGCGTAAGAGTCTCATGGTGTGTTCCCCCGGCTCGAGATATCCTGATGAATATATCGATAGGCCTATAGGGCAATCATTATATTTTCAAGAATATATCGATGCCGTTTAAAAAAGCCGCCACGACCGGCGGCTTTCGGCCTGTTGATCAGAAGCGTTCACCGGCGAAATGGGCAATCTGTGCGCCCGCCTCGTAATAGGCTTCCTTCACTGCCCGGAAGGCCTGCGCTTTTGGTTCGGTCAAGGGAAGAGGCAGGTCGTTTTCGGCGATATCACCCAGAATATGTTGCGCAATCACCTTGCCGAAGGCAGTACCGGGTGCGATGCCGCGGCCATTATAACCGGAAAAACCGACGACATTTTCCGCGAATTTATGGAAACGCGGCACGGCATTGTCCGTCATGCCGATCTGGCCGTACCATTCGCATTCGAATTCCGTCTCTCCCAGTTGCGGGAAAAGCCGCTTCAGCGATCGTTTGGCCCAGGCCCGGTGAATGGCGGCACCCGTGCTGCGCAAGGCGCCGACGCTGCCGAAGACCAGCCGACCCGCTTTGTCCATGCGGAACGAGGAGAGGATTTCCTTTGTATCCCAGCAACCTTCTCGGTTCGGCAGGATACTCTTTTGCAGATTGTCGCTAAGCGGTCTGGTCGCGAAGTTGAAGTAGGGCAGGTAGGTCTGTTCGTCGCGGACGATCTGCCACGGCCCGGTGCTGTATGCTTCGGTGGCGACCACGATCCAGTTGGCGGTCACCGATCCCTGCGGTGTTTTTACCACCCATTTTCCGCCGCTGCGTTCGGTCGCTACGACGGGGCTTGCGGTGTGCAGCCGTGCTCCTGCCTTTTGCGCGGTGGCAGCCAGACCACGAACATAGGCAAGCGGCTGAAGCGTGCCCGCGCGCGTATCGAAAAGTGCGCCGGAATAGGCGGTGCTGCCGGTGTGTCTTGCCGTTTCATCGGCATCGAGAAGGCGGACGGGAGCGCCTCTGGCTGCCCATTGTTCGCAGCGCTCGCGAATTTCGGCGAGCCCTTTTTCACCGACGGCGCAATGCAATGTGCCATTCTTTTCGATCTCGCAGGGAATCGCGTGTTTTTCCACCAATTCGCGCACCAGCAACGGCGCGTCACCCAGAAGGCTGAGAAGCCGTTCACCGTAGGTTTCGCCCAGCACGCCGGGCAACTCCCTCGGCATGACCCACATGCCGCCGTTGATGAGACCGACATTGCGGCCGGCGCCGCCGAAGCCTATTTCCCTGGCTTCGAGAAGAACGACATCCATGCCCTTTTCAGCAAGATGAAGGGCCGCGGATTGTCCGGTGAAGCCACCGCCGACAATCACCACATCGGCAACCGCCTCGCCTTGCAGTGCAGGCGTTGCGGGCGGCTGCGGCGCGGTCTTTTCCCAGAGGCCGTGCGAGCGGGGGTCATTATACATCGTTCCACCATCTTCCGGGCGAGTTCATTTGTTTTCCGTATGAGTGACAAGCCCTTGTTTATGAGACTTTACAAGCGGCCTCACCTGTTGAATATCGACATATCGTCAAGAGTTCATTCCGTGAGGGAATATGGTCCTGCCGCCTCGGCGCTTCTTACCGTCGCTTTCACTTCTTGCGGCCTTTGAAGCCGCCTCGCGCACCGGCAGCGTGACCGCGGCTGCGAGAGAACTCGGGCTTACTCAAGGTGCGGTCAGCCGGCAGATCCTCGCGCTTGAGGAGCAACTTGGCGTGGCGCTGTTTCTGCGCGAGCGGCAGACAATCCGGCTCACCCGGGCGGGGGAGGGTTATGCGCGGGAAATCCGGGAGGCCCTGCGGCGAATATCGACCGCGTCGCTCAATCTGCGCGCCAATCCGGATGGCGGCACGCTCAATCTCGGTGTTCTGCCAAGCTTTGGTACGCGCTGGCTGGTGCCGCGTCTTCCCGATTTCATCGCCCGACATCCGGGCGTTTCGGTCAATCTTCTTACGCGTTCGTCGCTGTTTGATTTCCGTACCGATACAGTCGATGCGGCGATACATTTCGGTTTGCCGCATTGGCCGGGTACCGAACTCGTTTTTCTGATGCATGAAACAGTCATTCCAGTGTGCAGTCCCGCTTTCAGGGAGCGCTACGGGCTTTCACAGCCGGGCGATCTGCTGCATGTGCCGCTGCTGCACATGACGACCCGGCCGGATGCCTGGGAACAATGGTTTCGCAGCCATGATGTGGTTTTCGACAATGTGCATGGCATGCTTTTTGATCAGTTCACGACGATTGCCGAGGCGGCGAGTGCCGGGGTCGGGGCATCGCTCATTCCGTCCTTCATGATCGGGGAGGAGTTGCGAAGCGGCCGGCTTGTCGCGGCGGTTACCGGCGAGGTGGAGAGCGAAGAGGCCTATTATCTCGCCTGCATGCCGGATCGCGCCGGTTACGCTCCGCTTGAAAGTTTTCGAAGCTGGATCGTTTCTCAGGCCGCGATCGGAGTTGGTAGCAGCGGATGAGACTTTTCTGCCTAAACCGGCAGGCGGTCTTGCAAGACCGGCGCGGCTAAGCCAATAGTGCGCCATGACGCATGGCGAAGAGCCACGCACCACAAGTTCCAATACGGGAGATGTCCGTGAAGCCCATTTTTGTCCAGCTTCAATGCGAGCCCGGCAAGACCTATGATGTCGCCGATGCCATCTACAAAACGGAGCTGGTTTCCGAGCTTTATTCCACCAGCGGCGAATATGATCTGATGCTGAAGATCTATCTTCCGCAGGAAGAGGATATCGGCAAGTTCATCAACCAGAACATCGTCAATATTCCAGGCATCGTCCGCTCGTTGACGACGCTGACCTTTACCGCGTTCTGACGCGCGTCTGGGCGGCGAGAGAGTCTTTTCAGCCCCAGGATCTGGGCTGGCTGGATTCCTGCGACAAGCGCAGAAACGAGGAGCGGTGGGAGTTCTAAGAGCGCGTGGCTTTTGCACTCTAATCCGGATTTGAAAAAGCTATTTCACCTTAGTGCAGGGCGTATTGATACACCCCGTCGTGGTTTATGACAGACCAGTGGACGAATTGTCAGGCAATAGAAAAGCGCGCCATCGACCCGGTATTCGGGATCCGATATTGGGCGCGCTTTGGTTTTGAAAGGTCCGTGAGCGGGTGATGGGTTTCCCGCATCAGGCCGCGGCCAGGTTCCGGCTGCGCACGAGATTGCGAATTGCAATCCGCACATCGTCGGCGCTGTCGAACTTCTGTTCGTCCAGGTCGTGGACGTGGAACTTCACCGCGATGAACTTCAGCCGGTCGTTGTCCGGTATGACGATGCCGACGGGTTCGCCAGCGAATTCAATAACTTGCTTTTGCATAGGTATACTCCCGCTGTGGCTCATTAACACAGCATGTCGTCGAACTGATTTTC
This sequence comes from Agrobacterium sp. K11, assembly GCF_059429395.1. NCBI lineage: Bacteria > Pseudomonadati > Pseudomonadota > Alphaproteobacteria > Hyphomicrobiales > Rhizobiaceae > Agrobacterium > Agrobacterium sp. K11. Next base: position 11,261 of record NZ_JCAHRB010000009.1, on the reverse strand, counting down.
AGAAAATTGAGACCGTCAGGTCACATTCGACAGCAGCGGGAACACGTGGATTTAAATCCAGCATTCCAGGACTCAAGACCAAGGATTGCGTTGATGCGAATATATTTTGACATGACACACTCCCTGTATTGGTGTTGATCCGGAATCAGGAGACTCGCTCTCCAGTTCCACACTGATAATCCAGACCACCATTAAAATCAATGCTGATTGTTATAGGTAGAATATTTTTCTTTATGATGACAGGAGGGGGGCGGAAATGTGAAATTTTTGTTTTCGTTCGACGCCGCTTTGAAAAGCCCGGCACGGCGGGCTTTTTATGCTTTTTTTAATCGTCGCCGGATGCAGGCGGTGGGTAAATATGATCGTTTCCGTTGAAGTCCGAGACGGAGTAGCAGCCATCGCGGGTTTTTTCGGCCGCATTCGGGCCGATCGTGGCCTTGCCGTGACCGCCCGGAATGTCGAGGACGTAGGTCGGCTGGCAAAGACCGGAGACATGCCCGCGCAAGGCGGAAACGATTCGCTGACCTTCTTCTATCGTCAGCCGGAAATGGCTGGTGCCGGGCGCTAGGTCGGGGTGGTGCAGGTAGTAAGGCTTGATACGGTTCTCGACAAAGGCGCGCATCAGTTCGGCGAGAATTGCCGAATCATCGTTGATGCCCTTCAAAAGCACGGTCTGGCTGACCATGGCGATGCCGGCATCGATCAGCCGCGCGCAAGCACTTCTGGCTGCTTGCCCAAGTTCGCGTGCGTGGTTGGCGTGCAGGGCCACATAGGTGGTTTTGCCGCTGGCCTTCAATGCCTCGATCAGCGGCCCGTCGATTCGTTCGGGATCGACGACCGGTACACGGGTGTGGAAGCGAACGATCTTGACGTGCGGTACGTCTTTCAGCCGCGTCATCAGGTCGGACAATCGCCGCGCCGAGAGTACCAGCGGATCGCCGCCGGTGAGGATGACCTCCCAGATGGCCGGGTTGGCTTTTATATAGTCGAATGCGGCGTCCAGCTCTTCCGGGCTCATCATGCCGTTGCCCTGCGGCCCGACCATTTCGCGGCGGAAACAGAAACGGCAATAGACGGGGCAGACATGCACCGCCTTCAAGAGCAGCCGGTCCGGGTAACGGTGGACGATGCCATGGACGGGGCTATGTGCACCGTCGCCGATCGGATCGTCCCGTTCTTCGGGAAGGTGGACGAGTTCGGCTAGGTCCGGCACGAATTGCCGCGCGATGGGGTCCTGCGGATCGCGGCTGTCCATCAGATCGGCCATTGTCGATGTGATGGCTAACGCGTAACGCTGCGTCACCGCGCGCACGTCCTCGAGCGCCTCGGTCTTGATCAACCCCGCCTCAACAAGTGCTTCGGGTGTCTTGATGGTTTCAAGCCTTGTCATCGTCCGTATTCCGCGACGGGTGCCCACATGACCAGATCGATTCGGGGCGCGCCGGTTGCCAGCATCACCAGTCGGTCGAAACCGAGTGCTATGCCGCTTGCCGGCGGCATGATCGCCAGCGCCGCCAGAAAATCCTCGTCCAAAGGATAGGTCTCGCCGTAAACCCGCTGCTTCTCAACCATCTCCATTTCGAAACGCCGTCTCTGCTCAGCAGCGTGTGTCAATTCGCCAAAGGCATTGGCAAGTTCCACGCCACACGCATAAAGCTCGAACCGTTCCGCCACCCGCGCATCCCCAGGCGATTTGCGGGCAAGCGCAGCCTCGCTTGTGGGATATTCATCGAGAATGGTGGCGCGGCCGAAGCCCAGTTCTGGTTCCACCCGCTCCACGATAACGCGGCTGAACATATCCGCCCAGGTGTCGTCCCTAGCCACACGAATTCCGGCATTGGTGAGGCTTGCGGCGAGGTGCTGGCTATCCGTCTCGCCGTTTCGGTCAATCGTCGCCAGAAGATCAATTCCCGCATAGCGATCGAAGGCTTCCGCGACGCTCAGACGTTCCGGTTCGAGGAACGGATCGACGCTGCGGCCACGATAGGTGAAATTGTTTGTTTTGGCGGTTTCTGCCGCCAGCGCCAGAAGATTGGCGCTGTCCTTCATCAGGATCTCGTAGGTTTCTCCGACCCTATACCATTCCAGCATCGTGAATTCTGGGTGGTGCAGGGGGCCTCTTTCCCGGTTTCGATAAACATGGGCGAAACAGAAAATGCGTTCTTCACCGGCCGCGAGCAATTTCTTGCAGGCGAATTCGGGCGAGGTGTGGAGATAGAGCGGAGCGGCGTCGCCGGCTGGCGTCAGTCCCTGGGTGGCGAAGGCATGCAGATGTGCCTCGTTGCCGGGAGAAATCTGCAATGTGGCGGTGTCGACCTCTAGAAAGTCCGCGCGCGCGAAATAGCTGCGAAATTCCGACTGGATCGCGTTGCGTCCAAGCAGAAAGGCGCGGCGGTCGGCATGGACGTCGGGCGTCCACCAGGGCGACATTGTCTCGTTGCTTGAGCCCATCTCTTTTTTCTTTTCCGTCTTACCTGCTGGCCTTGTTACGGATAAACGGCCCGCAAAACGCCTGATCGCATCATTTAAAGCAATTCCGGGCGGAAAACCGCTAGGCACTCTTCCGCGAATTGCTGTAGAAGGCTGGCAATTCGCGCGGATTTAAGGTAGTTGCGCCCCAGAAAAAAGACAAAACGTCTGCCGGGCCGGTGCTATCGCGCAGTCCTTTACGACGCATTTCATCGAGTTACAAGGAAGTCATATGGTCAAGGTTATCGCCTCATCCGTCCGCAAGGGCAATGTTCTCGACGTGGACGGCAAGCTCTACGTTGTTCTCACCGCGCAGAACTTTCACCCGGGCAAGGGCACGCCGGTCACGCAGGTTGACATGCGCCGCATCGTTGACGGCGTGAAGGTCTCCGAGCGCTGGCGCACGACCGAACAGGTTGAGCGTGCTTTCGTCGAAGACCTGAACTTCCAGTTCCTTTATGAAGACGGCGAAGGCTTCCACTTCATGAACCCGGCAAACTACGATCAGGTCGTTGTCGATGTTGAGACGATGGGCGACCAGAAGGCCTATCTGCAGGAAGGCATGACCTGCGTTCTTTCCATTCACGAAGGCAATCCGCTGGCTGTCGAACTGCCGCGCCACGTCACGCTTGAAATCGTCGAAACGGAACCGGTTGTGAAGGGCCAGACGGCTTCTTCTTCCTACAAGCCGGCAATTCTTTCCAACGGCATCCGCACCATGGTGCCGCCGCACATCGACGCCGGTATCCGCGTGGTCATCGCGACGGAAGACAATTCCTACGTCGAGCGCGCCAAGAACTGAGCCTGACGGCAGGTTAAACAAAAAGCACCGGGCGACCGGTGCTTTTTTGTGTCTGGAATACAAAAAAGCCCGCGTCTCGACGCGGGCTTTTCATTTGCCTTGAGGCGTTTCTTACATGCCCTTTGCAGCGGCCACGGTTGGGCCGGCGGACTTCTTCGGGACAGGCTGGCCAACGGCATAACCGCCACCGAGAGCCACGTTGAGCGAGACATAATCCTGCGCGGTCGTCTGGATCGCCGTTGCAAGGTTTGCCTGCGCATCGGAGACCGACCGCTGGGCATCCAGAACGTCGAGCAGAGACGACGCACCGTCACGATAGCTGGCTGTCGAGAGCTGCAGCGCTTCCTGGTAGGATGAGACAGTCTTTCTCAGCGCGTCGACGGTACGCTGGTCGCGATTGATGGCGGCCAAGGCGTTTTCGACTTCTTCAACCGCGTTGAGAACGGTTGCCTTCCAGACGAGATATTGCTCGCGTGCTTGCGAGTTCGCGATGTCGACATTGGCGCGCAGTCTGCCACCATCGAGGATCGGGAGAGTGAGGCTCGGACCGAAGGACCAGCTATTGGCCGTTCCCCTGCCGCCGCCACTCAGGAAATTGTAGCTCGGGGTGATCGCGCCACCAAGCTCGATGCTTGGATAAAGCTGTGCCTCGGTTACACCGATCGTGGCGACCGCAGCGGCGAGATTGCGTTCAGCGACGCGGATGTCCGGACGGTTGCGGATCAGGTCGGCCGGGATGCCGGTGCGGGGAACAGCGCGCGCAACAGGCTGGCGTGCGCCCTTCTGCAGCTCGGTGATGAGCGACGAGGCCGGCATGCCGAGCAGGGTCGCGATGCGGTGGGCTGACTTGCGGAAGCTGGTTTCGAGACCGGGTATCTGCGACAGCGTTGAATTGACCAGACCTTCGGACTGGACGACATCGAGACGCGAGGCCGCACCCGCTTCGAGCTGCAGCTTCGTCAGATCGAGCGTTTCGCGGCGTGAACTCAGGTTCTGGCGGGCAATCGCCAGGCGCTCCTGATAATAGCGCACGTCGATATAGGCCGCGGCGACTGAGGAAATCAGCGTCAGGCGCTGAACGTCGACGGTGGAGTACGCGGCGTCAAGCGAAGCATCGGCGCTTTCCGTTGCCCGGCGATAGCGACCGAAAAGGTCGAGGAACCAGGAAATGCTAAGGCTGCCGTTTGATACGTTGGTGACGGGAACGTCACGGTAGCTGCCCTTGGTCTCGCTGGTCGTGTGGCTGCCACTGCCAGTCAGGCTCGGCAGGCCGCCGGCGCCGTCCACGATCACCTGGGCCTGCGCCTGATTGATGCGCTCGATTGCCTGCATCACGGTGAGGTTCTGCGCAAGGCCAGTGGAGACGTAACCGTTCAGGCGGTTGTCGTTAAAGGCCGTCCACCATGCAACGCTGCTGATGTCGCCATTACTGGTTTTTCCGGCTTCCGCGAACTTTCCCGGCAATTGAATTTCCGGCGTCTTGTGGTCGGGTCCGACAACGCAGCCCGAAAGCAGTAGCATTGTCAGGGGAATAGTAGCGCGAATAGACAGCATATAATTTTCCCAATTCTCTGGTTGGCTTACCAAGCGCGGCTTGCTGACAAATGGGCTGCGCGGTCGATATGCCCTAGAAACGTGCGTTTGCCAAATCGGCCATATTTCTAGCAGCGTATTAACGGTTGGCACAGCCCATTTTTGTTTTGTTAACGCCTTGAAAGGCGACGAATGATGACGAAAAAGGACGGAACGAAGAAAATTCCGAGCAGTGTTGCAGAAAGCATACCACCCAGCACCCCGATACCGATTGCATTTTGCGCAGCGGAACCCGCTCCGGTTGCGATCGCGAGAGGCACGACGCCGAGGATGAAGGCGAGCGACGTCATGATGATCGGGCGCAGGCGCAGCTTCGCCGCCTCGAGTGCCGCCTCCACCAGACTTAACCCGTGCTCCTGCCTCTCCTTGGCGAATTCAACGATCAGGATCGCGTTTTTCGCGGCAAGGCCGATGGTCGTCAGCAGGCCCACCTTGAAGTAGACGTCGTTCGTCTGGCCGAAGAAATGGGCCGCAGTCAAAGCGCCGAGGACACCCACCGGGACAGCCAGAATGACCGAGAACGGGATCGACCAGCTTTCATAAAGGGCAGCCAGGCAAAGGAACACGATGAGAACCGACAGCGCGTACAGCATGGGCGCCTGCGAGCCGGAAAGGCGTTCCTGATAGGAGATGCCCTGCCATGCCACGGTGTAGCCGCCTGGCATGCTTGCCGTCAGACGTTCCATCTCGTCCATGGCTTCGCCGGAAGCAATGCCCGCGCCGGCGGTGCCTTCAAGCGAGATCGCGCCCGTACCGTTGTAGCGTGCCAGTGACGGCGGCGCGTTGATCCACTTCACCTCGCTGAAGGAGGAGAAAGGTACCATTTCGCCGCTGGTGTTGCGGGCATACCAGAACTTCAGGTCGTCCGGCTGCATGCGATAGGGTGCATCGCCCTGAACATAGACCGGCTTGAGCTCACCGTTCAGGGTGAAGTCGTTGACATCCCGGCCGGCAAAGATCGTCGACAGCATCAGGTTCACGGACGAAAGATCGACGCCCATGGCCCCCATCTTTTCCTGATCGAGAATGATCTTCATCTGCGTTTCGTTGTCCTGGCTGTCGCTTCGCAGAGAGCTGATCTTTGGATTGCTTGTTGCAAGCGCAATCAGGTCCTTGGAGGTTGCGGTCAGAGCGTCGGTGCCGTTGCGGCCGCTATCCACGAGATACATGGAGAAACCGCTCGACGTGCCCATGCCCTGAATTGCCGGCGGCAAAAGCGGGAATACCTGTGCATCGCGGAAGCCGAAGAACGTACCCATTGCCCGCTGCACAATGGCGGCGGCGTGTTGATCGGGTGCGGTTCGCTCGGAAAAGTCCTTGAGCTTGGTGAAGACGATCGCGTTGTTCTGACCCGAACCGCTGAAGCTGAATCCAAGCACGCCGAAAACCGATTCGACATTGGCTGCTTCTTTTTCACGGAAGTAGCTCTCGACCTGTTTTACCACCTCGTTGGTGCGTTCGATGTTCGAACCGGTCGGTGTCTGGATGATCGTCAGCAGCACGCCCTGATCTTCCTGTGGGAGGAAGGAGCTTGGCAGTTTGGTGAAGAACCAGGCGCAGCCGCCGACGATGATCAGGAAAAGAATCGTCACGCGCAGTGGCCGTTTCAGCAGATAGCCGATCGACGAAACATAGCCGTCCGTCGTCTTGCCGAAGCCGCGGTTGAACCAGGCACCCGGTCCACGCTGCTTTTTGGTATGGTCGATGGGCTTCAGCATTGTTGCGCACAGCGCCGGCGTCAGAACGATGGCGACCACCGCCGAAAGCAGCATGGCCGAAACGATCGTGATCGAGAACTGGCGATAGATGATACCAGTCGATCCGCCAAAGAAGGCCATGGGAATAAACACGGCGGTCAGGACGAGCGCGATGCCGATGATGGCGCCGGTTATCTCGCCCATCGATTTTTCCGTCGCCTCGACCGGCGACAGGCCCTCTTCCGACATGATGCGCTCGACGTTTTCAACAACGACGATGGCGTCATCCACGAGAAGGCCGATCGCTAGAACCATGGCAAACATGGTCAGCGTGTTGATGGAATATCCGGTGACTGCGAGGATGCCGAACGTGCCGAGGAGCACGACGGGCACGGCGATCATCGGAATGAAGGTGGCGCGCAGGTTTTGCAGGAAGACCAGCAGCACGACGAAGACGAGGATGATCGCCTCGATCAGCGTATGCACCACTTTCTCGATCGACAGCTTCACGAAGGGTGTCGTGTCGTAGGGATATTCGATCGAGACGCCTGCAGGCAGCGAGCCCTCAACGGCGGTAAGTGCGGACTTGACACGTGCTGCAGTATCGAGCGCGTTGGCGCCCGTGGCGAGGTTGACCGCGAAACCGGCGGAAGGACGGCCGTTCGAGCGGGAATCACCGCCATAGGTTTCCTGGCCGATTTCGATGCGGGCCACGTCGCTCAGGCGAACGGTTGCGCCGTCCTTCTCAACCTTCAATATGACCGATTCGAAATCGGCGACGGTGGTGAGCTGGCTCTGCGCCGTCACCGTCACATTGAGCTGCTGGCCCTGGACGGCGGGAACGGCACCGAGGGAGCCGACCGAAACCTGGGTGTTCTGGCTTTCGATGGCGCCGGTGACGTCAGCCGTGGTCAGCTGGTATTTGTTGAGCTTGAACGGGTCGAGCCAGATGCGCATCGCATATTCGGAACCGAAGACGTTGATGCTGCCCACGCCTTCAAGGCGCTTGATCTGGTCTTCAACGCGCGAGGAGAACACGTCGCCGAGATCGGCCGAATTGCGCTTGCCGTCCGTCGATATCAGCGCACCCACCATCAGAATGCTCGATGTGGAGCGGCTGACCTGAATACCGCGCTGCTGCACGGTGTCGGGCAATTGCGACTGCACGAGCTGCAGCTTGTTCTGCACCTGAACCTGCGCGATGTCAGGCAGGATGCTGTTGCCGAAGGTCAGCGTCACTTCGGCGCTGCCTGTCGAGGAAGACGAGGTCATATAGGTGAGGTCGTCGAGGCCGGTCATGCCGTCCTCAATGATGGTCGTCACCGATTTTTCGACCGTCTCCGCGCTAGCGCCGTTATAGGTTGCGCTGACGCGGACCGTCGTTGGGGCAATATCGGGATATTGCGAGATGGAGAGCGTCACAATTGCCAGAGCGCCGCCCAGCATGATGACGATGGCGATAACCCATGCAAAAACGGGGCGCCTGATAAAGAAATGGGCCATGGCAGTCCTGCCTTACCTTTTACGAGCTTCGACCGAGGGTTTCGTGCTCATGTTTATTTCGAGGGGGCGGCGGCAGGCGGAGCTTGCTGCGGCAGAACGACGATACCGCGATCGTCGATGGTCACTTCCACGGGCGCGACCGTCGCGCCGTCGGCAATCCACTGGAAGCCGTCAACGATGAGTTTGTCGCCATCCTTGACATTTTCCGTCACCAGCCAGGCATTGCCCGACTGCTGGCTGGACGGGAAGGTGCGCGTTTCCACCTTGTTTTCCGCGGTGACAAATTTTGCGGTCAGTTCGCCATTGGCGTTCCGGCTCGCTGCGCGCTGCGGGATGCGGAAACCCGTTTCCTTACCGATGGTCAGCGTTGCGCGAACATAGGTGCCGGGAAGCAGAAGATCGTCCGGGTTATCGAAGAGAGCACGGATGGAGAAGGTGCCCGTGGTTTCGCTCACCGCCATGTCCGACATGTCGATCTTGCCGTCATGCTTGTATTCGGTGCCGTCTTCCAGCGTCAGGTGAATGCCGGTTTCCTTGGTATCGCCGCCGAGCTGGCCCGACGAGATCGCCTTTTTCAGACGCAGAAGATTGATGCTGGATTCCATCAGATCGATGTAGATCGGATCGATGCGGCGCAGCGTCGTCAAAGCCGTCGTCTGGTTTGCCGTCACCACGTTCCCGATGCTGAAAGCGGTAGCGCTGGTGATGCCATCGAAAGGCGCGCGGACCTTGGTGAGATCGAGATTGATCTCAGCCGTTTCCAGCGCAGCCTTGGTCTGGGCCACGTCGGCTTCGGCCTGAAGCAGCGTCACCTTGGCGTTTTCATATTCGATCTGCGTTGCGCCGCTGTTGACCAGCCGCTCGTAGCGGGCAAGATTCGCCTGGGCGCTCGGAACGCTTGCTTCGGCTTTCGCCACGCTTGCCTTGGCCTGTGCCACTTCTGCCAGATAGGTGTTGTCTTCAATCTGGTAGAGAATGTCACCCTGCTTGACCTCGCTGCCTTCCTTGAAGGGAATGTCGCGGATGATGCCAGTGACGCGCGGGCGGATTTCCGCCGTCTGGAACGCGCTTGCGCGGCCGGGAAGAACGGTGGTCAGGGGATATTCGCTCGTCTTCATCACAATGATGCTGACCGGAGACGGGGGACGCGCGGCGCCCTGGCCGGCGGTCTGGCTGCTTTCGCCGCCATCGCTGCATCCCGCGAGAACTGCGGTCATGCACAGAGAAGCAAATAGGGGTAAAATACGTCGGCTCATTGTTCTTCCCTGCGTATCGGTCGCATTCAACTATAAGCGCAGTGTCGCTCGGCGGATGCTGGTCCGGGTGCAGGGACGATGGGTAAAGGCCCTATGGGGACCTTCTTCGTTCAATCTGCTCGGACCGCCATTCGCATAGAAGCGCAGGCTTTCACGCTTCGCAAGCAATTGCGAGAAGGTGACGTAAGTTGAGAATCGTCACTTAGCAAGCGGATTGCGCAATCCTGCCTCGATTAAATCAACCAGTTGATCGCAACGTGTTGCTAAATTGCCGATATCTTCCCGTGCGATGAGGACGGGATGGATGACGCTCGCGAGTGCGTGGAGAACGGTTTCCGCCAGAGGCGGGATGTCGGCGGGGGCGTAAATTCCCTTATCTACGCCATCGCGAATAATGTCGGCCACCAGGTTTGCTATGACGGATTTGTAATAGTCACCGCACTTCATGTCCTGCTTGGCCGTCATCAGGATCATTTCAAATATATAGGGATTGTCGTTGAGGTTCTGATGGTGTTGTTCCATCAGGGTGCGGGCGAGATGGCGCAGCCTTGAAACTGGTGCATGACTTTTATCGAGCGGGTGGATTTCCCGCTCGAATGCACCGATCTGCTCAAACCCGATGGCATCGACGAGCGCATTCTTCGAATTGAAGTTCTTGAAGACGTTCGCGGGCGACATGCCGAGTGCTGCGGCGATATCGGCAATCGCCACTGCATTGAACCCGCGCTCGCGAAAAAGTTCTTCGGCTTTGGCAAGAATGTCCCGCCGCGTCTCTTCGGCGGAACGGCGAGGCCGGCGCTTGACAGGAACGTCGTTCCTCCTGTCACCCTTTCTCGCCTGTTCGATCGTTTTGCTCAAGGTCAGACTCCGGGGAAAAATTGCTCCAGGTTCCGGCGTACTCTTGCCAGCGGCGTCTCACCGCTATCGTCGGGAACGAAGCTTTGTCCGGTGATGCGTTCGTATGCATCAATATATACTCTTGACGTCTGCAATACGAGTTCCTGCGGAATTTCCGGAACGTCGTCCTTATAGGGATCGCAGCGTTCGGCAACCCAGGCTCTCACGAAATCCTTGTCGAAGCTTGCCGGCCGTGCGCCGTTGCGGAAGCTCTCTTCATAGGTTTCAGCCATCCAGTAGCGGCTGCTGTCAGGCGTGTGGATTTCGTCGGCCAGAATGATCGTGCCGTTTTCATCGGTGCCGAATTCGTATTTCGTATCGACGAGGATGAGGCCCTGCTTTGCGGCAATCTCCTGTCCGCGCTTGAACAGTGCGAGCGCGTAATGGGAAAGCGTGTCCCATTGCTCCTGCGTCAGAAGTTTCTTCTCCACGATCTCGGCCGGCGTCAACGGCTCGTCGTGACCACCATCGAAGGCCTTGCTCGTCGGCGTGATCACCGGCTCGGGCAAGATCTGGTTGTCCTTCATCCCGTCCGGCAGGCTCATGCCGTACATCTGTCTCTGGCCCTTCTTATAAAGGGTCAGGATAGATGTGCCGGTGGTGCCGGCCAGATAACCGCGAACCACCACTTCGACCGGCAATATTTCAAGCCTCTTGCCGATGACGACATTCGGATCGGGATAGCTGACCACGTGGTTGGGGCAGATATCCTTCGTCTGCTCGAACCAGTAGCGTGCCGTCTGGGTCAATACCTGCCCCTTATAAGGAACACAGGTGAGGATGCGGTCGAATGCGCTGAGGCGATCGGTTGATATGATAATGCGGTTGCCGTCGGGCAGATCGTAATTTTCACGCACCTTGCCACGGTAGTAATTCGGCAGCTCGGGAATGACGGCTTCATCGAGAATGCGCACGGGCTCTCCAATTCTTAAGGCTATAAGGGGCGTCGGACGCCCCAGTCTGGCTGAAACTCTTATCCGTTCCTATTGCATGTTTCCCGAAACAGAACCAGTCGGCACATACAGGAGGCTCCTCTTGCCCTCC
>NZ_JCAHRB010000008.1:0-402562 GCF_059429395.1 Agrobacterium sp. K11 | reverse complement strand
CTTAAACCGTCAAACAGAAACCTGATCCTGTCCGGTTTTTAAGGGGCAACTCCATAGTCACCGTTGTCTTCACATATTGGAAGCCAATCGCGGGGTAGGCCAGCGCTGCGGCCTTGTTCAATAGCCGATCTCAATTCCCCATAAACGCCACCCATCTCTTCATTTAGAGTAAGTGGCGACAGGTAACCGATGAAAGCGTTAGATATGTTCCTGAGAAATTTTTTATAGTCTTCCGAGAATTCGAAACCCGTGGCGGCTTCGTATCTCGCTATTAGAGCATCATCTGGAAGCGGAGTTTTACGTTTTCGCGGATCATCTAGGCCGTAGACTCATAACGATCTGATCCAGATTCTTGCCGCTGCCAATTTGACGGCGGCGAGAAAGTTCATGGGGTCTTTGTCGTAACGGGTAGCGATTCCTCTGAACTGTTTGAGTTTGCTGAAGAAACGCTCGACGAGGTTGCGCTGCCGGTAAACCCATTGGCTGAAAGGGAAGCTTTCCTGCCGGTTGCTCTTGGCAGGAATGTTGGCCCATGCCTGCCTTTGCTTTGCAAATGCTCTGATTGCGTTGGTATCGTAGGCCTCGTCCGCCAGCAGGATCGCACCCTTGGAGATTCTCTGTAACAATGGTTCCGCCATGCGGCCATCATGGGCTTGACCGGCTGTGAGTGCGAAACGGATCGGGCGGCCATCGGCATCGACAACGGCGTGGATTTTGGTGGTCAAGCCGCCACGGGAACGTCCCATGCAGCCATCGTCTTGATCCCCCTTTTTCCCGTCGCCGCATGTTGATGAACGCGGACACAGGAGCTGTCGATCATGACGATATCGCCATCGAAAGCCTTGGAAATCTCGCCCAGGACATGATCCCAGACACCCGCCTTGCGCCATCGCACAAACCGATTGTAGCAGGTGGTATATCGACCATATCGATCCGGAACATCGGCCCAGGGCGAGCCTGTCCGGAACCGCCACAAGATGCCATTGATCACCCGCCGGTCGTCAACCCGCGGCACGCCGCGCGGCTTATTCGGCAACAAGGGTTGAATAACAGTCCACTCGAAATCGGTGAGATCAAACCGGCGACGGGTCATCAAAGGCCTCCAAATCAAGGCTTCAGTGAATCAAAATCAAACCGATTTGCAAACCCGGTTTATGAGTGCGCGGCCTAGTCGATTCACTTCACTAATAATCGCGTCAATATGTTCAGTCACCAGATACATCTCCTAGAAATCGTTTGCTCGGTTTATCCAATACGTCCGCCGCCAGGAATTAAATTGGGTACGGTTGATGCCAGATGGAATTTCATTGGTATTGACATGAATAACCTTGGAATTTGTCTTATGAAAGGTTTGGGTCATTTCCGCGTATCAGTAAATCTGAGGCATTCCTACCGATGGTCGGCCGTACTGATCGAGCCGGGATAGGTTTCGGCCCTCCAGGTTGAATGTGTATCGATATCAGCGGATTTTCCGGAGACGCCCAAGATCAGGGAAGAAGAGCAAACCATAACCCATCATGATCAGGCACAAGTTTACCAGCCTTCCAATCACTAATGATTTGCATCGCCATTTCTTCATGAGATCCGTGATATTTCATTTCAGGAACCCAACCTGGGAGTTCTGATGAGCTTTTGACCGGAACCGCTCCTCGTTTAAGAAGAGCCACCACGCAAAGATATCCAAAATCTTCGAGTTGCTCGTCCGATAAACCAAAGCTATCAATGCCCACCGGAATAATCTGCCATAACCCGACGGCATCCACCTCCAATTCGTTCGCAACACGGGCGATCCACTCGCTGATCGGTGTTCCAAAATACTTTTCAACAGGCTCTTGGATCATTGCTGGTGTACCTTAAAACCCTTGGGATAGCCGGGAATATCAATATCCAACGTTACCCCGGAATTGTTGGAGGTTCGGATACCCACCCGTCCTCCGCTTGGGAGATCGTACCAAACGCCCTTCCCCCCCGCGTAGGGTCTAGACATTGTGGCTCCATTCAGCAAATCATTTTTCAGAGTGTTGAACTCACTTAAAGAAAGAGTTCGAATGTTTGGTGTGGCTCCTTTGTTAACGGTCCCAACAAAGTCACTATGCGGCCTTAAGATATCATCTATGCTTTTGACAGCTTGACCAGCGGTGCCATCAGACCCAGGGCTTCCTGGCCTCGTCTGCCCCAGCTTTTCCGCGATACCAAAAGTGAGGACAGCGATAGCTGCATTGGCAATTGATTGATTAACAAATCCGCTGAGAGCGGCTTGAACGGAATCAGGGTATCGCGTCAGCAACTCGATGGTCCGAAGGCGTTCTGCGTAGATGGCCGCGGCGAGCTCCTGGTTCGACAAGCCGCCAAACGCACCATTGACAATCGCTTCCTCTCCGGAAGTGATGACGAGATCGCCGCCGGCCGAGACGCTGAATCGGCCGCCCAGTCGTCGGTTCCCGCTCCGCTATTTCATGCGTAATCGCTCTTCTTCGTAAAAGTGGGTTAACGCCTCTGGCTCTCGCTCCAACAGGGCATCGTAGTGCGACGGATCAGTGATGAGCCGCTCATATCCCCAAAGAGCTTCCAAGCCGCTAGCCTCAGTAAGGCTTGCAGTAAATAGCCAATCGGGGGGGAGTCTCGGATGGGTATAAGAGAAAAGTTCGGCCGGAAACCAGTTGGGCAAATGATGATCATCTGCAAGTAACATCAAGAGCGTACCCTGCCATAACGCCATGGCAAAGATATCGTATTCCTTACCAATTGACACAGTAAAGGCCGAATTCACTGTGTATCCAATAGCGAAATGCCGATCCGACAGGACCCGGCCACAATTATCTAGGCACGTTACACGCATGGATCGTCACTTGAATTTAAAATCGTCGACATCGCCAGTCCTTGTATTTCGAACATAGTGGATTTCGATCCCGTTTACATTCTGCGTCATTTTCACCCACCCATTTGTCGCCGGCCAGCGGGAATCGGTCATACTTTTCCGTAGTGGAACGACCGTGCCTGCGGCTGGATTTGACATGGCCTGTTCCATCGCTAGTTTTTCGTTGAGGTTATTGGGGGTGGTTCTGCCAGTCGAGCCTATTCCAAGTGGCTTTAGTCCGCCAGTGACCCCACCCAGGATCGACATCGCAATAATGGTGCTGACGTCAATACCGGTCTTTTCGAGCTGGGCGGATTTTGCATCCCACGTTAGCGACGAGTCGTTCCAGATCGCCCAGCGCTCAGGTCCGAACTCTTCCGCGAACCGTGCACCTTCACCCGTTCCTTCAAGATAGGCCTTGAGACTGCCGCCATAAGGCTGCCCGTCAAGCTTGTCGATGGCGTTCAGCAGCCACCAAGACATCATTGCTCCCTCGCCACTCGAGGAAATACTGCTACCGGCCGCAAACCCGGCGGAGCGCAGGACTTGCACTCGTTCAGCTTGCGTCAGGTTATTCAAATAGGCGTAGATTGCATCCTTGCATTCTTCGTAGGTCTTGATCCCAAGCTGGATGAAGGTGCCGTCCGCCTGGCGGATCGTGCAGTTCGTCTCGTAAGCATAGGCGGGTGTGACGATCCAGTTGAACAGGTTGAACCCCTGCTTCTGGCCGCAGCCAACGAAGGAGCCACCATTGGCGAGCGCCTCGACACCTGCCTTGACCTGAGCCTGCTCCTCCGCTGTCAGTTCGCGGCCGAGCAGGTACTTGTCAATGAAGCCACCCGGCGCAACCATTTCCTTCAGTCCGGAGCCAATCGCATTGAGACTATTGGTCGACAGATAGACCTCAAGACCGACATGCTTGTCTTTGGTGATTTCGTAGGCGTTGTCGGGATCGCGGTTGAGTTCGTCGAGCGGCAGGGTGGAGGCGCCGTCCGCCTCCAGTGCCGCCTGCTGTTCCTTGTCGCGAATGACGATTTCTCCTGGGCCGACGGTGGCGCGCACCGTCTGGCGGGTATCGTCGAGCTGGTAGGAACCCTCCAGCGTCGAATTGCCGACTGGATTGGAGGTCGAGCCCTTGCCGCCGGTGAGATCGAGACCGAGATTGGCGCTGAAACCCTCATACTGCTTCTGGCCCTCGAAGTTCTCATAGGTCAGTGTGCCGGTGTCGAGCGTGAGATCGCCTGAACCCGAGACGATCTTTCCGGCGCCAAGATGGGTATTGCCGCCGACGGTCACGTCCATCGTATCCGCGGAAACGAGGCCCGACTGTTCGGAAACCCAGTTCGTAGACCCGGAGCCCGCGCCGCCACCAAGCTGGATGCCGGAGAGGAGGCTCTTCCCGCCGCCCAGGCTGAAGCCGCCGGAGGTGGATTTGTTCGTCGTCTCGCCGGTATCGGGAACGGAGACGATGGTGAGATCGCCGCCGATGTCGGCCGTCACCGTTTGACCGGCAATGACGGCGCCGGCGAGCGTCATGTTGTTGCCGGACTGGATGACGATGTCGCCGGTACCGGTGACGTGGCTGTTGACCTGGGTGGTTCCGTTGGCATTCGCCTTGGCCGTCGAGGCATTGGCTCCGCCTGTCAGACCGACGCCGACGCCGCCCGACAGGCTGACACCACTCCCGATGCCGATGCTGGCGCCTGCCGACGTGCTGCTGGACGACGAGCTTTGTGTCGCCTCGGCGCTTTCAAGGGTGATATCGTTGCCGGCTTTCAGCGTGATGTCGCCGGCCTTGTCGTCGTTACTGTCGACCGGCAGGCCATGGGCATCGTAGCCGGCCGAGATCTGCACGCCATGGCCGGTGATATCCCCGGATGTGGCTTCGATCGTCACCGAGCGGCCGGCATTGATGTCGGTGGTGACGGGAACGGAACTCGTTCCGGCGGCCTTGTCTTTTGTATAGTTGAAGCCAACCGTGAGCGAGGCCGAGGCGACATTGCCGTTGACGACAGTGTCGAGCGCATCATAGGCCCTGAGCGAGGCAAAGGCAGCGTTGGCCGCGGAATATCCGTCGTTGATGGTCGTAAGCTTTTGAGCTGCGCCGCTCACACTGGTGGCTGCATTTACCACGGAGGTTGACACCGAGAGGCTGATGCCCGCGAAGAGCTCCTCGTGCAGGCTTTCATAGTTGGACTTGTCCTGCGCGGAAAGCAGATTGACGTTGCGCTCCGCAAGGATGGCGACATCGCGGTCTGCCGACACTTGAGCCGCCTGCAGGTTGGCGTCGCGGCCCGCTGATATCGTGAGGTCACGACCGGCAAACAGGATGGATCTGGCGTTGGTCTGCGATGACTGGCTGGTCTGGTCGACAGATTTACCGTAGCCGATACCGATGGATGCGCTGCCATTGCCGGACTTCACCTGAATACCGAAACCGGAACGCTGCTCCTTCTGCGCCGACGCGAAACTTTCAGCGCCTGGCGTGATATTGACATCACGGGCAGCCTCCAGCGCGATGTCACGCCCCGCCATGATGGAAGAGCCGATGACATTGGCGTCGTTTTCGCGTGCAGTGAGCGTGACATCGGTTCCAGCGCTGAGCGCGGAGCCAACGTTGAGGGCGGACGACTGGCTCTTTTCTTTCTGCTCCTTGCCCCAGAGTGAAAGGAAGCCACCGCCAGACCCCGCAAACAGACCGGATTTCTTGCTGCTGCTTTCCAGCGCATGCTGCTCCTCGGCCCCGATGACGGCGACGCTGTCACCCGCGACGCTGATCGCATCGCCTGCCGTTATGTTCGAGCCGGCGATGACAGCGTTGCCGCCAGCATCCAGTTTGATGTTGCCAGACGCGGAAAGCTCGGAGCCGACTGTCGCTTCGTCGTAGTTGTACTGCGTGGAGCTTTTCTTGGAGAGGAAACCCTTGGCTGATGAACTCTGCTCGAACTCCGACGTATTCTTGCCCGACGCGATCAGCAGATCTCCACCTGCGCTGACGTTAATATCGGCTTTGTTGGTCTCATCGCCGGCAGTCACCGTCGAGGCCGAGAGGACGGTATCTCCACCCGAAGTAATGGCCACACCCTTCCCGCCGCTGACCGATGATCCGACAACGGTCTGCGTTTCCGTGTGGCTCGTCGTCTGTTTGCTTCCGCCGAACAGACCGCCCTTTTTCTTATAGGCGTAGTCAATCGTGGTAGTGTCGACAGCCTCAGTGATCGTCACATCACCGGTCGCTTTCAGACCAACGGTTCCATCGGCGGCAATCGTGCTGCCGATGACGTTAAGGTTGCCGCCTGAGTTGGCTGAGGCCGATCCGCCCGCAGTGATCTCGGAGCCCTGACTTGTGGTTCTCACAACGGTTGTCGAACTCCGCTTGTCGCGCAAGGTGCTGGTTGTCGACCGTTCGGTCACGGAGATGTTGATGTCTCCATTCGATGTCAGGCCCAGATTGCCACCTGCTTTCACCTTTGCATTGGCCAGCAGAATGCTCTCGTTCCCCGTCAGCGAGGCATTGCCACCCGCCGTGAAGGTGCCGCCGATCGCCGCAATCGACGAACCGGAAACGGTAAGATCCCCGGTCGATGCAATCATCCCTGATGTTGCAAGCAGACCAGTATCGATCGTCACCTGATTGCCCGCGATCAGCGCTCCCGCAGAATTCAATCTTTCCCTGTCATTGGCGGCAAGATGCAGTACCGGCGCAAGTACGGTCGTACCGTTCACCGTCTGCCATTCATAAACGACAACGGATTCGGTGAGGCTGGCGATCTCCTCAGCCGTAAGCGGTTGGCCGAGCGGGCGCTGCTGCGCTCCCAGATAGGCGGCTCCGTTGTCGAGCAATTGCTTTATCTGAGCGATTGAATCCTGCCCGGTGAAACTGGAGCCCGTCGCTAGTCTGAGCTGCTGTTCAATATATTGGTTCTCGAAATAAGCGTCGCCGAGGAACTGGATCTGGCGATCCGGTTGGTAGCCAATGCGGCCAAGGAAATAGCTGGAACCGTAGAATTTCGAGATGTCGAGGAAAGCAGCACGGGTCTCATAGAGGAAAGACTGACCGGGAACGGTGCCGCCAAAGCCGCCGGACTGCGGGCTGGCGACGGAGCCAAGTGTGAACAGCGCTCCGCTTGCCGTCATGCCAGCGAGCAATCCGGTGGGATCGCTCGAAGGCGCAGCCGCTGCTACGCTGACATGATCTGCGATCGTACCAGCGGCAGCGGTATTGTTAACGGCACCAAAACCGGTAATACCCAGCGCTCCGCCAGAGCGGATCGCCGCGGGAACACCGCCGATCGCCTCGACACTTTCCACGGTCCGTCCCGGCCCGATATCCTTTGACGCATCCCCCGTCCCAAAGGGACTGGGACCAGGCATAGAGACCTGCCATGAGCTCTCGTGGCCTCCAGTATCGCCCGTTGTCTTCGTTTCCTGCCACTCATAGATGACATCGGGAAAATACTGGCAGCCGCCTTGTTGGTTACAATTGAGCGAAGTGGTACGCTGCAATTGCAAACCGAGATTGTTAAGCGTGCCGGAGCCAACAAGTGTCATGCCGGAGCCGGCTTCGATGTTGCTATAGGCATTGGTAAGATCGACGGTATCGACAAAAAGCGTATTGCCCGCCTTGATTGTCGCTGCAGGGCTACCAGCCGATGTGAGACGGTCTTCAGTCACATCACGATAGACATGGCGAATGGGCGCACCAATGACGAACTGCTTGCCAGCAAAAGAGACGGGAGATGAACAATCTCCACATTCGCGTCCATAATAGGTGTCATAAGCCGACACGAGTGCGTTTGAGATTTGCTGGCTCGTATAGGTCGGGGCCACGCTTTTCTCGTTACGCAGATTTGCCGTCAGGATCGAGATATTGCGACTAGCGGAAATTAGACCTGAACTGTTGACCGTAGCAGCATTGCGCGCGCCAGAAACACTTCCAGCAATTGTGAGGTCACGACCTGCGACAATCGCCCCCTGATCATTGGCAAGCACGCCGCCCACGAAAAGTGCTGCGTCGTTACCGGCATAGATGAGCCCCGCGGCGGTGTTGGTGAGGTTGCCGGCGATATTGAGGGTAAGATCATTGCCAGCAGCCAGCTGACCGGCGTTGGCAAGTTGCGAAAGCGACAGCGTCAGATCATGGGCCGCAAGAATATTGGTGGCGTCATTCGCAATGAGGCTACCCGCTTGGATCGCGATGTCACCTGACCCCTGAACGGAACGAGCTGTGCTGCTCGCGGTGACAGCATTGAGCCGCGCACCCGTCAGATCTGTCGTTCCAGATGAGGTGAGATCAATACCACCTGACGTTAGCGTGCTGTTGGTGAGATTAATATTATTGGCATCGATGTAGAGCGTGCCGGATGTGGCAAGTCTGCTCCTGTTATTGGAAAGGTCGGCATTTTGCTGCCTGATCCTGATGTCGCCCCCGGCGGCCGTACGTTTGTCGAAGCTGATGACACCATTTGTCGAAGACAGCAAAACGTCTCCGTTTGCCTCGAGACTGTCATAGCGGATGTCGCTGCCAGCCGAAGCCTGCAAATTCCCTTCTGCAAGCACGAGCCCGGAAATCCCGAGATGAAGGCCGGAAAGCAGCGCCAAATCGCCTTTCGAAAGCAGCGAGCCCGCTGTGATCGCGCCTGAAGCCGCCGTTAGCGACATCGCCGTGCCAGACTGGGCCGTGCCGCTGATGGCAATGGAGCCAGCCCCGGACCACAGCGAAACGGGTCCGGTAGCCGACGCGTCGGCCAAGGCAATACGCCCATCTGCCAGAAGGTTGACTGCACCACTGGCCCCGAGAGTACCGGCGACATCTATGAAGCCGGCCCCACCATTGATCAGAATATCCTCTTCAGCACCGATCGAAGCAACCTTGGTGTCCTTGCCCGCCTTAACCGACACCGACTTTTTCGAGGTCAGACGACCAGTTGAAACACTTCCCTTAGAGGAAATGTTCACACCGTTATTGCCAGAGGCATTGCCGATCGAGATTTTGCCGTCGGCCGACAGCGAGAGCTCCCCGGCATTGGCGGCCATGTCTCCGCGCATGCGAACGCCAGCGCCCTTTTCCGTGACGACCATCTTGATACGGCCGGCCTGCATGGCCCCGAGTGCTGAACCGTCGATTGCGTATTCAGGTGTTCCGGAGGTCGCATCAAGTGGAGTTGCATCCCCCGTGGCATAATCGAACTTGCTCTTGCCGGCCGTCAGGCGCAAATCCTCGCCATAAATCGTGCCGTCAATATGGATGGTGCGGGATACGATATCGAACAGATCGACTCTCCCGTCCCCTGTCGCAAAATTCGCTCCCTTCGGACCAAACGTAACGTCTCCGCTATTGACCGTGAAGCCATTGAGACGTCCATCAGCGCCGATGTCAGGCACACCCGTCGTCAGCGTGGCGCGTGGCGTGTTGATGAAACCGCAGCCGTCGCAGGTGATCCCGTTCGGATTGGCGATAATGACGTCGGCGCGGCCGCCGAACACTTCGGTCGGCCCGACGAGAGAACTGCGATTTTGCGACGTCACCTCATTGAGGATGACCGTGGCAGCACCCCTGCCTTGAAGGTTTGGATTGCCAGGTGTCGCGCCACCCAGCTTCGACGTACCGATCTCACCATTGTAGTTGTTGAGAATAACGCCCGGCGTGCCGACGTTGAAATTGTTGTATTTGTTGTGCGACAGACCCTGGCTGTTGGGTCCGACGATATCGATGAGCGGCACGCCGTTCGGAGCAGCCCCTATCCCGGGGCGATTTGCAAAAGATCCTCCAACTTCCGGCGATATGTCCTGTGCGTGAAGAAGCACTGGCTGAAGCACGAGCGTAAAACTGACAACGGTGGCAATGAATTTTTGAGCCAGCGTCCCGGCATTGGCGAACAATGCGCGGTCGGTTGTTTTGCGTGGAAGACGCTTAAACTGTGATGTCATTGTTGTTCGCCTCTCGTGGCAGACGGAATTTGGGGCTTAGCGGTCTTTTCTGCTCGTGTCGGCCTGGGACGGCTTGGCGTCGAGTTTCTTGTAGACATCCGCCAGCTTCGACTGCGGGGCCGGGCATTTTTTGCTTTTGGCAATCTCGCCAAGGACCTGATTGCGGTTACGCAATGCGTCGATCTCCAGTTTCTCTGGCGATTTCGGATCCATAAAGAAAAGAGCCGGCCAAAACAGAAGAACACCTGTCGCACCGAGGACGACGTTTTTACCCTGCGCATCGGATCGTTCTTTCACCGTTGCCAGGACCTGCCGTTCGTTAGCCTCGAATTCGCGCTTGATGCCGGCGCAATCGAAAGCGCTGTCGGCAGGGTTTGTCGAGGCAACCGGATGCGCTGCCCGGCCACCGCAACCGGAAACGACACTGGCAGTCGCCACCAGCGCGAATAACAATTTGGGGGCGTGAAAAGAAGATCTGACCATAATATTCTCTTTTGAAGCCTACCAGCGTGCCGTCACGCTGGCGAAAATGAGATTGCCGCGTCCGTGACTGACGCTGCTGGAAAATGCCTGGGAGTAGCCGAAATCGGCACTGATGTTTCCGCCAACGAGTTTCGCACCAACGGTCCAACTCGCGAGATAGCCGTCTGGAATATCGAAGCGATGCTGCGAGAACACGCGGCCATAATCGAGGGCCAGATAGGGGCGTAATTCGCCCAGAACGGGCGCCAGACTTGTGCCCTCCCATGGCATTGTCCGCCAAACCAGTTCGTTGCGGCTGAAAAATCCGTTGTTACCGAATATGACGCTTTCCCTTGAGCCCCGTACGTTGCTGGAGCCACCAAGCCCGATCTGTTCTGCGCCAAACATGTTATCGGGCGAATATTGGGCATTGAGGAGCGTCGTTAACTCGAACCGCTGGCCAGCCGCCTCGAACGGCCGCGTCGCGCTGACGGTCGTGTTGAATTTCAAAAACCGGGGATCCGCCGTGCCCGCCCCCGGCTCTCCGGCCTCCACGGCGTCGAAGAGATCAAGACCCTTATCAAGGGCAAAATCGAGAGCGATGACGCCACCCAGAATTCTCTGTGAACGCGACAAGCCCAGACTGCCAATCGTGTATCGACGGCTTCCCACCTCAATTCGATTGCCGAGAAGAAAGTTGTCGGTCTGCTTGTAGGTGAGACCGCCTCTAAGGGTCGTGATAGAATCCTTGCCGCGCAGAATGACGCGATCTATGCCAAATCCAACCTGACCGGAATTGCCCGAGGTTTCGATCGGCCCAAAATTGCCGGGAATGGTGCTGTTATATTCGTACCAGGAGCCATTTGTTGAAAACGTCCAGTATCCATAAGGTACGCTTGTATTGACCGAATAGCTGTTGCTGTGCCCGCGGCCATCGTCGTCCCAAGGATAATCCGGGCCGCTCCGACCGTATGAGAACCCCAATTGATCATTGATGCCCAACAGGTCGTCGAAGCCGACGGAAACATTGGTCTGGGAGTAACCGGTACTCTCTTGACCGAGGTTGTTGTTGGAAATGCTCGCGTACCAGCGCTTGCGCGGCTTGTTCTCGACGTTGAGGATGGACGTGCCGTCCTCTTTGCCCGGCAACATGGAGGTTTTCGCGTCGTTCGATGACAGGCGGTTGATCTGGTCCAGCCCCTGTTCAATATCGCGAATATTGGCGACATCACCCTTCACGCCGGGAAAAGCCGTCGCGAATGCGCCGTTTCTCGCGACCGGGTGGCCATTAAGGTAGATATCCGAGATCGTGCCTTCGACTACCACCAGCCGCAGCAATCTTGTTCCGGCAATATCCTGTGGGGGAACATAAGCGCGCGAAGTCACAAATCCCTTGTCCAGATAGAGGTCGGTAATGGCCTTGAGCAACGTGGTAATATCCGCAACGCCGACGCAGCGATTATCGTAGCGCTTCGTGACTTTTCCGAGCGCAGCGCCAGACAGACTTGCAGCACCTTCTATCTCTACACGCGAGATATCGAAGCATGGACCAGCTGATTTTGCGTCGCCTCCCGGCGCCCGGCTGTCACGACCAGCGACGCTATCAGGAGTTATCTGTTTCAGGTTTTCAAGCCGCTGTAACTGCTGTTGCTGGTCCTGCCGGCGGGAAAAATCATCGGCGGGCGACTGTGCAGTTGCCTGCCCTGACGCGAGCAGGTTTGCAAAAATCGCAATGGCAAAGGTTCGCTTGAAACCATTCGCCGCGCTCCTCGGGGAATTGGCTGAGATTTGAGCGTCCGGCACAATTGCGAGACAAAAGTCAGGAGAGACTAGCCGTCGGAAACCAGGAATGAAAGCAGCAAGTGGCATATTTCGGAGGCCTGCATTTGAAATGAAGTTTGTCGCGGCAATGCCGCCCATGCTTCACTCTGCAGCTGTCCTTGCTGTCGATCCCCTACCGGGTACATAGATCAGTTCATCTGATCCAAGAAGCGTTAAAGTAGTAACTTTCTTTACGAGACGATAGCCTCTAGTCATCTGCTAAAAGAACCGTACACATTAAAAATTCGCGTAATAATCAATCCTGCCAACACCATGGCATGGATATTATTTTTCATCCGTGAATTTTAAGCGCGACCCGCCAATTTCATGCCCTTTGGTTCTTCGAGTCAAATAACAACCAGAAGTTACTGCAATGCGCATCTCCTTGCAAGACCGAGATGAAGACCAAAGTTAAGGAGAAACTAAAATTGTTTCTGGGATGGGTGTGAAAAGGCGATGAGACTCGCGACAACAGTGACTAGAACCGGTACGTCAACCCGACAACCGGTCCACTCAGCCGTGAATCGAAGACATAACCATCGCGCGAGTAATCAACGTCGAGCACCTTATAGCCTGCCGAGACCGACAATGTGTCGGTAAAGATGTAGTTCACCGTCGCGAGTGCTGACCAGGTGAGATCGGAACCCGCGCCGAAACCGCCGATATCCACCTGCCCCTGAACGGACAGCTTGTCCGTGAGGCTGAAAAATGCGCGCGCGCCGATGACGGGATCCACCCAGCCGAAACTCTCCCTATGACTGGCGGAAACGCTGCCGATCAGTGGGTGGCTGGCAGTAACCGCAACGTCATTGGAAATATGCCAGAAGCGCCCGCCGGCAAGCGCGTCGAGAGAAAATCCGTCCGCGTCGATAAGACGATAACCCGCCTGCAGTGTTGCCATGAATTCCTGTGTGTCGACAGTCGCATCAATGGCGGCACCGGCAGGCAAGGTTGGCAAACCCGGAATTTGCAGCGCCGGTAGCGGACCGGCTGCCTTGCTGTCGGTGGTATCGACATACATCAAATCGCCGGAAAGGACGAAACGGTCGTAACGTCCCCAGATGTTGAGAAACCCACCGAAATTGAGATCATCCATGACATCTGAAAAGGATTTCTCCACATGGAGGGTCGGGGCACGTTGGAACGGCGACACGTTGCCATTCAAGCCGGTCGCCCAGAGATAACCCGTCGCCTGAAATGCCCAGTCTGGTGCCACATCAACCGGCGCGGGTGTGGCAACAACGTCGTCCGCAGCTGTGGCCGCGGTTGCGGAAAAAGCCATAAGGGCCGAAAAAATTGGTAATTTTAGCAATGCCTTCCCCCCCGACAATCGTCCGCAGCTAAGCCTATTTGACTTCCGGCAACAAGTCCGATTTTCTATCATACGCTGTATCTTGTGCCGCGAACACCGGAGGCTTTTCCATGCACCTGAAGACCTTGCCGATTTTTTCCGCCTGCACCGCCGCGATATTGTCTGTCGCCACACTGACAACATCTGTGGCCGAAGCCTGCACGCGCTTCGTCTATCTGGGCGAAAATGATCAGGTGATGACGGCCCGGTCGATGGATTGGAAGACGGATGTCGGAACCAACATCTGGGTATTCCCGCGCGGCATGGAACGCTCCGGCGAGGCCGGGCCGAATTCGGTCAAATGGACCTCGAAATACGGCAGCGTCATTGCTTCAGGTTACGATATTTCGACGACAGACGGCATGAATGAGGCAGGCCTTGCTGCAAATGTTCTCTGGCTGGTCGAGTCGAGCTATCCCGCTTATGACGGGAAATCGCCGGGCCTCTCCATCGCCGCCTGGGCGCAATATGCGCTCGATAATTTCGCAACGGTGGACGAGGCCGTCAGCGCGCTCGAGAAGAACCCTTTCACCATTGTCACCGACAATGTTCCCGGCGAAGAACGTCTGGCGACCTTACACCTTTCCCTTTCGGATGCGACCGGTGACAGTGCGATCATCGAATATATTGACGGCAAGCAGGTCATCCACCACGGTCGTCAATATCAGGTCATGACCAATTCGCCGACCTTCGATCACCAGCTGGCGCTCAACGAATATTGGAAGCAGATCGGCGGCACCGTCATGCTGCCGGGCACCAATCGCGCCGCGGACCGGTTCGCCCGGGCTTCATTCTACGCCAATGCCATCCCCAAGAGCGAAAATCCGGTCGAGGCGATAGCCAGCGTCTTTAGCGTCATCCGCAATGTTTCCGTTCCCTACGGTATCACCACGCCGGACCAGCCGAATATTTCCTCTACCCGCTGGCGCACGGTGATAGACCACAAGCGCAAGCTCTATTTCTTCGAATCCGCATTGACGCCGAACATCTTCTGGATCGACATGACAAAACTCGACGTTTCGAAAGAGACTGGTAAGGTCAAGAAACTCGACCTGGGCCCCAATCAGATGCAGATTTATTCGGGGATGGCGAATGAGAGCTTGAAGGACACCAAGCCTTTTAAGTTTCTCGGGCTTTGAGGGCGGAAACCGCGCAGTTAGGCCGGGAGCAGCTGGCACGGTCTGTATCGACCATTCCTCGCCACCTCACTAACATCATGAACCCGAGAGCATCACGAGAAGCGGTAGTGCAATCGAACGCAGCCCTTTTCGATTGCCGTTGCGCTCACGAGAGTGGGACTGGCCCGATGCCCGGTGAGCGGAAAAAGGGGCTCACCTGAGCCAAGGATTTCCGGGATGACATAAATCTCGATCTCATCCAGTGCATCACGCTCCAGAAAGGCCATCTGCAGCTTTCCACCGCCCAGCATCCAGACATCGCCATCATCGAGTGCGCGCAATTCCTCGATCAACGAGCCCACATCGCTGCGCGCCTCCAGAGGTCCCTTGGGGCCTTCGATCGGCCTTGAGGTGACGACGATAACGCGTTGATCTCCGTAAGCCCAGGGCGCCTGTTCACCGGCGATGAAATCATAGGTCGCCCGCCCCATGACCACCGTTCGAATTCCTTTCAGGAAAAGGCGATAATCGTGTTCGCCGAGGACCATATCATCATATTTGTAGAGCCAGTCCAAGGAGCCGTCTCCAGAAACGATCCGCCCGTCCAGACTCGCCGCGATATATCCGCGAATGACCGCCATATTTTCCTCCTTGATTTATAAATGAATATACGTTTATATACATGTCATGCCAAGACACAAGTCGATTTCAGATGATCAGGTGCTGGATGTCCTGCTGCCCCTCATGTTGCAGACAGGCCCCGACGGGCTGACTTTTGCCGCAGCCGCCAAGGCCTGCGGCCTATCTGCGGCAACCCTGGTGCAGCGTTACGGCAAGCGCGAAGACCTTGTCGAAACCGTGCTTCTGCGCGCATGGGACAAGCTGCAGGCGGAAACGGAAAAAGCCGATGAGGAGGAACCATTGACGCCGCAGGGCGCCATATCCCTTCTCATGCGCCTCATGCCCCCCGAAGCCGCAGAACAAAACGCCAGTGACGGGTTGCTGCTGCTAAGAGAAGACATTCGCAATCCGAAGCTGCGCGCGAGAGGAGCACTCTGGGGCCACACCCTAGCCCAGGCGCTTGGCTGCCGCCTTACCCACGACAAGGCTAGAGAGGAACGGCTTGGCTGGCAGATGGCCGCCTTGTGGCAGGGCGCACATACATGGTGGGCATTCGTCCGCGGGGAAGATGCGAATTCGGCAATTCGCAGGGCACTCGACGAATGGGTCGCCGCGGTGAACGTCGACGAGCGATAATCCGCGCCATCGTGGCGCATGTTTCATAAGCCCGCCAGCTCGTGGATTTATCCCCCCAAAAACCGCTTGACCTCAACTGTGATTGAGGTCCTAGAATTATTGTCACCTTGTTTTCGCAAGGCTTTTTCCATGCTCTTGAGCAAACAGTGACAAAGGAATACCCCATGGCTTTCCAGCTTCCCGACCTCCCCTATGCCCATGATGCGCTCGCCCCTTCTGGCATGTCCGAGGAGACGTTGAAGTTCCATCATGATCTTCATCACAAGGCCTATGTCGATAATCTCAACAAGGCGATATCAGGCACAGAATGGGAAAACAGCAGCCTCGAGGAGATCGTGCGCGCCACCTATGAAAAAGGTGCGGTCGCGCAGTCCGGCATCTTCAACAATGCCTCCCAGCACTGGAACCACAATCTCTTCTGGGAAATCATGGGGCCACAAAAACATGCGATTCCCAAGGTGCTGGAAGATGCGCTGACGCAGTCTTTTGGCTCGGTGGCGCTGTTCAAGCAGAATTTTGCCCTCGCTGGCGCTTCGCAATTCGGCTCGGGCTGGGCGTGGCTGGTGGCGGATACCGATGGCACACTGAAGATCACCCGCACGGAAAACGGCGTTAACCCGCTGTGCCTCGGCCAGAAGGCGGTTCTCGGCTGCGACGTGTGGGAACACAGCTATTACATCGATTTCCGCAACAAGCGTCCGGCCTATATTGAGAACTTCCTCGACAATCTGGTGAACTGGCAGGCAGTGGCCGCCCGCCTCTGATTTGAGCCCCACCGATCCGACCGGTCCCGCTGCCCTGGGGGCCGACCGGGTCAGGCGCAGCCGGACAGCCGCCATCCGGCTGCAACTCCATGCGAGCATCCCCATGTCCTATGTCGTCACCGAAAACTGTATCGCCTGCAAATACATGGACTGCGTGGAAGTCTGCCCGGTCGAATGTTTTTATGCAGGCGAGAACATGCTCGTCATTCACCCGGATCAATGTATCGATTGCGGCATCTGCGAGCGCGAATGTCCGGCCGCGGCAATCCGGCCGGATACCGAGGCGGGTCTGCATGTCTGGCTTGACCTCAACCGCCACTATTCCGGCATCTGGCCGCGCGTGCACCAGAAAAGAACGCCGCCTGATGATGCCGACATCATGAATGGTGCTGCGGCCAAGTTTTCCATTTTTTCGAAGAACCCGGGAGCGGGCGAATAGCCCGGCACTGCATGTCTCATAATTTCATGCTGATCGATGGTGGTGTGGTCAATCACGTGCATGTCCCGCTGAAAGCACCCCCCTCTCCGACAACCTCGCCGCGTGAATTCAAGGACGCTATGGCGAGCCTCGTCTTCACCGTGGCCGTGGCCACGGCCTCCCATGCGGGCGAGCGGATCGGACGTACGATCACGTCCTTCATGCCGCTCAGCGCCGAACCGCCGCTTCTAATGATCTCCATCGATGCCAGCAGCCGTATGGTCGATCTTGTCGCAGCAAGCCGGCGCTTTTCAGTCACGGCGCTGTCCAGAGGGCAGGAGGAGATCGCCGATGTGTTCGCCGGAAAAGGAAACCTGCTGGACCGGTTTTCCGTCGGCCACTGGGATGTCTGGCCGTCGGGAAGCTCAAGGCTTGCTGACGCGCTGCTCTCGATGGATTGCGAACTCGTTGGCTCCATTGATGCCGCCGACCACGTCCTATTTGTTGGATCGATCATCGAAGCGAGCTTCGATCCGCTGCGCAAACCCTTGCTCTGGAGTGAACGCAATTATCTAGGTACGGAGGTAAGCCGTTAGCTAAACCATAGACTTACCTTCCCATGATCTCATGTGCGCAGCGTCTTTCTTCGCCTTCAAGGGCAAGGCCTTTCGAATTGGGGGCGATAGCGGACGACAAACACAGCCAACGAGCGGTGGAATTTTCGCGGTTGTCACTTCGAAAGACGGACAGCTTCGAAATACTTTTCGGCGCGAATATCTCTTCACCGCGCCTTCATGCACACCACGGTCCTGTCGTCGCTGAATTCGCTCGATGTTGACCCCTTCACCGACGGGTACTCGTTGATCTTGTGAAAATCTGCCGCCTCGACGCGGTCAAATTCCGCTTCCCAGTCAGCGACATCGGTTCCAGCCGGCAGAGACAGATAACCGTCGGAAAAGATTTCAAGGCTCACAAGCGTGTCCTTGGCGATGCTAAGATCGACCGTCCCCTCTTCTATGACCGTTCCGCCATTGACCGAGGCGTATCCCAGTACGTGTCCCTGCCTGTTTGCGAATTGCGGCTGGACGCGAATTCCTCCCATCAGGAATTCCTCGACCGCTTCGATATCGCTCTCAAGACCGCTCATGCGGGCTGCGGCAATGACAACATTCTCCGCCTCCTGCGCAGTCATGATGCCGTTTTCGACAGCGGAACGCAGGCCGGAAAAGATGGTCGCGCGCGTGCGTGCCTCGGCTGCATCACCATCCCCCATAAAGGCAAAAAGCTGCTTGAAGACAAGGATGCGCGCCGATGTACTTACCTTGTCTATAAGCTTGGCATGCTGCAGCAACCGGGAGCCGTTGATACGCACACCGGAATCGCCGGCCAGAAGAAGGCGGAAACTGTCTCCCAGGTCGGCAACGATTGCCAGGGTTGTCGACGGTGGATGGCTGGCATTGATGCGCTCGGCCTCCTGCTTCAAGATATCGCTGATGTTCTGAAAGAGCTTGGGCGCGGCAATTGTTTCCAGCGTGCCATCGAGGCCCATTTTCGCCACGGCATTTGCGGCAGCAAGTGCTGCGATACGGCC
This sequence comes from Agrobacterium sp. K11, assembly GCF_059429395.1. Lineage (NCBI taxonomy): Bacteria > Pseudomonadati > Pseudomonadota > Alphaproteobacteria > Hyphomicrobiales > Rhizobiaceae > Agrobacterium > Agrobacterium sp. K11. The sequence goes on along the minus strand of NZ_JCAHRB010000008.1, from coordinate 383,993 downwards.
CGAGCTCAAGCCGCCGTAACTTGCACCGGTCGGGTCGGTCGCACCGTCAAAAACGGCCAGAACCCTTCCCGGTATGATCAGCGCCACATCGTCCCCGGGCGTTGCGGCGTTCTTGTATTTCGATTGCGAAAAGCTCGCGATATTCATCGTCGTGTATTCCTTGCAGAGGGAGGCTGGGCAGAGGGAGGCTGGCGGCGACACGTCTGTCGCCGCTCCTGCAGGCTTTTGGTGAGGGCTGGTATGGTTTCAGACGAAAGAGGCTTCTTTGTCTTCCGAGAGGCGGAACACGATGAAGACGCAAAGTCCGGTGCTGACCAGAAGGACGGTTGAAAGCGCCGCAGCCGTGCCAAACTCGCCGTCAATCACCTGAACATAGATGAGAACCGGCATGGTGATCGTTCGTGCCGTGTAGAGGATCAGCGTCGAGGACAGCTCGTTGATAGCCGTTATGAAGCTCATCAGCGAACCGATGATGAGACCGGGCAGCATCAGCGGCACCGTCACCGACACGAAGGTCTTTGCCGGCGAAGCCCCGAGATTGACCGCAGCCTCCTCGATGGACGGTTTGATCTGCCTGAGGATCGATGTTGTGGAGCGGACGCCGTAGGGCAGTCGGCGGATAAACACCAGGACGATGATGATGAGCGCCGTCCCAGTGATATCAAAGGGTGGATAGCGGAACGTCGTAACGTAGCCGATCGCCATGACAACGCCGGGAATGAGGTAAGGCACCATCAGCAGGAGATCGAGCGAGCCGGAGACCGCATTGTCGCGTCGCACCACGATGAAGGACAGCAGGCCGGAAACGATCGCAATCAGTACCACGGCAGCCAGTGCAAACGTGAAACTGTTGGCAATCGCCTGCGGTGAATCACGAAGGATACGGGCATAGCTGTCTAACCCGAAGCCGCCGGTAAAGACGGGACCGCTGGTTGCGAGGAACGAGGTGTAGATGACCGTGAGCGACGGCAGCATGGCGATGAAGACGACCAGATAGCAGAAGCCGTGCACGATGAACGACTTCAACGGGCGCATGGACTGCTTTACCGGCCTGTTGGTCAGTGAACTGGCGTAACGGCGCTTGGCAAGAATGTGCCGCTGCAACAGAAGTGCCGCCATCGAAATTGCAATCATCACCATGGAAATCGTCACCGCCATGGTTGGCGTACCGGCCATTTCGGAGGTGTATTGCGCATAGGCGATTGTCGAAAGCGTTCTGATGCCCTTGCCGAGGATTGCCGGCGTTCCGAAGTCGGCGATGGACAGCACGAAGCAGATGATCGCGCCGGTGCTGACTGCAGGAAAGACCAGCGGCAAGGTGATCTTGCGGAAACGCTCGAACGCCGTGCAGCCGAGATTTTCCGCCGCGTCCTCATAGGACTTGTTGATGGTGTTCAGCGCGTTCTCCGTCATCAGGAAGATGTAGGGAAAGAACTTCAGGCTGAAGACCATCACGATGCCCGGGATCCCGTAGATCGTCGGCAATGAAATGCCGGCGAAGGACAAGAGATTGGTGACAGCACCGTTGGCACCGAACAGCATAATCCAGGCGTAAGCACCAATGAACGGCGGTGCGCACAGAACCAGAACCGCGAAAGTGGCAATGAAAGTGCGCCCCTTGATGCGATAACGGGACGTGCAAAAGGCAAGCGGAATACCGAGAAGGCAGGCGCCCAGCATGCCCAGCACGCCGATCAGAAGCGTATTCCAGAGTGCGACGGTGTAAAAACGTCGCGTGAACACTTCCGCATAGTTGCTGAGACCGAAGGCCCCGGTTTTGGCATCGAAGAAACTGATGAAGAAGACGCTGAAAATCGGCAGGATCAGGAAGATCGCCAGCAGGATGACGGCAAATACCGTCACGCTTGTCCAAAAACCTGGCAGTCGCAGGCGGAAACCGCCGGGAGTTGCAGTCGCAGTCATATCCGTCATGACAGGCGCTCCCCGGTTACGCCCTCGCCGAACAGCTTCGCATCGGCCGCGCGCCAGGAGAAAGTGGTCTTCTGGTTGGGCTGCAGTGCAATGATCTCAGGCGATGGCTTGGTGATCGCCTCGATTTCCTCGCCCGACGAGAGAACGGCTGCAACGTTCATCTCACGCCCCGTGAAGCTGACCAGTCTTATGGTCACGGGCAGTTCGATGCGCTCGTCACCATCGATCGCGGCAGGACCGACAGAAATCGCCTCCGGGCGGATGGCGGCGACGATCTTCCGCTGAGGGGAAATCGCATGCGCCTGCGGCAATGCGACCTTGTGGCCGGAAATGGATGTCTGCCCACCTGCACGGTCAAGCGTCAGGAAGTTGTTTGCGCCCACGAACGACGCGACGAAGCGGTTGGCGGGATTGTTGTAGACTTCCCAGGGTGGTGCAGCCTGCTGAATGACGCCGCCATACATGACGCAAACCAGATCGGACATGGCAAGCGCCTCTTCCTGATCATGCGTGACATAGACCGTGGTGATGTTCATGGCCTGCTGGATTTCACGGAGTTCCCGGCGCAGGTCCACGCGAAGTTTGGCATCGAGGTTGGACAGCGGTTCGTCCATCAACAGCACTTTCGGGTTGATGACGAGTGCGCGTGCAAGACCCACACGCTGCTGCTGGCCGCCGGAGAGTTCGTGAGGCATACGCTTGGCATAGGGAGCGAGCTGCACGACATCGAGAATCTTGCCGACCCGTTCGCGGATCTCGGCTGAAGACGCCTTGCGCTGTTTCAGACCGAAGGCAATGTTGTCAAATACCGAAATATGCGGAAACACCGCATAATCCTGAAAGACCATGCCGACATCGCGCTTGTGGGCGGGCACATGTTCGATCGCCTGTCTTTCGATGCTGATGCTGCCGCTATCCTGCTGGTGAAAACCGGCAATCGTGCGCAAAAGGGTCGTCTTGCCACAACCGCTGGGTCCAAGAAGCGTAAAAAACGATCCGGAGGGAATGGAGATGTTGATGTCGGAGAGGGCAACGACATCCCGGTAACTTTTCTTGATGCTTGTAATTTCTACGGCGGCCATGTGCTGCTCCATGACATATCCTGCGCGGCACGCGACCACGGTGGACGGAACGAAAATGCTGTTGTGAAAGCGGTAAGCAGGGGACGGCTGCCTGACGCACCGCCCCCGGCAATGTTCTTACTGGACGTCGAGCAGGATCTCGTTCCACTTTTCCATCAGACGCGAGCGGTTGTCCGCAGCCCACTTGAAGTCGTATTTCGCATCCGGAACATCGGACAGCGGAACGAGCGCCGAATTGGCAGGAACATCGGTTCTGACCGAGCGACGACCGGCTTTCACCACGACTTCCTGCGCTTCCTTGGAGACGATGAAATCGATGAAGGCCTTGCCGTTTTCGGCGTTCGGCGCACCCTTGACGAGCGCCATGCCGTCAGGCGCGATTGCCGTGCCTTCTTTCGGATAAACGATCTCTACCGGGGCGCTGCCAAGCTTGTAGCGCAGGGCGGCGTCTTCGAGCGTGATACCAACCGCCTGCTCGCCATCATTGACGAAACGCGGAACAGCGCCTGAAGAGGTGGAAAGAACGGAGTTGCCGAGAATGCCGGTATAAACTTCCCAGCCCTTCTCCTCACTATCGAAATCCTGCAAAACCGTCGCCATCTGGATATAGGCGGAGCCGGACTGATCGGCACGGGCCGAGGAAATCAGACCCTTGTATTCAGGCTTGGCAAGATCGGCCCAGGATGTCGGAACCGGCGCGCCTTTCAGCGCTTCCTTGTTGACGATGAAGGCCGTAACGACTGCGGTAAAAGGAACCCAGTTGGTGCTCGGCGAAAAGGCAGGGTTGATCGATGCTGCCTCGACAGGCTTGTAAGGTTCGAAGAGGTCGGCGGAAAAGTCGATGACGGTGCCATCAACACTCCAGATCACGTCGCCAGCCGCCTTGCCGCTTTCCGCCTTGATGCGGTTCATCAGCTCGCCGGACCCGGCTTTGACAAGCTCGACCTTGGTGCCGGTCTTCTTTTCAAACATCGGCAGCAACTCATCCATGAGCTGCTGCGGCGCTGCCGAATAGACCACGACGGTACCTTCCGCATGGGCGAAAGCCGCACTGGCAAGGAAAGTTGCGCCAGCAACAAGGCGCGCGAAAATAGTGCATGATTGACGCATAAAGGGTGCTCCGTTTTTTTGTTCCCTGACTGGCAAGGCAGTACGACATAATTTCTTATTGATTTTGCGTGTCGCTACCCGCCGTCTGTTATTTATTTTCTTTACGTAAATTAATTAGTCAAGCTGCAATTTATCTTGAATACAAAAATCCAATATCCGTCTGAAAAAACTCAACATTTGAAGACAGCCGCGCTTAATCTGCGAACCTGAAAAGTCAGGACGTTCCGGAAAACAAGGTGCACAGCCCCTGAAATTGCGCTAATCATCCGACTTAACTTCTCGTGGGAGACTTGGTTGATCGACCTCGGCTACAATGAACGGCGTCTGCTCGAAATCCTGCGCGGCAAGGGAGGCATGTCGCGCATCGAACTGGCGCGCGAGATGGATGTTTCCGCACCGACCCTCACCCGCCTGACGGCCAATCTTCTGGAATCCGGCCTGATCCTGGAAGCCGAGGAAGCGCGCAGCGAAGGCAAACGGGGGAAGCCATCCACTGCCATCGAGATAAATCCGAACGGACTTTTCACGCTCGGGGTCTATTTCAACCCGGACGATCTGCGTGTCTGCCTGGCCGATCTCAACGGCACGATCAGGCAGGAAATCAGGTCCGAGCTTGAGGGACACAGTTTCGAGCATATCATGGAGATGGCCGAGACGGCCGCCCGACAGGTGGTTGAAAAGGCAAAGATCAAAAAGAAGGATGTGCTTGGCTGCGGCATCAGCTTTCCAGGCCACTTCAAACGTGATCGAGGCCATGTCTTTCGCATCAAGCAATTCGAGAGCTGGCGCGACATCGACGTGGACAAGGACTTCCAGCCCTATTTCGATTTCCCGGTCTTTCACGAAAATGACGGCAATACCGTCATCCTCTCGGAGCTGTATTACGGAGCGGGTCGAAGCATCCGCAATTTTGCGATGATCTGGCTGACATACGGCATAGGCGGCGCCGTTGTGGTTCAGCGCCATCTCTATCGCGGCACGAACGGCAATGCCGGCGAGTTTGGCGGCCTGTTTCCCAAATCCCATCCACGTCCCTCTGGACAGGACCTTTGCGACACGCTGGCCGCCCACGGAGTGGGCATCCGGCGTTTGAAAGATATTGATGAAAGCTATTGCGACCACCCCGCCGTGGTTGCCTGGCTGGAAAGGGCGACCGACCAGCTTCGTCTGCTGGCGCTGACGGTTGCCCGAACGATGGATCCCGGCGCCATCATTTTTGGCGGATCGCTACCCGACTGGGTTCTTGAACACATCGTGCAGCGCATCGGCTCGCTGGAAATGCTCGGCGAAGACTTTTTCGTCGAGCCGCCTGAAATACGCAAATCGATGATGAGCGACCTGCCCCATCTCGGTGCCGCCAGCATACCGATCTACCGCGCCACAACGCCCAGCTATTATTCCGGCCGGGCGCTGAAGGGTTGGGCATAACCGCCAGTCGTCAGAGGCTTTTCGGTCCAGTTGCCGGTGGAAGGCGCCGGGTGTATGGATCTCTCACCCGGCACCGGTTTTTATGGGAATTTCAGGCAAGTTCGGCCGGCACCAATTCCGCGATCTCCGGCCAGAGCGTTTCCGTCACGGCCATCAATTCAGGCGTTGCGGCGACAACCCAGGGAATGCCGGTTTCACCGCGCGTTCCAATCCGCACGTCAAGACCCGCCTCCCTTGCCAGAACAACGCCACCGGCGATGTCCCACATGGTCGTAAGTTTTTGCAGATGGCCATCAAAGATACCGCGCGCTGCAAAAACCAGTGAAATCGAGGTCGAACGGATGGATTCCACCACCCAGCCGGCATACCTCAAACCGACATTGAGCGCCGCCACCTCCGCGGCATCGGCAGACGCGCTGTCACCGAGCGACATCACCTGCACTTCCTTAAATGGAACATCGCGCGCGAGCGGCTTGCCGTTCAGCAGCAACCCTGTTCCTTCGGCAGCCGAATAGATTTCCTGGAAGACTGGCATGGCGACGACTCCGATTTCCGGGACGCCGTTGCGCACGAAGCCCAGCGAGATGCCCCAGAGCGGTGAGCCGCGCAAGAAGTTTGCGGTGCCGTCGATGGGATCGATGATCCAATAGGCGTCATCTGCGATCCCGCCCATCTCCTCGCCGAGAACGGTTTCACCCGGAAATGCCGCCGCCAGCCGGTCGCGCACCAGCCTTTCAACCGCGGTATCCGCTTCCGAGACGAAGTCCTGAAAACCCTTGGTGCGGGTGGCGATGCTGCCGCGCGCTTCGAAAAAGCGAAGGGCAAGCCCCATCGCCTCCTCTATGATGCCGGCTGCACGCTCGAGGCGCTGGTTCATCGTGTCCATGACCTGCCCGTCTCGCCTGCATCCGCCTTAAGCCAGCCCGTGAAGGCCTCGACTTCATCCGTCTGGATTGCACCGACGCCGACCTGCGCCAGTGCGCCCCACACACTTTCTGCATCGGAAAGTGCGCGCGTGTCGTTGAGATCGAGGCAATGGGAAACGTCGAGCGTGTTGATCCAGAGACGGATATTCTGACGCTCCATTTCGGCGCGGCCTTCGACCAGATCAGCAATATCGGTAAATTTTACCTCGATCATCGGCGCGCGCAACGCTTCGATGCGGCGCAGATCCTCGGCAAACTTGCCCTTTCTCACCGGAAACATCGGCATATGCGGGATTTTGCCGAACCAGTCGGTATCCAGCACATCGAAATGCGCGGCTTCAGGATCGATATCGGTTTTCACCAGAACCTGATCCGCGACGCCGAGGCGCAGTACGGTTTCCATGACCTGAGGCAGGTCACGGGTAAACTTGGTATCGATATTGACGGTGATTTTGCCACGCGCCTCTTCCAGCAATTCTTCCAGCGTCGGTACGCATTCCTCCGTCACATCGGCTGCATCGCCGCCAGCACCTGCCTTCAGCCGTGCGGAACGGACGACATCAAAGGCCAGTTCGCTCACTGTCCCCCGCCCCGTCGTCGTGCGGTCGAGCGTCTCGTCGTGAATGACGACCAGCCGGCCATCGGCTGTCGCCTGCGTGTCGATCTCGATCATCTCGACCCCGGCAGCGACCGCTGCGCGAACCGAAGCCAGCGAATTTTCAGCGGTCGCGGTCCAGAACCCACGATGGGCGATGGTGAGGATCGCGGGATTGTCGCGCGAGCAGAGGGCGAGAACGTTGCACGGACTGGAGACTTTTCGTTGGGCTGCAAGGGCTTGAGGCATTTTTTTCACTTTCGGATGTTGCGTTTACCGGAGTTGGGTTGCCCGGATCAGATTTTCCCCATGCCCGCCGCCATCAGGTCGTCACGCAGAATGCGGCCGGCGATGATGAAAACGACGAGTGCGGGAAGAAGCAGGATGAAGGAGACGATGGAGGCGAGCGGGATCTGCATCGAATAGGGGTCGAGATACATGTAGAGCTTGATCGGCAGCGTCTGCACGACAGGCGCACCGACGATGAAGGACTTGTCGAATTCCTCGAAGCTGCCGATGAAGGACATCAGGCCACCGGCCAGAAGGCCGGGCACCGCAAGCGGCAGGATGATGTGGATGACAATGCCGGCCGTTCCCGCGCCGAGCGAACGGGCGGCATGAATCAGGTCGTCGGGAATGGTTTCTAGCGTCGCCGTCATCAGCCGTATCATCAGCGGCAGCGTGCCGACGATCTGCACAAGGATGACCCCGGTCACCGAATAAGCGAGACCGAAAAGAAGAAACACCTGGCCGATGCCGACAGCGACGACCAGCCCCGGAATGATGATGGGAGCCAGAATGAAGATCTCCACCAGCCGTTTCAGCCGGAAGGGAAAACGGGCCATGGCCCACGCGGTCGGCAGTGCGATCGCGGCCGTCGAGAAAGTCACGACGATGGCGATGAGGATGCTGTTGGCGGCGGCCTGGATGAGGCTTGCATCGCCAAGAATGCTCGCCCAGCGCGTGGTGGTGTAATCCTCCGGCACGACCAGAGGCGGCGTCCATCCATCGGCAATGCTCCACAGGAACATCAGCGCCAGAGGCACGGCGATAGCGAGCGCCAGCGCGGTAAAGAGCCCGATGGAGACGAAAATCCGGTCGTCCGGCGTGAAGGTGCGGCGACGAGTCATGGTGACGGGATCGAGGGCAATGGCGCTCATTATGCGTCTCCTCGGGTTTGGCCGGGGCCGATGCGGGATGTCAGGGAGTAATACAGAAGCAGGACGGAGACCGCGAAGAGGCTCAGCACCATGCCCATGGCATAGACCTGATTGAACCGCCCCTGATTGAACTCCGTGACCATGAGAACCGAAAGCGGCCGGGCAGTGGGCGGACCGACAATATCGGGAATGGCGTAGGAGCCCATGGAGCCGATGAAGGTAAGAAGGATGGCGGCGGTGATGCCGGGCATGGCAAGCGGAACTTCGACGAACAGAAAGGTCTTCAGCCGCGAGGCGCCGAGCGTGCGCGACGCGTAACGGATGTCCTCCGGAATGGCGGCAAAGGCACTGGTGATGATCAGCGTCATGAAGGGTATCTGCTTCCAGACACTGGCGAGAATGACGCCAATGCCCCAGTCGTCACGCACGAGTTTGGGCAATTCAAGCCCGAGCGGCGCGACCAGCCGGTCGAGAAAACCGCCCCTTTCGAAAACGACGATCACCATCAGGCCGACGATGATGCCCGGCACCGCCATCGGGAGCTTGTAAAGGCCGCTGAACAGCTTGCGGCCGAGAAAGCTCTTGCGGATCAGAAGCGCCAGCGGCACCGAAGCCGCAAGCGACACCATCACCGGCACGACACCGTAATAGATGGACGTCGTCAGGCCGCGGATCATCGACGGACGTGTGAAGATCCGCTCGTAGAACATCAGCGTGAAGCTGCCATCGTCCTGCCTGAAGCTGCCGATCAGTGCCGAAAGCAGCGGACCGCCGAAGAAGATCAGCAAATAACCCACCCCCGGCGCAAGCAGGACCAGCAGCTGGGCGCGCCTGTCGCGAAGCACCCCGCGCATCACGCCGCCTCCCCTGCCTGCCCGTCATCGAGCAGATGCACCGATCCGGGAAAACGCAAGGCGACCCTGCGTCCCGCATCGATAAGATTTTCCGCACCGGACTGGCTGATCTTGATCTGGTGGCTGCCGATTTCGACCGTATAAAGCGCATTGGCGCCCATGAAGGAAACGGCAGAGACCGTGCCGGCACCCGCCTCGTCGGCGCTGATGTGGATGTTTTCCGGGCGAACCGAAATCTGTGCGGAGCCGGCAGCAGTCGCATCCAGCGTTACGGACTGCTCCCAGGGCAATTGCGCCTGCCTACCCTCAGCCAAAACCGGCAAAAGGTTGGTCTGCCCCAGAAAACCGGCAGTAAAGGCGTGTTTGGGCGCACGGTAAAGTTCGAGCGGCGTTCCCACTTCGACGACGCGGCCGGCATTCATCACCACGATCCGGTCCGACATCGCCATGGCCTCGGCCTGATCATGCGTCACATAAAGGCTGGTCGCGCCGATCCGGCGGTGAAGTTCAGTCAGTTCATGGCGCAGCGTGTCCCGGAGCTTGGCGTCGAGGTTCGAGAGCGGCTCATCGAACAGCAACAGACTTGGCTGCATGACAATGGCGCGCGCCAGCGCAACGCGCTGCTGCTGCCCGCCGGACAATTGCCGCGGCATGCGGTCCACCAGGCCGGCAAGATTACAGATTTCAAGCGCATGGGCGATGCGGCGCGCGCGCTCGTCCTTCGGGACCTTCTTCATCTTCAGGCCGAAGCCAAGGTTTTTGGCAACCGACATATGCGGGAAAAGCGCATAGGACTGGAATACCATGGCGATGTCGCGCGCTTCCGGCGGCGCCTGATCGATACGCTTGCCGCCCAGCCGGATTTCGCCTCCCGAAGGCTGGCTGATGCCGGTGAGGATGCGCAAAAGCGTGGACTTGCCGCAGCCCGAGGGGCCGAGAATGGTGACGAATTCGCCCCGCTCGACAGTGATCGACACGGGATGAAGCGCCCGGCTCAAACCGTAATCCTTGCTGATATTGCTGATCTCGAGTTCACTCATGGCGAGGCTCCCTCATGGTTTCGACCAAGGCTCCCGGACCGTTTGGCGGTTTCCAGCCCCACGGTCCGGTCGATCCGGGAAGGTGTTACTGGTTGAGCACTTTTTCATCGAGCGCTTCGGCAAGGGCCGTCGACATGTCCCAGAACGCCGGAACCGACAGGCGCGGATAAACGCTTTGCGGCAGAACATGCTCCTGTACGGCTTTGGGCATCAGGTCGTTGGTGACATCCGCCCGCGGAGAGCGCGAAGCCTTGTTCTCCAGCTTCCAGAGCTGGAACTCCTTGCTCATCGCCATATCGATGAGAAGGAGCGCGGACGCGACGTTCTTGGCATTTGCCGGCACGAAAATGGCATCGCCCGAGCCGACCTGGCCTTTTTCCAGCAGCGTGACGCGGAAACTCTCCGGCAGCTGCTTGGTGCCGAGGAAGCTCATGACCTGATCTTCCCAGACGGTGCCCATGTAGAGCTGCTGGTTATTGATCAGGTTGAGCGTGTCGGCGTTGCCGTTTGTCAGTTCAGCCACGGCAAGAAGGCGACGGTAATAATCCCAGACCGGCGTAAGGCACTCGGACGTCATTGCCCAGTCTTCGGCCTGCTGCAGCGTCTGATTATAGTCGGTAAGCTGCTTGCGGCAGTCGCCGGTGAGATAATTGAGCGCCACCGAATAGATGAAGCCGCCGCCTGAGCCGCCCTTGGCTGGCAGGGTGACGCCAAGGCGCTTCGGGTTCTTTTCAGCCCAGACGAGAAGATCGTCGAAGCTCTTCGGCACGTCTTCGGCTTTCACGAAGGCGGAATCGTAGCCGAGTGCGGTCTGGTTGAGATGCACAAGAGGGAAGCTGCCGCCATGCGCCTTGCCGAAGACGGTCTCGGCCAGTTCCGGATTGTAATTGGCCATGTTGGGCAAGATCTTCGTCAGCGGAATATTGCCGACGACGCCCTTGGAAGACAAAAGCGGATAACCGCCACCGCCAGCGAAATAGGCGTCGACGGGTGAATCCTGCCCAGCCGCCTGCACGGCGATGAGCTGCTGGTTCGCCTGATCACCCTTCACGTCGCTATAGGTAACCTTGATGCCATATTTGGCCTCGAACCGGGTGATCAGTTCCTTCCACGTATCCGCGAAACTGCCGGCGAAATTGTACATCGTCACCGTGCCTTCCGCTTTGGCAGCGGGAACGACGATGTCATAGAAATTTTCGCGCGTGACCTTCGACAGATCGAAGTCGAGGTTCTTCATGTTGGTATCCGCCGCAAGGCAAGGCGCTACCGTCGTCGCCAGCGCAAGCGCGGCGATCGCAATAAATTTCATGCTCATTGAATGGTTCCTCCTGGGGATCCGTTATTGACCGGCTTCTTATTACTACACTCTAAGTGTATTATTTGTGACAGTCCAGTGAAAAATGCCGTCCCCGGCGCGCGGCCCGAGTTGCGAAGGCCTTGTGCAGCCGCTATCCAAGGCCATGACAACAGAAAAGACACCGCGCCAGACCTTCGACCGCCAGCCGCTTGCCAGCGAGAATGAGCGCCTCATTCTCGATATCGTGCGCCGCCACGGCCCCATTGCCCGTGCAACAATCACTGGTCACACGAACCTGACGCAGCAATCCGTGCATCGGTTGATCGAAGGCCTGCTGGAACGCGGCCTTTTGCGTACCGGCGCACCGCTTAAAGGAACGCGTGGCCAGCCGAGCCCGACCATTGAACTGGTGCCTGAGGCGGCCTATTCGCTCGGAATTTCCATCAACACTGACTCCGTGGTGATCTGCATCGCCGATTTCCGCTGCATGGTGGTTGTCGAAGAAAAATTGCGGATGCTTCCCAGCGATCGCGAAATGACGCTTGCCGCATTGTCGCTCGCTCTGGAACGGTTGCTGGCGGACCACGGCATCCCGCGCGAACGCCTGCTCGGCCTCGGCTTTTCCATGTCGGGATTTTTCGTGTCGGAAGATCGGGCGTTCAACGCGCCGGAACCATTGCGCGACTGGTCGCTGATGGACCTGAAACCGATCCTTGAAGAGAAATTCAGTCTGCCGGTCTGGCTGGAAAACAACGCAACCACCGGCGCGATCGGCGAAAGCCTTCGCGGCGTGGGACTGTGGTGCCAGACCTTCGCCTATCTATCCTTCAACTATGGCTTCGGCGGCGGCCTCATTCTGGGAGGTCAGCCTTTCTACGGTTTTCACGGCAATGCCGGTGAATTCAGCGGCATCTTCAACCCGGATGAAGCCGACAGGCGGCCGGCGCTGCAATATCTGATCGCGACGCTGCAGAAACACGGGAGCGAGATAGATTCGATCGAAGCGCTCTATCAGCATTTTGACCCTGCCTGGCCGGGCGTCGAGGAATGGCTTGAGCGGACCATGCCGCAGGTGGACCGGCTGGTGGCGAGCCTGATTGCGGTTCTCGATCCACAGGCGATCGTCTTTGGTGGACAATTGCCGCGCGCACTCGGCCGGATGATGATCGAACGTGTACACATGCCCTCGCAACGCGAACACCGTTACGGCATCGGCCCGCAGGAAGCAAAACTGGTGCTCAGCGAGACAGAAGGCGATTCCTCGGCACTCGGCGCCACCCTGCTGCCGCTCAGGGTCCGTTATTTCCTGTAACCGGGCCGGCCGGGCGCGGCGATTAGACCGCGCCCGCGAAACCTTGGCCTCGCAGCCTATTCGACCACCACGGACAGCGACGAGCCGGTATAAACCGGCCGCACCTTCACATTGCCCGCGTCGATCGCAGCGAAGGTGCCAGTCAGGCCGTCTGCGGCGATGACGTTGAAGCGCGTGCCGGCAGCGGGTGCGGCGCCATCGAAGGCGAGCCGCAGGGTTGCGCCATCAAGCGTCGCGTTGCCCTTGACCAGCAGCGGAGCCTTTTGCGGATCAAGCGCCAGCGTGCCGCCCGTCTGGGCATAATCGCCGCCAATGACGATGTCACTTTCACCGTTCAGCAAAAGCGTTCCGCCGGAGACCAGCACGCCACCTGTACCAAGCGCATTGGCGGAGGATGCCACAAGCGTTCCGTCCTGCAAGACGGTGCCGCCGCTATAGCTGTTGGCGCCGGTGAGCGCGAGCGCGCCACTGCCTGATTTGACGAGACGCCCTGCCCCGGCAATATCGTGCGTCCAGCGGTCAGCCGCATTGAACCCGCCGGCCGCAGCATCCATCGTCACGTCGACATCGCCGTTAAAGGCACCGTAACCGGCAGCGGCGGCCACCAGATTGATCCGGCCCCAGCCATTGCTGTCGTCAAGCAGCGGATAACCGGCCTCGATACCAGTGGAGAACAGGACGGCGCGGCGTTGCGCGGCATCGAGATAAGGCAGGCGTGTCTCCAGCAGAACCTCGGCACCCTTCGGCACCACCATAGGCGCATCGCCAACGGTTTTGTCGCGGCTGAAGGACATGGTCATACGCCGGCGATAATCAGCCTCGTTGGTCGCCGCATCCGCAAAAGGGTCTACATCCGGTTTCGCGCTATGGGCAAAGTCGATCAGGGACTGTCCCGCTGGTAAGCGTTTGGCAAAATAGGCCTGCAATTCATCATGCGCGGCCTTCTTGAGATCGGCGTTTTTCGGATCTTGCAGAATAGCGGCGGCTATGGCGGTGGCCGTAATGCGGCCGCCGATCACGTCGACTGGCGAATGCATCCCTGCAACGATACGGCTTTCGCCGAGCTCGGAAGCGGCAGTCAGCAATTCGGAAAACCGCTCCGGCACTACGTAAGCATAAGTGATGGCAGCGAGATAGGCGGCATTGGTGTGACCGCTCGGAAAGCCGCCATCCTTGCCGCGTCCACGGTTCTCGCGCGCATATTTGAGCGCGGGCACAATGACGCCGGGATCGGTTTCGTAAGTTTCAAACTTGCGGTCGCCGATGGTCTCGGTGCCTGTCTCTATCACCTCGCCCTTGGCATTCATGCGCCATGGGCGCGGCGTGGAATAGAAATATTTCGCTGGCGACGTCGTGCCTTCCGGGCCACGCATTACCTTCATGAGGGCCACGACATCCTTCAGCTCGGAATCGGCCGCTCCAGCCTCGGTGCCCTTGTCCTCTTCCTTGCGCGTGATGACCTCGTTCGGATCGAAATCCGCCAGGGTGTGGTTGATGGTCGTCGTCGCGCCCGCGCCTTCGCGATACCACGGAGCAAGCGGCCCCATCCCGTCGATCATGCTGTAACCCTGCGAGCGGCGGTCTTTCATATAGGCGTTCAAGGCCGCGGCGGGGGTGCGGTTCTCACCGGTTACGGAAAGCACGTAACGCATGTTTTCCTGCCACACAGCGGGATTGACGGCCTTCACATGGCTGAAATCACTCGGACCGTCGCCATTGGCGCCGCCATCCGCCCATTTTTCATCGCCCAGCGTCCAGATGCGATTAAAACCCGAGAGGATTTCGATGACGGGATTGTCGCGGTCGTCATAGGCACGGACGTCTTCGCCCCTGGCGTTCTTGCCAGTCTGGTTGCGATAGGTGTCGGAAAGCGGCAGCGGATATCTTGCTGCGGGTTCGGGTACCGTAATGGCATAACCCTGACCTGCGGGTTGAGTGCGCTCGAATGCCTGTGCGTTCGGGACAAGAACCAGCAATGCGACGGAGGCAAGCAAGGCCGACCGCACGAACGGAAAAGACGACATCTTCAGTTTAGCCATGACGAATCCTATGATTTCAGCGGATGACGCGTGACGAAGCGCGCACGCAGTTTCCGGCGCGCCTAGCCGTCAGCTTTTATGCCGGGCGTATTGCAGTTTTTTTTCGACTTGCTGATTAAGTCAGATCGCATGTGCCACGACAGCCGGCGAACAAGCGGCGAAGTATGCCCGGAGCATAACTCCGGGCAGATCGAGAGCATCGTTATTTCGTGATGAAAGAACGGGCGCTCATCATTTCTTGACCGCAACGGCCTCATTGATCTTGGCGACATCGTCTTCCAGAACCTTGTAGGTCTGGTCGAGCGTCAGTTCGCCGACGATGAGCTGGCTCATGCGCTGGACGATCTGCTGATACATGGCAGTGCCACCCTTGGCATGCTCGAATTCGCGGGCGGCCTGCGGCACATTCTTCTTGTTGTCCAGGAAGACCTTCATCGCCGCCTTGGCGTTTTCGCTCTTCAGCTTGTATTGCGGATCGACGATTTCGGCGCCCGTCAGGATCACGTAATTTTCGGCGATTTCCCGCTGCACCTTTTCAGAGCCGAGAAATTCGACGAAATGGGCGACATCTTCGGGATATTTGGTGCGCTTGAAGCCGACAATCGCCGTGCCGCCGGGCATGGCATAGCAACCGGCATCGCCGCAGGGGGCGTTGATCGCGGTCCATTCGAAGCTGTCACCGATCTTGTTCTGGAATGGATTGACCATCCAGTTGCCGGCCAGATAGGTCACGACATTGCCGTTGACGAATTCATCGCCCATGTTCTTGTATTGCGAGCCACCCGCAGCACCCCACATTTCCTTTGGGAAGCTGCCGTTCTGCGTCCATGAATAGATGTCGGAGATGTATTTTTTCGCCGCGTCGTCGGGGAAGCTGAACTTGCCGTCCTTCACATAGGTCGCACCATAAGCGAAGGCGCCGCCGGAGAAGCGGTGGCCGGAGCGGTCCATGGTGAAGGGAATCTGCACGCCGGTCGACTTGGCAACGCGCGCGGACGCCTCGACAATCTCGCTCAATTTCGCGGTTGGGCCGGGCAAGGGTTCACCCGCCTGCTCGAACAGCGTCTTGTTGACGAAGGGCAGGTTCAGCGTCTGCGAGGCCATGTAACCGTTGATCGACTGCGGATCGTTGACACCAGGCAGACGAAGCTGGGCAAGGCTCGAACCGTGCAGTTTGGCAAAGCCATCCGCATCCTTCATGTAGGGGCGCATGTCGAGATAGTAGGAAGCGAGCTGCCAGTCGGTGATCTTGGCAACATCCGGCCCCTCGCCCACCGCAAGCTGTACCGGCAGTTGCTTGGAAACGGCATCATAACCGGAAGACACGAAGTTGATCTTCACGCCCGGATTGGCCGCCTCGAACTCCTTGCTGAGTTCAGACATGCGCTGCACATAACCCTGGTCGTCATCCGTAAAAAGGAACGTGATCGTTCTTGTCTCGGCCTCTGCGACCGAAAGGCCGGCGATAGAGGCCAATACGAGGGCACTGACGCCCGAAAACAGTTTCAGCATGCTCATCCTCCCAATGAAAAACTTTTCACAAATCGAATTGAAGCTCCTCGTCTTAATTCGATTTCGCTTGTTTTGCGACTTGACAGAATAAACGTCAAGCTGTTTGTTTCGGCTAAATCGCACAAATCGATGCAACAAAGCGAAAATAGATTTGTGAAAATAATTTCATAAAGATCGACGGGAGGCGATCCATTATGACGGATGGACCATTGGCGACGGGCTTGTCGCAGCCCACATATACCGTGCCGCCAGGCGAAACGGTTACCGCCTGGATCGTCTCGGATCTGGTGGAAACCTCATTTCCGGGAATTGCGGCACCGGCGGAAGACCGGGTCGATTATCGCTTCATCAACGGCTTTGTGGATGTTGGCGACCTGCCCTGCCGCAAGGCCTTTCAACAGACGATGATCGGCCGTGACATCGCGCCCGACTGCAGCTTTACGGTTTCGCACCTCAACCTGCCGGGTTCTAACCGACGCGTTGAATTCACCGGTTTCTGGCATGTTCCGACCCATGTGCAGCGCTGGCTGAAGGGCACGTTCCGCAGCGACACCACAAGACAGGCGCATTTCCGGCTGCGCACCTGCGGCGGCGTGCGCATCTGGGTGGGCGGCGTGGAGCAGGTCCGCTTTGAGCCCTTTATCCGCAATGTCGAAAGCAGCCGCGATATCACGCTCGAACTTGCGGCCGGCGATAACGAAGTGCTGCTGCTTTGCGAAGATCTGGCGGAACGTGACATCATCTGGTTCTTCGAGCTTGAGGTTACGGACGCCACGCCGCTCACCGTCGTGCTGCCGGTGCCGCTCGACCGGGAAGAAACGAAACGTCTTGCCGCACTGGTGCGCGATGTTCGCCCCGCACGCGACGTTTTTTCCGGCGCGGCCCTCGAGCTGGTTTTCGGGGCAGCACCTGCCAGCGACCTTCCCGTCCACATTGCGGTGAAAAGCCACGGCCACGAGCGCGCCGCCCTTGCCGAGGTCGATACCGTGCTGAAAGCCGGGCAATCGACCCTGACGATCCCCGAGACGGCAGGCATTTCGGACGGATATCATGGCGTCAGGATCACCATCGGCTCAGGTGCCGGAACCGTGACGCGCGTCATCGACGCAGCCTTCATGTGCGATATGGCGCCACAACCGGCCGCCACCGATATTGCCGAGCGAAAGAAAGCGGCATTGTCCTTCAGCGCCCGCTTTGGTGCATGGCGCATCGGCCGCGCGCTGGCCATGGTCGCTACCGGCAGCGGTGACATGAAGACGATTTCCGGCATCGTCGACGCAACGCTGCGGTCCATCGACCGGCGCGAGGATTGCTCCGATTTCGTGCTGGTGCCGCTTCTCTGGCTGGTGCGCGCCTATGGTGACCGGCTTCCCCCTCAGATGCTTGAGCGGATCAACTCTTCTATTCTCTCCTATCGCTACTGGGTGGACGAACCCGGCAACGACGTCATGTGGTTCTGGAGCGAAAACCACGTTCTGTGCTTCCATACCAGCCAGCTGCTCGCGGGAGACTATCTGCCGGACGCCATCTTCAGCGCCTCCGGGCGCACCGGCAGGGAGCAGGCGGCGCTGGCCGCAGACCGGCTGCAACGCTGGTTCGACAGCGTCGAGGCGCACGGTCTCGCCGAATGGAATTCGGCCGCCTATTACCCGGTGGATTTCATCGGCCTTCTCGCCATCGAACATTGGGCCGAACCGGAACTTGCCGCCCGCGCCCGCCACCAGCTCGATCTCATTTTCGAAATGATCGCTCTGCACACGCTTGGTGGCGTTCCCTCCGGTTCCCAGGGCAGAGCCTATGACAAGGAGCTGCGCGCCGGGCCGCTGACCGAACTTGCACCTTTTGCGCAAGTTGCCTTCGGTCAGGGCTGGCTCAACAATGGCGTCGCCTCGCTGCCGATGTTCTGCTGTGGAGATTACCTGCCGCCACCGCATCTTGCCGCCCTGTCGCAACTGACAGGCGGCCGCATGGTCGAGGCGCGTTATGCGCAGGGACTGGAGCCGGGCAAACTCGTGCTTTTCAAGAACGAAGCAGCCCAGCTTTCCACTGTGGTGGACCACAAGACAGGTCGCAAGGGCCACCAGCAGCACGTCATGGACATCAAGCTTGCCGGCCATCCGATGGCGCGGCTGTGGGTCAACCATCCCGGCGAAGATGATCCGTGGGGCACACAGCGCCCCTCTTATTGGGCCGGCAGCGGCATCCTGCCGCGCGTGGCGCAGCACCGGGATATCGCCATGATGATCTTCGATACGGATGATCACCGCAATGATTGGACCCATGCCTATCTCGGTCGCGACGGGCTGGACGAGGTGGTAACGAAGGGTAACTGGCTCATTACCCGCGCGGGCCGCGGCTTTGCAGCACTTTATGCGACCAATGGGCTTGAACCTGTAACAGCAGGCGCCACCGCCGACCGCGAGATCAGATCACCTGGCCGCCGCGCTGGCTGGATCGGCATTATCGGCTGCGGAGATACGAACGCATTCGCGCACTTCCGCGAAAGAATTCTCGCCACGCAGGTCATGTTCGACGCCGACAGGCGCCTGCTGTCTGTCACGCCACCCGGTGGCCCCGAACTCTCCCTCAACTGGGAGGGCAACTTCACCATCGGCGGGCAAGGCATGGCCTTCGACCACGAGCAGCCACAGCCACAGATCACCTTCGACAGTGCCAAAACCGCCGCAGGCAACGGCGTGGCACAGCCATTTTACTCCTAAGCGGAATGACCAGATGAACCAGCAAAGCATCGAGAAAGACACTCTCAGAACGACGATCGACAGCGTCGCCGCCGCCTTCAGCCGCCTCAAGGGCATACAGGAAGGCCTGGCAAGCGGTAGTTCCGACGGCAAGATCCAGTTCGATGAATGGGATTGGGAAGTGGGCGTTGGCCTTTACGGCTTCCTGCGCCGGGCGCTTGCCGCGAACGACCAGAAAGCTCTGGACGATCTCGTGACCTGGTACGGCTGGCAGATCGATCGTGGCCTGCCGCCACGCCAGATCAACAGTTCCGCGCCAATGCTGCCGCTCGTCATCCTCACCGAACATGTCGACCGGCCGGATTTCCGGGCGCTGGTAGAAGACTGGGCCGACTGGCTTGTGCACAAATTGCCGAAAACCGAAGATGGCGGCTTCCAGCATGTGGTCAAGGAGCGGCTTAACGAGGGTGAACTCTGGGACGACACGCTGTTCATGGCTTGTCTGTTCCTTGCACGCGCCGGTGTGGTCTGCAAACGTCAGGACTGGATCGATGAGGCAGTCTACCAGTTCATGATCCATGCGCGTTACCTGTCAGACCCCGTGACCGGGCTGTGGTATCACGGCTGGACCTTCATCGGACGCCACAATTTTGCGCATGCCTTCTGGGCACGCGGCAATTCGTGGATCACCGTTGCAATCCCCGAACTCTTCGAACTGGTGCCGACGCTTGCCGAAAAGGACAAACGTTTCCTCGCCAATGTGCTTGCAAGCCAGGTGCGTTCGCTGCGCCAGTATCAGCGCGAGGATGGCATGTTCCACACGCTCCTCGACGATCCGACTTCGCCGGTCGAGACGTCGGCAACCGCTGGCATCGCCTATGGCATTCTGCGCGGCATCGAGGCAGGTATTCTCGGCGAAGAAAACCGCGCCCATGCCGAGCGGGCGCTGAAGGCGGTGCTGGGCAATATCGATGATGAAGGCGTCGTGCACGGTGTGTCGGACGGAACGCCCATGGGCCACGACCTCGATTTCTACCGCCGCATTCCCAATTTGCCGACACCCTATGGGCAGGCGCTGACGATGCTGCTGCTGATCGACGTCTTTCTGAAGAGGCCGCAGGCATCATGAGTGCTCACACCAATATCACCATAGCCGCCGAGGGCCGTGACGCCACTGCCGATATCCAGCAGGCAATAGATACAGCATCGGCTGCAGGCGGCGGCGTCGTGTCGCTCTTGGCCGGACGGCATGTCAGCGGCGGCCTCCATCTTAGAAGCGACGTGGAACTTCACCTTGCACAAGACGCTGTGCTCGCGCCGATTTCCGACTACGACGCCTATGCCCATACGTCCGTTTCTGTCATCGCCGAGGATTCCGATCGCGGCATGATCGTCGCAAAGGGCGCGAGCAACATCGCCGTCACCGGCCCCGGCCGTATCGAGGCTGGCGGTGAGAACTTCATCATCGGTGACGACGAAGCCATGGGAACCTATGTGCCCGCGAAAAAGAGGCCGCGTGTCATGGTTCTGGAATCCTGCCGCGACGTTCGCCTTGAAAACCTCGTCGTCAGCGGTTCGCCAATGTGGACCCTGCACATGGTCGATTGCGAAGATCTGAGTTTCCGCAACATCCGTGTCGAAAACGATCGCCGCCTGCCCAACACCGACGGCATCGTGCTGGATGCCTGCCGGCGCGCACTGATCGAGGATTGCTCCATCTCCACCGCCGATGACGGTATCTGCCTGAAGACCAGCGCCGGACCGGATGGCAAGGCTGTTGGCGCCTGCGCCGATATCACGGTTCGCCGCTGCACTGTCTCAAGCATGAGCTGCGCCTTGAAGCTCGGCACGGAATCCTTCGGCGATTTCACCGATGTGGCGTTCGAGGACTGCAAAGTCATCGCATCCAATCGCGGCATCGGCCTTTTCTCCCGCGATGGCGGCGCCATGCGCAATATCCGCTTTTCGCGGATCGAGGCGGAGTGCCACGAAACGCCGGGCGGGTTCTGGGGATCGGGCGAAGCCGTGACTGTCACCGTGGTAGACCGCCGGCCGGAACGTCAGGCCGGTAAGGTTGAAAACCTTGTGGTGGAAGACCTGAGCGGCTCGATGGAAGGGGCGATAAACCTCGTCGCCACCTCGAGCGCCGGCATCCACAATGTCACGCTCGCGCGCATTTCACTGTCGCAGCAGCCCGGCAAACTCGGCACCGGCCTGCAATATGATCTTCGCCCGACCAATGCGGACATTGCACCAAGCCCGGAAGCTGCCGGCCGCGCCAATGCCTGGACACGCAGCGCCGACGGCAGGATCGTCGGACTTGAAGATTACCCCGGCGGCATGCCTGCGGTCTATCTGTCCGGCGTTCACGGATTTTCTGCGCGCGACGTTGCCATTGGAAGAACGATGCCCTTACCCGAGGGCTGGAATGCAAAAGAGATCGTCGCAGAGACGACCTTGCCCGAAGGGAGCAGGTAATGGGAAGTCTAAAGCTGGAAAACCTCAACAAGGCATTCGGTGCCGTTCATGTCCTGCATGATATCGATCTTCAGATCGAGAACGGGGAATTCGTCGTTTTCGTCGGTCCTTCCGGCTGCGGAAAATCCACGCTGCTGCGCATCATCGCCGGCCTTGAGGATGTGACGTCAGGCACCATCGGCATTGGCGGACGCGATGTCAGCGCGCTCTCGCCGGCCGAGCGCAAGATCGCCATGGTCTTCCAGTCCTATGCGCTCTATCCACATATGAGTGTGCGCAAGAACCTCGCCTTCGGCCTTGAAAACCTGCGTTTCAAGCGGGCGGAAATCGAAAGCCGCATCAACGAGGCGGCACGCATGCTGGCCATCGAACCCTATCTCGACCGCAAGCCGAAACAGCTTTCCGGCGGCCAGCGCCAGCGCGTCGCCATCGGCCGCGCCATCGTGCGCGAGCCTGACATTTTCCTGTTTGACGAGCCGCTGTCGAACCTCGATGCGGCGCTGCGCGTGCAGACCCGCGCCGAAATCACAAGGCTGCATCGCGATATCAAGACGACGATGATCTATGTGACCCACGATCAGGTGGAAGCCATGACCATGGCCGACAAGATCGTGGTGCTGCGTGCAGGCCGCATCGAACAGGTTGGCAGCCCGCTCGAGCTTTTCGACAATCCGCGTAACCTCTTCGTCGCCGGCTTCCTCGGTTCACCGCGCATGAACATACTGAAGGGCACATTCGTCGCTGGCAGCGACGGCGGTTTCGCAATCGACACCGGATACGGCGTGTCCCTGCCCTGCCTCGTCGATCCCGCCGTGGCTACCCCCGGAAAGGCAGTTCTGGCGGGCATCCGCCCCTCGCATTTTGTCATCACGCAGGAAAAGGGCCTGCCCTTCGAAGTGCAGTATCACGAGAGCCTCGGCACCGAGACCTATCTCTACGGCAATCTTCAGGGCCAGAAAGAGCAGATCATCGTGCACCAGGCTGGCCACTTCGCACCCGCTTCAGGCTCAGTTCTGAACATCATGCCGGCGCGCGAAAGGGTGCATGTCTTCGACCCCGAAACCGAACTGGCGCTGCCCCGCCTTGACAGCCACGGGAGAGATTAGCATGGCCAATCCGACGCTTGCGAGACTGTCCGACCGCGTGCTCGACGCCGTGATGGCGATTGCCGAAGTGCCGCTCAACCTCATAGAGCGGCTGATCGGCAAAAGACGCATGCCCTATATTTTCCTGATGCCGAACCTCGTTCTCTTCGGCATCTTCACCTTCCTGCCGATTGCCATTGCCGTCGGTTACGCCTTTACCGGCGGCACCGAGCTGCTGATCACCGACCGCCCCTTTGTCGGTCTGGAGAATTTCGGCAAGCTGCTCGATTGCCAGAGCTATATGGACCCCGGAAGCTGCCGGGAATCGCTGTTCTGGACAGCGATCTGGAACACGCTCTGGTTTGTCGGCTTCAACGTTGTCGCCACGCTGTTCGTCGCGCTGGTCACGGCCCTCATTCTTAACAGGGCGATTGCCGCGCGCGGCTTCTTCCGCGCCATGTTCTTTTATCCCGTGCTGCTGTCACCTGTCGTCATCGGCCTCATCTGGAAATGGTTTCTTGACCGCAACGGACTGCTGAACGCCTTCTTCCAGATGCTCGGCGTGCCGCCGGAAATCTTCCTGCTGGATGTCGGCTGGTCGCGCTTCTTCGTCGTGGTCGTATCCGTCTGGTTCCACATGGGCTTTTACACGCTCATCCTGCTGGCCGGGCTGCAGGCCATTCCCAAAGACCTTTATGAGGCAGCCGCAATCGACGCCGCTTCGCCCCGACGCACATTGCTGCGCATCACCCTGCCACTGCTGGCTCCCAACCTTCTCGTCGTACTGATCCTTTTGATGATCCGCTCAGTGCAAATATTTGACGAAGCGTGGGTTTTGACCAATGGCGGCGGGCCGGGCACGGCCAATACATTCGTGGTGCAATATATCTACCAGATGGCCTTCGGCAGCGATCTCAGGCTCTTCGGCCTCGCATCCGCCGCATCGGTTCTGATGGGCCTTGTTCTTCTCGCGCTGACGCTCGTGCAACTGCGCCTCGGCAAAAAGATGGAGTCCTGATCATGTCCGGCAATATGAACGCAGTCACTTTCCTGACGCGAACCCGCCGCCCCGGCAGGATCGGTCTCACCGATATTCTCTCCTGGGTGTGGCTCATCGGCGGCACGCTCGCGGTGTTGATACCCGTCGTCTGGGCCGCCATGTCCTCGCTGAAGCCGGAAGCCGAGATCACACGGTTTCCGCCGAGCCTTCTGCCGCGCGCCGCCGTGCAGGTGGAAGTTCCAGGTTATGACAGGCCGCTCAGCCTCTGGACCGTCACCATCGACGGCATGGAGCGGGAGATGGCCATGGTTCGGCGCGTTGGCATCAAGGCGCAGATGGTGGATCCGGCCAATCCCGGCCCGCCGGTCAGCGTCGACACGCGCGAAATGTCGCCCGTCCAGAAACTGACGATCGCGACGCAGAATTTCACCGATCCCTTGACCCAGTTCAACTTCCTGACTTTCCTGAAAAACTCGGTCTTCGTCACTGTTGTCGCGACGGTTTTAACCCTGATCGTCAACGCCATGGCGGCGTTTGCTCTCTCGAAATACCGCTTCCGCGGCGAGAAGGCGATTTTCGTGCTGATCATCTCCACGCTGATGATCCCTCTTACCGTCGTCATGGTGCCAGCCTATCTTGTTATCGTCGGTGTCGGCCTCGTCGACAATCTCTGGGGTGTCATCATTCCCACCGTCGCGACGCCAACCGGCGTGTTCCTGCTCAGGCAATACATGCTGACGATCCCGGACGAACTGATCGAAGCCGCACGCGTCGATGCGGCCAGCGAATTCCGCATCTTCTGGCGCATCATCCTGCCGCTGACGGCACCTGCACTAGCGGTTCTCGCAATCTTCTCGGTGCTGTGGCGCTGGAACGACTTCCTCTGGCCGTTGATCGTCCTCAGCAGCCGCGAGAACTTCACACTGCAGGTGGGCCTGAACGCCTTCCAGGGCGAGTTCTCGGTGCAATGGCACTATATTCTCGCCATGACCTTCCTCAGCCTGGCGCCGGTTACCGTCGTGTTCCTGTTCCTGCAACGCTATATCACGACAGGCATTGCTGGGACGGGCATGAAGTAAAAGCTCGGTATCACTTGGGGGGCGGTGCGATGCTGCCCCTCAGCACAAGTCGACAGCCAAGTTCCAGCCGGTGCGCAGGCCGGGTCGGGTCGGCGGCGACAAGCCGCTGCTCCAGCAGGGAAAGTGCCGCACCACCCAGCCTGTCGGCGGGCAATTGAATGGTGCTGAGCGGCGGCGCACTGAAGGCCGCCGGCATGATATCGTCAAAACCCAATACCGAAACGTCATCGGGAACCCGGACACCGGCTTCCGTCAGCGCTTTCAGACAGCCGAGTGCCAGATTGTCGGCCGCGCAGAAAATCGCCGTTGCATTTCTGAGCGGGCGCTCCTCGGCCAGCAGGCGACGAATGGCGGTTTCGCCCCATTGGGGTTCATAACTCTCCACCTCAATGACCATATCCGCAGGCACCGGAAACCCCGCCGCAAGAAATGCGTCGCTATAGCCGTCGTAACGGCGGCGGATCGTCGTGCGCCCCTTCCAGGTAATGTGCAGAATATTGCGATGCCCAAGGGAAAGCAGGTGCTCGATGCCAAGGCGGGCGCCGAAACGGTTCTCGGCCGTTACCGTATCGACGATCATGGCCGGGTCCTCGCCATTGATCAGCACCACCGGTTTGCCGAGCGCCGAAAGCGCCTGGACCAGTTGCGACCGGTCATCGTTCAACACCACGATGCCATCCACATTGTCGGCATCCGCCGCCTGCGCCACCGCGACAGGGTCAAGCCGGCTTGTGGCGCTGACGAAGGGAACGATGCGAATGCCGCGCCGTTCGCATTCGCGCCGGAAGCCGTTCAGCATCGTCCAGCTGACCATGTTGAGATCACTTTGCGGAGCCGCATCGTTGGTCATTGCCAGCAACACCACGCGCAGGGTCGCAATCGTCGCCTTCTGCCGGCGGTTTTCGAGATAACCGAGCGAACGGGCCGCTTCCAGCACCCGCTCGCGCACCAGCGTGGTCAGGGGGGCCGTGCCGTTAAGGGCGTGCGAAGCGGTGCTGAGCGAAACATTTGCCTGCTGCGCCACATCCTTAAGCGTCGTTTTCCTGTCTATTTTCATAAAAGGGAAATTCACCCGCTCTTTTAAGGATGGGGCGGGCAAGAAACCGGCACAAAGCAGTTGATTTCAAGAATACCCGAGCCCGATTGCTGCTCTGTTTTGTCATGCAAAGATTACAGCATCATCCGTAAAAGCGGAATTGATTTCTCTGTGTTTTCTACCAATCAGCGCGTATTCGAACGCAAGCACCGCCTGCAGCAAACCGCAGGCGGTGAGGCGGTCATAGCGCCTGGGAGATATGGTCGATACTGTCTCTGACGGCAGAAGCCGGGTCTTTCAGCTCGTGCACTTCAGCCGCGAAAGGCTCGAAGCTGTAAGGCCCCTTGTAGCCAGCGGCCTCCAGCGTCCTGATCTGGGCAAGATTCTCCAGCCGGTCGTCGCTATCCACCAGAACGCGGTGGGCGTCCAGCATGTCGGCGACGGAGACAGCGGGGTCTGTCACGCCTGATATGTGGACGAGGCCGGTGCGTTCGGGGAAAAACACCGTCTCTCCTGCCAGATGATGATGGAAAGTGTCGTGCACCAGCCTATAGACATCGCCTCCATCTGCCGTGTCAATCGCCTTGACGGCCTCAGCCTTGGTGCGCAGCGACGAGACGGGGAAACCGAGCGGTTCGACAAGGCCGGTCAGCCCACGTTCCTCGAGGATGGGCTTCATGGCCTTCAGCGCGGCCACGAGATCGTCGAAGGGTACCCGTCGGCCCTCGTTGAGCGGGCACATGACAAGCGCCTTCGCGCCACTTGCGGCGGCGTAATCAGCCATCACGACTGCCCTTTTTGGCAGATCGCCCGACCAGACGTTGAATGGGTATAGCGCGTTGATGGAGATGATCGTCACACCGGCCTTTTCGGCCGCAGCCTTCACGGCAGCCGGGTCCACCGTGCCGACGATGTCAGGCAGGTCGTTGCGGATTTCGACTTCGCTAAGGCCAAGATTGCGCGCTGTCGCGAAGAAGTCCTCGAGGGAGAGTTTTGGTGCGGTGATGTGGTTGATGGCAAAACGCATGAGATATCCTCACTTATAAAGGGCAGGACGCGCGGGAAGGTCGATGGCGACCGCAGCGCCACCGGTTTCCTGCGCGGCGACGCAGGCATCGGATGTGATGGCGGCCACGTAACCGTCCCAGGAATTAGGTCCGGCCGCGGTGCCCTTCGCCGCCGCATGGATGAAATCCTGCAGCTCGACATCATAGCTCGCGATAAAGCGATCCTTCCAGTCTGTCAGGATATCGTTCTGTAGCTTGGCGCCAAGGCGGGTCTGGACGGACATCGGTTCTGGCAGGCTGGCGATGCCATCCTCTCCCACCACCTGGCACTGAATATCATAGCCATAATGGCAATTGACGAAAATTTCGACGTCGATGAGCGTGCCCCTGGTGGTCTCCAGAATGACGATCTGCGGATCCTTCAGCTGCGCATGGCTTCTGGCCGCCGAGCGGGGAAAGAGAACCCGCGCCGAAACATAGTCATCGTCGAGCAGCCAGCGCAGCACGTCGATCTCGTGGATCATCGTGTCGTGGATGGCCATAGCAGTCACATATTGCTCCGGAACCGCCGGATTGCGATGGGCGGCGTGCACCATGATCGGTGCGCCGATCTTGGTGTCGACGGCCTGTTTCAACGCCACATAACCGGCGTCATAACGGCGCATGAAGCCCACCTGAACCAGCCGCTTGCCCTGCGCCACCTCGGCGTCAACGATGCGTTTTGCCCCTTCCGCCGTTGTCGCCAGCGGCTTTTCGCAAAAGCAGGGCTTGCCGGCGGCAATGGCGGCCAGCACATATTGCTCATGCGTGGCACCCCAGGATGTCACCAGAACGGCGTCCACATCCGGCGATGCAATCAGTTCCTCGCCGGTGGCGAAAATGACGGCGTCCGCAGCAATGTCGTTCTTCACCGCCTCGGCGGATGCAGGGTTGACGTCACTCAGCGCCACGACCTTTGCGCCTCCGAGGACCTTGTTGATGCGGCGGGCATGGTCACGGCCAATCGCCCCGGTGCCGATGACACCAATTCTCACAGTCATGGGAAAAACCTCACTTGCGGTATTTTTCGATATAGTTGTTGATCTCGGCGCACATGAACCTGCCCGATTCATCGGCCCTGTCCTCCCACGCGAAAACACAGGAGGTCATGATGCCGTCGAAGCCGATTTCGGAAAGCGTGCCGAAGAAGTCGTCCCACGGCACCTCACCCTGGCCGATGTTCAAGTGCTGGTGCACGCGCGCCTGCGTGCCGGGCGGGTTGAGAATGTAGCGCAGCCCTGAACTGGCCTTGTGATTGAAGGTGTCACCGACATGCACGTGGGCGAGCACATCCTTCGCTTCGCGCAGCATCGCCTTGGTGTCGTCGCCGAAATAGAAGGTGTGCGGGGCGCAATAGAGAAACTTCACATTCTTCGAATTGACGGTGCGGATGATGTCGAGCGCCGGCTGAAGTGTCTCGCACCAGTCTTCCGGATGCGGCTCGACATGCAGATTGATGCCTTCGCGCTCGAAGATCGGCACAAGTTCTTCCATTGAACGCCACCAGGCATCCTCGCAGGCCTCGATCATCGAGCCGGTATGGCAGCAATAGCAGGAACCCTTGTCGGGATGCGGTCCACGGCCAAATTCGGAGTTCATCGTGTCGACCTCCAGTTCGACGGCGATCTCGATGGCGCGTTTCCAGTGTTTTACTGCCGCCTGCCGCTCGGTCTCGTCATTGGAGGCCCAGCGATACATCGGCAGCAGCGAGGCAATCTTGACGTTTTCGGCCGCCAGCGCCTTCTTGAACGAGCGTATCCTTTCGGGAAACACGCGCGGCGCCTTGAACCATTCGAGGAAATCGGCGCGCGGGCTGAGCTCGATCCAGTCGTAGCCGAGCTCCCTAACTTTGGCGGGAAGGGCTTCGAGGCTGAGATGGCGGTGCATGAACGGGTCGATGGCGATGCGCATTTACGCTTCCTTGTCGTCGGTATCTGTTGAGGTCGTTGCGGACCGGTTAGGCCGCGGTCCGGGAGAAGAGACCGCGGCCTTGGGCCTGCTTTTCCATGAGCGGCCCCTGGTTTATTGCCGGCTTTCCCAGTGAATGCCGAAATCAGTTCTTCGCCTGATAATCCTTGAGGTTGGCGGGTGTAACGAGTTCGAAGGGCACGAAGACCTTCTTGTCGATCGTCTCGCCCTTGGCGAGTTTCAGCGCGGCATCCACCGCGCCCTTGCCCTGGCCGGCGGCATTCTGGAAAACACTGACATCCAGTTCGCCCGCCGCCATCGCGGCAAGTGCATCCTGGGTCGCGTCGATGCCAGCGATGATGACGCCATCCATCGGCCGGCCGGTCGCCTTCAACGACTGGATCGCGCCGATCGCCATCTCGTCATTGTTGGAAATCACCGCATCGAACTCAACGCCAGCCGAGAGCCAGTTGGTCATCAGGTCCGACCCCTGCGTGCGCGACCAGTTGGCGGATTGCTCCTCAACGAGCTTGATGAAGCTGCAATCCGGAGTGGCGACGACCTCCTTGATGTCCTCAGTCCGCATGCGCGCTGCCTGGTTGGAGAGTTCGCCCATCATCACCACGGCCTTGGCTTCCGTCTTGCCGGCAGCCTTCAGAAGCCGGCAGACTTCCTGCGTCTGCAACGTTCCCGACTGTTTTTCATCGGAAGCGACGAAGGCCTGCTTGTCCGGCAGGTTGTCGAGATTGACCGGCTGGCGGTTGACGTAGACAAGCGGAATGCCGGCTGCGGCAGCCGCCTGCGAAAGCGCCACCGTAGCATCCGTATCGACGGGATTGACGATGATGGCGTCGACGCCAGCCGCGACAAAGTTCTGCACCTGGCTCAATTGTTTGCCGACATCGTTCTGGGCGTCCTCGATCTGCAGCGAGACACCGTTCATGCCCTTCGAATAGTCGATCATGCCGTTACGCAGCACGGTCAGGAAATTGTCGTCGAACAGGGCCATCGAAACGCCGATGGTCTGAGCCGAAGCCGTGGTCGCCAGCATGGTGGCCAGAGCCGCAATCGCAAAATGTCTTTTCATGTCATCCTCCTCCGAAACTCTTGAAAAGAAACCGGTCGCACAGCCGCAAGTGCATCGCGCCACAGCCGATCGCCGGCAAAAGGATACCCTTCGCCGAAGATGGAAATCTGCGGCGTTTGGCAACCTTGAAACATCGTTATTGTCGTGGATCAGCCTCCTGCCCGCTCCACATGCCGGCAACATGATCCTAGTCCGGGGCCGGCGTCAACGCGTCTTCGGCGGGCAAAACCATCATGGCTGATAGAAATAGACGCGGCATTTATGATAGAATCTATCAAACGATCAAAGGCTCTCAGGAACCCATAGATGAGCGGGCACAAATCTCTGTCCCGGCGTTTCCGCCATGCCGTGTTCGATGGTGTGAACCATCGTGGCAACAAGGTCCGTGCATAGTTCGCGAAGCGGTGTCTGGAACACGCCGGTAATACGCCGCTCAAGCAGCGCCTGACGGGATTCCGGCGTCAACTCGTTGACGAGGCAGACGATGGTTTCCTGGCGGTTCTCCTGCTGCAAGGCCTCGATCACACCTTCCATGCCCCCGCCGATGCAATAGATGCCGACGAGATCTTGGTGTTTGGCGATGGTGTCCATGACAAGCTCGTAGGTCAGCCGCCGCGTTTCCAACGTGATCAGCGCATCCATCACCTCGAACTCCGGCGCATATTCCCTGATATAGCTGCGAAAGCCGGTTTCCCGCAGCGAATGACCGTGAAAACGGTGGCCACCGAGCAATAGCAGCACCTTGCCCTTGCTGCGCGCCAGCCGCGAGATCATCCACGCCGCCGTGCGCCCAACCTTCATGTTATTCGCGCCAAGATAGGCCTCCCGCACACCCTGCGCGAAATCGGAAAGCAGGGAAAAGGTGGGAATACCCTTCGCCTTCAGAGCCTCAACGGCCGCCGTAACGTCATGATGGTCAGGCCCGGTGGCCGCAACGGCCTGCACCCGACCTTTCATGGCCGTCAGAAGGCCCGCAAGCTCGCTCGGCTCGCCCGACTGCGCAAATTCGATGCGCAGGTTCAGATGGCGATCCCTCACGTTGCGCGCCGCAAGCTCCAGCTCGTCGGCAAATGCCTGGTAAAAGGAGTGCCGTTCTTTCCGCAGAATGATTCCGAGATTATATGACGGCAGATCGGCCAGCATGCGCTGGCGGATGATGTTGGTGGCATGAAAACCGATCTTTTCCGCCGCCTCGAACACCCGCCGCGAAGTTTCCTCCCGCACCGGCAGGCGACCATTCAATACCCTGTCGACAGTCGCAACGCTGACGCCGGCGGCGTTTGCAACATCTGTGATTGTGGGACGTTTCATGCGGGCACTCCCTAGGCGGAAAGAATCCTGTCATACCCCGCAAAACATGTCACGGATTATGATAGAATCCAACGCATACCGAGATTTCGGCGAGGGGTGCCATGGCACGCGGCATGAATATTGTTGGCTGGGGTGTCCGGTGCGAGGCCTGCTTTTCCACTTCCCTCATCTCTGCGCTTGTCACAGAGATCTAGCCAGCCCAAGTCCTTGGGCTGAAAAGACTCCCTCCGCCGCGCAGGCGCGCGTCGGCTGGATTCCTGCGACAAGCACAGGAATGAGGGTAATTGGAATGCACCAATGCGAGAAAATCGTGCGTGGAGTTCCTGAGCACCTTCCGACATAGGTGAAGACACGGCGGCAGCGGCATCCGGACCGTTCAACAGAACCGAATGCCGCGGTCCCGTCAGACCCGCTCGAGCGCCACGGCAATGCCCTGCCCGACGCCGATGCACATGGTCGAAAGCGCATAACGCTTGCCGGTCAGAGAAAGCTCGAGTGCTGCGGTGCCGGCAATGCGCGCACCGGACATGCCAAGCGGATGCCCAAGCGCAATCGCGCCGCCATTTGCATTCACCCGCGCATCGTCATCGGCAATGCCGAGCTGGCGAAGCGTTGCGAGACCCTGGCTGGCGAAGGCTTCGTTCAGCTCGATCACGTCAAGCTCTTCCTGTTTAAGGCCGAGACGCGCCAGAAGCTTGGCTGAGGCAGGCGCGGGGCCAATGCCCATGACGCGCGGCGGAACGCCGGCAGTTGCTCCGCCGAGAATGCGGGCAATCGGCGTCAGGCCGTATTTCTTTGCGGCTTCAGCCGAAGCGATGATGAGGGCCGCCGCACCGTCATTGACGCCGGATGCATTGCCCGCCGTCACTGTCGCACCGTCGCGCTTGTTGACCGGCTTTAGCTTTGCAAGGGCTTCAAGGCTCGTCGCGCGCGGATGTTCGTCTTTAGACACCACCAGCGGATCGCCCTTGCGCTGCGGGATCGTGACCGAGACGATTTCCTTGTCGAGGCGGCCATTGGCCTGCGCGTCGGCTGCCTTTTGCTGGCTGCGAACGGCAAAGGCGTCCTGATCTTCGCGGGAGACCTGATAATCGACGGCGACGTTATCACCGGTCTCCGGCATGGAATCGACGCCATATTGCGCCTTCATCAGCGGGTTGACGAAACGCCAGCCGATGGTCGTGTCGTAGATTTCGGCGTTGCGTGAAAAGGCGCTTTCGGCCTTGGGCAGCACGAAGGGCGCGCGGCTCATGCTTTCCACGCCGCCTGCGATCATCAATTCCGCCTCGCCGGATTTGACGGCACGGGCAGCGGCGATGACAGCGTCCATGCCCGAACCGCACAACCGGTTGATCGTGGTTCCGGTCACCGAAACTGGCAGGCCCGCCAGCAGCAGCGACATGCGGGCAACATTGCGGTTATCTTCGCCCGCCTGGTTGGCGCAGCCGAAGATCACGTCCTCGACGGCTTCCCAATCCACGGACGGGTTACGCTCGACAAGCGCCCGCAAGGGCACAGCACCGAGATCGTCAGCCCGCACTGAAGACAATGCACCGCCGAAACGGCCGATCGGTGTGCGGATATAGTCGCAGATGAATGCATCGGTCATCGGTTGTTCCTCAAAGTTCCGGCGCTACAAGATCGGCGACTTCACCATCGACATGGAGAGGCGCGCCGGTCATGGCCTGCAATTCATCGAAGCTCATGTCAGCCAGTTTTTCGCGCAAAACGAAACGGTCATCCACGACGTCAATCACCGCATGGCTGGTGTAGATGCGGGTGATGCAGCCGACGCCGGTCAGCGGAAAGGCGCATTTTTCGACAAGCTTCGGCTCGCCGTTCTTCGTCACGTGTTCGGTGATGACGAAAACCTGCTTGGCGCCATGCACCAGATCCATGGCGCCGCCAACGGCGGGCACGCCCTTGGAGCCAACGCGCCAATTGGCGAGATCACCATTCTGCGCCACCTGATAGGCGCCGAGGATCGCCACATCCAGATGCCCGCCGCGCACCATGGCGAAGCTGTCGGCATGGTGGAAGAAGGAGGCACCCGGCTTCAGCGTCACGGCCTTCTTGCCAGCATTGATGAGGTTCCAGTCCTCTTCACCTTCCGGCGGCGCTTCGCCGAAATTCAGGATGCCGTTTTCGGTGTGGAAGATAGCCTGACGGCCGGGCGGCTGGTAACGGGCGACCATTTCGGGAAAACCGATACCGAGATTGACGTAAGCGCCATCCTCGATGTCCTGCGCCGCGCGCCAGGCGATCTGGGCGTTGGAAAGCTTGATATCGTCGCGAGTGTTGATTGGCTGGGTCATGCGTAGGCTACTCCCGCGCGAATGAGAATTTCTTCCTGTTGCGGATCGGCGATCTCCACGACGCCGTTGACGAAAATGCCGGGCGTGACGACATGCTCGGGGTCGATCTCGCCGGCAGCGACGATCTTGGAGACCTGGGCAATGGTGGTGGCTGCCGCCATGCACATCAGCGGGTTAAAATTGCGCCCCGCCTTGTTGTAGGTGAGATTGCCGTAGGTATCGCCAAGCTCAGCCTTGACGATGGCGAAATCCGCCTTCAGCCAGCGTTCCTGAACATACGACCGGCCGTCGAATTCGGCGATCGGTTTGCCATTGGCAAGCTCCGTGCCGAAGGCAGTCGGGGTGTAGAATGCCGGAATGCCGGCGCCACCGGCACGGATACGCTCGGCAAGCGTGCCCTGCGGCACAAGTTCCAGCTCGATTTCGCCGGCCAGATATCTGTCGGTGAAAGCGCGCGGATCGGAAGAGCGCGGAAACGAGCAGATCATCTTCTTGACCATGCCCGCGTCGATCATTGCGGCAATGCCGATACGGCCATTGCCGGCGTTGTTGTTGATGACCGTCAGGTTTTGCGGTCCCTTGTCGATCAGGGCGTGGATCAGCTCGATGGGCGCGCCGGAGCCGCCAAAACCGCCGATCATCACCGTCGCGCCGTCGCCGATACCGGAAATGGCATCAGCCGCGCTTTTGATTGTCTTGTCCATATCAATCCTCCATCCAGCCCAGCAATGGGAACTCGCAAGGCTGCTTGGCGCAGAGCTAAATCCGAATCCGCCTCGACGGCAACAATTTTGTGCGTTATATGATTTTTGTTCGTATATCGCACAAATGGAGCGTGACATGGCCGTCAATGAAAGAGACATGATGGGCGGTCTCGCCAAGGGGCTGAAGGTGATCGAGGCGTTCAGCGCCGAGCGCCCGCGCCTGTCCATATCAGATGCCGCTGACATCGCAGGCCTTGACCGCGCCACCACGCGGCGCTGTCTGCTGACACTGTCGGAAATGGGTTACGCCGCCTATGACGGCAAGTTCTTCACTGTGACGCCCAAGGTGCTGCGGCTTGGCACCGGCTGTCTTGCCACCATGCCGCTGCCGCGCATCGTCCAGCCCCTTCTCGACCGTCTTTCGGAAGAGATCGGCCACAGCACATCAGTCTCCATTCTGGACGATACCGAAATCGTCTATGTGGCGCGCGCCGCCCAGCAGCGGGTCATGTCCATCGCCCTCATGCCTGGCTCGCGCCTGCCCGCCTATTGCACCTCCATGGGCCGCGTTCTCCTCTCAGCCCTTACACCGGAACGGCAGCGCGAGGTCCTGGAACACTCGCGGCTGGTGGCACGGACGGAAAAGACGATGACCGGTATCGACGCCCTGCTCGACGAACTTGAGGCGACCCGCAATCGTGGTTATGCCCTGATCGATCAGGAGGTGGAGATCGGCCTTCGCTCCATTGCCGTGCCGGTGAAAACCGTGCGCGGGCAGACGGTCGCAGCACTCAATGTCGGGCTTGCTGCCTCGGTAGCGTCCATGGAGGATCTGGTGGAACGTTATTTGCCGCCACTGCTTTCCGTCCAGCGTGAGCTGGGAAGAATGCTTGCCTGAGATGAGGCCGAAGCCGCGCCGTCATCTCCCATTTTCCGCCGTTCAGCCAATCGCCATGCCCGCGGTGTCATGCCTGTTTCCCGCTTGAAGAAGCGGTTGAAATAGGCCGGGTCGGCAAAACCGAGATCTTCCGCAATCATCTGCACGGTCGATACGGTGAAGATCAGTTCCTGCTGGGCGATCTCGATCTGGCGCCTGGCAACAAGCCGTTGCAGGCTGAGGCCGGAAACGGAACGGACGAGACGGTTGAGATGGGTCTCGGAAAGGCCGAGCTTCTGCGCATAAAACGCCGCCTTGCGCGGCTCGCGAATATGTCGGGCGATCAGTGACAGCAGGAGTTCGAAGCGCTGTTCCGCAGGGCCTTCCCCGGTTCTTTCCAGTAGAGGCCGCGCCGCTCGTGCAAGAAGTGCAGCCACGGTGGCAAGCTGACCTTCGATCATGGCCTCCCGGCCTATCTCGTGGCTTTCATACTCCGCGGAGATATGCTCGAAATCCCTGCGCAATCGCTCGCCCTCGGAGAAATCCTGTAACGGCAACAACACGGGCTGCTGGAAATTCCGCAGCAGCAGCGCCTGCACGGATGCGGCAAGCGCGCCGGGCAGCACGGTGACGACCACCCCGCCAATATCGCGCGAAAAACGAAAGCCATGCTCGAAACCCGGCGGCACGACAATGGCGACCGGTGGGCGGATAGCCTCGGTGCGGCCATCCAGCAATGCATCGCCCTCGCCGCCCCAAATGTACAAGATTTGCAGGAACGCGGCATGCCGGTGCAGGCCGATTTCAAAGCGATGCAGGCTGCTTCTGGAAAAAAGCGTCTCGCAATGAAAGCGGAAAGCGGTTCCTTGCGCTGTCTCCTCGCCATATAGGCCTTCATTCGCCGCAACCCGCATGTCACCCCCGGCTCCCCGCATCATGGTCGAATTGTGCAATTTACGGATCAGAAAGTCCATTGAGCTTGTCGCGCGCTTTGGTCAATTTCCTGACAGGAGACAATTCCGGGAGGAAACTAATGCGCACCAAGGTCGTCATCATCGGTTCCGGTCCTTCGGGTCTGCTGCTTGGTCAGCTGCTTGCCAATGAAGGCATCGATACCGTCATTCTCGACCGGGCCGGCAAGGACTACATCCTCGGTCGGGTCCGCGCCGGGGTGCTGGAAGAAGGCACAGTGCACCTTCTGGAAAAAGTTGGCGCCGACAAACGCCTGCACAAGGAAGGTCTGCCGCATGACGGTTTCTCGCTGGCCTTTGACGGGCGCGATCACCGTATCGACCTCTTCGATCTTACCGGCGGCAAACGGGTAACGGTGTACGGTCAGACGGAGGTGACGCACGACCTGATGGATGCCCGCGAAAAAGCGGGGCTTACCACAATCTATGAAGCCTCGAATGTGAAGCCGCATGATTTCGATGGTACCAGCCCCTATGTCACCCATGAGAAAGACGGCGTAAGCCACCGGATCGATTGTGATTTTATTGCCGGATGCGATGGGTTTCACGGCGTCAGCCGCAAATCCGTGCCTGAGCGCTCGATCAAGGAATTCGAAAAGATATATCCTTTCGGCTGGCTCGGTATTCTGGCCGAAGTGCCACCCGTCAGCCACGAACTCATCTATGCCAACCATCCCAGTGGTTTTGCGCTCTGTTCCATGCGCTCGCACACGCGCAGCCGCTATTACCTGCAATGTTCGCTGGAAGACCGGCCGGAGGACTGGAGCGATGAGCGCTTCTGGGATGAAATCCGCCGCCGCCTGCCGGAAAACCATGCCGATGACCTGGTGACCGGACCGTCATTTGAAAAATCCATCGCACCGCTTCGGTCCTTCGTGTGCGAACCGATGCGCTTCGGGCGATTGTTTCTGGCGGGCGACGCCGCCCACATCGTGCCGCCGACCGGCGCCAAGGGCCTCAACCTTGCTGCCAGCGACGTGCATTATCTCAGCGAGGCGCTCATCGAATTTTACCGTGAAGGGTCGGAAGCGGGCATCGATTCCTATTCGCAGAAAGCGCTATCTCGCGTCTGGAAGGCCGTGCGCTTTTCCTGGTGGATGACGACAATGATGCACCGCTTTCCCGATACCGGCGAATTTGGCCAGCGCATTCAGGAAGCGGAGCTGGATTACCTCGTGCATTCCCGCGCGGCCTCCACGGCGCTTGCGGAAAACTATGTCGGGCTTCCCTATTAGGAAACAGTTTCGGGCTTCGGGTCGAGCAGTTCGCGCGCAGCTTCGCGAATGGCCTGTATCAGTAGCGACAGCGGCAGTGAGGGCTGCGTATCGGCCCGCACCGTCAAGCCGACCGGACCGCTGGTATCGCCGGTATCGACCGGCAGGATCGCCAGAGTTCCATCTGCCACATCGCCTGCGACCACGCCTTCCGAAATGATCCAGACGGCATCACTGGTGCGCAGGAACGCGCGACCAAACGCATCCGATACCGTTTCGATGCGGATCGGCAAGGCCGGCACCCCATTGGCGATCAGGAACTGCTCGACGATGGGACCGATTACCGACTGGCGGGTGGGGATCAATACCGGGAACTCGTGCAGGTGATCGAAAACCGAAATGCCCGGCGACAGCAGCGGATGGCCGGCGCGCACGACGAACCGCACCTTTTCGGAATAGAGATGCTCGAAGGAAAAGCCCGCCATCTTTTCCGGCGCAGCCAGGCGCCCGACGACGAGATCCAGATCGCCGACGCGCAACTGCTCCAGAAGAACGGCATTGTCACCGGTGACGATCTTGACCGGGCTGCCGGTTTTTTCCGAAAGAAATCCCGCCATGGCTTTCGGCATGATCCTCACCGAAACGGTCGGCAAGGCACCGACGCGAACCGGCGGGCCGGCACGCGCCGCCTCCTGCGAGACGGAATCGACCGCATGGCGAAGTGCCGTCATCGTTGCCCCGGCATGGCGCAGGAACACCTCGCCATAGCGGCTGATGCGGATGCCGCGCCCCTCGCGGTCGAACAGCGAGACGCCGAGAATCTCCTCGAGTTCGCGGATGGTTTTCGTTACCGCCGGCTGGCTGACATGCAGGATTTCCGCCGCACGAATGACGCTTTTCTGGCGCGCCACCTCCACGAAGGTCTGAAGATGCCGGAACTTTATACGCTGCTCGACCATCGAACATATAATCCATTGGTTATATTTTTCACCGATAATGTCATTTTACTTAACCGGAACGCGCTTGCAATATCGTCAACAGGAGGACGTACATCATGCATTTTCTGCGCTGTGGCGAAAACGCGATCCATTATCGTGCGCACGAACTGGAAAGCGGCAAGCCGGTCATCGCCTTTATCAATTCACTTGGTACCGATTTCCGTATCTGGGATGCGGTGATTGCGGAACTTGGCGACAACTATGCTTTCGTCCTGCACGACAAACGTGGCCATGGCCTGTCCGATATCGGCCGCCCTGCCTATTCGATAGACGATCACGCGGACGACCTGATTGCCATCCTCGATCATCTTTCCGTCGACAATGCGGTCATCTGGGGTCTGTCAGTCGGTGGACTGGTTGCACAGGGACTTTATGCCCGGCGTCCCGATCTCGTGCGTGCCCTTGTGCTCAGCAATACCGCCCACAGGATTGGCACCACCGAGATGTGGAACGCGCGCATCGACAAGATCGCCGCAGACGGCCTTGCCTCGCTGATCGATCCGGTGATGGAGCGCTGGTTCACACCAGCCTTTCGCCAGCCGGACAACGTGGTTTATGCGGGCGCGCGCAACATGCTTTCCCAACAGCCGGAGGCCGGTTACAGCGGCACCTGCGCCGCCATACGCGATGCCGATTTCACGCACGAAGCGGGTCGCATCGCTGTTCCGACGCTCTGCGTGGCGGGCGATGAAGACGGGTCGACACCGCCAGCACTGGTGAAATCGCTGGCGGACCTCATTCCCGCAAGTCGTCTCGCCACCATTGCACGCTGCGGCCACATTCCTTGCCTTGAACAACCGCTCGCCTATGCGCAGGCGGTCGGTGATTTTCTGAAGACCTTGCCGGAGCACTGACAGATGGCGGACAATATCGACAAGAACGAGAGATTTGAGCAGGGCATGAAAACGCGCCGCGCCGTGCTCGGTGACGCGCATGTCGACCGCGCGCAGACGGTGACAACGGGGTTCGACCAGCCGTTTCAGCAGCTCATCACCGAAGCGGCCTGGGGCACGGTGTGGTCCGGTAACCACTGGACGAAGCGCGAGCGCTCGATGGTCACCATCGCCTTGCTTGCCGCACTCGGTCAGGACGAGGAGCTCGCCATGCACGTGCGCGCCACCGCCAATACCGGCGCCACCGAAGCGGATATTCGCGAAGCGCTGCTGCATGTCGCAATCTATGCCGGCGTTCCCGCCGCCAACCATGCTTTCAAGACCGCCAAGCTTGCTCTGGCCGGCATGAAAGCCGATAGTTCCCGCGACGAGGAGG
Source organism: Agrobacterium sp. K11 (assembly GCF_059429395.1). Lineage (NCBI taxonomy): Bacteria > Pseudomonadati > Pseudomonadota > Alphaproteobacteria > Hyphomicrobiales > Rhizobiaceae > Agrobacterium > Agrobacterium sp. K11. The sequence goes on along the minus strand of NZ_JCAHRB010000008.1, from coordinate 344,629 downwards.
AGACGAAATGAGTAATACAAAGCCCGAAACCGGGCCGTTCTTCGCACGCGACCGCGACATTCATCCGCTGGCCTATGCTCCCTGGTACAAGACCTCTGTCCTGCGTTCTCCGCAGCGCGCCCTGATTTCGCTGGAAGGCACCAAAAGCGAGATCACCGGGCCGGTTTTCGGCCACAGCCTGCTGAACGAGCTGGATAACGACCTGATCCTCAATTATGCCCGCCCTGGCGAAATGCCGATTGGCCCGCGCATCCTGGTCCACGGCCGGGTGCTGGACGAGCGCGGCCGCGGCGTGGACGGTGCGCTCGTGGAATTCTGGCAGGCCAATGCCGGCGGGCGGTATCGCCACAAGAAGGAAACCTATCTCGCCGCCATCGATCCGAATTTTGGCGGCGTCGGCCGCACGATCACGGATGAGAACGGTTATTACTGGTTCAAGACCATCCAGCCGGGCGCTTACCCCTGGCCGAACGGCGTCAACGACTGGCGGCCTGCCCATATCCACTTCTCGGTCTTCGGCCACGGCTTTGCCCAGCGGCTGATAACCCAGATGTATTTCGAAGGCGATCCGCTGATCTGGAAATGTCCGATCGTCAAAACCATCCCGGACGAGGATGCGATCAAGCGGCTGATCGCGCCGCTGGATATGAATTCAAACATTCCCATGGACATGCTGGCATACAAGTTCGACATCGTGCTTCGCGGCCGCCGCTCCACGTTTTTCGAAAATCGCAAGGAAGGCAACTGATCATGGTCCAGCCGCTCGGTTATCTCAAGGAATCAGCGTCGCAGACGGCAGGTCCATATGTCCATATCGGCTGCACCCCCAATTTCGTTGGCATCGAGGGCGTGTTCGAAAAGGACCTGGGCTCCGGCGCGCTCTATAACGACAAGGCTCGCGGCGAACGCATAAGCGTGCGTGGCACGGTCTACGACGGCGCTGGCATGCCGCTTAAGGACGCCCTGATAGAAATCTGGCAGGCGGATACGGACGGTTATTACAACAGCCCCAGCGAAACACGCGGCAAGGCGGATCCGAATTTCACCGGCTGGGGCCGCTCGCCCGGCGACATGGATACCGGCGAATTCATCTTCGACACCATCAAGCCCGGCAAGGTGCCCTTCCGCGACGGCCGGTGGATGGCGCCGCACATCACTTTCTGGATCGTGGCGCGCGGTATCAATATCGGCCTGCAAACCCGCATGTATTTTCCCGAGGAGCAGGAGGCCAATGCCGCTGATCCGGTCCTTGCCCGCGTCGAGCAGAAAAGCCGCATCGCCACCCTTGTCGCCAAAAAGGAGGAAGGAAACATCTATCGTTTCGATATCCGCCTTCAGGGCGAGGGCGAAACCGTGTTTTTCGATATCTGAGCGGAGCTGTAACCTGAGATGAGCCTTTCCCCCTTCGAACATCCGTTTCTCTCCGGCCTTTTTGGCGACAGCGAAATCGTTGAGCTGTTTTCGGCCAGAGCGGATATCGATGCCATGATCCGTTTCGAGACGGCGCTGGCGCAGGCGCAAGCCGGGGCGGGCGTCATTGAATCGGATGCGGCGGATGCGATCGTCTCCCGCCTTTCCGATTTTGCCGCCGATACCACCGCGCTTCGCCATGGCGTCGCCAAGGACGGCGTTGTGGTGCCGGAACTTGTCCGGCAGATGCGGGCGGCGGTTGCCGGTACTGCGGCGGAAAAGCTGCATTTCGGCGCCACCAGCCAGGATGTCATCGATACCAGCCTGATGCTGCGGCTGAAGGCGGCAGCGGAAATCATCGCGGCACGGCTCGGCCGCCTCATCGATACGCTGGGTGATATTGCGGTCCGCGATGGCAGCAACCCGCTGACGGGATATACCCGCATGCAGGCCGCCATCGCCATCACGGTCGGCGACAGGGTGGAAAGCTGGATCGATCCGCTGGAACGGCATCTGGTTCGGATCGACACGTTTTTGCAGCACGGTTTTGCCGTCCAGTTCGGCGGCGCGGCCGGCACGCTGGAAAAGCTCGGCGACAATGCCGGCACTGTCCGCGCCGATCTCGCAAAGCGTCTCGGCCTTTCTGACAGGCCGCAGTGGCACAGCCAGCGCGACGGTATCGCCGAGCTTGCCAATCTCCTGTCGCTCGTCACCGGCACGCTTGGCAAGTTCGGGCAGGATATCGCGCTTCTGGCCGAAGTCGGCGCCGAAATTCGCATGAGCGGCGGGGGTGGTTCCTCGGCGATGCCGCACAAGCAGAACCCGGTCAATGCGGAAACGCTGGTGACGCTGGCACGCTTCAACGCCGTGCAGATTTCGGCGTTGCACCAGTCTCTCGTTCACGAACAGGAACGTTCGGGCGCGGGCTGGATGCTCGAATGGCTGTCGCTGCCGCAAATGGTGACGGCAACGGGGTCCTCACTCCTGATCGCCGAGCGCCTCGCGGGGCAGATCGACCGGCTGGGAGCAAGCGAAGAATAAAGAGGGAATGACAGATTTTCGCTAGGACTGAGCGGCCTTCGGGCGCTTTTGCCAGCGAGATGGGAATGGCGCGGGCGCGCGATGAAAACGCTTGCCATTAGTCACATTAGTCGTTGATAAAAAACGACTTTCTTGAACAAGATGAATGAAGAAAAAGTGATCTCTAAGCTGTTTCTAACCGGAGTTGGCGCTTGACACAAAATTGAACTAACTGGTACAAACATTCAGGTTAACGCTATGCTGGCACAGAAGTGTGGAGCTTCGCCGGCACGGTAAAAACAAACGGAGGGCTTTGGAGCCACAGGGTTTCCAAAGCGATGCGAACAAGGCGAAACGTCTGTTCGGACCCGAACGGGTTGGGAGGAAATATGTCTTACAGTCTCGATTTTTCGGCGGTCATAGACCGTCTGCCCGAGCTGCTTCTGGCCTGTCTTGCAACGATCGGCCTTGCAATCGCCGGCATGTCGCTTGCCACCGTCATCGGGGTTCTCGGCGTCGTGGCCCGCCGCTCGCGCTTCAAGCTGCTGCGCGGTCTGGTCATCGGGTTCGTGGAAGCCATTCGCAACACGCCGTTTCTGGTGCAGATATTCTTCATCTTCTTCGCCCTGCCGCAAATCGGCATCAAGCTTAACCCCACGGTCACGGCCATCATTGCGCTTGCGTTGAACGGCGGCGCCTATGCCATTGAAATCATTCGCGGCGGCGTCGATTCCATTCCGAAGGGTCAGGTTGAGGCGGGATTGGCGCTTGGCTTGCACCGGGCGCAGATCTTCCGGCACATCATTCTGAAGCCGGCGCTTCGGGCGGTCTATCCGTCACTCACCAGCCAGTTCATCATGCTGACGCTGACCACTTCGGTCTGTACCTCGATTGCGGCTTACGAGCTGACCTCGGTGGCCCAGCAGATCGAAGCGGACACCTTCCGCTCCTTTGAGGTCTATTTCTCGATCACGCTGCTTTATCTGGTCATTTCCTCGCTGATGATGGGGGTATTTTCCCTCATCTCCCGCACATCGTTCAGCTATCCGGTCAAGTGAGGAAAAGACAATGGCATCCATCGGTTCCAACGAATTGTTCTTCCTGCTGCAGGGCCTGAAATGGACCCTTGCGCTGACACTGATCGGCTTCATCGGCGGCGGCATTTTCGGCCTTTGCGTCGCGCTTGGCCGCGTTGCCGAAACCCCGGCGATCCAGCGCGCCAGCACCGGCTTCATCGCGATTTTCCAGGGCACACCGCTCCTGATGCAGCTTTTCGTCGTCTATTACGGCGTGGCGCTTGCGGGCCTGAATGTGGATGCCTGGATTGCGGTCGCCATCGCATTCACCCTGCATGCCAGCGCCTTTCTGGGTGAAATCTGGCGCGGTGGCATCCAGGCTGTGCCGAAGGGTCAGACCGAAGCCGCCAACGCGCTTGGCCTGCACTACGTGTCGCGTATGAAGGACGTGGTTCTGCCGCAGGCCTTCAAGATTTCGCTGCCCGCCACCATCGGTTTTCTGGTGCAGCTCATCAAGGGCACGTCGCTTGCCGCCATTGTCGGCTTCGTCGAACTGTCCCGCGCCGGCCAGATCGTCTCCAACCAGACGTTCCGTCCGCTGACGGTCTTTGCCATCGTCGGCATCATGTATTTCCTGATCTGCTGGCCGCTTTCCCTGTGGGGCGCCAGTGTAGAAAAGCGGATGCAAGCCGCTTCCCGCTAATACCCATCAACATGTCATCAAGCTTTGTAAGGAGGAGCAAAAGATGAAATCCAACGGTAAATTCTCACGTCGCACCCTGCTCGCGCTCGCCGCAGCAACGGTCGCCCTGCCCTTTATCGCACCGGTCGACGCCTTCGCCGGCACGGTGGATGAGGCCAAGGCCAAGGGCAAGGTCGTAATCGGCATTCAGGGCGACAATTCGCCATGGGGCTTCGTCAATTCGAGCGGCGTTCAAGACGGCCTCGATGCCGATATCGGCAAGGCGTTTGCCGAATATCTCGGCGTCAAGGTGGAATTCGTACCGCTTGCCGTGGCAAACCGCATTCCGGCCCTTCTGACGGGCAAGGTCGACCTGCTGTTCGCAACCATGGGCATGACCGCCGAGCGCGCCAAGACCATCCAGTATTCCAAGCCCTATGCCGGTAACGTGCTTTCCGTCTACGGCCCCAAGGACAAGAAGATCGGCAACTATGACGATCTGACCGGCGTTTCCGTCGGCGTTCCGAAGTCCAGCGCCATGGACACGGCAATCACGGCAGGTGCAGGCTCCAAGGCCAAGATCCTGCGCTTTGACGATGATGCCGCCAACATTCAGGCGCTGATTTCCGGCCAGGTCGAGGTTGTCGGTGGCAACCAGTTTTATGGCGACCGCCTCAATCAGGCTGCCAACGGCAAATACGAGCCGAAGTTCGACCTGACGACGCTTTACAACGGCGCCGGCACCCGTCCGGGTGAAAAGGACTGGAACGAGACCGTCAACGCCTTCCTCGACAAGATCAAGTCGGATGGCCAGCTTGCCAAGATCTACGACAAGTGGATGAAGCGCGAAGTTCCCGCTTTCCCGGAAAGCCTGCCGGATATTCCTTTCACCGTGAAGTGAAGACCGGAAGAGGCTGGATTGGGAGGAGTAACCAATGGGAATCTTTAACAGACAGACGCGTTGGCGAACAGCCATCGCCATCGGATTGGCAGCAGCTTTGCTGCCAATCCTGACACCCGCAGGCGCAGAAGCCAGAACACTTGAAGAAGCAAAGTCCAGCGGCAAGATCATCATCGGCATTCAGGGCGACAACGCGCCCTGGGGCTTCATAAATTCCTCTGGTGTTCAGGAAGGTTATGATGCGGATTTGGCCCGCGGGTTTGCGGACTATCTTGGACTGAAAGTGGAGTTCGTACCGCTTGCAGTCGCCAACCGCATCCCGTCGCTTCGCACCGGAAAGGTCGATGCCCTGTTCGCGTCGATGGGGATGACGCCGGAACGCGCGAAAAACGTACAATATGCGCAGCCTTACGCGCATAACGTCATGTCGGTCTATGCCACCAAGGACAAGAAGATCGCCAACTTCGACGATCTCACGGGAATGACCGTCGGCGCGCCGAAATCCAGTCCGATGGACACGGCTTTGACCGCAGGTGCCGGCACCAAGGCAAAAATTCTGCGTTTCGACGATGACGCCGCCACCATTCAGGCGATCCTGTCGGGCCAGATCGAGGCAATCGGCGGCAACCAGTTTTATGGTGACCGTCTCGCAGCGGCTGGCGGCAAGGATTACGAGGTAAAGTTCGACCTCGTGACCCTCTACAACAGCGCCGCCACGCGCCCCGGTGAAAAGGACTGGAACGAGGCACTCAACGCTTGGCTCGACAAAGCCAAGGCCAATGGCGAGCTCGCAAAAGTCTATGCCAAATGGATGAAGCGCCCGGTTCCGGACTTCCCGGCCTCGCTTCCTGACATTCCCTACACCGTTAACTAACGCTGCTTCCCAGCATGAAGGAAAATTCCATGTCGCAATCCTCCGCCGCACAGGCTCCGCTGATCGCCCTTGAAGGGGTTGGAAAGTGGTATGGAGCCTTCCATGCGCTGAAAGGCGTCAACATGACGGTTCGCAAAGGTGAAAAAATCGTTCTTTGCGGCCCGTCCGGTTCAGGAAAATCCACCCTTATCCGCTGCATCAACCATCTGGAAGAAATCCAGGAGGGCAAGATCACGGTCGAGGGAACCACGCTTTCGGATTCGACCCGCGCCATCGATGCGGTTCGCCGTGAAGTGGGCATGGTGTTCCAGAGCTTCAATCTCTTCCCGCACAAGACCATCATGGAAAACTGCACCCTGGCGCCCATGCGGGTGAAGGGCCTGTCGAAAGCCGATGCGGAAGCGACCGCGCGCAAATATCTGGAGCGCGTGCGCATTCTCAATCAGGCCGATAAATATCCGGCGCAGCTTTCCGGCGGCCAGCAGCAACGCGCAGCGATTGCCCGTGCGCTCTGCATGGAGCCGAAAGCCATGCTGTTCGATGAGCCGACTTCGGCGCTTGATCCGGAAATGGTCAAGGAAGTGCTCGACACGATGATCGGTCTTGCCCGCGACGGCATGACGATGATCTGCGTGACCCATGAAATGGGCTTTGCCCGGCAGGTTGCCGACCGTGTGGTCTTCATGTCGGAAGGCGAAATCATCGAGGAAGGCCCGCCGGACGAGTTCTTCCGCGATCCCAAGCACCAGCGTACCCGCACATTCCTCGGCGAAATTCTCGCCCATCACTAAGGCTCACCCGGAGCCGACAGGCAGGCGGGGATGACCCCCGCCTCTCCCACCACGTTCGATGAGCGATGACCTGATCATGACAGACACCAAATCCTTCAAGGTCGGCCTGATTGGCGCCGACATCCAGCTTTCCAAATCTCCCGCGCTGCACATGCGCGAAGGGGCTGCCCACGGCCTCGATTATTCCTACGAGCTTGTCGATGTCGTGGCGCGCAAGCTGCCGGAAAGCGCGCTTCCCGATCTGCTCAATGAGCTGGAATCGCGCGGCTTTGCCGGCACCAACATTACCCATCCCTTCAAGCAGGCGGTCCTTCCGCACCTGCATGAATTGTCTGATGATGCCCGCATGCTCGGCGCGGTCAACACCGTCGTCTTCAAGGACGGACGTCGCATTGGGCACAATACGGACTGGTACGGATTTTACGAGAGCTTCATGCGCGGCCTGCCGGATGCGAAACGAGACCGGGCGCTGCTGGTCGGTGCTGGTGGTGCAGGCGTTGCGGTGGCCCATGCGGCGCTGAAACTCGGCATTACCCATCTCGATATCTGCGACCGCGATTTCAGCCGCGCCGAGCATCTGGCTGCCGAACTCAACGCCCGTTTTGGCGAAGGCCACGCCTTTGCCGTGAAAGACCCGGCAGATTCCCTGCCCTTCGCGGATGGGTTGATCCACGCCACACCGATGGGCATGCCCGCCCATCCCGGCATGCCGGTCAAGGCCGACCTCCTTGAACAACGGCACTGGGTGGCCGATATCGTTTATATGCCGCTGGTGACCGAGCTTCTGGCGACGGCGGCCCAAAAAGGCTGTCGCACCCTGCCCGGCGGCGGCATGACGGTGTTTCAGGCTGTTGGCGCGTTTCGGCTGTTCTGCGGCCGTGAACCTGATGCAGAGCGCATGACGGCACATTTTACCGAAATTTGCACGAAAGAGGGTGTGGCGTGAGCCTTTTCACCATACTTAACGGACCGAACCTCAACCTGCTCGGCCAACGCCAGCCGGAAATCTACGGCTACGAGACGATGGCCGATGTGGAGGCCAATTGCCGCGCGATTGCCGAGGCGGCGGGGCACGAGATATTCTTTGCCCAGAGCAACCGGGAATACGAGCTGATAGACTGGATCCATGCGGCGCGCGGCACATCGGCAGGCATCGTCATCAATCCCGGTGCCTTTACCCATACCTCGGTGGCGATCCTCGATGCACTCAATACCTTCGAGGCACCGGTGATCGAGGTTCACATTTCCAACATCCACAAACGGGAGATCTTCCGCCACCATTCCTATATCTCGACGCGCGCCGAAGGCGTGATCGCCGGTCTCGGCATCGAAGGTTACGGGGTGGCGCTCAGCCACCTCATCGGCCGTCTTTCCCGATCTTCGTGATATGGTCCGGGCTCAGCACATATCGCAACACCATGTCGCTGACGTGATGCGACAATGTTTGCTGACCCTTCTCGGTAAACAGCCCGTCGCCGAAGATGAAAGAGAAGGTTGCGACGTTCGAGACGTTGAAAAAGGACAGCGCGCTGATCTGCCAGTGCAGTTCCAGCGCATTGATGCCGTTGCGGAAAATGCCGCTCTTCTGGCCGCGCAGCAGCACGCTTTCCAGGGCATCGATGGCCGGCCGGTTGAGCTGGCGGATCGTTCCGGACGATTGCATGTGCCGGCCGTGATGAATGTTCTCGATCATCACCATGCGGATGAAAGCCGGGTTGCGGCGATGGTGATCGAAAGTGAACCGACAGAGCTTTTCGAGCGCCGCAACCGGCTCCAGACCGTCCAGCTCCAGATCGCTCTCGCCGCCACGCACCTTGGCATAGGCTTCTTCAAGAACGCGCTGGTAAAGCCCTTCCTTGTCGGTAAAATAATAATAGATCATCCGCTTGGACGTACGCGTGCGGGCGGCGATCTCGTCGATGCGCGCTCCCGACAGGCCGTTTTGCGAAAACTCCTCCATCGCAACGGAAAGAATGTCTCGGCGCACGCCTTCCGGATCGCGCTTCGCCTGCCGGGTTTCGCTGGTGCCGTTCGAAGTTGCGCTTTTTGTCATGATCCATCCATCAGCAGGGTATACGGCTTGCCGCCGCACCCCTATTATTAACCAATTAGTACATAACGCTGAAAAGGAACGCAATATGGCGAGCTATGACACAGGCAAACAGGGCGTGCCAATGCGTACTTCCATCGCCACCGTCTCCATCAGCGGCGAATTCCCGGAGAAACTGGCGGCCATTGCGAAAGCCGGTTTCACCGGCGTGGAGATTTTCGAGAACGATTTCCTGACCTACGATGCCTCGCCGCGCGAGGTGAAGGCCCTTGCGGCGGATCATGGGCTGGATATTACGCTTTTCCAGCCGTTCCGCGATTTCGAAGGCATGCCGGAACCGCACCGCGCCCGCGCCTTTGAGCGCGCAGGGCGTAAATTCGACATCATGGGCGAACTCGGGACGGATCTGATGCTGATCTGCTCGAATGTCTCGCCGGTGTCGCTGGGTGGCATAGACCGCGCCGCCGCCGATTTCCATGAGCTTGGCGAACTTGCGTCCAGGCATGGCGTTCGCGTGGGTTACGAGGCGCTGGCCTGGGGCCGGCACATCAGCGATCATCGCGATGCGTGGGAAGTGGTGCGCCGCGCCGATCACCCCAATGTCGGTATCATCCTCGACAGCTTCCACACGCTGTCGCGCAAGATCGATCCCAACTCCATCCGCTCCATTCCCGGCGACAAGATCTTCATCGTGCAATTGGCCGACGCACCGCTGATCGACATGGACCTGTTGTACTGGAGCCGCCATTTCCGCAACATGCCCGGCGAAGGCGATCTGCCGGTGGTGGATTTCATGCGCGCTGTCGCGGCAACCGGTTATAGCGGCCCGCTGTCGCTCGAAATCTTCAACGACCAGTTCCGCGGTGGCTCGGCGCGCCTGCTGGCTGAGGACGGCCATCGTTCGCTCATCAACCTCATGGATCAGGTGCGCCGTCTGGAGCCCGACATCCGCATCGAGGCGCCCGCCATGCCTGAGCGGGTGCAGACGGAAGGCGTGGAGTTTGTCGAGTTCACAACGGCGCCGGAGGAAAAGGCCAATCTGGAAGCGCTGCTCGCCACACTTGGTTTTGATAAAACCGCGAGGCACCGCAATCGCGATGTCGATCTCTATACGCAGGGCGACATTCGCATCGTCATCAATACCGGCGGTACCGGTGAGAGTTTCGCCGGTGCATCGTACTCCATCCACGGCACCAATGCCTATGCGTTCGGCCTGAAGGTCGATGATGCGCAGGCAGCGCTTGCGCGTGCGGCAGCGCTGGGCGCGCCGACATTCGCCGAACCGCGCAAATCCGGCGAAGTCGCGGTTCCAGCCATTCAGGGCGTGGGCAATGGCGTCATCTATTTCCTCGACGGGTCCACGGCGCTCGCCTCCATCTGGGACAATGAATTCGCACCGGTCGATGCGACGGCACCGGCAGGCAATACCGGACTGACCCGCATCGACCATCTTGCGCAAACCACGCATTACGATGAAATGCTGACCTGGCTTCTGTTCTACACATCGCTGTTTTCAACGCGCCGCACGCCGATGGTGGATGTGGTCGATCCCGGCGGTCTGGTGCGCAGCCAGGCCATAGAAAGCGTGCCCTCCCCGCGTTTTCGCCTGACCATGAACGGCGCCGACAACCGAAAGACCTTCGCCGGCAAATTTCTGGCGGAAGGTTTCGGCACCAGCATCCAGCACATCGCCTTCGCCACGGACGATATCTTCGCCACCGCCAAGGCTCTGCATGCGCGCGGCTTTCACGCCCTGCCGATCTCGCGCAATTATTATGACGATCTGGAGGCCCGCTTCGGGCTGGAACCGGAATTCTCCGACGCACTCCGGGAAGCAAGCATCCTCTACGACCGGGACGACAACGGCGAATATTTCCAGATATACAGCCGCACCTTCGGCGAAGGGTTCTTCTTCGAAATCGTCGAAAGGCGCGGTGCCTACGGCGGATATGGCGCGATGAACGCCCCCTTCCGCATCGCTGCGCAGCGGCGTCTTGCGCCACCGATCGGCATGCCGAAGGAATAGGCGCAGACACCAGTCCACTGGTGCTCCAAAAATCCAAACAGGCCGCAGCCGGCAGGAATGCCGCTGCGGCCTGTCTTTATTTACGCCAGCGTCACTATCTCATAGTCCCGTGGAATGGCGGAGGTGGCAACAAACCACTTAGATGCGCGCGTGCGCTGCTGATGAAAATCGAAAGCAGCGCGGTCCACAAAAAGCTCTTCCACCCTCCAGATCAGGGGGTCTTCGGTCTGCGATACCTCAAAGGAAATACAGCCCGGCTCCGCTCTGGTCAGGCGAATGTGATCGGGTAGATGGCTTTCTACAAGTTGGACATCCTGCACCGATGCGCAACGCAGGAAGCCAGATAGCCTGACCGCACCCGTTCTATTCGTCATACCCAGTATCCTTTTTCAATGGTCTTCGTCCGGCCTGTATCACGGGCAGCGGCACCCGCAACCACTGAAATCGATACATCCTCAATACAGACTAAAACCATCCCTTAATCGGGGTCCGGCCCTTCGGCACACCCGCGCCCAAAATAAATGCACTTGCGTATTTGTAGAGCAGTATACAAAAATTGTTCAACACTCTGGACATGATTGTCCTGTTTTGTTAGCTTTTTTGTAAAACAAGGGGTGGGGAATACAAGTTCATGCGCATCATCGATTCTGAGACTGGCAACAGGCATTTTACCGGCACCGGTGAGGTCGCCCGTAGCACTTCGACCAGGTCGCAATTCCCTTATCGACCGGCAGCAGCCAATCTACATCGCGCCTGAAACGCCATGCGCTTTCTTTTTGACACTCCCATCCTCCGGCACAGCGTTTTATCCCGCGCGCCTGCCCCACGCCCTTGCCCCCTCACTATTTCAGATGGCCGCGCCGGCATTGCCGCGCATGCCAAGCCGGAGACGCTGATATGACTGCCGCAAACCGCAACGCCCTCCTCTCGGTTGAAAACCTGAGCGTTGAGTTCGGCGACAGCCGCGTCGTGGACGATATTTCCTTTACCGTGGAAGCCGGCAGGACAGTGGCGATCGTCGGCGAATCCGGATCGGGCAAATCGGTCACGTCGCTCTCGACCATGCGTCTTGCGGATATGATGGGCGCGACTTACCCCGCCGGTCGCATCATGTTCGAAGGCAAGGATCTGCTGAAGGCATCGCAGAAGGAAATGCGGTCGATCCGCGGCAAGGAGATCGCCATGATCTTCCAGGAGCCGATGACGTCGCTGAACCCGGTCTTCACCATCGGTGACCAGATCTGCGAAGTGCTTGTCCTGCACGAGAAAATGGGCAAGGCGGCGGCCATGGCCGAGGCAAAAAAGTTGCTCGACATGGTGCGGTTGCCGGATGCGGCCGAGCTTCTGCACCGTTATCCGCATCAGCTTTCCGGCGGCATGCGCCAGCGCGTGATGATTGCCATGGCGCTTGCCTGTCGGCCGAAGCTGCTGATCGCCGACGAACCGACGACGGCACTTGATGTCACCATTCAGGCGCAGATCCTCAACATCATGCGCGACCTGCAAAAGAAGCTCGGCATGGGCATGGTCTTCATCACCCATGACATGGGCGTGGTGGCGGAAATGGCGGATGACGTCGTCGTCATGTGGAAGGGCAGGAAGGTTGAGGAAGGCCCGGTCAAGGACATCTTCGCCAATCCGCAGCATCCCTATACGCGGGCGCTGCTTTCCGCCGTTCCGCGCCTCGGCAGCATGACCGGCGAAGAGTTTCCCAAGCGCCTTCCGCTCACCGTCCTGCAGGATGGCCAGCCGGTCGTGGTGGGCGAGGAACGGGTGCAGAACACCGCAAAATACGACGAGAAGCCGCTGCTTTCGGTTCGCGACCTGTTCGTTCGCTTCGATATTCGCAAGAACCTGTTCGGCAAGGCGACGCACCGTTGCAGCGCCGTGCAGAAGGTCAGCTTCGACATCCACGCCGGAGAGACGCTGGCGCTGGTCGGTGAATCCGGTTCGGGCAAATCCACCATCGGCCGCACAATCCAGCAGCTACAATCGGCGGTATCAGGCGAAATATCCTTCAACGGCCGCAGCTATTCTGAGATGTCGGCAGCGGAACGTTTCCGTATGCGGCAGGAAGTGCAATATATCTTCCAGGATCCCTTCGCCTCGCTCGATCCGCGCAAGACGGTAGGTTTCTCGATCGCCGAACCGATCAACACCCACGGCCTGATCAACGATGCCAAGGCGGTGCGCCGCCGGGTGGATGAACTGCTGGAACGGGTGGGTCTGAGTTCGGAACATGCATCGCGGTATCCGCACGAGTTTTCGGGCGGCCAGCGGCAGCGTGTCTGCATTGCCCGCGCGCTCGCCTCCGATCCCAAACTCATCATCGCCGACGAAGCGCTGTCGGCGCTCGATGTCTCCATCCAGGCGCAGATCATCAATCTGTTCATGGATTTGCAGGCGGAACGTGGTCTTGCTTACCTGTTCATCAGCCATGACATGGCGGTGGTGGAAAAGATGAGCCACCGCGTCGCGGTGCTTTATCTCGGCCAGATCATGGAAATGGGCAGCCGCCAGCAGGTCTTCGAAACGCCCACGCATGATTATACGCGCCGGCTGCTTTCCGCAGTGCCGGTTGCCGACCCCCTGATCGAGCGCCGCATCGCCATGATCGAGGGCGAAATTCCCAATCCCGTGCGCCGCGTCGGCGATGAGCCCGCCATTCTCGCCCATGAGGAAATCAATCCAGGCCACTTCATCGCGAAGAGTGCCTGAACAATAACCAAAACCGTAACCATCTGAAGAGGAACAGGTAGATGACAAAAATCAAAAAGGGGATGACGGCAACGTTCGTCGCGCTTGCGCTGGCCGGCACGGCCTTCACCGCAGCGCCGGCTTTCGCCGCTGGCAAGATGACCATTTCCAGCCCGCAGGACCCCGGCAGCTGGGATCCGATCGACACCTTCCTGGTGCAATGGGCAGCTGTCGCCACCAACATCTTCGATGGCCTGACCTATCGCGGTCCGGACCTGAAACTTGTGCCCGGCCTTGCCGAATCCTGGGAAGAGCTGGATGAAGGCAAGCGCATCCGCTTCAAGCTGCGCCAGAACGTCAAGTTCCATAATGGCGAGCCCTTCAACGCCGCCGCCGTCAAGTTCACCTTCGAGCGCCTTCTCGGCGAACAGGGTGCCAAGGGCCCGCAGCGCTCCAACTATGTCGCCATCGAAAGCGTCGACGTCATCGACGACTACACCGTCGACATGAAGCTCAAGGCGCCCGATCCGGTGCTTCTGACCAAGCTTGCCGGTTATGGCGGCATGATCGTTCCGCCGAAATACATTCAGGAAAAGGGTGAGGACAACTTTAACCTCAACCCGGTCGGCACCGGCGCGTTCAAATTCGTCTCCTATGCGCCGAAGACCAACATCAAGCTGGAAGCCAACCCGGATTACTGGGGCGGCGCACCAAAGCTCTCCGAACTGGAATTCCGCTTCATCGCCGAGCCGGCGACCGCAGTTGCCGAATTGCAGGCCGGCCGCGTCGATCTCGTCATTCCGCCCACCATCCCGATCGGCATGATCCCGGTCATCGAAGGCGATTCCAAGCTGGAGATCGTCAGCGTTCCAGGCCCGACGGTGGATGCGCTGCGTTTCAACACTCGTGACGGCATCACCGCTGATCCCAAGGTGCGCAAGGCCATCATCATGGCCGTTGATCGCGGCACGATCGTCAAGTCGATCCTTGCCGGTCAGGCCTCGGAAATCGCCAGCTTCCAGAGCGCGCTGTCCTTCGGCTACGACGCCGATCTGAAGCCGCTGCCTTATGATCCGGAAGGCGCAAAGAAGCTGCTCGCGGAAGCCGGCGTCAAGCCGGGTGCGGCGCTGCAGATCGATATCAGAGGCAACGATGCGACGATGAACGAAGTCGCGCAGGTCATCTCGAGCTATCTGTCCATGGTCGGCATCACCGCCACCATCAAGCCCTATGAGACCAACGTTCTCCTGAACGACATCATCCCGCAGGGCAAGACCGGCGCGATGTTCCAGCAGAAATGGGGCGGCTGGACCTTCGATTACGACAACACGGCCTATTCCATGTACCACTCGGGTGAAAAGTGGAATCCTTACGACAAGGACGAGAAGCTGGACAAGCTGCTGGAATCCCAGCGCCCACTGACTGACCGAGCCGAGCGCGAAAAGATCCTCAAGCAAGTCGGCGCCTATGCCGCCGAGCGCGCGCTGGAAATTCCGCTTTACAACACCAATGCCATTTACGGCATTAACAAGCGGGTCAAGGGTTTCGTGGCACCGCCGGATAACCGCCTGAAGCTGACCGACGTCACCGTCGAATAATCAGGCTTATCCTCCCAAAAAGCGCCTTGCCCGCCATCCCGCGGGCAAGGTCGGGTCTCTCTTCAAGGTAAAAAACGTGGCCGGTTTCCTCATCAAGCGATTGCTGCAGGCGATTTTCGTCGTCATCGCCATCACCCTTCTCGTTTCCTTCGCCATCCGCCTGACAGGCGATCCGGCTGTCACCATGTTCCAGGGCGGCGGCAGCATGACGGAAGACGATCTGGCGCGCATTCGTGCGGCGCTTGGAACCGACCGGCCGTTCTTCGTGCAATATTTCAGCTTCCTGAAAGGCCTGGTTACGCTCGATTTCGGCCGCAGCTTCACCGGCAGCACGCCGGTATCGCGGCTCATCGCCGATGCCCTGCCCGCCACGCTGCTTCTCGCCTTCATATCCATGGCGGTGTCGATTGCGCTTTCCATTCCGCTCGGCATCAAGGCCGCGACCTCGCGCGGCAAGACGGCCGATCAGGTGATCCGTATCTTCTCGCTCGTCGGCCTGTCATTCCCCAACTTCTGGCTGGCCACCATGCTGGTGCTGCTTTTCTCCATCACGCTCGGCTGGCTGCCGCCAAGCGGCATGGGCGGCTTTGCAAGCTACATCATGCCATCGGTCACCATGGGCGTTATCCTGACGGCTACCAATGTGCGCCTGGTGCGCACGGCCATGCTCGATACGCTGCGCTCGCAATATGTCATGGTGGCGCGCGCCAAGGGCCTCAGCGAAAACAAGGTGCTTTACAAGCATGCGCTGCGTAACTGCGCCATTCCGCTGATTACCTATTTCGGCCTGCAATTCGGCGGACTTCTCGGCGGCATCGTCGTCATCGAGCGCGTCTTCAACTGGCCGGGTCTCGGCACGCTCGCCTTCGATGCGGTGGGCGCGCGCGACTATCCAGTGCTTCAGGCCGTCATCACCGTGCTGTCGCTGATGATCGTCGGCATCAACCTTCTGGTCGATATCGCCTACGGGCTGGTCGATCCGCGCATCCGCACGGAGTAATTGACGATGGCTGCCAAAACCTCGCGCCTGTCGCGCTTCAACAATCTCGAATTCATCCTCGGCGCCCTGCTTACCGTCGTCATCTGCCTTGCCGTTCTTCTTTCCGACGTGCTGTTTCCGGGCGGTGCCGAAAAGATCGACCTGATGGCGCGCCTTGCCAAGCCCTTCACTAGCGCCGCCCATCCGCTCGGCACCGATCCGCTCGGCCGTGACGTACTGGCCCGTGTCGTGGCCGGCGGCAAGATTTCGCTGCTCGTCGGTTTCACCTCGGTCATCGGGGCCGTGGTCTTCGGCGTGATCGTCGGCCTGGTCGCCGGTTATTATCGCGGCTTCTGGGACATGCTGGTCATGCGCTTTGCCGATATCCAGCTCGCCATGCCCTTCATTCTCTTGGCCATCACCTTCATCGCAATTGTTGGCGGCAGCCTCACCAACACCATCATCCTCCTGATCGTCTCGCAATGGGTACAATATGCCCGTCTGGTGCGCGGCTCGGTGCTGACGCTGCGCGAACGGGAATTCATCCTGTCCGCCCGCGCCATTGGCGTGAAGGACTGGCGCATCATTCTCCAGCACCTTTTGCCGAACCTGATCGGCCCGGTCATCGTGCTGATGACGCTCAACGTCGCCAACAACATCCTGCTGGAAAGCAGCCTCACCTTCCTCGGCCTCGGCGTAGATCCGACCATTCCGAGCTGGGGCGGCATGCTGGCGGATGGCCGCACCTATCTGCAAACGGCATGGTGGGTCAGCGTCTTCCCCGGTCTTGCCATCCTTCTGACCGTGCTTGGCCTCAACCTTCTCGGTGACTGGCTGCGCGACAGCCTCGACCCCACCGGCAGAACCTCAAGGTGATCGTGATGAGCCAGATTTTCGACCAGACCTTCAAGCGTACTCTGGATGTGCTTCTCGCCAATGCCGCGCCCGGCCAGTCCTTCGAGGCATGGACGTTCGATGACGCCAAAAGCCGCCGCGAGGCCGAAGAAAGGCTGAAGAAAAAAGGCGTCAGTGCCCGCATCCGCAGCGCCTACAAGCCACTTCTCTTCACCTTTCTGGAAGAGATCAATCTTGGTGGCGTCGATGCCATCGAGGTGCATTACCCGGTGCACGCCAATGCACCCGCCAATCGTTTCCGGCTGGAGGCCTATCCGCTGGCGGCACTAGCCGGCGACGCGAAGATCGATTTTATCGCCCGCGACGACGACGCCCTTCATTATGACGTTACGCTGAGCCGCAACGGCAAGATGGAAACCCTGAAGGTTCTCGCTCCCAACCGGGTTCATACCGATATCGTCGGCGAAACCAATGTCTCGCCAACCGGCTGGTTCCGTCCGGCCGGTGACGCTACGGGCGAGCGGCTGGAGACGGATTACGAGCAGCTTTTCGAAGCGGCAATCAATGCCGTTGCCAATCACGGCTGGGGCGATGAAGAACCCTATTTCGAGGAATTGAACATCCACGTCACGCACCCGTCCGAAGACATGGCGCTGCCGGTCGGGGAAGAGGTGGTCAGCCTGCGTGAAGCGCTGCATGAGGATTTCTATTTCTCCCTCCTGGAATTCTTCCAGAAGAAGTCCGGCCGGCCGCTGGGCGACCGGGGCCTGAAACCCGGCCAGATCGTTCCGGAAGTCGTCAAAAGCAACGGCGACGTTTCGGTCCGTATCGAGACCCGTGCACTCACCACCACTTTCCTGGATGGCGGCGAACAGCGGATCGACGAGGCCCGCGAACCGGTGGCGGCGGGTCAGATCGCGCGTATGCTTGCCGAGATCGGCGGCGAGGCGTTCGAGGCCCGCTCCCGGTCGGGCCGCGTTCTTGCCGCCCATTATGTCGCGGGCAGCGATGCCGCCGTGATGATCAGCGGCGGCCAGCATCCCAATGAAACCACCGGCATCGTTGGCGCCGTCCGCGCCGCCCGCAAACTTGCGGAAAGACAGGGCGCGCATTTCACCATTTCGCCGCTGGAAAACCCTGATGGTTATGCCCTGCACCAGCGGCTGCGCGCCGACAATCCACGCCACATGCACCATGCGGCGCGGTACACGGCGCTCGGCGACGATCTCGAATATCGCACGCGGGAAAATTCGGGCGTCCATCTCAACGAGAAGGCAATCCGTTTCAGCGCGCAGGAGATGAGCGGCGCGAGCCTGCATGTGAACCTGCACGGTTATCCCTCGCACGAATGGACCCGTCCGCTTTCCGGTTATGTGCCGCGCAATTTCGCCATGTGGACGCTGCCGAAGGGTTTCTTCCTCATCATCCGCCACCATGCGGATTGGGAAAAGCAGGCGGAAGCCCTGCTCGACCGGGTTACCCGCCATCTCGGCGCCATTCCGGGCCTGCTGGATTACAACAATCGCCAGATCGCGCTTTACGAGATTCACGCCGGTGAAACCGGTTTCCGCATCATCAACGGTTTCCCGTGCCTGTCGTCCATCGACGACCGCCACACAGTGCCGATGACGCTGATTACCGAATATCCTGATGAGACGATCTACGGCGATGACTTCATCACCGGCCACACGGCGCAGATGGAAACGGTTCTTTCCGCTTACGACGCCTGGCAGGATATTTTCGTCGCGGACGTTGCCTGATTTCGAAGCGCCCCCGATTGGGGGCATCAGAATGATGACGAAGTCCCGAAGCCCTCGTCCGTCATGCTTGGGCTTGTCCGGAGCAGCTGCAACGTCTTGATCTAGTTGGACGTGATTGGATCCTTGGGGCAATCCAGCGATGACGCCGGGTGTGAGGGAGCTTTGTCATCACCCTCAGTTGCCCTTGTACGGCTTACTTCTCAGCCGTGGCGGCAAGCTTCTTTTCCTGCTGCTTCTGCAAAAGCCGCTTGCCCTTGCTCAAAATATGCAGATTGGCGGCATCAAGTTTGTTATATCCGGCCTGGATAATATCGAGATCGGCGACGTGACCGATTGCTGCCAGTTCATGCATCACGTCGCCAACGGCGACATCGACGCTCGGCTTCGGCAGGTGCACAACATCTTCCACCGCGGCGCGCATGTCATCCGCCGCGCCGCCCATGACGTGATACAGCGCCAGCGCCTTGCGGAGAAAAGCTTCGCGGCGCTCGATCTTGTTGTTGAGTATACTGTCGCCAACGCGATTCCGCATAAGATCAACGGCTTTATTCTGATATTCGCCCATCAAGACACCAAATGAAATTCAAAATATGCTTCGGGAGACTACGGACAATCCCCTTAGAACTGGTTAAGGCACCGGGATTACGTGCATATTATCGTCATTTTCCGGCCGCGTGGCGCAGGGCATTTTTCATAACGGCGGCATTTGGAAGCAGCATGCTGAAACGGGACCATTCGTGATGGCTGCAGCGGCTGCGGCAATTGAGAATCGCCAGACTATCCCTATTGTATGATCCAATATCGGGCAGAACCGGATAAGGCGGCGATCCATAACCATCAGGTTATTTATTGCCCCCTTTTTTTCATTTTACTTTGGCCATCGCACTTACCAGTTTGACTGGCTGGATCGGTGGAGGGAGCCACGGATCAATTGGGAGGAAATCATGAAATTACGGATCACCGCCGCAATCGCGGCCATCTGCTTCAGTTCCGTTGCCTATGCCGAGACGATCAAGGTCGGCGTGGTCGGCCCGTTCTCCGGCCCCTTCGCGCTGCAGGGCAAGAACTTCAAGGCCGGCATAGACGCCTGGTTTTCGCTTCACGGCAACAAGGTGGGCAATGACACTGTCGAAGTCGTCTACCGCGATGTGCCGCAGGCCGATCCGGCGCAATCCAAGGCGCTGGCGCAGGAGCTGGTTGTAAAGGAAGGCGTGCAATATCTCGCCGGCTTCTATTTTACGCCCGACGCCATGGCGGTTACGCCGCTTCTGAAACAGGGCAATGTGCCCATGGTCATCATGAATGCGGCCACATCGGCCATCGTTACCAAAAGCCCCTATGTGGTGCGCACCTCGTTCACGACATGGCAGACATCTACGCCGATAGCCAAGGTGGCTTTCGATGGCGGCGTCAAGAAGGTCATTTCGCTGGTCAGCGATTACGGCCCGGGCGTTGACGCGGAGAACGCCTTCAAGGCAGCCTTCACCGCCGCTGGCGGCGAAGTTGTGGAAAGCATTCGCATGCCGCTTTCCACCAATGATTTCAGCCCCATCATGCAGCGCGTGAAGGATTCCGGCGCACAAGGCGTCTTCGCCTTCCTGCCCTCCGGCCCGACGACGCTCGGCTTCGTGAAGGCCTTCAACGACAACGGCCTGAAATCATCAGGCATCAAGCTTTTCGCGCCGGGCGATCTTACACAGGAATCGGATCTGCCGGCCCTTGGCGAAGCAGCACTCGGCATGCAGACTACCTTCCACTATGCCGTCTCCCACGATTCACCCGAAAACAAGACCTTCGTGGAGGCCGCAACCAAGGCCATTGGCAATCAGGCGGAACTGTCCTTCCCCGCAGTCGGCGCGTTTGACGGCATGTATGTCATCACCAAGATGATCGAGGCGACCGGCGGCAAACAGGATGCGGAAAAGGCTGTCGAGGCGGTGAAGGGTCTTTCCTGGACAAGCCCGCGCGGCCCTGTCAGCATCGATCCGCAGAGCCGCCACATCACGCAGAACATCTATCTGCGCGAAGTCTCCAAGGGCGATGACGGCAATTATTACAACAAGGAAATCCAGACTTTCGAAAAACAGGGCGACCCGGGCCTTGCCGCCGCCAAGTAAGCATTGAGACGGAAATGACCGGCGCCGCCTTTTGCGGGCGGCTCCGGCACGGGCGTAATCGCATCGGGAGGAGCTTTCGAACATGCAGACGGTCTTCAGCATCCTTGTCGATGCGCTTGCCTATGGCATGGTGCTTTTCATCATCTCCATCGGCCTATCCGTGACAATGGGGCTGATGCGTGTGGTCAATCTCGCCCACGGCGCCTTCGCCATGATCGGCGGGTATCTCGCCTCCTATGCCGCCCATGGCCTCGGCCTTGGTTACGCGGCGGCAATCCTCGTTGCGATTGCCGGCACCATCGTGATCGCCATACCGCTCGAACGGTTTCTCTACCGGCGCATCTACGGCGCACCGGAACTGACGCAGGTGCTGATGACCATCGGCATCACCTTCTGCATCATCGGCATCGCCAATTTCGTGTTCGGGCCAACGCTCAAAACCATTCCGCTGCCGCAGGAACTGGCCGGTCCCACCGATCTCGGTTTTCGCACCATCGCCACCCACCGCATCTTCGCCATCGTCGCTGGCCTCGTGGTGGCGGCGGCAATTTGGTTCACGTTCGAAAAGACCGCCTTCGGCATCAAGTTGCGGGCAGCGGTGGACAATGCGGCCATGGCAGCAGCCCTCGGCGTGCGCACCGAAATCATCTATGCCGTAAGCTTCGCCATCGCCGTCGGCCTTGCGGCCATGGGCGGCGTCATCGGCGCAGAATTGCTGCCGGTCGAACCCTATTATGCGCTGCGCTACATGGTCACCTTCCTGGTGGTCGTATCCGTCGGCGGCGCAGGCTCGATCCCCGGCGCGCTGATCGCCTGTCTGCTGCTTGGCGCCATCGATACGACCGGGCGGTATCTTGCCCCCGAATATGGCGAATTCTTCTTCTATCTGGCGGTCATCGTGATCATCACGCTGTTTCCGCGCGGCCTTCTTGGAAGGGCGAAATGAGATGGCGGTGCTCATGAACGACCTCACTGAAACGGCAAAACCGCCGAAGGCCCGCTCGCCCCTGCGCGCGATTGGCGGTCCGGTGCTCATCATCATCGCCGCCATCGCCGGTTACTTCCTGTTTCCGGATAATCTGGCGCTGTTGACGCGCATCATCGCGATAGCGCTTCTCGTGCTCTCCATCGATCTCGTTACCGGCTATTGTGGCGTGGCGACACTCGGCCATGCGGCCCTGTTCGGTGCCGGCGCCTATGCCGCCGGCATTGCCGCTGCCCACTACGGTATCACGGACCCGCTTCTCATGACCCTCATCGGCGCAGCAGTGGGCGGCATCGCGGGATTGCTGTCCGGCACCATTCTGTTGCGCGCGCACGGCCTGCCGCAACTGGTGCTGTCCATCGCCGTTGTCCATCTTTTCCATGAGGCGGCCAACAAGGCGTCGGACTGGACGGGCGGCAGCGACGGGCTTGCCGGCGTCTCGCCCGATGCGCTGTTCGGCACCTTCGAATTCGATCTCTACGGCCGCACCGCCTATATCTACGGCGTCTGCCTGCTGCTTCTGGTTTTTCTGGCACTTCGCGTCGTCGTCAATTCGCCCTTCGGCATGCTGTGTCGCGGCGTCAAGCAGGACAGCATCCGCATTCAGGCCATGGGCGGTTCGGTCAATGGCACGATTTTGAAGATGTTCGTGATATCAGGCATCGTCGCCGGAATCGGCGGCGCGCTGAACGCCATCTCCACGCAGGTGGTCGGCCTCGACAGCCTCAGCTTCACGCTGTCTGCCGAAGCGCTGGTCATGCTGGTTCTCGGTGGCGCGGGCTCGCTTTATGGCGCGCTGATCGGCACCGTCACCTTCATGTGGTTCGAAGACGTCGTTTCCGCCGCCAATCCGTTCCACTGGCTCACAATCGTAGGCCTGCTTCTGATCGCCGTCGTGCTGTTTGCGCCGCGCGGCCTTTATGGCGCGGGCGAACAGATCATCGCGCGCCTGCGGGGAGATCGCAAATGAGCGCCATTTTCGAAGTTTCCGGCCTGCAGAAAAATTTCGGCGGTCTCGTCGTTACCAACAATGTCTCGCTGTCGCTTTCGCCCGGCGATCGCACCGTGCTGATCGGCCCCAACGGCGCCGGCAAGACCACATTCGTCAACCTCGTTACCGGAAACATCAAGCCATCCGCCGGAACCGTGCGGATTGCCGGAGAAGACGTGACGGGGCTCAGCGCCAGTCAGCGCGTGAAGCGCGGACTTGTCCGCTCGTTTCAGGTGACGCGGCTGTTCCAGGACATGACGCCGGAGGAACATGTCGCACTCGCCATTCTGCAAAGGGAAGGCAGAACGGGCCGGATTTTCGGCCGTTACCGCTCCATGCCAACGGTGATGAGCGAGGCGCGCGACATTCTCGGAACGCTTGGCCTGCTTGCCATCGCCGAAACCCGCGTCCGTGAAATCGCCTATGGCCAGCAGCGGCTCATCGAGATCGCACTTGCCATGGCGCTCAAGCCCAAAATCCTGCTGCTTGATGAACCTGCCGCCGGCGTTCCCTCGACGGAAACGGCGCGTATCGAACAGGCGCTCGATCGCCTGCCCGCCGACCTCGCCATATTGATGATCGAACACGACATGGATCTGGTCTTCCGTTTCGCCAGACGTGTGGTCGTGCTCGCCGCAGGCGCCGTCATATTCGACGGTTCGCCTGGCGAAGTCACCAGCAACGCAGAAGTCCGCCAAGCCTATCTCGGAAGTTACGCCAATGCCCGCAGCGCCGCTTGAAATCGCCAACCTGACCGCCGGTTACGGCCCCACCCGTGTCATCGAGGGTCTGTCGCTCTCCGTTCCCGCCGGTTCGCGTTTCGCGGTGCTCGGACGTAACGGCGTTGGCAAGACAAGCCTGTTTGCCACGCTTGCCGGGCAGACGAAACGATTTGCCGGTGATATCCATCTCGGCGGGCAGGACATCACCGCCCTGCCGAGTGCTGCCCGCGCCCTCGCCGGTCTCGGTTACGTGCCGCAGACCCGCGATGTCTTTCCGACACTCACAGTCGAAGAAAACCTCTTCGTCGGCCTCAAGGGCCGGCCGAAATCGGCCATCGAGGAAGCTTACACGCTGTTTCCGCGCCTGAAGGAAAGACGCCGCAATCTCGGCTCGCAACTCTCCGGTGGCGAGCAGCAGATGCTTTCCACCGCCCGCACCATCCTCGGCCAGCCGCAGGTGCTGCTTCTCGATGAACCCCTCGAAGGTCTCGCCCCTGTTATCTGCGAGGAACTGATGGCGGCCTTCTCGAAACTCGCGCAATCGGGCGAAATGACCATTCTTCTCATCGAACAGCGCATCCAGATGGCCATCGACTTCGCCGACCACGCCATCATCATGGAACGCGGCCGCATCGTCTGGTCAGGACCGTCCGACGATCTTGCGGCGAACCCGGATATTGTTGATACGCATCTTGGCGTGGGTGGATTGCACTGATCCAAAAGCGTCAATCACCCCCTCTTCGTCGTTCCGGCCTCGAGCCGGAATGACGAAAGTTAACCCGATCACACACCGCAACAAACCCCGATCCCACTTCATTGATCCGTTCGTAAAAAACACAATGGAATAAAAATTCCATTGCAGTTAAAGTGCACACGATTTCAATCTGCACAAAGGAACGACAATGACGGCAATCGATGCGCCAGACTCCGTGAAGGCTTTTGAGGAGCGGTTGCTTCAGGTCGCGGAAGGCCTGCCGAAACGATTACGTCAATGTGCAGATTATGTCGCGTCCAATCAGGATCGCATTGCCGTTTCCACCGTCGCCGAAATGGCAGAAGGTGCCGGCGTGCAGCCGTCTGCATTCATGCGCTTTTGCCAGATCATGGGTTTTTCCGGCTTTTCGGAGATGCAGCGCCTGTTTCGCGATTCCTATGTCGGCGGCTGGCCGGATTATGCGACCCGGCTGGACCACCTGCGCGAAAAGGGCGACGAGAGCGCGTCGGGCCTGTTGGCGGAATTCGTGGAGGCTGGCCGGTCCTCATTGGAAATGCTGCTGAAATCGGTCGATACACGGCAGCTTGACGAGGCGGTCTCGGCGCTGGCACAGGCGCGCACCGTGCATATCATCGGTTTGCGGCGCTCCTTCCCCATTGCCAGTTACCTCGCTTACGCCTTCGAGAAAATGAAGGTACCTGCGGTTTTGCACAGCGCCGTCGGTGGCCTCGGCAACCTCAGCGCCATCTCCCGCGACGATGCGCTGATTGCGATCACCTTCTCCCCCTATTCGGCTGAAACGCTGGAACTGGCGGAAATGGCCCGCGCCAATGGTATTCCTGTCGTCGCCATGTCCGATTCGGCCGTCAATCCGCTACGCAAGTCCGGCGCGACGCTGCTCACGGTAACGGAAATCGATTTTGGTGCATTCCGCTCGCTTTCCGCCACGCTCTGTCTCGCCATCACACTCGCTGTCGCTGTGGGAACACGCAAAACAGCCTGAATATTTTTATTGAAAACATAAAAAATAGAATTTATGATCCAAATTCATGAAACGGGCATTCCATAATTGTCCGTCTCGTGAATGCACCCGAAGGTGGTGAGACAGAAAGTGGGCGGAGGAGGCCCACTGGCATCAGGCTCCCTCAATGCGGGGTCCGAAGGAGGAAGCTTTTGAAAAAACTTGACCTTATCACGATCGGGCGCTCGTCGGTCGACCTTTATGGTTCGCAGGTCGGCGGCCGGCTGGAGGACATGGCCTCCTTTGCCAAATATATTGGCGGCTCCCCCACCAATATTGCGGCCGGCGCTGCGCGGCTCGGCCTTGCCAGTGCCGTCATCACCCGCGTTGGTGACGAGCATATGGGCCGCTTCATCCGTGAACAGCTGGTGCGCGAAGGCGTGGACGTACGCGGCGTGAAAACCGACCCGGAGCGGTTGACGGCGCTGGTGCTTCTCGGCATTCGCGACCAGAACCAGTTTCCGCTGATTTTCTATCGCGAGAACTGTGCCGACATGGCGCTCAGCGAAGACGACATCGATCCCGCCTTTATTGCCGAAGCAGGCTGTGTCTGCGCCACCGGCACGCATCTGTCGCATCCGAAGACGGAAGCGGCCGTACTGAAAGCGCTGACACTTGCCCGCGAAAACGGTGCGAAAACAGCGCTCGACATCGACTATCGACCCAATCTCTGGGGTGTTGCCGGCCATGGCGATGGCGAAAGCCGCTTCGTGGAATCGCAGAAGGTCACCGCCAAGCTGCAATCCACCCTGCATCTCTTCGATCTGATTGTAGGCACGGAAGAAGAATTCCACATTGCCGGCGGCTCGACCGATACGCTGGCCGCGCTGAACGCCGTACGCAAGGTGTCGAACGCGACGCTGGTGTGCAAGCGTGGCCCGATGGGTGCTTCGGTTTTCGCCGGCGAAATTCCGGCAAGCCTGGACGATGGCGAGACGGGCGAAGGTTTCCCGATCGAGGTCTTCAATGTTCTCGGCGCGGGCGATGGTTTCATGGCCGGGCTTTTCCGTGGCTGGCTGCGCGGCGAGGACTGGCCGACGACACTGAAATACGCCAATGCCTGTGGCGCCTTTGCCGTTTCCCGCCACGGCTGCACTCCCGCCTATCCGAGCTGGGAAGAGCTGCAATATTTCTTCAAGGCCGGCATCCGCAACAAGGCGCTGCGCAAGGACGAGGCGCTGGAACAGGTGCATTGGTCAACCAATCGCAAGGGCGAATGGGACACAATGCGCGTCTTCGCCTTCGACCATCGCATGCAACTGGAAGCGATCGCCGACGAACTCGGCATTAAACATGAGCGCATCGGCGCCTTCAAGAAGCTCTGCCTTGAGGCCGCGCAAACGGTCGCCGGTGGCAAGGCGGGTTACGGTATCCTCTGTGACGGACGCCTCGGACGCGATGCGCTTTTCGCAGCCAGCGGCTCCGGTCTGTGGATAGGCCGGCCGGTGGAATGGCCGGGTTCGCGCCCGCTGACGCTGGAACCGGAACTCGGCAAGGATTTCGGCGGGCTTTCCGAATGGCCGCTGGAAAATGTCGTCAAGGTTCTGTGCTTCTATCACCCGGATGATACCGACGAAATGCGCGCCGCGCAGGAGGAGACGGTGATGCGTCTGTTCCAGGCGACACGCCGCAACCGGTTGGAAATGCTGCTCGAGGTCATTCCCTCCAAGGTCGGCCCGACCGACGATCTGACCGCCGCGCGCATCATCGAACGCTTTTACGAGATCGGCGTTTATCCCGACTGGTGGAAACTGGAGCCGATGAAAACCAGAGCCGCCTGGAAAAATGCCTGCGACGCCGTGCATCGCAACGATCCTTACGTGCGCGGCATCGTCGTTCTTGGTCTCGACGCACCGCAAAGCGAGCTGGAGGAGAGCTTCCGCCTTGCCGCCGGTTTCGATCTGGTCAAAGGTTTCGCGGTTGGCCGCACGATTTTTGCCGACGCCGCGCGGGGTTGGCTCGGTGGCAAGATCACCGATGAGGAAGCGGTGAAGGACATGGCGCAGCGCTATACCAGCCTGTGCCGCATATGGGATGAGGCGCGCGCCAAAAAGGGAGAGGCAGCGTGAAGACAATCAGATTGACGGCTGCGCAGGCTATGGTTCGTTACCTCGCCGCGCAGATGAATGAGCATGGCGAGACCTATATTGCCGGTGTCTGGGCCATCTTCGGCCATGGCAATGTCGCCGGCATCGGCGAGGCGCTTTATGGCATTCGCGAGGAACTGCCGACCTATCGCGGCCAGAACGAGCAATCCATGGCGCATGCGGCGATTGCCTATTCCAAGCAGCTGCGTCGCCGGCGGGCAATGGCGGTCACCTCCTCCATCGGCCCCGGTGCTGCCAACATGGTAACGGCGGCAGCGCTCGCCCATGTCAACCGCCTGCCGGTTCTTCTCATCCCCGGCGATGTCTTCGCCAATCGCGGTCCCGACCCCGTGCTCCAGCAGCTGGAGGATTTCGGCGACGGCACGATGACGGTGAATGACTGCTTCCGCCCGGTTAGCCGTTATTTCGACCGTATCATGCGCCCGGAACAATTGCTGACCGCCCTTCCCCGCGCCATGCGCACCATGACGGACCCTGCCGATTGCGGCCCGGTAACGCTTGCCTTCTGCCAGGACGTGCAGGCGGAAGCTTACGATTATCCCGTCAGCTTCTTTGAAAAGCGCGTCTGGCGGCAACGCCGCCCGGAACCGGATGTGGCGGAATTCGAAGAGGCCGTCGCCGCGCTAAAGGCTGCGAAGAACCCCGTCATCGTTACCGGCGGCGGTGTGCATTTTTCCGGCGCCACCGAAACGCTGAAGCGTTTTGCGGAAACCCATTCCATCCCGGTCGTCGAAACCCAGGCCGGCAAATCGGCACTGGCGTGGGATCACGATCTCAATTTCGGCCCGGTCGGCGTCACGGGTGCCGAAAGCGCCAATATCATAAGCGAGAAAGCCGATCTGGTGTTCGGCGTCGGCACCCGCTTTCAGGACTTTACCACCGGTTCCTGGGCGCTGTTCAAGAACCCGGACCGCAAGATCCTCGCCCTCAACGTGCAGCCCTATGACAGCGCCAAGCATGATGCGATCAGCCTGACGGCGGATGCGAAGATCGGTCTCGAAAAACTGTCGGCCGCCCTTGGCAGCCACCGCTTCACGGCACCGGATGCCAAGCTCAAGGCGGCATGGTTCGAGAAGGCCGATGCCGATACGGCAGCACCGGGCGAGGACAATGCCAACAGCCTGCCCACCGACATGCAGGTGATCGGCGCCGTACAGCGCCAGTCACGCGACAATACCGTCGTCATGTGCGCGGCGGGCACCATGCCTGGTGAGCTGCATCAGTTGTGGAAATCCAAGCTGCCGCTTTCCTATCACATGGAATACGGCTTCTCCTGCATGGGCTATGAGGTTGCCGGCGGCCTCGGCATCAAGATGGCGGAACCGGACCGGGACGTGATCGTCATGGTCGGCGACGGCTCCTACATGATGATGAATTCCGAGCTTGCGACATCGGTTGCCATGGGCGTCAAAATCACCCTCGTCATCACCGATAACCGCGGTTACGGCTGCATCAACCGGCTGCAAATGGAAACCGGCGGCGCGGAGTTCAACAACCTCTACGCCCACACCAACGTCAACCCCATCGCCATCGACTTCGTCGCCCATGCCGGCTCTATGGGCGCGGATGCGCGCAAGGTTTCCACCATCGCCGAGTTGGAAGCGGCGCTTGCGTCCGCTCGCGAATCCAGCCGCACGACTGTCATCGTCATCGATACCGACCCCTATCCAACCCCGCAGGCCGGTGGCCACTGGTGGGATGTGGCGGTACCCGAAGTTTCCGACCGGGCCGAAATCGGACCGGCGCGCGCGCGCTACGAAAACCATATCAAGGAAAGACAATAAGATGATCCGTTACGGAACCAACCCGATAGCCTGGTCCAACGACGACGACCGCACACTGGGCGCCAATATCAGCCTTGAACAATGCCTCGACGAAACCGCCAAGATCGGCTTCGACGGCATCGAGAAGGGCCACAAGTTCCCGACTGACCCGGAAGGCCTGAAGGGTGTGCTTGCGCCGCGTAGCCTCTCCTTCGTCTCCGGCTGGCATTCGCTGAACCTTCTGACCGACAGCATCGAATCCGAAAAGAAGGCCATGCAGCCGGCGCTCGATCTGCTGAAAGCCATGGGCTCGAAAGTCATCATCGTCTGCGAGACCTCGAACGCCATTCACGGTGCCGACGACACGGCGCTGGTCGACCGTCCGCGCCTTGCGGCCGAGGACTGGGCGAAGTTCGGCGCGGGTGTGGAGGCGCTGGCGGCCTATGCTGCCGAACAGGGCATCACCCTCGTCTACCATCACCACATGGGAACCGTGGTCGAGAGCGAAGACGAAATCGACCTTCTGATGAAGCATACCGGGCCGAAGACCCATCTGCTCCTCGATACCGGCCATTGCCTGTTCGGCGGCGGAGATCCCGTGCGCGTCGCGCAGAAATACATGCACCGCGTCGGCCATATCCACGCCAAGAACGTGCGGCCGGTGATTGCCGATCAGGTTCGGAACGAGCGGCTTTCCTTCCTCGAAGGCGTTCGCCGCGGTGTGTTCACCGTGCCGGGTGACAGCGAGGGCGGGGTGAACTTCCCGCCGGTTCTGAAAATTGCCGCCGAGCACAATTACAGCGGCTGGCTGGTCATCGAGGCCGAACAGGACCCGGATGTGCGCAACCCCTTCGAATATCAGAGCCTCGGCCTGAAATCGCTGAAGGCTTTTGCCCGTGACGCCGGACTGGACAAGGCTCAGGCGGCTTGAGGCCCTTTACTCCCTCATCCCTGTGACAAGCACAGGGATGAGGGAAACGCGGGAATAGCCGCCCGATAAATTGAACGACTGACCAAAAAGGAACACCACCATGACCTCACTTCTGCGCAAGCCGGTCGCGACAAGCGGCAAGGTGCACGACATCACGCCCCAAAGCGCGGATTGGGGTTATGTCGGTTTCGGCCTTTATCGTCTGAAGCCCGGTGAAACCGCAGCCGAGAAGACTGGCGATACGGAAGTCATTCTGGTGCTTGTCGAAGGCAAGGCGAAGATTTCCGCCGGGGGCAAGGAGTTCGGTGAACTCGGCGACCGCATGAACGTGTTCGAGCGCAAGCCGCCGCACTGCGTTTATGTTCCCGCCGGCTCCGAATGGTCGTTGACGGCCACGACGGATTGCACCGTCGGTGTCTGCACCGCACCGGGTGAAAAAGGTAGCCGCGAAGCGCAACAGATCGGTCCCGATGGCGTGCAACTGACCGAGCGCGGCAAAGGCGCCAATACGCGTTACATTTTCCCCATCGCCATGGAAGAGCGCGATGTCGCCGATAGTCTCCTGGTGACGGAAGTGTTCACCCCGTCGGGCAACTGGTCGTCCTATCCGCCGCACCGGCATGACGAAGACAATTACCCCGATATGACCTATCTGGAAGAGACCTATTATCACCGGCTCAACCCGGCGCAGGGTTTCGGTTTCCAGCGCGTTTTCACCGAGGATGGGTCGCTGGACGAGACCATGGCTGTAGCGGACGGCGATGTCGTGCTGGTTCCCAAGGGACACCACCCCTGCGGCGCGCCTTATGGCTACGAGATGTATTATCTGAACGTGATGGCCGGGCCGATGCGCAAATGGCGCTTCAAGAACCACCCCGATCACGACTGGATTTTCAAGCGCGACAATCCCTGAGGCATGCCAGCGTCCACGGCACCCTCCTCATCCCTGTGCCTGTCACAGGAATGAGGGGCGAGGAAGGTCCGCGTCGCGATTGCCGTAGAGAAGAAAGCAATCGAACGTATTGATTTCATCGTAATAATTTAGGGAGAAGAGACCATGGCCGCTCTTGGCGTTGGCCTTATTGGCACGGGTTACATGGGCAAGTGCCACGCTTTGGCGTGGAACAACGTCACCAGCGTTTTTGGCGATGTGGAGCGTCCACGACTGGTCACACTGGCAGAGGTCAATCCCGAGCTTGCGGCGAAGAAGGCCGCCGAGTTCGGTTTCGCCCGCTCGACCGGCGACTGGCGCGATCTGCTTGCCGACCCTGAAATCGATGTGATCTCGGTCACCACACCCAATGCCTTTCACCCCGAAATGGCGATTGCCGCCCTTGATGCCGGCAAACACGTCTGGTGCGAAAAGCCGATGGCGCCTGCCTTCACGGATGCCGTGAAGATGCGCGATGCGGCCCGCCGTTCGGGCAAGGCGGCGGCCATGGGCTACAACTACATCCAGAACCCTGTCATCCGCCATATGCGCCGCCTTATCGACGAAGGCGCGATCGGCAATGTCTACCATGTCCGTGCGGAAATGGATGAGGACTTCATGGCGGATGCCACCCAGCCCTTCTACTGGAAGAGCGAAGCCTCCTCCGGCTATGGCGCGTTGGATGATTTCGCTGTTCATCCGCTGTCACTTCTGTTTTCCCTTTTCGGCCATGCCGAAAGCGCGATCACCGATATGGTGAAGCCTTACGAGACGCGGCCGCTAAGTGGCGGCGGCGAGCGCGCTGTGGAAACGCATGATCTTGCCAGCGTGCTTCTGAAGCTCGAAGGCGGCATTTCGGCGGTGCTGATCGCCAACCGCTCGGCCTGGGGCCGCAAGGGCCGTATCGCCATCCAGATTTACGGCTCTACCGGCTCGATCCTTTTCGACCAGGAGCGGATGAACGAATTCCAGCTCTACACCACGGACGGGCGCCCGGAGGAGCAGGGTTTCAGAACCGTTCTCGCCGCCCCTCACCACAAGCCGTATGACCGCTTCATCCCCGCACCCGGCCACGGGCTCGGCTTCAACGATCTTAAGGTGATCGAGTGCCGGGAACTGATCGCGGCCATCGAGGGCAAGACGGCGCATATCATCGACTTCGAGGAAGGCCTGAAGATCGAGCGCAGCATTCATGCCATGGCCCGGTCCTTCGCCGAGGGACGATGGGTCGCGACGAGTGAGATTGCGGAATAGGCAGAGGCGGGGTTAGCGCGGAACTTTGCCTCTTTCGTCATGCTCGGGCCTGTCCCGAGCATCTGCAACCGATTGATTTAACGCTACCTGGTTGAATCCTCGGGACAAGCCCGAGGATGACGGCGGAGAGGTGTTATCCCTTAACCGGCGTTTCCGGCACCGGCGTCAGCACCTTGCCATCCCTAAACCAGCCGAGAATATTGTCGGCCACCAGATCGGCCATCGCGTTGCGCGTCGGGATGGACGCAGAGGCGACGTGCGGCAGCAGGGAAACGTTCGGCAGTGACAGGAACGCTTCCGGCACCTTCGGTTCGGCGTAGAACACATCGAGACCGGCGGCACCCACCGCACCGCTCTTGAGGGCCTGCAAAAGCGCATCCTCATCGACGCTGGAGCCGCGTCCGACATTGATGAACACGCCCTGCGGACCAAGTGCCGAGAGGATTTCCGCATTGATCGCCTTGTGCGTTTCCGGGGTGCCGGGCACGATGCAGATCAGCGTGTCGACAGCCTGCGCCATCTCCTTTAGCGAACCGTAATAGGTATAGGGCAGGCCATCGCGCTTGCTGCGGGTATGATAGCCGATCTCCACCTTGAATGGCTCCAGCCGCTTGGCGATTTCCTGGCCAATGCGGCCCATGCCGAACAGGCCGACCTTGCGGCCGCGCAGGGAAAACGGCGAAAGCGCGAAGGGCCCTTCGCCAACCCATTTTCCCTCACGCAGCCAGGTTTCGGCCTGATAGAGACGACGAACCGTGTTGATCAGCAGCGCAATCGTCGTGTCCGCAACTTCGTCGTTCAGCACATCGGGCGTATTGGTCACCACGATCCCGCGCGTGGCGGCATGTTTGGCATCAACGCCATCATAACCGACGCCGAAATTGGCAATGATCTCGAGTTTCGGCAGCGCATCGATCCATTTGGCGTTGACGACGCCAGAAACGGCGATGGCATTAATGCGCTCAGCCGCACCATCAGGCAGAACCGGCTCAGCACCGGCGGGCACTGTCACGATCTCGACCTTGCCTTCGAGGCGTTCGAGCACGCGCGGGTTGATCTTGCCGGGAACGAGAACGACGGCTTGTCTGTCAGACATGGGTGGATATTCCTCCTGATTGCATTCCGATATCGTCAGAGCGGATTCATGGGCGAACCACTCGCCATCCCGCTCTTCTGGGCCGCGATCTTTTCAAACAACGGCGGCCGTGAAAAGGGCAATAAGGGGAAGCTATGGGGGCAGACGGAAGTTTCATGCCGTTTTTTTACGCGCCCGCCTCCGTCATGCCGGACTTGAGGCGCGCGTCGGCGGGGCGCAAAGAGTCTTTCCAGCTCAAGGGCTTGAGCTGGCTGGCTTTAGGCTGAAGGCCGGAATGACGAAAGAGAGAGAATCGCTGCTCAAACCCTCGGACGCACCGGCCCTGTCGACTGGCGGATGCGCATTTCCGGCTTGATGAGGTGCACGCCATCCGGCTCGTGGCTGCCCGCCAGCCTGTCCAGAAGCGCGCGCGCCGCAAGGCGCCCCACCTCGGCCTGTCCGTTGGACACCGTGGTCAGCGCCGGCGTGGCGATGGCCGCCTCCTCCAGATCGTCGTAACCCGTCACGGAAATATCCACGCCCGCCACCAGTCCGGCGCGCGAAATGCCGTTCATCAGGCCGATGGCGACCAGATCGTTCCAGCAGACAGCAGCGGTGGGCTTCTGCGGCAGCGACAGGAAATGCACTGCGGCCTCGAAACCGCCCTGCTTGGAGCGTGGGCCGGGAATACGCAGGTTCGGATCGACCTCGATTCCCGCCTTGCGCAGCGCGTTGACATAACCCTGATAACGATCGCGGCCGGTCGAGGTCTGGTCGGTACCACCAACCATGGCGATGGTGCGATGGCCAAGACTGATCAGATGATTGGTCGCAAGCGAAATGCCATAGCTGTCGTCGCCGCGATAGGTCGGCATGTCGACGCCCTCGAGCGAGCGGGCCACCAGAATGGCGGGCATGCCGTTTTCCTCAGCCAGCGTCATGTCCTCGATCGGCGTGCCGATGGCGGGCGACATGATGATACCATCAGAACCAAGTTGCAGCAGCGTTTCGATGAAGGTGCGCTGTTTTTCAACCGAATCATAATGGTTGGACAGAATGAAGGTCTGGCGGCTGCGATCCAGCTCGGTTTCGATGGCCTTGAGAATTTCACCATAAAACGGGTTCATCACATCGTGGAACACCACGCCGATGATGCCGGAGCGCGAGGTGCGCAGGCTGGCGGCCCGGCGGTTGTAGATGTAGCCGAGCGCCCGTGCCTGTTCCTTGATCTTGTCGCGGGTGTCGGAGGCGACCAGCGGACTGTCGCGCAATGCAAGGGAGATGGTGGCAGTCGATAGACCGAGGCTTTCGGCGATTGTCGACAGTTTGATCTTTTGTGCCACGGCATTTCTCCCCAAACCCATGTCATTGACAGACGTTTCTGTTTAAATCGCAATTAAACAATTTAAACAAAATCCGCAACCGGTTTAAGGAATATCAACAAAAAGACAGTGGTTTTTAAAAACTCAACAAATTATTGAAGGTTGGTATCGATCACCTTGAGAAGTTTAACCACCGTCCTGATGTCCTTGGCCGAAAGCCCCGCAATCGCCCGCGCACCGCAATTT
This sequence comes from Agrobacterium sp. K11, assembly GCF_059429395.1. Classification (NCBI taxonomy): domain Bacteria; kingdom Pseudomonadati; phylum Pseudomonadota; class Alphaproteobacteria; order Hyphomicrobiales; family Rhizobiaceae; genus Agrobacterium; species Agrobacterium sp. K11. The sequence goes on along the minus strand of NZ_JCAHRB010000008.1, from coordinate 309,789 downwards.
GCGATGGAGACGTTGATATGTTCGACGCTTTTCAGGCCTGTCTCCGTCAGTTTCACCAGTGTTACGCGGCCATCTTCGTCATCGCCGCTGCGCTCCACGAAGCCCTGGGCTTCCATGCGGCCGATGGTTCGCGTCATGGTCGGCGCCTTGACACCAAGTTTCTGGGCGATCTGCCCAGGCGTGAGGCTGCCTTCCTGCGCCAACGCCAGAATAACGCCGTCCTGCCCGGCATAAAGGCCGCTTTCGGCAAGGCTGTGGCTCAACGCCGTGCGCATGGAACGGGCGGCCTGGGTGATGGATTGCGCCAGTTCCTCAGGGTTGAAATTCTCATCCCTCTTTTTGGCGTCCTTTACTTTCTTGGTGCCCTTGTCCTTTTTGGCGCCCTTGTCCTTATGCCCAGTTTTGTCCTTGCTCATATGCGAGTGCCTTTTACCCTGTGGCGGAACCGATATATGTTGCTGGAAATCCTTACCGAATGCACGCGCGGACTGCCAGATGCCAAACTCATACACGCATTATCACGACGAAAACGTAACAGACCCACATCTTCGCGCAACAGGTGCAATTTCAGTGCTGCCGCTCGGTGCGCACGAACAGCACGGGCCGCACCTGCCCTTCGAGACAGACACGCTGATTGCGACGGGCATTGTCTCCCGTTTGGCTGCTGTTTTGCCCGCCGGTCTGCCGGTCTCCTTCCTGCCGGTGGAGCCCGTTGGATATTCCATCGAGCACATGAATGTGCCGGGCACGAAGTCGTTGCGTTACGATGAGGCCGTTGAGCGCTGGCTCGGCATTGCTAAGGCCGAATATGAAAAAGGCGTGCGCAAATTCGTGATGTTGAACGCCCATGGCGGCAATTCGCCATTGATGACCATCGTCGCCACCGAGGCGCGCGCCCGCTTCGGTATGCTGGCGGTCGCCACCAGCTGGACTCGTTTCGGCGTGCCAGCGGATATCGTGAAGCCTGAAGACAAGGCGATCGATATCCATGGTGGCGATATCGAGACGTCGGTCATGCTGGCGCTTTGCCCGGAGCGGGTGGCGATGGAAAAAGCCGTCAACTTCCCCTCCCGCCAGAGCGATTTCGCCAGCCGTTTCAGGCATCTGCGTGCCTATGGTCCACACGCTTTCGGTTGGCTGATGAGCGACCTGAACCCTGATGGCGTTGCCGGAAACGCCGCCGCCGCCTCAGCCGAGAAGGGCGAAAGGATCATTTCCCATGCCGTTTCGGGCCTTGTCGAACTGCTTGAAGACGTCCACGCTTTTGACATAACGTTATTTCATAACAAAATTTGAAAAACTGCGCCGAAACCAGCCAGAATCCCTTTGAACTGCCCGAACGTCGCGCCTATATGGACGTCGACACTTATTCCTTGAGGCCTCAACCGGCCTTTCTCCACGCGAGGTTTCCATGACCGAAACAGCACCAGCCAAGCCCATTCCAGTCACCGTCCTGACGGGATATCTAGGCGCCGGCAAGACGACGCTTCTCAACCGTATCCTGTCCGAGAACCACGGCAAGAAATACGCTGTCATCGTCAACGAATTCGGCGAGATCGGCATCGACAACGATCTGATCGTCGAATCCGACGAAGAAATCTACGAAATGAACAATGGCTGCGTCTGCTGCACGGTGCGCGGCGACCTCATCCGCGTGGTCGAAGGCCTGATGCGCCGGCCCGGCCGATTCGACGGCATCATTGTCGAGACCACTGGCCTTGCCGATCCCGTTCCGGTCGCCCAGACCTTCTTCATGGATGACGACGTGCGCGCCAAGACCGAGCTTGACGCCGTGGTCGCACTTGTCGATGCCAAGCACCTGCCGCTACGCCTGAAGGACAGCCGCGAAGCCGAAGATCAGATCGCTTTTGCCGATGTCGTTATCGTCAACAAGACCGATCTCGTTTCGCCGGAAGAAGTTGCCCGCATCGAGGATATCGTGCGCGCCATCAATCCCTCTGCGCGCATCTACAAGACCACCCGTTCCGGCGTCGATCTTGCCCGCGTTCTCGACCAGGGCGCCTTCAATCTGGAACGTGCGCTCGAAAACGATCCGCACTTCCTCGAGCACGGCCACGAGGATCACGCGTGCGGTCCTGATTGCGACCACCACCATCATGATCATGGGCACGATCACGGCCATGACCACCATCATCACGACCATGATCACGCGCACCACGATCATGACCACGGCCACGATCACCACCACCATGGCGCCGCCTCCCCGATCCATGACGTAACGGTGCAGTCGGTGTCGCTGCGCGGCGGCGAAATGAACCCGGAGCGCTTCTTCCCGTGGATCCAGAAGGTCACCCAGACGGACGGCCCGAACATCCTGCGCCTCAAGGGCATCATCGCATTCAAGGGCGATGCGGAACGTTACGTGGTGCAGGGCGTGCACATGATCATCGAGGGTGATCACCAGCGCCCGTGGAAGGAAGGCGAAAAGCGCGAAAGCCGCCTTGTCTTCATCGGCCGCGAACTCGACCGCGAAAAGCTGGAAAAGAGCTTCAACGCCTGCCTTGCCACGGCTTGACATCCTTGACGGGGCACCGTGTCACCTTTGGCGTTTTCGGTGCCCTTCCTCACTTTCGACGTCATCCTCGGGCTTGACCCGAGGAGCCATTGCCGCCAGCATATGGATGGTCGAGTGATCCCCGGGCATGACCCGAGGACCGACCTTGACGCCACGGGTTGAAACCGCACCAACGGGTCTTCCCGACCTGGTCTGCGACCGAAATCCATCAATGACAAACACATAGACGAAAGACCGATGCCCCATGCCGACTGTTGCCCCGCTTGATATCGAAGGCCACGTGGTCTCGACCCATTTTCTCGGCGACATTCCGCTGTTTGCCACCGCCGCCGGCACCATTCACCGGCTGGATGGCGGCGAGAAGGTCACTGAGGCGCATGAGGGTCTGCTGACCTGCATCCGCGACCCCTATAGCGCCACGCTGCTTTCCGGCGGCGAGGACGGGCGCGTGCTGCGCATTGGCCATGATGGCAGCCTCAGCGAGATCGCCAATGTGCCGCGGAAATGGGTCGGCGTTGTTGCCGGCGGTCCGCAGAAGGCGGTCGCTTATGGTGTCGGCAAGTCCAGCTTCGTGCGCCTCTCGGACGGCACGGTCAAGGAATTCAAGGAAGAACGCACGGTGGAGGCAATAGCCTTCGCGCCCAAGGGCCTGCGCATTGCCGTTGCACGCTATAACGGCGTGACGCTGCATTGGGTGGCGAGTGCAGGCGATCCGGTCGATCTGGAATGGAAAGGTGCCCATACCGGCGTCACCTTCTCGCCTGACGGTAAGTTCCTCGTCACCACCATGCAGGAAAACGCCCTGCATGGCTGGAAGATGGAGGCCACCAAGGGCGGCATGGAAGCCCGCCATATGCGCATGACGGGTTATCCCGCCAAGGTGAAATCCGTTTCGTGGTCGGCAAAGGGCAAGTGGCTCGCCTCATCAGGTGCCCCGGCCGCGATCGTCTGGCCGTTTTCCGGCAAGGACGGCCCGATGGGCAAGGCACCCGAAGAACTTGGTAGCCGCGCCAACATCATGGCTACCAATGTCGCCTTTCACCCGCTGGAAGATGTGCTGGCCATTGGCTTCATTGACGGCATGATCCTTGGCGTGCGGCTTGCGGATGGCAAGGAAGCCCTGCTTCGCCGCCCCGGCAAGGGCGCCATTACCGGCATGGACTGGAGCGCCACCGGCAAACTGCTCGCATTTGCCTCCGAGGCAGGCGACTGCGGCATTGTCGATATTTCGGCGTAAGGACAGCAACAGGCGCACGTCCGGTTTCGACGGATGGCTGGATACGGCTCAATCTCCGCCCTCATTCCTGTGCTCGTCACGGGAATCTAGACAGCCCAAGTCCTTGGGCTGCAAGGGACTGTTTTCGCCACGCAGACGCGCATCGACTGGATTCCTGTGACAAGCACAGGCATGAGGGCTGGTAGGTGTCAGCGCCAGAAAACCTCGGCGTTGTCTCGCTATTCGCTGACCTGACGCCGCGTCAGGAACAGCAGCAGCATGGCTGCCCCTGCACCAACCGAAGCAAGTCTGATCGACGTACCGAAGCTTGCATATTGCGACACAAACCCCATAAGCGGCACTGCAAACAACCCGGCAAGGAAGATGGAATTCATGTAGAGCGCGGTCGCCCGCGCGGTGCGGCCGCGCGCAAAGCCCTGCACGAAGGTGAGGCACGTTCCGGCGCAAAGCCCGTAATAGGCCCCTTCAAGTGCTGCTCCGAACAACATGGCCGGAAGGGTCTGGACCGAGGCTATGACGTTGAAGGCGACGATTGCCATCACCGCAGAGATACAAAGAAGGATGCGGGCGCTGACCCGGCGCATGATCCTTGGCGCAAGCAGGATCAGCAGAACCTCCATCGCGCATTTGACGCTGAGCGACAGGCCCGGCACATAATCCGGCAGGCCTACCTCGCGCACCAGAAATACCGGCAGGGCCGAGGCGCACAGGGCGTGGGCGAAAGACATGCAGAAGCTGGCCGCCGCCGCCATCAACAGCGGCAGGTTGCGCCGCGTATCGTTGTCGCCCTCTTTCCGTCGCTCCATCGGGCATGTCTGGCCGCGCGGCACGAAGGCAAGGGCAAGCCCGCCCCAGATGGCCGCCATCAGCATGGCATTCATGAACACGGCCTGCGCACCGGCAAGATCGAGGATCAGATAGGCGGCGGCCGGAAGCAGCATCCATGCCAGCGACACCATTGTCCGCAGAAAGGCGTTATAGGCAGGCGCATCCAGTGCTTTTACCCGGCCATGGTAGCGACCATAACTGAAAATCAGGGTACTGGCGGCGTTGGAAAGCCCCATCCCCGTTGCCGTCACCGCCACGAGCAATGCGAGATGCCCGGAGGTCGCCGCCGCCGCTGCGATAAAAGCACCAAACACAGAGAGCAGCAGCAATGGCCGCACCCGCACACCGGCATCGACACGTTCGCCATAAGTGCGGCTGGCGATGATCGAAGCAACCATTGCCGTCACGCTGTAGAGACCAAGCGTGGCCGGCGGGTGACCAAGGACCTGTATGATGTAAAAACCGATAAATGGCACAACAGCCGCATTGGTGCCGCCGGCGATGAAGACCAGCACGGCGATCATATAGGCCTGACGATCAAAAACGCCCGGCGAGGTGTTTTTCTGTAGCATGGGGGAATCGACTGGAGATCGGCAGCGGGAAGTGGATTGATGCCACCATCACACCAAAAGGGTATGCTGTTCAAGCCCGAGCGGAAGGCGATGTGTGTTTTCGTTCGTCACGAAGCACACCACCCCTGTTTCCTTAAGCACCGGGGCGTCGCAGCGCTTGCGCCGCCCCTTGTCGAAGACGGAAAAACCGTCAGAACTTCACGCCAAGGCCAACCTTGACGACGTGTTCGCTGACATCGCCGGTCGAAGTGATCGGACCGGTATGGTAGGTTGCCTTGCCGAAGTCGTTGTAACGATATTCGACGCGTCCAAACAGGTTGTTGGTAAAGGCATAGTCTACACCCGCGCCGACCGTCCAGCCGTGCAGCACCTTGCTGTCCTCACCGAAGGGCGCCTTCACTTCGCTGTCCGTCGCGGTGTAGCCGGCAGCGGTGTAGATCAGCGCCCGGTCGATTGCATAACCGGCGCGCAGACGCGCGGAGCCGTTCAGGCCTGCGGAAACCTCGCTGGTGACGATGGTCTTGTCGCCCCAGGCATAACCGAGATCGCCCTCGACACCCAGAATGATGGAGGGGGCCACTTCAGCGTTATAACCAGCGAAACCGGAAAAACGGCCGCCGTCAAATTCATGCTTCGTGGTGACACCGAAAGTGGTCGACTTCACGCGGTTCCAACCATAACCGGCGGAGGCACCGACATAAACACCGTCCCAGGAAAAGGCAGGCGCAACATCGTTGACGACCGGTGCCGCTGGAATATCGCCGACGGCGTCGGCGGCAACGGATGCGTCAGAAAGAATGCCGAGCAGGCCGAGAGCGAGAAGAGATTGTTTCAACATGCGATAGCTCCTTGAAAATACCATCCCGGCACCTGCGTGATGCGAGTTTTCGCGACCAGAAACGCAGCGTAATGACGGGGTTGACGCACCCCTAGATTGAAGAACATCGTGGTTAAAATCGCGTAAACGGCACGGACAAAAAGGCCCTTGCAGAACGTATTCCCGTTAACATTGCCAATATTTATCAAATATAAATCAGAACTCACGCGGATGATCCCGAACCGTGGGTCCCGACATATGACGACAGCGATCGCGTCACAAAACCCTCATGAGTAGTGGCCATCCCGCAGTTTTGTGTGTGCAGTCATTGGCGGCCACACAAACAAAAAAAGGGAGCCCGAAGGCCCCCTTGCAGTCATGCGATGCGCCGTTTGTTATTTCCGGAAGCACCGTGTGTCATACACACGTAGCTGGAGGACTGCTTCCGGCTTATATCCTGCGCGCATCGTTCACGCCGAAAATCCCTGTCGATTTTCGATCTGCACCATTAGTGGCGACGCTTTTTGCCGCCATCGTTCTTGTTGTCGATGACATCGACGGAAGTCTTGTTGCCGTTGAGAAGGCCATTCAGGATACCGGTCTTGTTGCCGTTCAGAATCCCGTTATTGGACAGGATACCGCTGACACCCAGATCGATGCTTGGCGACACGACGACGAGTGCGCCGCCCTTGTTGCTGTTTCCGGACAGGATACCGCCCAGCAGACCACCGGCATTGGCTTGACCAACGGAAGCGACAGTAAGAACAGCGGCTATGCAAGCAAATTTGGCAATCATTTCTCTCTCCTCTTATGTTTGATCACGCCCCATGGCGTAGTCGAACTGTATATTTAGAGGATTCTAATTCAAGCAAAGCCTAATATTACAATAAATAATTAACTTTAATACTGGTGATTTTAATCAAGTTTTACGCGACTGGCGCCGGTATATTCTTCTCGAATTTCCGTGGAATACACCATGACTTCCGGCCTCGACAATATGTCGCCCCTGAAACTTTATTAACCATCCAAATATAAGATATTGCTTAATTAGAGACCGGAGATGCAAATGCGGCTGGGAGGATACATCGCGCTTGTTCTTGGGCTTGCCTGCACCTGCGGTGCGCAGGCGGGGGAAAACGCCGATGAACACAATATCACCTATAAAACCGGCATCGGCTACGACACCAATTACTTCGGCGATACCAACCGGCTGAAGGCGATTTCGCTGCGCGCGGGCTTCGGGCTTAACGGAAAGTTCGTGCTTGATGGCACGGAACTGCGTTATTCGCTCGAGCATGAGGAGGTTCGCCTCCCCCGTTACCGTTTTGCCAATGAACACAACACCATTGCCAGCCTGGGGCTGACCAGGCGTCTGTCGGAGCGGCTGGAATGGGCCGTGGAGCTGCGTGGCACACGCAGCGATGCCGGCGATATCTTCCTGCATCTGCCGGAAGAAGACATCGGTTACCGGCGACTGGACCACAAGCTGGAGGCATCGACACAGCTCGGCATCCTTGCTCTTGGCGGAAAGAACACGCTGACGGCGGGTTTTGCCAGCCTGATGAAAGGCAGGGCGCGTTTTCGTCCGGCCTATTTCGAGCCCACCCGCCTGGAGGCCAATGAAGCGCTCTTGTCGCTCAAGGCCGAACATGTGCGCCCGCTGGCCGGCGGCGAGGCCGGACTGACAATTGCTTATGACCGCATTGTCGTGCCGGAAAGCCAGCAGGAGAAATACGAGCGTTTTCCGGCCAGCACGTTGCGGGGATCACTTGCCTACGGTTTCAAGTTCTCCGAACACTTTGCCGTTCTGGCCGAAGGGGGCCTGACGTCCATTTCCGGCGACGATATCAGCGACAAGGTGAAGCGCACCCGGCCCTATCTCAGGGCCGAAGCCGAGGTGAAGGCTACCGACCGCATCGCCTTCGGTGCTGGCTTCTCCCAGGATTATGCGCTTTTCGACCCTGATGATCCCATTGCCGAGTTCCACCGCCGTTGGCAGTTCGTGGTTACAAGCAAGCTCACCGACAAGGTGGGGCTGGACCTGGCGCTGCAGCGTGTCCACAAGGACTGGATCTATTACAATTACGATACCAGCGAACGCAGGCTGGTGGCCACACTGTCCTTCGATACCGGCAAGAACAGCAAGCTGGAGGTGGAATTCAACCGCCTTCTGCATGGCGAGCGCGACACCGACCTGTCCTATAGCGGATCGAGCGTCACCTCGCGTTTCACCGGCACCTTCTGAAACATAGGGCAGCCACATCACCAAAGCGCATATCAGGTCGAAATTCGGTCCCAATTTCTGCTAGAATCCAGCTCCGAGATTCGAAGGCAGGACAGACCGGATAATGAACAGACGACTTTTGCTCCTTGCGGCTGGCCTGACCTCCATTCCCGTTGCCGCCGCGGCACATCCGCATATTTTCGCCGAAGCGCGCATGGAAATCGTCGAGGGGCCGAACGGTACCATCCAGGAGGTGCGCAACATCTGGCGTTTCGACGAGATGTTCTCGGCAAGCGTGGTGATGGATTACGACAAGAACGGCGACCTGAAGCTGGACAAGAATGAGCTGGCCGAAATCGGCAACACCGTGCGTGAATCGCTCGGCGAATATTCCTACTACACCTTCATTACCGCCAACGGAAAACAGGTGGATTTCGCAAAGCCCGACACCATTCATGTGGACTACAAGGACAAGCAGATCCTGATGTTCTTTTCCGTCAAGCCAAACACGCCGCTTTCCATCAAGGGCAAGCTCAGCTTCGGCGCGTGGGACCCGACCATGTATACGGCGATCGATTTTGCGAAAGACGGCGATCTGGCGACCGTCGGCAAGGATCTCGCCGCCTGCAAGCACCATGTCGTGCGCCCCGACCCGGACGAGGTGATCTCACAAAACCAGAGTTCGCTCACCGACGCTTTCTTCAACGACCCGACCGGCACCGACATGACCAAACTCTTCGCCACCCGGCTGGAGGTGACATGCTGAGCCGAAGCGGGCGCCTTTGCGGACACCTGACCATCGCCGCGATCTGCGTGCTGGCTGTGGCAGGTGCTGCCCATGCGCAATCGCCGCTCGGCATAGGCTCGGCCGAGCCGTCCTTTGCCCCTGGCGGGCCGTTCGCGCCGCTGATGCAATGGATCAACGTGCACCAGCAGATGTTCTACCGGGCGCTGACCGGTGCCCTGAAAGCCATGCGCGAAGACAATTGGGCGATGGCATCGCTGGTTGGCCTCTCCTTTGCATACGGGGTCTTTCATGCCGCCGGTCCTGGCCACGGCAAGGCTGTCATCTCTTCCTATATGATCGCCAATGAAACGCAGCTGAAACGCGGCATTCTCATTTCCTTCATTTCAGCACTCATTCAGGGCGCAATGGCCATCGGCCTCGTTGTCGCAGCCTGGCTCGTGCTGCGCGGCACCTCCATCACCATGACGAAAGCCACGCAGGCAATGGAGATCGCCAGCTTTGCCATGGTGGCGCTGTTCGGCGCCTGGCTTCTGCTACGCAAGCTCTGGTCGCTGCGCATCCGGCGCGTACCTGTTGCCGCCTTCGCCGTTGCAGGGGAAGCAACAGCAGTCAGAACCACGGGCATGGGCACGGGCCTCAGGTTTCAGGGCAAGCCGGTTTTCGCGGACCACGCCCATAGCGGCACAGGTGATCTTTGCGTCTCCTGCGGAAAATCGCACGCGCCCGATCCGCTGCTCCTCAAAGGCAAGAATTTCAGCCTGCACGAAGCGTGGTCGGCCATCATCGCAGTTGGCCTGCGGCCATGCTCCGGCGCCATCATCGTCATGAGCTTTGCGCTCTTGAACGGGATTTTTCTCGGCGGCGTGCTTTCCGTGCTTGCCATGTCGCTGGGTACCGCCATCACCGTATCGCTGCTTGCCATCATGGCCGTCTCGGCCAAGGGGCTTGCCGTGCGCTTCGCCGGCCCCGGAAGCCGCAGGGCAGCGGGCATCAGCCACGCGATCGAGATTGCCGGTGCGCTGTTCGTGCTTTTGATGGGCCTTATGCTGCTTGGCGCGTCGCTTCAGTTCTGACTGTCGCGGCGGCGCTGGTAGCGGGCGCGCAGCCAGAACAGCAGGAAAAAGCACAGCACCACCACCGAGCCAAACGCCGCCGCAAGAAAGGGCGAATAATCCCCCAGCCACAGCATGATTTTCGGCATCACGTAAAACACCAGCCCAAAACCAAGGATGATGCCAGCGGCTGCAAGGCCCGGCGACCAGTCTTTACGGCCAGAGCCAGCCTTCTTTTCAGGCGTGGTCATGGGCGAGCTCCGCGCGGATATCCTCAAGCTTGCGCTTCTGCGCGCCATCGGCCGTAAAATTCTCCGGCGAAAGCCAGATTTCAAACGCCTTGCCAATCAACGGCCATTCGCCGTCGATCATGGAAAACCACGCCGTATCGCGGTTGGCACCCTTGGAGATCATGTGCTGGCGGAACACACCCTCGAAGGTGAAGCCGTAACGCTTCGCAGTGATCTTGGAGGGTTCGTTTTGATTGTGGCATTTCCACTCGTAGCGGCGGTAACCCAGATCCTCGAAAACGTGTTTCGCCATCAGATAATGCGCTTCGGTCGAAAGCGGCGAGCGCTTCATCCTGGCGCCATGGGCAACCGAACCGACCTCGACCACGCCATTGGCGGGATCGGGCCGCATGTAGCTTGCCATTCCGACGACGTCACCGGTGGCATTTTCAACGAAAACCAATGTCACCCAGTTGAGTTTATCACCCGCGTTGACAAGCCAGTCACCAAAGGCTGCAGCATCGGCAAAGCCGCTTTGCGGGAAATATTTGAGAAGCGCATTGACCCCCTCACCACCAAGCGCAGTCCAGAGCCTTGCAAGATGCCTGTCGCGATCAAACGTTTCCGCCGTCACATAACGGCCCTTCAGCGTCACCGGCTGCGGCGCCGGACATCCCTTAAAATCACTCAGATCGCGCATTCTCTTCCCCATTGTCTGGGAGAAGGATTAGGCCAAGCGGGGCTGGATGACAACAGTGCATATACGGCAGGGGGGCGTGGTTCACCCCCCTGTTCTAACCTCAAACCTTCGCCGCCACCACCGTCGACTCGATATGATCGACCAGCGCATCGGGCAATCCCAACCGCCCGGCAAGCAGATCGAGATAACCGCGCTCAGCCCGCGTATCGGCCTCTATGGCAAGACGCGAGGCGGTGTAGATTTCCACCTTCTGCTCCTCTGTGCGGGCAGCAGCCACCAGTGCGTCGATATCCAGAGGATCGGCCAGTTCCTTTTCGAGGAACCGCTCGGCTTCAGTGTCGAGGCCGGACACCTGCACCTTATCCATGATGTTGGCGCGCTCTTTTTCGTCGATATGGCCGTCTGCCTTGGCAGCGGCAATCATCGCCTGGATGAGTTTCAGCGCAAAATCGTTGGAAAGGGCGGGAGATTGCGGATGGAAGGCGGAATCGGCGGGCGGGGCGAGAAGCTCCGGCTCGGGTTTTGGAGCTACTTCAGGCGCCTGCCCGGATTTGTAATTCTTGTAGGCGAGATAACCGAGACCGGCGATGGCCGCGACGCCGCCGATGGTGGCGACATTGCCGGCGAGCTTGCGGCCGGTCTTTGTGCCCAGAATGGCGGCGGCAAGCGCACCGGCCTTCATCGGATTGTTCTTGGCGATATCGGCGGCCTGCCCGGCTCTGTCACGGACGCTTCCCGAAAGGCCCGGCACCTGTGAGCCGAGGAATTGTTCAAGAAGCTTCTTGGCGTCGAACATCAAAATCTCCTGTGAGGGTAAAGTCTACACGGGAAGATAGGGAGCCATGGCACGAATACAAATGACAAACCCGCTCACGCCTTCGTGAACGGGCTTGAAGAAGTGGTAGATCAGCCGCGCAGCGCTGCGGCTTCGGCGGCGAGCCTGGTGATGCCGGCCCAGTCAGCCGTTGCCACCAGTTCGCGCGGAGCAACCCAGGAACCGCCGACACAGACGACGTTCGGCAGGGAAAGATAATCATTGGCATTCTTCAGCGAGACGCTGCCGGTCGGGCAGAACACCGTGCCGGCGAGCGGCGAGGAAAGTGCCTTGAGGTATGGCGCGCCACCGGCCTGTTCCGCCGGGAAGAACTTCAGCACCTTGTAGCCTTCGTCGCGCAGCGCCATGACTTCGCTTGCCGTGGCGGCCCCTGGAAGCAGCGGCACGTTGGAGGCGCGCGCAGCTTCCAGCACGCTTTTGTTGATGCCGGGGCTGACGATGAAGGTTGACCCGGCTTCAGCGGCCGCCTCGAAATCTTTGGCGTTGAGGATGGTGCCAGCGCCGACATGGGCGCCCTCCACTTCCGCCGCAACCGCTCGGATGGCATCGAGTGCCGCCGGCGTGCGCATGGTGATCTCGATTGCCTTCAGGCCACCTGCGACCAGAGCGCGCGCGAGCGGCACGGCGGAAGCGGCATCATCCACGATCAGCACCGGCACGACCGGCTGCAGCTTGAGGATGGAGAGCAGTTTTTCGGAGTCCTGGGCCAAGATAAGCCTCCCTTGCGCGATTGAAACGATTGAAATCCGGTTTATCGATTAGCCTGCCCCGGCCTTGATGTCGAGGCATGGCAAGACCATTTTTATCCAGATACTTCAATCTATTCGCTTCTTTATGACGTCTTCATGCGATAATCTGGCGCACCGGTTTACGGAGACAGCATGGCCAAGGAAATCGAGCGGAAGTTTCTGGTTGCAGGCGATGAATGGCGTAATGAAGTGACGCGTAGCATGGCTTTCCGGCAGGCATATGTCGCCTCGCTGGAAAATCGTTCGGTCCGGGTCAGGATCGTCAACGGGCTTGACGCGACACTGACCATCAAGATCGGCGCGAGTTCGCTCGTCCGCGATGAATATGAATATTCCATTCCACTGAATGACGCGGAAGAATTGATGGCCAGCGCCCCCGGCGTGGTGATCGAGAAGATGCGCCACACGGTTGATCACGGTGGATTCACTTGGGAAGTCGATGTTTTCGAGGGTAAATACAAGGGGCTGATCGTGGCGGAGGTAGAGATGGACGACGAGAACGCCAACCCCGATCTGCCCTCCTGGCTTGGCAAGGAGGTAACGGGCGACCGTCGATTCTCCAACCAGTCGCTCGCCATGGACTGTCCCCACGGAGACTTGGCGGATGCCCTTCAGGATTGACCCGAACAAACCGTTCGACGATGAAATCCGCCGCGCGGGACTGGAACTCATCGAAGAGGCGATAATCAGCCTTCGCGACCAGCCTTCCGGGCGCCATGAGGCGGTGCACGATGCCCGCAAGCGGTTCAAACGGCTGCGCGCCCTCTACCGCCTCATCGCCAGGGCAGCACCCGATTTCAGCAAAGAGGAAAACGCCCGCTTTCGCGACATCGCCCGCTCGCTCGCTTTTGCGCGGGAAGCGACGGCGCTGGTGGAGACGGTGGAGTATCTCGAGACTTTCGCGGCCTCCACGACGCAAGGGAAGGCGCTGCGATCGATCGCGACAGTCCTGCGCAAGCGCCGTGACCACGCCATCGAACATGAGGCAGGTCTCAACGAGGCCATTGCGGCCGCCATCGCCGGCTGCGAGGAAGCACGCAAGAGGCTGAAGGCAGTGTCGCTGCCGGACGAGCTTAAGGATGTGACAAGGCTGGTGAAAACCGGGTGGGCGAAGCAGAGGAAGAGGGCGCGTAAAGCACTTGCCGACTGCCATGAGCAGGCCGACGTCGAACATTTCCACGAATTGCGCAAGGCGGGTCAGGCCTACTGGATGCATCTCGGCCTTCTGCGCCGCCTCTGGCCATCGGCCATGCGCGCCAAGCGGGCCGACACCAAGCGGCTGGTCGACATCCTCGGCCACGAGCACGATCTTTCGGTCCTTGCAGCCTTTGCCGACCGGGAACCGGAGCGTTTCGGCAATGGCGAGCGACTGGCTCTGCTTCTCGATGCAATCATTCAGAGGCAGCAGGCGCTGCGCGGAGATGGCCTTGAGTTGGCAAACGAAGTCTTCTCCGAATCCGCCAGAACCGAAAGCCGCATCGTCGGCCTTTTATGGCGGCAGGCGGCGAAGTAGACCGGAAAGCCCGAAGAGACTGAGAATTTGACGATTTTCAAAATACCGGCAGCGGCGGATAAATATTGATTTGCGGCCGCCGCCGCTGTATTTCAGCGCCCATGACCGACACCACCATTCTCCCCCGCCCGGAAGCCGCCCCTCACCCCACTGGCGATTTTCTCGTGGCTGCGCTTTATCATTTCGCCCGCCTGCCGCGGTTTGAAAGCCTGCGCGACGAGCTGTTTCAGCTTTGCCGGGAAAACGGCGTCAAGGGCACGCTGCTTCTGGCGGCGGAAGGCATCAATGGCACCATTGCCGGGCCGGATGCGGGTGTGCGCGCCATACTTGCCTTCCTGCGTGCGCAGCCGGAATTTGCGGCGCTGGAACATAAGGAAAGCCGGGCATCGAACATGCCCTTCGTGCGCATGAAGGTGAAGCTCAAGAAAGAGATCGTCACCATGGGCGTGCCGGATATCGATCCCAACCGCATCGTCGGCACCTATGTCGATCCGCGCGACTGGAACTCGCTGATCTCCGACCCGGACACCATCGTCATCGACACCCGCAACGACTACGAGACCGCGATCGGTCTCTTCAAGGGTGCGGTGGACCCGAAGACCAAGACCTTCCGCGAGTTTCCCGACTGGGTAAAGAACAATCCCGGCCTGCACAACAAGCCGAAGATCGCCATGTATTGTACCGGCGGCATCCGCTGCGAAAAGGCGACCGCCTTCATGAAGGAACAGGGGTTCGATGAGGTCTATCACCTCAAGGGCGGCATCCTGAAATATCTGGAAGAGGTGCCGGAAGAAGAGAGCCTGTGGGAAGGCGCCTGCTTCGTGTTTGACGAGCGCGTCTCCGTCGTCCACGGTCTTGCCGAAGGCGATCACAAGCTCTGCCACGCCTGCCGCAACCCGATCACATCGCAGGTGCGCCAATCCCCGTTGTTCGAGGAAGGTGTGTCCTGCCCGAGCTGTTACGACGACCGGACAGAAGAGGACCGCCAGAGGTTCCGCGACCGGCAGCAGCAGATCGAACTGGCAAAGAAGCGCGGCGAGCGCCATCTGGGGCGCTAAAGCGGATCGGCGGCCAGCCACGGCACGTCTTCACGGTGAGAAGGCTCTTACGCGATTAACGACTTGATCGCTCTGCCCCCGGATGAGGTCCGGGGTGACGGAGTGTGGATCACCCTTTTGCCCCTGCCCGAAGCGCAAACAGCGGCGCCGTCTGCTCCTCCAGCATGGCGGTAATCTCTTCAGCGGCGACGGGTTTTGAGAACAGGTAGCCCTGCAATTCGTCACAGCCACACAGATGCAGGATAGCCGCCTGTTCTTCGGTCTCGACGCCCTCCGCCGTGACCGGAATATCGAGAGATTTCGCAAGCGCCACGGTTGCCTGCAACATTTCCAGCGACCGCCCGCCCTGTTCCAGGGCCATGACCAGCGACCGGTCGATCTTCATGCGGTCGAAACCGAAGCGGCGCAGATATCCGACGCTGGCGAAACCGGCTCCGAAATCGTCGAGCGCTATATGCAGGCCAAGCTGTTTCAGCTTGTCGATTGCCGCACTTGCCCGCTCCGGATTCTGGATGAAATAGCCCTCGGTCATTTCCAGCCGCAGCCTTGCGGTCGGCGTCTGCGTGGCGGCGAGAATATCCGCCACGTTGCCGGAAAAGGCCGGATTGCGGAACTGAACGGGTGAAATATTCACCGAGAGCTTGATGGAGGGCCATTGACCCGCCGTCTCGCAGGCCTTGCGCAGCACCAGCAGGCCGAGCCGCTCGATAAGGCCACTGGTTTCGGCAGCGGCGATGAAGATATCCGGCGGCACGAAGCCGTATCCCGGCCTTTGCCAGCGGGCAAGTGCCTCCACCCCGGTTATACTGCGCGTGGCGGCATTGACGACCGGCTGGTAGACCACCGATATCTCGTCATTCAGGATGGCATAACGCAGATCGGCCTCAAGCTGCAGCTTCTCCTCGCGCAGCGCATCCATTTTCAGCTCGTAGGCGACATAACGCCCACGCCCGTTTTCCTTGGCCTGATACATGGCCATGTCGGCGCGGCGCAGCAGTTCCTCACCGTTGATATCACCGGCTCTGGAGACGGAAGTGCCGATGCTGCAACCGATGCTCGCCACCCGCTCGCCGATGCTGAACGGCTCGGTGAACAGTTCGAGCAGCGCCTGGCAGAGCTTGCGGCCTTCCGACCACACGTCGTTGCCCTGAATGGCGATGGCGAATTCGTCGCCGCCGAGCCGCGCGAGCACGGCATCTTCCGGCACAAGCACCCTGAGCGCCGCCGCAACGCCCTTGATCAGCCGATCGCCGGCAGCGTGACCGTAGGAATCGTTGATCTCCTTGAAACCATCAAGATCGAGGTAAAGCAGCTTGATATCGGTCTTGTCGTGGCGGGCCTTGCCCACCATGCGGTTCAGCTTGGAAAACAGCCCGGCGCGGTTGCTGAGCCCGCTCAGACGATCGCGCAGCGCCTCTTCCCTCGCCGCCGCTTCATCAGCCTTCAGCCGGTCGAGCGTCGCCGAACCGATGATGAGAAGTACGAGAAAGAACGTTCCGGCAATGCCGAGTGCCGTGAAGACGACCGGCCGGGCCTCATGGAAGCTCACGTCCCCCGGCAGCTGCGAGCGCCAGACGAGCCGCGCCAGCACATCACCAAGCGGATTGACGACATCCACATGGTTGGTCGCCGGTCCGTCGCCATATTGCAGTTGCAGACCATCGATGACGTAGTTGCGGGCCAGCTTGTCTACCGTCGCCTGTTTGAGATGACGCGCGAAAATCAGATATCGCCGCTCGGATCCAACCGGAGGCAAGACCCCGGATTTGAGCCGCACCAGCGCGACACCCGTAGCCGCGACGCCGTCGCGGGTTTTCACGAAACCGGTGACCTGCGACGCGATGCCGGGACGCATGGAGCGCACCCGTTCGATCATCTCCTTGAGGCCTTCTGCAAAGTAGTCATGGGGCTTCCAGGCAACCGGCTTGCCGTTCTGGTAGGCCATGCGGACCTTGCCGTCTTCGTCGAGGACGACGGCGGTATCGAAAAGATCGCTGTTGACCGTCATCTCGCCATAATTGCTCGCCACCCAGTCGAACCTGTCGGGGGCGTAGACATAGTCGGCGGCATCGTCCCAGGCGGCGTAGTCGTTCAGCGTCGCGCCAAGCTGGTCGCGGAAGGTGACAAGGGCGCCCGCCGTTGTCTCTCGCGAGCGGGCATTGTCGAGCGAGTTCGCCCTTTCCCTGACCTGGCTCAGAGCAGACAAGACCAGCGCGGTGACGATGAGAAGCACCAGCGCAAATGTGGACAACACGACGCCGACGGCGGTTCTACGCCCGACCGGCAAATATTCCCCAATGTTTCGCGGCGCAATCCGCATAAAATCCCCTTCGAAAGCATCATCTTGCGAAGGAAACATTCAAAAGCCGTTAAGTTGGATTGTGGCGACGCCACAAAAAACAACGGGTATAAAACGACAGTAGGTGTGAAAAAGAGAAAAATTCTCCCCACAATGGTGGGGGATTTTCATAAAAAGCGCGGATGCGTTCGCCCCGCAAACAAAAAACCTCCCCCGCGAACGGGAGAGGCTGCAACTTCAATCGTGTCAGGCCTGATTACCAGGACGGAATGACCGTGCCGTTGAACTTCTCCAGAATGAAGGCCTTCACTTCCGGGCTGTGGTAGGATTCCACCAGCGTCTTCACCCACGGCTTGTCCTTGTCCTGCGCACGAACGGCGATGACGTTTGCGTAAGGGGACTTTTCGCTTTCGATGGCGATGGCGTCCTTCTTGGGGTTCAGGCCTGCTGCCGTGGCATAATTGGTGTTGATGACCGACGCGTCGGTGTCATCCAGCGAGCGCGGCAACTGCGCAGCGTCAAGTTCGACGATCTGGATGTTCTTCGGGTTTTCGGTGATGTCGGCAGGCGTCACCTTCAGACCGGCTTCTTCCTTGACCTTGAGCACACCCTTGGAAGCGAGAACGAGAAGCGCACGGCCGCCATTGGTCGGGTCGTTCGGAATACCGACCGTCGCGCCGTCCTTCAGCTCGTCAAGGCTCTTCACCTTCTTCGAATAAACGCCCATCGGGGTGGTGATGGTGGTGCCGACGCTGACGAGATCGAACTTGCGGTCAGCGATCTGGTTGTCGAGGTAAGGCTGGTGCTGGAAGGAGTTGGCCTGAAGCTCACCGTCTGCCAGTGCCTGGTTCGGCACGACGTAGTCGGAGAACTCGACGATATCGATGTCCAGTCCCTTGGCGGCGGCGATCTTCTTGACCTGTTCCATGATCTGCGCGTGCTCGGCAGGTGTAACACCAATCTTGATGGTTTCGGCCAGCGCCTGACCGGCGGTAAAGAGAGCGGCGAGCGAAGCCGCGAGGATGATTTTCTTCATGGATGTCTCCTTGGGTTTGTTGTTCTTGGGTTTGTTGTTCTTGAACGGTTTTATCAGTTCTTGCGGGTGCGCTTGTCGAAGCTGCGGGCAAGCCGGTCGCCGGCGCTCTGCACGAGCTGCACGAGCACGATCAGCACCAGCACCACGACCAGCATCACGTCAGGCATGAAGCGCTGGTAGCCGTAGCGAATGCCGAGATCACCCAATCCGCCGCCGCCGACAGCACCGACCATGGCCGAATAACCGATGAGGCTGACGAGCGTGAGGGTAAGCGCCAGCGTGATGCCCGGCTTTGCTTCCGCAAGCAGGACCTTGGTGACGATCTGCAACGGTGTTGCGCCCATGGCGCGGGCCGCTTCGATCAGGCCCTTGTCGACCTCGCGGATCGCCGCTTCCACCAGCCGCGCGATGAAAGGCACAGTGGCAACCGTCAGCGGCACGATGGCCGCACTGGTGCCGATGGAAGTGCCGGCGACCAGCCGCGTGAAGGGAATGATCGCCACCACCAGAATGATGAAGGGCGTGGAGCGCGCCGCATTGACGACAAGGCCGAGGATGCGGTTCGTCATCGGCGCGGGGAAGAGTTCGCCTTTGCCGCTGGTGGCAAGGAAAACGCCCATCGGCACGCCGATGATGGAGCCGACGATGCCGGCGACCGCGACCATGTGCAGCGTCTGCAGAAGACCCTTCGACAGAAGGTTGAAAAGCATATCAGGCGACATAACCGAGCACCTCCGTGTGAAGACCGGTCTCAGTATAAAAGCGGCCGGCGCGGGCGGTGATTTCCGCCGTGGCCGGATAGGACACAACCAGCGAGCCGAATGGTTCGCCGGAAATTTCCTCGATGGTGCCGGCAAGGATGTTCACGTCAGGACCGATTTCCGCAACAAGACGCGCGGTCAGCGGCTGGAATGCCGTTTCGCCGAAGAACACCAGCCGCACGAGAACGCGGTCACCTTCCGCGGCTTCCGGCTTCAACCCTGATGTAACCCAGTGCGGCAGCTTAACCCCGACCGAGGACGACAGCAGGCTGCGGGTCGTCTCGTGTTTCGGCGCGGTGAAAATATCGAAGGTGCGCCCCTCCTCCACGATCAGGCCCCTGTCGATGACGGCGACCTGCGAGGCGATGGTCTTCACCACCTCCATCTCGTGGGTGATGAGCAGCACTGTCAGCCCAAGTTCGGCATTGATCCGCTTCAGGAGTTCAAGGATGGACTGGGTCGTCTCCGGATCGAGCGCGGACGTCGCCTCGTCCGACAACAGCAGCTTGGGTTGCGTCGCAAGCGCGCGGGCGATGCCGACACGCTGCTTCTGCCCACCCGACAGTTCCGCCGGATAACGCTTCGCCTTGTCGGAAAGGCCGACGAGTTCGAGCAGCGGCGTTACCCGCGTTTCGATCTCTTTTTTACCGAGACCGGCAATTTCTAGCGGCAGCGCCACATTGTCGAAAGCGGTGCGCGACGACAGGAGATTGAAGTGCTGGAAGATCATGCCGACGGAACGGCGAAGGGTCCTCAGACTCTTCTCATCAAGGGCGGCAACATCGACGCCGTCGACGACCACCCGGCCGGACGACGGTTTTTCAAGGCCGTTGGCGAGGCGGATGAGGGTGGATTTGCCGGCACCAGAGCGGCCGATGATGCCAGTGATGGAACCCTTCGGCACGACATAGTCAATGCCGGCGAGGGCTGCGAAGCCCGGCTTGCCATCGCTGCCGCCAAAGGTCTTGGTCACGCCTTCAAACGTGACCATCGCGTCCTTGGCAGTCTGCGGTGCGCGCGCGAGCGATGTCGCGTTGGATGAAAAACTCATTGGGAACTCTGCGAAAACTCTTGACGGATCGGGTCTCAAAAAATCCTGTTGCGGTGCTGAACCGCTCTCTTCATGCAGCCTTCCGGCACATTCGATGACAGCTGATTTTCCGGGTCATTTCGTCAGGCTTTCACTCAGAAATGCCGGGGATCGGCAATTCGATGGCGCATACTTGCCCGCAGGCGCCATCTTTTAACAGGGATGATTTTTCAATTATCTGAAATCAGAGAAAAAATCTACCGCAAAGCCGTCTGTACGGCCCTGCGGCAGTCAAGACTTCGCGAGTGCGTGAAAATCAGACGCGGCTGACGAATTCCTCAAGCGGGCGGCGGACCTTCTTCAGGTTCACCAGCCAGTCGCCTTCCGGCTCGCGGTATCCGAGCGGCAGGATGGTGACGGAGCGCAGGCCCTTTTCACGCAGGCCGAGGATTTCATCCAGCTTGGCCGGATCGAAACCTTCCATCGGTGTGGAATCCACACCCTCGAAAGCAGCCTGCGCCACCGCCATGCCGAAACCAATATAGGCCTGACGGGCTGCGTGTTCGAAATTCACCTGCTCATCACGCTGCGGATAGGAGGAGAGAAGCTTCTGACGATACGCTTCCCAGCCCTCGTTCTTGACGCCACGCTCTTCGTTGACCAGATCGAACATATGGTTGATCCGCTCTTGCGTGTAGTTATCCCACGCCGCAAACACCAGAAGATGCGAGCCTTCAGTCACCTGCGCCTGGTTCCAGGCGATCTCGCGGATCTTTGCGCGCACTTCCGGATCGGTAACGACGATGACTTCGAACGGCTGCAACCCGCTGGAAGTCGGCGCCAGCCGGGCGGCTTCGACGATGCGCTCGACCTTGTCTTCCGCAACAGTCTTGGAAGGATCCATTTTCTTGGTGGCATAACGCCAGTTGAGTTTTTCGATAAGCATGTTCGTTTTCCCTGGGAGGACCAGCCCGCACCGCTCCGGATGAGGCAGCAGCAGGCGCTACGTCTGCGTAGCCTGCCTGACATAGGAGACAGGATGGCAGGCGCAAGCAGGCACCGCCGGGTAACTGGCAAAAAAGTTTGGAAAACTGATAGTAAGGTGGAAGAACTTTATTGGGGAGAGCGATCGTGTGCTTTCCTGGTGAGGAATACGGCAGGTAAAGTTCACACACGAGCCAGCCTCTCCACCCTCATTCCTGTGCTTGTCAGAGGAATCCGGCCGACACGCGTCTGCGTGGCGGAAATACTCATCCCAGCCCAAGGACTTGGGCTGGCTGGATCCCTATGACAAGCACTGGGATGAGGGAGAAAGCCTCACCCCTTCATCACACCGTGGTTCCCCTTCGGAAAACCCGATGCCAGCGCGCTGTACCATTTGCCGCTGTTCTTCAACGTACGAACCTGCGTTTCGTAATCCACGTGAACGAGGCCAAAGCGCATGCGGTACCCTTCCGCCCATTCGAAATTGTCCATCAGGCTCCAGGCGAAGTAACCCCGCATGGGGTAACCGTCCTTCACCAGATCAGCAACGATACCAAGATGTTCGGCGTAATAGTCAAGACGGGGTTGATCATCCACCTCGCCGTTTTCGACGCCCATATTGTAGCAGGCGCCATTTTCGGTGATGTAGCAATCGGGCAGCTCGTAGCGCTCGTAGAGCGTCTCCACCAGCGAGTGCAGCGCCGGCGCATAGACTTCCCAGCCGATATCGGTTTTGACATCGCTGACGGCCGGGGCTGGTTTGGTGGCAGGGAATTCCGCACCTTCGGTGGCGTCGTCGGCAACGCGCATCGGTGTATAATAATTCAGGCCCCACCAGTCGAGCTTCTGGCTGATGATGGACAGGTCTTCCGCCTCCACCACCGGCATGCGTGAACCGAGCGCTTCCATCATCTCCGCCGGATATTCGCCCTTGAAGACCGGATCGAAAAACGCGCCGTTGTGGAACTGGAATGCCCGTTCAGCTGCCTTCAGGTCGGCGTCGCTATCGGAGGCCGGGATGACGGAATGGGCGTTCAGCACCAGTCCGACCGGCACCTTGGGCGCAACATGGCGGGACGCCTCGACGCCGAAACCATGGGCAAGGTTGATGTGGTGCATGGCCGCAAGGGCTGCATCCATGTTGCGCTCGCCCGGCGCATGAATGCCATAGAGATGGCTGAGCCAGACCGCACACCAGGGTTCATTGAAGGTCGCCACCGCATCCAGCCGGTCGCCCAGCCGTGCCATGACGGTCTTGGCGTAACGCTGGAAGGCATGGGCGGTGGAACGCGAGGCCCAGCCGCCGTCGCCCATCAGTGTCAGCGGCAGGTCCCAATGGTAAAGCGTCGCATAGGTCTTGATGCCGCG
Source organism: Agrobacterium sp. K11 (assembly GCF_059429395.1). Taxonomy (NCBI): domain Bacteria; kingdom Pseudomonadati; phylum Pseudomonadota; class Alphaproteobacteria; order Hyphomicrobiales; family Rhizobiaceae; genus Agrobacterium; species Agrobacterium sp. K11. Next base: position 287,212 of record NZ_JCAHRB010000008.1, on the reverse strand, counting down.
CGCCTTGCAGCCATCGACGAGGCGGTCGTAGAAATCCAGCCCCTTCTCGTTGATCGGACCGAATCCATCGGGAATGATGCGCGGCCAGGCAATGGAGAAACGATAGGCCTCGACACCCATTTCCTTGATGAGATCGAGATCATCCTCCCAGCGATTATAGTGATCGCAGGCAACGTCGCCATTGTGGCGCCCGAAGACATGGCCCGGCATGTTGCAGAAGGCATCCCAGATGGATGGCTTGCGGCCGTCAACCTTGGTGGCACCCTCGATCTGGAACGAGGCGGTCGCCACGCCGAACAGGAAATCGCCGGGGAAACGGGCTGCAAGCGCTTTGTGATCGGTCATCGGATAGGCCCTTTCGTCATCCATCGAGCGTCAAAAGATGGAGAGCGGTTTAGACCAAGTCAGCAATGAGGTACAGCCGCAGGCACGCAAAATCTGCAACGTTTCAGCAGCGCGGTTAAGATATCCAAAGCGCTTTAGGTACACGAAAGTCGCCGCAACGGTTTCCCGGCGGCGGGAGAAACGACAGCCCGGCAAATGCGGATGGGAGTTGAGTGTGGTGGAAAGTCTTGCATCTGCCGGGCCACGCCTTGTTCGACCGGAATGCCGGTCCATCGGTGACAGACTTTTCACGACACCTACCGGATCGGCCCTTCCCGCTGCTGGCAATTGCGGGACGCCTTTCCGGAACGCGGTTTGCCAGAACCACGCTTGTCGATGCCGGCAGCCGGTCCGCGAAAGGCGCCGCGCGTATCGCCCTTCCGTTCCGGTTGCAGGGGAATGATGCAGCAAAATGGACGGGTGGGGACATGCGGGGAAAGGTTTTGCGGTAAGTGACTGGAAAGAAAGGAGGGGTGGCGCGGAAATGTTCTCGCCTTTGGCAGCAGACGGCGAGCATGCCCTCTAATCCGGCTATCGCAACCTTCTTAGTCTCATTTTATGGAATGTTATCTGCAGCATCGGGCCCGGAGACCGCACGGGGGCCGTACACCGCAGATACGACGTCATCCTCGGGCGTGTCGCGAGGATGACGGAGGAGAGGTTTTGCGGCTTTAACCAGCCTCTAGACGGGGGATGCTCCCCCGTCCTTTGTTTATGAACGTACCAGCCCGTCAAACGTAACGATTGACGACGTTCTCCAGATATTCCTGACGACCGGACTTCGGCTCGGGGTTGATATCCTGGCGCTCGACCAGCGCTGCGATTTCTTCGAGCTTCAGCTCGCCGCGCAACATCTTCTGGGCTTCAGGTGCGTCCCACTTCGCGTAACGCTCCGAAAGCGGCTTCGACAGCGCGCCGTCCTCGATCATCTTCGCCGCCGCCTTCAGACCGCGGGCGCAGCAATCCATGCCGCCGATATGGCCGATCAGCAGGTCCTGCGGATCGAGCGACTGGCGACGCAGCTTGGAATCGAAGTTGGTGCCGCCATTGGTGAAGCCGCCGCCGGCCAGTACGTGGTAATAGGCCAGCGCCATTTCAGGTACGTTGTTGGGGAACTGGTCGGTATCCCAGCCAGACTGGTAATCGTTGCGGTTCATGTCGATGGAGCCGAAAATGCCGAAGGCATTGGCCATGGCCAGTTCGTGTTCGAAGGAATGGCCGGCGAGGATGGCGTGACCCTGCTCGATATTGACCTTCACTTCCTTTTCGAGACCGTTCTTCTGCAGGAACGCATAAACGGTTGCGACGTCGTAGTCGTACTGGTGCTTGGTCGGCTCTTGCGGCTTTGGCTCGATCAGGATCGTGCCTTCGAAACCGATCTTGTATTTGTATTCCACAACCAGATTGAGGAAGCGGCCGAGCTGGTCCAGCTCGCGCGAAAGATCGGTATTGAGCAGCGTTTCGTAACCTTCACGACCGCCCCATAGTACGTAATTGGCGCCGCCGAGCCTCTTGGTGGCATCCATGCAGGTCTTCACCGTTGCAGCCGAGAATGCGAAGACATCCGGGTCCGGATTGGTCGCGGCACCCGACATGAAGCGGCGGTTGGAGAACAGGTTCGCCGTGCCCCACAGAAGCTTTACGCCGGTATCAGCCTGCTTCTGCGCGAAGTAGTCGACGATCTCGTTGAGGTTCCTGGTGTTTTCGGCAAAGTTCCTGCCTTCCGGGCGCACATCGGCGTCGTGGAAGCAATAGAACGGCGAACCGAGCAGCGAGAAGAATTCAAAGGCGACATCGGCCTTCAGCTTGGCGGCCTGCATGGTGTCTTCAAACCACGGACGCTGGAACGTCTGCCCACCGAATGGGTCGCCGCCCGGCCAGGTGAAGGTGTGCCAGTAAGCCACGGCAAAGCGCAGGTGATCTTCCATACGCTTTCCGGCAACGATCTCGTCGGGGTTGTAATGGCGGAAGGCGAGCGGGTTGGTGCTGTCGGGGCCTTCATATTTAATCTTGGCGATATCGCCGAAGAAGCCTGTGCTCATTAGATGGTTCCTCCTCTGGGGTGGGTTTAGATGGTGTTCAAAATTCGGGGTCTGCGCGGGCCGCTTACCCCCCTCTGTCGTACCGGACATCTCCCCCACAAGGAGGGAGATCAGCAAGTTGCGCTCAATCGCTTCGATCGCGACCTCACAGGAGGACGTGACCTAGCCGCTTGTCGATCTCCCCACTGTGGGGGAGATGCACGGCAGGGCAGAGAGGGGTGAACGGCGCACGCAAAACCTCAATGCGAAAGCGGCCGAATAGCGGGATAAAGCGCGTGATACCGCTGGTAAGCCTCCTCATAAGCATCGCCAAGCGCCACCACCGGCTCGATCGTCCGCGCCGTTTCCGGCTGCGTGCAGACTGCAACCGGATCTGCACCTGTTGCAGCGATGAGACCGAGGCGGGCGGCGCCGAAAGCGGCGCCGAAATCGCCCTCGGCCGGAATATCCACGGGCACACCGAGCGAAGTCGCGATCGAGGCCAGCCAATAGGCCGAGCGCGAACCGCCGCCGATGGCGGTGACGCGGGAGATGGAGGTGCCGGCCGACTTCAGCGCCTCGAGATTGTCACGGATGGCGAAAGTCACGCCTTCCAGCACGGCCTGCGTCAGCGCCCTGCGGTCACTTTCATGCGAAAGGCCAATGAAAGAGCCGCGAATGGCGGCATCGTTATGCGGCGTGCGCTCGCCGGAAAGATAGGGTGCGAAAGTGACGCCGCTCGGCGCCAGAAGCTCGTCGCCCAGTTCACCCGTCAGTTCGGCTGCGGACTTGCCGGTGAGGCGCGAATACCAGTTGAGTGCATCGGTAGCGGACAGGATGACGCCCATCTGGTGCCATGTGTTGGGAAGCGCGTGGCAGAACGCGTGTACGGCGCTTTCCGGCTTCGGCAGATAGGAGGCGTTGGCGGCAAACAACACGCCGGAAGTGCCGAGCGAAACGAACGCGTGGCCCTCTTTCACCGTGCCCATGCCGCAGGCGGAAGCGGCATTGTCACCCGCACCGCCGGCCACCACGGCCTTGCCCACAATGCCCCATTGCGAGGCGAGCTCGGCACGCAGCACACCTGCCTCCTCGGTGCCTTCAACCAGCGACGGCATGTGTTTTTCTTCAAGGCCGGTCGCCGCCAGAAGATCGGCAGACCATTTGCGCGCACCGGTATCCAGCCACGATGTGCCGGCGGAATCCGACATTTCCGAGATATATTCACCCGTCAGCCACAGTCGCAGGTAATCCTTCGGCAGCAGTACCTTGGCCACCTTTGCGAAGATTTCAGGTTCGTTCTTCGCGACCCAAGCCAGTTTCGGTGCGGTAAAGCCTGGGAATACGATGTTGCCGGTGATCTTGCGGAAGCGCGGATCGGCATCGAGTTCGGCAGCCTCGGCATAGGAGCGCGTGTCGTTCCACAGAATGCACGGCCGCAGCACATTGCCGCTCGCGTCTATCAGCGTCGCGCCATGCATCTGGCCGGAAAGGCCGATACCTTTCACGGCAGCGAGTTCCTTCGCAAACTTCTGCTTCAGACCTTCGACTGCGGTTTTCGTGGCGGCGATCCAGTCCGCCGGGTCCTGTTCCGACCAGCCGTGATGCGGGCGCGAGACCTCCAGCGAGCCGTTGGCCGAGCCGACGATCTTCTGATCGCCGTCCATCAGCAGGGCTTTGACACCGGATGTTCCAAGATCGAGACCGAGATACATGTAATTCTCCATTCCGGCGCTCCTTGCGCCACTTCAGCGGTTTTAAGAGTCACCGCATTTCCGGACGGAAAACCGGCGGCCACTTTTCCTGGAAATGCTCTCCTCAGGGCAGATTGTCCCTGAGGAATATGTCGATACGGATACGCTCCTGCGCGGCGATGACAGCGAGACCATCCGCGCGCGCTTTCAACACGCGAATGGCGCTGCGCACCTCATGCCCTGCATCCTGGTTGAGCACGGCATCAAGCACGCCTTCCCGCAGCGCATTGGCCGTGTTTTCGGTGAGCTCATGGGCGATGACGGATGGCGACCTTTCGCCCGATGACGCCCTGAGCGCCCGGATGAGGCCGCGATTACCGGCGCCGAGACTGTAGATGCCGGACAGCGCGTCGCTCGCAAGCGCCTTGTTGACCAGCGCCTCGACGGTGACGGGATCGTCCCGGCCTTCGAGGACCGGCAATAGTCGCAGGTCCGGAAATTCGCTTTCGATGACGGAGCGGAAGCCGTCTAGGCGTTCGCGATGGTCGCGCACCAGCATGGAGCCGGCAACGACCGCAATATCGCCGCCGCGCCCGGACAGGAAGCGCCCCATGAGGCTAGCCGCCGTGCGCCCGGCCGCAACGTTGTCGACGCCAGCATAATGGTCGCGGCGCGAACCGGAGAGATCGGAAACCAGCGTGACGGTGGCGATGCCATCTTCGGCTAGCCGGTCTGCGGCTTCGGCAACATCCTCAGAATCGGTGGCGACGAAGGCGACGCCCGACGGCTTTTCCCGCCGCGCGACTTCCAGCGCCTCCGTCAGTGCCTCGGCATTGAAAGGCGGCACCTCGATAACGCGGATCGCCGTGCGCTCCAGATGGGCACGGGCGGCTGCGGCACGAACTTCGGCTCGCAGCGTCGCCATGAAGGAATTGTCGTTGCCGGGAAGGATGAAGACCAGTGAATAATTGCGACCCTTGGCCAAATTGGCGGCGGCGATATCGCGCACATAACCAAGCTCGGCAATCGCCGCCTCTACCCGCGCTCGAGTAGCGGCGTGAACGCCGGGGCGCATGTTCAGCACCCGGTCGATGGTGGCAAGGCTGACACCCGCCCGCTCGGCGATATCGTGAACTGTCGGCTTCATGTTTCCTCCCGTGCCATTTGAATATCCAGCTTTGCCGCCGTCGTAAACCGAAAAATGATGTACGTACCTCACATTTTCAGCAAGATGATGATTTCGCTTTATTTCCATCTCTGAACTGCCGGCACGCGCCTTTGCCCGGCATCATCCCTCGGCTTTTCCCAAGGATTTAGACACATCAATAAAATCAACAGGCTGCAGATTATCAGGGCTGACCAACAACTTCCGTCATTTCAGCCCTGGGCCAAGGACTTGGGCTTACTGGATATCGGCTCAAGGACGGCATGAGGGAAAAGTATCGCGAAGCACACAAAAAAGGGGCCGTCATTTCCGACGGCCCCAGCTCTGCGGTGGATGGGAGGGGATTTTGTTCAGTGCGCCGCGTCTGGTGGCGGCGCCGCCTTGGGTTTCTGGATCAGCACGGTCATGAAGATCAGGCTGCCGAACAGCAGCGTCAGCGCGAAGAACACATCCGCAAAGGCGAGTATCCACGCCTGCTGCGAGACCATGCCGACCAGCTTCTTGATCGCGACGGAAGCACCGTCCAGCCCGTAGGAATCATAGTTCGCGCCGACATTGTTCAGCCACTCCAGCGCCTGTGGATTGGAATAGCTGACATGTTCCGCCAGCCGCACATAATGATCGTCGGTGCGCTGCGACAGCAGGGTGTTGATGACGGCAAGGCCAACCGCGCCGCCGAGGTTGCGGGTGAGGTTGAACAGGCCCGAGGCATTGCGGATGCGCGCGGGCGGAAGCGTGCCGAGCGCGATGTTGTTGATCGGCACCATACACATCATCAGTCCGAAACCGCGCAGGACCTGCGGAATCAGCAGCTCGTAGAAATCCCAGTCGGTGGTCACATGCGTCATGATCCACGTGCCGCAACCGAAGCTGATGAAGCCGATGGCCATCATGATGCGCGGATCGAGCTTGGTGGACACCTTGCCGGCAATCGGCGCGGTGAAGAACATGGCAAGACCGGAAACGAACATGGTCTCGCCGATCATCAGCGCATCGTAACCGCGCACGCGACCGAGATAGAGCGGGTAGAGATAGGTCAGCCCGTAAAGCCCTATGCCCATCACGAAGGAAAACAGCGAGCCGATGGAGAAATTTCGGTCCGCAAAGGCGCGGATGTCCACAACGGGGAAGTCCACCTTGAAGGCACGCCAGAAGAACACCACCGCACCGATGACCATGGCCACCGAACCGATGACGATATGCTCGTCGTTGAACCAGTCCTTGTTGTTGCCCTCTTCCAGCACGTATTCCAGAGAGCCGAGGAAGACGGCCATGGAGATCAGCCCCCACCAGTCGAACTTCTTCCAGAGCGAGGTTTCAGGCTTGTCGAAATCGATCAGGCTCCATGTCAGGATGGTGACGATGATGCCGGGAATGATATTGACGAGGAACAGCCAGTGCCAGGAGAAGGCATTGGAAAGATAACCGCCGACCGTGGGACCGATGGTGGGCGCAAGCGTGGCGACGAGACCGATGATCGGCGAGACGACCGAACGCTTGGAGGGCGGGAAAATGGTGAAGGCGGCCGCAAAGACCGACGGGATCATGCCGCCGCCGATAAAGCCCTGGATCGCCCGGTAGACGATCATCTGGTCGATATTGGTCGCAGTGGCGCAGAGCGCGCTCGACAGGGTGAAGCCGGCGGCGCAGGTGGCAAACAGCACGCGCGTGGACAGGATGCGCGCCAGCGTGCCCGACAGAGGGATCATGATGACTTCTGCAATCAGATAGGATGTCTGCACCCAGGCGATCTCGTCGGAGCCCGCCCCGAGACCTGCCTGGATTTCCGCAAGCGAGGCGGAGACGATCTGAATATCGAGAATGGACATGAACATGCCGAAGACCATCGCGAAGAACGCGATGAGCCTGCGCTTGTCCATGGGTGGATCGACGGGGACAGATACCCCGCCTGTGCCGACAACCGTAGCCGCCATGATCTTGCCCTCAACGACGCCCTGGTTGGCCTATGGGTTAACGTGCGCCGTTTTCGTGTTTTCCGGCGCCGTGCGGGTATCCACATCGACGACGACGCTCAGGCCCGCACGCAGATTGTGCTTGGCGAGGTCTTCCTTTGAGAAGACGATACGCACCGGTACGCGCTGGATGACCTTGGTGAAGTTACCCGTGGCGTTTTCCGGCGGCAGCATCGAGAAGACCGAACCGGAACCGGGCGAGATCGACTGGACCGTGCCCTCAATGGTCTCGTCGTCGAAAGCATCCACATGGACGCGGACCTTCGAACCGGGCACCACGCGGGCCAGCTGCGTTTCCTTGAAATTGGCGTCGATATAAAGCTCGTTCAACGGCACCAGCGAAGCAAGGCGCTTGCCGACCGAAACGAGATCGCCCGTCTGCACCGCCAGATTGCCGATAACGCCGTCATAAGGCGCTTTCAGCACGGTGAAGGCCAGATCGCGGGCCGCCTTGTCCTTGGAAAGCTGCAGCGAACGGATGGTGCTTTCGGCTTCCTCGCGCTGGGCGCGAAGAAGCTCGACATTGGCTTTCGCGGACGAGATCGCCGCCTCGCCGGCTACGACATTCGCCCTGGCCTGATCGAGCGCGACCTGCGCGCTGTCGGAAGCGGCAACGGTGCCGACATCCTTCGCCTGCAATTCGGTGGCGCGCTTCTGGGTGATTTCCGCACCGCGAAGCGCCGCATCCAGAGCGCCCTTCTGGGCAACGGCCTGTTCCTGCGCTGCCTCGCCACCGATGATCTGCGCGTCGATGCGCTTCAGCGACAGTTCCTCGGTGCGGATCTGCGCGTCGGCCTGTTCAAGCGCGATGCGATAGTCGCCGTCATCCAGAGTGACCAGCGGATCACCCGCCTTGACTTCCTGGTTTTCGACAACGTTCACCTTGGCGATGTAACCCGAAACCTTGGGCGCGATGACCGCGATATCACCCTGAATGTAGGCGTCGTCCGTCGAAACCATGAAGCGACCGTCGATCCACCAGTTATAACCGTACCAGCCGGCGCCGGCGAGAAGGGCGATCGCAAAGATCGGCAGAAGCGGCGAACGCTTCTTCTTCTTCGGTGCGGCGATTGTCTGTGGCGGCTGTTGCGGCGGGGCCTCCACCGGCTTTGCCGGAGAGGTCTCAGCCTTGGCGGAAACGTCCGCCTCTTCCGCATCGTTGACGGCGCGAACCGCGCTATTCTTCTGGGCCGACATGAGATTGTACCGTGATAAATTGAAGAAAGTTTTTCGAACTGAACCGTTCGGTTCGATTGACATAATCCCTTTCCTGACACATATCAAGTGTAATCGAACTGATTGGTTCGACGTTCGGTTAATTTTTTTTACGCCATTGCAGTGCTAGGAACCGGTAACGATGGCAGGTGAAGACATGGATATGGAGACGGAAACCGAAACGGGCTGTCCGGGAAACCCCGCCGGGCGTTTTGCTGCGGGCGAAGACCCGGCCAAGCGTGAGCAGATTGTTGCCGGCGCCTGGCGCGTGTTCAAGCGCAAGGGCTTCGATGCCGCCAGCATGAACGACATCACGCGGGAAGCCGGCGTTTCCAAGGGAACGATCTATGTCTATTTCTCCAACAAGGAAGACCTGTTCGCCGCCCTTGTCGATCATCACCGCCAGGAATTCGCGACCTCCATGCGCAACATTCTGGCCGGCACCGAAGAGGTGCGCGACGGCCTGAGACAGTTCGGCAAGGCCTTCGCCAACAAGATGATCTGCTCCGAAATGATACCGGCCATGCGCTCGGTGATCGGCGTCATCGACCGCATGCCGAAGCTGGCGCAGCGTTTCTTCATCGCAGCACCCAACAACGTGCGCACCGTTCTTCAGGATTTCATCGAGCATCAGGTCTCGCTCGGCCATCTCAAGGTCGATGACGTCGAACTTGCCGCCCGGCAATATATCGAGCTTTCCACGGGCACTTTCTTCAAGCTGCGCCTGTTCGGAGAACTCGAAGGCCCGGTTCCCGAAGAGGAGCTGGACCGGGTGATCGACAGCGCCATCATGGTGTTCATGGCGGCTTACGGAACCGACAAGGCCTGAAATCATTCAGCAACGGGCGACTGGACCGGCAACGGCACGGGGCCTGATACGCGGTTTGCGCGAAATTTCGATGAAATCTTGCCTATCACAGGCGCGGTCTCCTTGTTTCTCGCGTATTGCGCTATAAATTCCACGAACCGAATGTTTCGGGTGGCCTTGTTGCTGAAAGGAAAAATTCCCTGATGGAGTCCGTTCTCCCTCTTCTGTCCGACCCCGCTGCCTGGGTGGCGCTGGTCACCCTGATCGTCATGGAGGTCGTGCTTGGCATCGACAACCTGATCTTCATCTCGATCCTCACCAACAAGCTTCCGCCTGAACAGCGCGAAAAAGCCCGCAAGATCGGCATCGGGCTTGCCTTGATCATGCGCCTCGGCCTTCTCGGCACTGTGGCCTGGATCGTGCAGCTCACCACGCCGGTCTTCGAAATCTTCGGCCATGCCTTCTCGTGGAAGGACATGATCCTCATCGCCGGCGGTCTCTTCCTGATGTGGAAGGCCACCAAGGAAATCCACCACAATGTCGATCCTGAAGATCACAAGGAAGACATGGTGGGCGGCCCGGTTGCGATGAATTTCGGCGCCGCCATCGGCCAAATCCTGCTGCTCGACCTCGTGTTCTCTGTGGACAGCATCATCACCGCCGTTGGCATGACACCGCATCTGCCGATCATGATCGTGGCCGTGATCTTTGCCGTTGCCGTGATGCTGCTCGCCGCAACGCCGCTCGCCAACTTCATCGAGCGCAACCCGACAATCGTCATGCTGGCACTCGCCTTCCTGATGATGATCGGCACGACCCTGATCGCCGAAGGCATGGGCTTCCATGTTCCCAAGGGCTACGTCTATGCCGCCATGGCGTTTTCGGCGCTGGTGGAACTGCTCAACATGCTGGCGCGTAACGCCAGACAGCGCAAGAAAGCACAGGCGGCCAAACCGCACTGATTGCCCCGACCCGTCATGCCGGACTTGATCCGGCATCCCTTCAGCCCAAGCCCTTGGGCTGAACACTTTCCGCCGCGCCGACGCGCGGCGGCTGATACCGGCTCAAGGCCGGTATGACGCGAACGTGTGGAACGCGCCGGCCAGTCGGAACCGCATGCCCCGCCTCGCGTTCTTCGACATCCCTACCGGAAGAGTCCGTCCCGCCGTCTCTCCTTCGAAAGCATAAGCAAGCATGACGACCGACCAGATCCTCGCCTTTACCGTGATCGCCGGCATGATGGTCGCGTTCATATGGGACAGGTTCCGCTATGATGTGGTCGCGTGCAGCGCGTTGCTGGTGGCGGTGGCGGTTGGGGTCGTGCCTTTCGACAAAGCGTTCTCCGGTTTCTCGGACGATATCGTCATCATCGTCGCCAGCGCGCTGATCGTCAGTTCGGCCGTGGCGCGTTCAGGGGTCGTCGATATGACGATCAAGAAATATTTCCCGGAGATGCACTCCAAAACCCTGCAACTGGCCTTTCTGATGATCGTCGTCGCCATCATGTCGGCCTTCATCAAGAACATCGGCGCGCTTGCCATCATGATGCCGGTTGCTTTCCAGTTCGCCCGCAAATCCGGCAGCCCTGTTTCCTATTATCTGATGCCCATGGCCTTCGCCGCCCTTCTGGGCGGGCTTATGACGCAGATCGGCACCTCGCCCAACATCGTCGTTTCCAGGCTGCGTGAGGAAATGACCGGGCAGAGCTTCTCGATGTTCGATTTCACCCCGGTCGGTGCCGGGCTGACCGTGATCGGCATCATCTTCCTGACCTTCGGTTACCGCCTGCTGCCGGTGCGCAACCGCCAGCAGGCATCGATGGAGGATATTCTGGACCAGTCGGCCTATACCGCCGAAGCGACGCTTCCCGCCGACAGCACCTACGCCGACAAGCCGCTGCGGGAGCTGTTGAAACAGGCGGATGGCGACGTAATCGCCAGCACGATCCTGCGCGGGCCCCGGCGTATCTCCCCCTTCCCCGATGTCAATCTGAAGCCGGGCGACACCATTCTTCTCGAAGGCAACCCGGAGGGCCTCGACCGCATCGTCTCGCAGGCCAAGCTGCTGCTGTCAGGCAAGCCGCTCACCGAGAACGGCCAGAAGACCGCTGACCTTATTTCCATGGAAGCGGTTATCAGCAACGAATCCGTTCTCAACGGGATTTCCGCGCGCGAACTGGCGCTGTCCTACACCCGCGGCGTCAATCTGATTGCAGTGAGCCGTCGCGGCCAGCGCGTAAGCCAGCGGCTCTCCGACCTGACATTGCAGGCGGGCGACGTCATTCTCCTGCAGGGCAGCCGCAAGAACCTGCCACAGGTATTGCAGGAATTTTCGCTGCTGCCCCTGGCGCAGCGGGAAATCCTGCTTGGGGTGCAGCGCCGCGCGCTTTTGCCCGTCATCGTGCTTGCCGCGGCAATGATTGCCGCCGGCAGCGGGCTGGTGCCGGTATCCGTCGCCTTTTTCGCCGCCGCCTTCCTGATGATCGTCGTCGGCGCGATACCGCTCACCGAAGTCTATAAATCGATCGACGGGCCGATCCTCGTCATGCTCGCCGCCCTCATTCCCGTCAGCGACAGTCTGCGCACCAGCGGCGCCAGCGAGCTGATCGCCGCCTGGCTCGGCCATGCCGCACAAGGACTGCCGCCCTTCGCAGCACTCGGCATGATCCTGTTGACCGCCATGGCGGTAACGCCCTTCCTCAACAATGCTGCAACCGTGTTGGTCATGGCACCCATCGCCGCCGGTTTCGCCACCACGCTCGGCTTTCGGCCGGAGGCCTTTCTGATGGCGGTGGCGATCGGCGCCGGCTGCGATTTCCTCACGCCCATCGGCCACCAGTGCAACACGTTGGTCATGGGTCCGGGCGGTTATCGGTTCAGCGATTATCCGCGCCTTGGACTGCCGCTGTCGATCATGATCGTCATTGCCAGCATTCCGATGCTGCTTTATGTCTGGCCGGTGAATTAGGGGCGGTTTACGTCCGGGCGAAGACAGCGCAAGCGCCATATTTCCTTGACGCCTGCGGCATAATATGGCCTAAGCCGATGCCGAACGGAAATATGCAAAAGTGCGTTCAACACGCCTTTCCGCACCCTTTCCCGCCGCATTCAAACGAAAACTTCGTGATAGAAGGGTGAAGCCGCCCCGATGTCACCACCCCGTCACGACGAGTGAATTTCATGACCACTTCCGGCGTTCGCGTCCGCATCGCACCTTCCCCCACCGGCGAGCCGCATGTCGGCACCGCTTACATCGCGCTGTTCAACTATCTCTTCGCCAAGAAACACGGCGGCGAGTTCATCCTGCGCATCGAGGATACCGACGCCACCCGCTCGACGCTGGAATATGAGCAGAAGGTTCTGGAGGCGCTGCGCTGGACCGGCCTCACCTGGTCGGAAGGCCCTGACGTCGGTGGCCCCTACGGTCCCTACCGCCAGTCCGAGCGCAAGCTGATGTACTGGCCCTATGCCGAAGAATTGCTGGAAAAAGGCCATGCCTTCCGCTGTTTCTGCACGCCCGAGCGGCTTGAGCAGATGCGCGAAGCGCAGCGCGCCGCTGGCAAGCCGCCAAAATATGACGGTCTCTGCCTCCACCTGAAGGCTGAAGAAGTGACCACCCGCGTCGCCGCCGGCGAAGCCAACGTCGTGCGCATGAAAATCCCGACCGAAGGTTCGTGCGATTTCCATGACGGCGTTTACGGCGATGTCTCGATCCCCTGGGATTCGGTTGACATGCAGGTGCTGATCAAGGCCGACGGCATGCCGACCTATCACATGGCAAACGTCATCGACGACCATCTGATGAAGATCACCCATGTGGCGCGCGGCGAAGAGTGGCTGGCTTCAGTGCCCAAGCACATCCTGCTTTACCGTTATTTCGGCTGGGACCAGCCGACGTTCATGCATCTTTCGCTGATGCGCAACGCCGACAAGTCGAAGCTTTCCAAGCGCAAGAACCCGACGTCGATCTCCTATTATTCCGCGCTCGGCTACCTGCCGGAAGCGCTGATGAACTTCCTCGGCCTGTTCTTCATCCAGATCGCCGAAGGCGAAGAGCTGCTGACCATGGAAGAGCTGGCCGCGAAGTTCGATCCGGAAGCACTTTCCAAGGCCGGCGCCATCTTCGATATCCAGAAGCTGGACTGGCTGAACGGCCGCTGGCTGCGCGAAAAGCTCACGCCTGAGGACTTCATTGCTCGCACGCTGGAATGGGCGATGGAAAATTCCCGCCTGACCGAAGGCCTGAAGCTTGCCCAGAGCCGCATTTCCAAGCTCGGCGAATTGCCAAACCTTGCCGGCTTCCTGCTTTCGAGCGACGTTGGCCTGACGCCCGCCTCCTTTGCCGGTCTCAAAAGCAAGCCCGAGGAAATCCACGAAATCCTCACCACGGTTGCCACCGATCTGGAAAAAATGCCTGATTGGAACGTTGAGGCCATCGAGGCCGAGCTGCGCGACATTGCCGAACGCACGGGCAAGAAACTGCGCGTCGTCACGCCGCCGCTCTTCGTCGCCGTCTCCGGTTCCTCGCGCTCGCTGCCGCTGTTTGACTCGATGGCGCTGCTCGGCCGCTCCGTGGTGCGCCAGCGCCTGAAGGTCGCTATTGCCGTTGTGGCCACGATGGTTGGCAGCGGTGCTTGATGCCTGCCGGGGCGGGTTTTAAATCCACCCCTCATTCCTGCGCTTGTCACAGGAATCCAGCCACGGCGCGTCGGCGCCGTGAAAGAATGAATTGAGGTCTCCCGCGCCAAGGACTTGGGCGCACTGGATTCCTGTGACAAGCACAGGAATGAGGGATACGGGAGGCAATTGTCGCCGCGGCAACGCCGCAACAGGATTGAACAATGAACGACAAGACAACCGAAACCACCGCCCTTTCCTCCGACGCCACCGAAGTGCGCCGCCAGAAACTTGCGCTGCTGCGCGAGCAGATCGGCGATGTCTATCCGGCGCATTTCCATCGCACGCTGACCAATGCGGAGCTGGCGGAAAAATATGCCGATATCGAACCGGACACGGAAACCGGCGACACGGTAACGGTGGCGGGCCGCGTTTATTCGTCGCGCAATTCCGGCATGTTCATGGATATCCATGACGCCTCGGGCAAGGTGCAGATCTTCTCTCACAAAGACACGACGCCGGAAACGGCGCGCAATCTGCTGCCTATGATCGACATTGGCGACATCATCGGCGTAACCGGCAAGGTGCGCCGCACCAAGCGCGGCGAGCTGACGATCAACGCCGAAGAAATCACCATGCTCACCAAGTCGCTGCTGCCGATGCCGGAAAAATGGCACGGTGTCTCCGATATCGAGCTGCGTTACCGCAAGCGCCATCTCGATATTCTGGCGAACGAGGACTCCAAGCTGCGCTTCCTGCAGCGCTCCAAGATCCTGTCCGGCATCCGTCGCTTCATGGAGGCCGAAGGCTTCCTCGAAGTGGAAACGCCGATGCTGCAGACAGTTTATGGCGGTGCGACGGCTGATCCGTTCAAGACCTTCCACAATACGCTGAAGATGGACATGTATCTGCGCATCGCGCCGGAACTGTTCCTGAAGCGCACGCTGGTATCAGGCCTTTCCGACAAGGTCTTTGAAATCAACCGCAACTTCCGCAACGAAGGCGTTTCCACAAGGCACAATCCTGAATTCACCATGATGGAGTGCTATTGGGCCTATGCCGACTACGAAGACATCATGGGTCTCGTAGAGCGTCTGTTCGAGACGCTGGCGATTGCCCTGCACGGCACGACCGAGGTGGAATTCCAGGGCCAGACAATTTCCTTCAAGGGACCGTTCAAGCGCGTGCCCATGCCTGATGCGGTGAAGGAAGCGACCGGCATCGACTTCCTTGCGATCAAGACTGACGAGGAAGCCCGCGCCGCCGCCAAGGCTGCCGGTTTCGCCGTCGAGAAGGACTGGACCTGGGGCGAATGCCTTGCCTTCATCTTCGAAGAGAAGGTCGAAGGTACGCTTATCCAGCCGAGCCACGTCACGCATTTCCCGAAGGATATCTCGCCCTTCGCCAAGGAAGTGCCGGGCGAACCGCGCCTCGTGGAGCGTTTTGAGAGCTATTGCAACGCCTGGGAAGTGGGCAATGCCTTCTCCGAACTCAACGATCCCGAAGAGCAGCGCCGCCGCATGGTGGAGCAGCTTGAGCAGGCCCATGCCCGCGGTGAAAAGGACAAGCAGCTGGATGACGAATTCCTCGACGCCATCGATCAGGGCATGCCACCCGCCGGCGGCCTCGGCATCGGTGTCGATCGCCTGATCATGCTCCTGACCAACGCCCCCTCGATCCGCGACGTCATCCTCTTCCCGGCCCGCCGCAACAAGGCGGACTGATCGGACGAAACCCGAGGCGGCCCCACGGCCGCTTCGGCGGCCGATTTTTCGCCATGCTCCACCTTGTCCAACTTCTATCCAGTTTAAACGATGGGACACTGGGCATGACATTGAAGTTGGTGGCAGCGAAGGGTGCGTATTTCTCAACGTCATCCTCGGCCCTGTGTCGAGGATCTAATCACGTCCAATAAGGTTAGTCCGTTGCAGATCCTCGGGACAAGCCCGTGGATGACGTCAGAGTGTGTGGCGTGATTGCACTTAATCCCCTTGCCGGTTTTCCACTTGAGACGAAGACGCACCGAAGTAGTTATCCGGTTCCCCGGCCTGCGGATCGCATAGATTCACTTAACCCTTAGTAGAATATACTGGCGATACCGCCTCAACTTGTGATACCCATTCCCCATCATTTCGAATTGTGTTTGACGGCTTTCCGCTAACGGGGCTGTCGGGGAGATACGCATGCCCGAGAATGAGCTTCCCAAGTACCGGCCCGATATGTTCGCAACACCGGAAAAGGAATGCGACGTGGTGATGAAGGGCGGCATCACCTCCGGCGTCGTTTATCCCTATGCCGTTTTGGAACTGGCGCGCCGATACCGCTTCCGCTCGATAGGCGGCACGTCAGCCGGTGCGATTGCCGCCGCCTTTGCGGCTGCGGCTGAATATTCCCGTACCGTGAGGGACGATCCGGATGGCTTCGTCCGCTTGCAGGCCCATTGCGATACGATACCCAATATTCTGGGCAAGCTTTTCCAGCCGGAACGCCGTTTTCGCCCGCTGATGCGTTACCTGCTGTGGGCGCAGGCCGGCGGTTGGCCAGGCAAGATCCTGGGGCTCCCCATGGCTTTCCCGCTGGCCTCGATAGCCGGCATAGCCATCGGCGCCAGCCTGTTGTGGGCCACAGGCGGAGGCTACGCCGGGTCAATTCTCGGCGGGCTGGTGGGGCTGTTGATTGGAATCCTTA
This sequence comes from Agrobacterium sp. K11, assembly GCF_059429395.1. Taxonomy (NCBI): domain Bacteria; kingdom Pseudomonadati; phylum Pseudomonadota; class Alphaproteobacteria; order Hyphomicrobiales; family Rhizobiaceae; genus Agrobacterium; species Agrobacterium sp. K11. The sequence goes on along the minus strand of NZ_JCAHRB010000008.1, from coordinate 270,648 downwards.
GTCAAATCCTGTGGCTGGTTTTCTATCGGTTACCGCAGGAGGGGTTCGGTTTCTGTTCGGGACTAACGGTTTCAGATGCGGATGGTCCGGGCCTGACGGAATGGCTTCATTCGTCGATCCAGGACATCGCTTTTGGTAACGAAGCCGCGACAGCGCCGCCGCTGACCTTTGGCCACCTCGCCAGCGACGACCCGAAAAAAAGTATAAACCTGAAGATGGTTACGACGAACCTGTCGATGCGGCGGCCGCACACGCTTCCGACCACGAATCTCATGGTGGCTTACGACCCGAAGGAATGGAGCCAACTGTTTCCGGCTGCCGTGATGAACTGGCTGAAGCAGGTCGCAACACCAGGCGGCCCGTTTCCCGAACTCAAGGCATTTCCGGAGCCTACCCAGTTACCGGTCATTATCGCCACGCGCATGAGCCTGAGTTTCCCGGTGCTGTTCAAGGCTATTCCGGCCTATACCAATGATCGCGGCACGCTGGATATTGTGCAGCGTATCAGTGGTGAAGCGCGGCCCGTCATGAAGGCGAAAATCTGGTTCTCCGATGGCGGGATCAGCAGCAACTTTCCCATTCACCTTTTCGACGCCCTGCTTCCGTCGCGTCCCACTTTCGCACTCAGCCTCGATGAACTGCCGAAATCCATCGCCAGCAGCAGCAAGCGCGTCACGATTCCGCAGGCGGCGGGCGAAGGGATAGGCGTGCCCGTTCACAAGATGGAAAAGATGAGCGGTTTCCTGGGCAGCATTCTCAGTTCGGCGAAGGACTGGCAAGATCAATCCCTTGCCACCATGCCAGGCCAGAGAGAGCGCATTGCCCGTGTCTTTCTCTCCAAAGAGGAAGGCGGGCTAAACCTTACCATGCCACCGGAGCGATCGGCGAAGCTCATGAGTTACGGCCTTGAGGTCGGATCGCTCTTCGCAAATGGCGCGCTGGATTTTGACGAGCATCGCTGGCGACGAACGCTTGTTGCCTATGATCGGCTGGAAGACACGGTGTTTGCGACGCAGCGCCTGTGGAGCGAGGGCAAATACGAAGAATGGCTGACGGGTTACATCGACAGGGTCGACAGCTACAAAAACGTGACGAAGGCTGAGCGGGAAAAACTGATTGCTCGAATTGCCGCCTTTGCCGCTCTATCGCAAAGCTTCTCGCCGGAGATTGTCAACAAGCGCAAGAAATTTCCAAATCCGGCCGGCCGCTTGCGTATCGGGCCGGACACCTGACCAAAACGCTTAGGGGAAACGGCATGCTCCTAATGCCCCGTCTTCCCCGCAGCCGGCTCTTCCGCAGGCGCGCTCTCGGCCAGCTTCTCTTCCGCCGCCTGCGCGGTCGTAGTGCCTTTTCCGAAGATCAGTGATTTCAGATAGCTGATGCTGAAGATGCTGCTGCCATCGGCTTCCGGGGTCGAGGTCAGAAGTTCTTCGTCGGCTACGGGTTCGCCGTGGGCTTCCGCACCGGGTCCGCCCTCATGCGTTTGCGCCGGCGCAGCGTCGTGGCCGCCGCCGCCTTCGCCCTTGGTTTCGCCGTGTCCGCCCGCGCCTTTTGCGGCTTTTCCGCCGTGCCCTTCGGGTGCGGCGTCCGAAGCGGGGGTTGCGCAGTCGGCGGCATCGCTCAGGCTTGCGGCCATTGCTTCGGCATCTTCCAGCGGCAGATCGATGCGCAGCCCGTAAAACTGGCCGCTGCCGTTTGATGCACCATCGTAATAAAAGGCGGAATAACGCTGGGCATCGGCGCCTTCGGGAATTTTCGCCGGGTCGGCAATGAAGACCACCTGGGCCGCGATGGCGCGGCCGCGCATTTCCGAGCGCAATTGCGGGCCGTTTTTATCCAGCACGGAAACCTGGACCAGATCGGGCTTCTGTTTGTCGTAAACTGCCCTGGCGACACGCAGCGCCGTTTTCAACCGGTCCGTGCCGTTGCCGCCGTCAGTACGAATGAATTTGCGGACCCACAGGGAACCGTTCTTGCGGATGTTGACTGTCTGGACTGCGTCGCAGGAAAGCCCGTTGGCGGAGGCATAGGTGGACCCGAGCAGCCGCTCGCTGCCGATAAACACGGCAGCAGAACCGGTCGCACCCGCCAAAAGCAGGATCCCGCCTCCGATCATAACGAGTTTGCGCGAAAACCGCATTCGTCCGAATACAGCCTTCACGCGCAAAATCCTGACATTCAGTACCCCGCCTATCGCCCTCACCCCGGAACGTGGCTCGAAGGATGAGGAACACACGCGGGATAAGCTCGGGACCTCGTTGTCCGAGCCTTGCGATAGTGCCGCTTTCTCATTGAAAAAAGTTTAATCCCCCCGGCGCCGTGCGGGCAAAAGCGCACCATTTTCAGACATTTTTGAAATCCGCTAAATTGCGAATGATTTGCAATAGCGTTGACAAGTGTGTTTCCATGACGGATGGTGTTGCGAGTTGATCGCAACAAAAATCGGTGACAGACGTGAATCTTCATAAAATCCGCCATGCCCTTTTTGCTTTTTCGCTTTTCCTGCCTGCTGCGGCTGTCGCGCAGGAAAAACCGAAGGTGGTGACCACCTTCACGATCATTGCCGATATGGCGCGCAATGTGGCGGGCGATGCGGCAGAGGTTGAGAGCATCACCAAGCCAGGCGCTGAAATTCACAACTACCAGCCGACGCCTCGCGACATTCTCAAGGCCCGCAAGGCCGATCTGGTGCTGCGCAACGGCCTCAATCTGGAATTGTGGTTTGAGAAGTTTCTGGCCAATCTTTCAGGCGTGCCTGATGTGACTGTCAGCGACGGCATCGAACCGATGGCGATCAATGGCGGGGCGTATCAGGGGAAACCCAACCCGCACGCCTGGATGTCACCCGATAACGCCTTGATCTATGTGGAAAATATCCGCAAGGGACTCGCTGGAATAGATCCCGCCCACGCCGAGATTTACGCCGCCAATGCCAAGGCCTATTCCGACAAGATCCGTGCCACCGTGCAGCCCATCCGCGATGAGCTTTCCGCGCTTCCTGAGAACAAGCGATGGTTGGTAACGAGCGAAGGGGCGTTCTCCTATCTCGCCCGGGATTTCGGGCTGAAGGAACTGTTCCTGTGGCCGGTCAATGCCGACAGCCAGGGTACGCCGCAACAGGTGCGCGGCGTGATCGACGCCATGCGCGAACATAATATTCAGGTCATCTTCAGCGAAAGCACGGTTTCCGCCGATCCCGCCCGGCAGGTGGCCAAGGAAACCGGAGCGGCCTATGGCGGCATACTCTACGTGGATTCGCTGAGCGAGGCCGACGGCCCTGTTCCGACCTATCTCGACCTGCTGCGCGTGACGAGCAGCACCATCGCCAAAGGACTGTCTTCATGAGAATGGGCAGCAAAAAAAGCGGCGGCGGCCTGACGGTTCAAAATGCGACAGTGACCTATCGCAACGGCCACACCGCATTAAGAAATGCCAGCTTTTCCATTCCACGCGGTACGATCACTGCACTTGTCGGCGTCAACGGCGCCGGCAAGTCCACGATTTTCAAGGCAATCATGGGTTTTGTGCCGCTGGCCGCCGGTTCCGTCTCTATTTTCGACCTACCCGTGAAGGATGCACTCAGAAAAAACCTCGTCGCCTATGTGCCGCAAGCTGAAGAGGTGGACTGGAGTTTTCCCGTACTGGTTGAGGATGTGGTGATGATGGGCCGTTATGGCCACATGAACTTCTTCCGTATTCCGTCGAAACACGATCACGAGATGGTCGAGAGAGCGCTGACGCGCGTCAATATGCTTGATTATCGCAAGCGGCAGATCGGCGAGCTTTCCGGCGGACAGAAGAAGCGGGTGTTTCTGGCCCGCGCGCTGGCGCAGGAAGGTCAGGTTATCCTGCTGGATGAACCCTTCACCGGCGTCGACGTGACGACGGAAGAACAGATCGTCGCGCTGTTGAAGGCACTGCGTGAGGAGGGCCGCGTCATGCTGGTTTCCACCCATAATCTCGGTAGCGTACCGGAATTCTGCGATCGCGCCGTCTTCGTCAAGGGCACCGTTCTCGCGTCGGGCAAAACAGCGGACACCTTTAACGAAGAGAACCTGCAAAAAGCCTTTGGCGGCAGCTTGCGCCACTTCGTTCTCGGCGGGGCCGAACTGCATGATGATGCCGATCCGCGCCGGGTGAAGGTGATTACCGACGATGAGCGGCCTTTCGTGATCTACGGAAAGAACGGCCAGAACGGACACGATCCGCAGGCTCCGAAGGAAAAAGCCGATGATAAACAGCCTTCTTGAGCCTTTCACCTATGGCTACATGCTGAACGCCATCTGGGTCAGCGCACTTGTGGGCGGCGTCTGCGGCTTTCTTTCCGCTTATCTTATGCTAAAGGGCTGGTCGCTGATCGGCGACGCGCTCTCGCACGCCATCGTTCCCGGCGTTGCGGGCGCTTATATGCTGGGGCTGCCCTTTTCGCTCGGCGCCTTTCTTTCCGGCGGGCTTGCGGCTGGCTCGATGCTGTTCCTCAATCAGAAAACCCGGCTCAAGGAAGACGCAATCATCGGCCTGATCTTCACCTCGTTCTTCGGGCTGGGGCTGTTCATGGTGTCGCTGTCGCCCACCTCGATCAATATCCAGACCATCGTGCTTGGCAATATTCTGGCAATTACCACCGAAGACACGATCCAGCTTGCCCTGATCGGCGGCATCAGCCTCATCGTACTGGCGCTGAAATGGCGCGACTTCATGGTGGTGTTCTTCGATGAGAACCATGCGCGCACAGTGGGGCTGAAACCGGAAGTGCTGAAAGTGATCTTCTTCACCCTGCTTGCCGCCTCCACGGTTGCAGCCCTTCAAACCGTCGGCGCCTTCCTTGTCGTTGCCATGGTGGTGACCCCAGGCGCGACCGCCTATCTTCTGACCGACCGTTTCGAGCGGTTGATCCTGATGAGCCTTGTGATCGGCGCGACCACCAGCTTCGTCGGCGCTTATCTCAGCTACTTCCTCGACGGCGCCACCGGCGGCGTTATCGTCGTGTTGCAAACAGCGATCTTCCTTTCCGCTTTCGTGTTTGCACCCAAACACGGGCTGCTCGCGTCGCGCGCCAAAGCCCGCAAGGCACTGGGAGAAGCGCAATGAGCGAATATCTCGAACTCGCCATCCTGCCGTTTCAGCTGCCCTTCATGCAATATGCCTTCATCATCACCCTGATGATTGCCGTGCCGATGGCCATGCTCTCGTGTTTTCTGGTGCTGAAGGGCTGGTCGCTGATGGGGGACGCGGTTTCGCACGCCGTGCTGCCCGGCGTGGTGATTGCCTACATTGTCGGAATTCCCCTTTCCATCGGCGCCTTCACCGCCGGTATGATCTGCGCTCTCGGAACCGGTTTCATCAAGGAAAACAGCCGCATCAAGGAAGACACTGTGCTCGGCATCGTCTTTTCCGGCATGTTCGGGCTGGGGCTGGTGCTTTACGTGAAGGTGCAGAGCGACATGCATCTGGATCACATCCTCTTCGGCGACATGCTGGGCATTGCGCCTTCAGACATGCTGGAGACCGGGCTGATCGCGCTTTTTGCCACCCTGTTTCTCGGGGTGCTGCGCAAAGACCTGCTGGTCAATGCCTTCGATCCGCAGCATGCCAAGGCAATCGGCCTGCCCGTTCGCATCCTGCATTACGGTCTGCTGATGGTTTTGTCGCTTGCCGTGGTCGGCGCGCTGAAGGCTGTGGGTATCATCCTCTCCGTCGCAATGCTGGTCACCCCCGGCGCCATCGCCTTCCTGCTGGCGCGGCGCTTTTCCGCAATGCTCCTGGTCGCCATCTCGGTTGCGGTTCTCTCTTCGCTTGCAGGAATATGGCTAAGCTTCCTGATCGACAGCGCGCCAGCCCCGACCATTGTACTGTTCATGAGCCTGGCATTCGTCGCGACATTCATTCGCACCAGCCTCAAGGCCCGCCGGATCGACGCCGCCAATGAAACGGTGGTGTAAAAGAACGATTTTTGCGGGCGCGTGGAACATTTTCCCCTTTTGCGCGTCATTTTCATGAGCTTGCCCTCAAGCGGCAAACTCATGAAAATTAAGCGAAAGGGGAAGCTCCATGCTGAAATGGGCTCTTATTTTCTTTGTTATTTCGTTGATCGCGGGCGTATTCGGCTTTACCGGCATTTCGGCAGCGGCGTCGGGCATTGCCCGTATCCTGTTCTTCATCGCCGTCGTGATCTTCCTGGTCTTCCTCGTGCTTGCACTGATCGCTGGAAGCGTGGTGGCGTAATAAAAAAGGCGACCGGCTTTTGGGCCGGTCGCCTTCTCCTCTCTCCCGTATAGAATTATCAGCCTGTCCAGCCACCGTCGATCACATGGATCTGGCCAGTGGTGAAACCTGCCTCGTCCGAAGCGAGATAGGTGACGAGTGCGGCGATTTCTTCCGGCGTGGCAATGCGGCCCATAGGCTGGCGGGCAATGAAGTCGGCCAGGGCCTGTTCGTAATTGCCGGTGGCGCGCAGGCGGTCGTGCAAGGACGGGCTATCCACTGTGCCTGGGCAAATGGCGTTGCAGCGAATACCCTTGGTGACGAAATCAGCAGCAATTGCCTTGGTCAGACCGACAACCGCCGCCTTGGAGGCGGTGTAGGCGAAACGGTTCGGCACGCCCTTCACGCTGGATGCGACGGAGGACATGTTGACGATTGCGCCCTTACCCTTTTCCAGCATGCCTGGCAGGAAGGCGCGGCACGTGCGGTACATGGCCTTGGCATTGAGATCGAAGGAGAAATCCCAGTCCTTTTCCTCGCAATCGAGAATGGTGCCGGAATGAACGAAACCGGCGCAGTTGAACAGAACATCCGCATGGCCGATATCGGCAGCAAAAGCCTTCACACCATCGCCATCCAGCACGTTCAGAACCCGCGTTTCCGCACCTTTCAGGGTCGAGAGCGCCTGCTCGTTGATATCAGTGGCGATGACGCGCGCGCCGAGCGATATGAATCGCTCCGCCGTCGCACGGCCGATACCCTGGCCGGCTGCGGTGATCACCACTGTCCGCCCGTTAAAATCCTGCACCATGAATAGCCTCCCGCTACGGCGCACCCGCCCGCTGGGGCCGAGCCGCTGAATTTCGCCAGTGAATTTCATTGATCTCAAATATGGATCGACAATTCATATGTAAACGCGGTATTCATGTAACGTCAAGCAGGCTTGCGCAAAAGGGCAGCGTGCGGCAACGGTATTTAAAAAGTGCATTTCCCGCCAGGCAATCCTGCAAAACGTCACCGAGGCAAGATGACCGAAGACGACAGCGAAAGATATCGCGCCCCCGCCCTCGACAAGGGTCTGGACATTCTGGAGCTTCTCGCCCGCACGGATGGCGGGCTGACGCAAATCGAGATTGCCAAGGCCATAGGCAAAACCCCGAACGAGCTTTACCGCATGCTGGACCGGCTGGTGCGCCGTGGTTACGTACAGCGGCTGGAGGGTGACCGGTTTTCGCTGACGCTGAAAATGTTCGGGCTCGCACATTTTCACGCGCCGGTGCGCCGGCTGGTCTCTTTCGCAGCCCCGGTGATGCGCGATTTTTCCGCAAGCGCCGAGCAGGCCTGTCATCTGGCAGTTTACGACCGCGGCAGTGTTGTCGTCATCGCCCAACAGGAGTCCTCCACCTATTGGGCGATGTCCATGCGGGTGGGCGCGCAGATGAGCCTCTTCCAGACCGGTTCCGGCCATGTGCTGCTGGCCTTCCAGAACGAGGTACAGCGCAAGATAATGATCACAGAGCAGGTGCGCGGTGGCGGGGAAACCGAGCCTTCAGACCTTGAGGAGCGGCTGGCGGAAATTCGCAGGAATGGCTTCGAATCCATGGACAGCATGCAGACCGCAGGCGTGCGCAATATTTCCGCCCCGGTGCTTACACTTGATGGTACCGCACTTGCCGTCATCACCTGCCCCTATATCACCCCGCTTGGCGGCAAGGCCCCGACGCGCGAGGCCTGCGAGGTACTGATCCGCGATGCGGCAAGGCGCATTTCCGAAGTGGCGACGGGTCAGGGAACCATCTGAGAAGCACAAAAAAACGCGACCGGCAGGGACCGATCGCGTTTAAAGTGACTGGAGATTTCTGTATCTTAAACGCAAAGGGGATCGGGATGGTTCCCCTTTTTGTTATCAGGCGGCAGCCAGCGTCAGTTCCTTGCGGACCATTTCGCGCAGCGTTACCAGATCCTTGGCGAACAGACGGATGCCTTCCGAGAGCTTCTCGGTTGCCATCGCGTCTTCGTTCATTGCCCAGCGGAACGCCTTTTCATCGAGCGACTGCAGCGGCTCGGCCTTCACGTTGTCGGGCGAAAGCTTGCGCTCCAGCGTGCCGGTGTCCTTGTCCAGCTCTTCCAGCAGCGCCGGGCTGATCGTCAGGCGGTCGCAACCGGCAAGCGCTTCGATCTCGCCGACATTACGGAACGATGCGCCCATGACGACGGTGCCGATGCCATTGGCCTTGTAATAATTGTAGATGCTGCGCACCGAAACGACGCCCGGATCGGTCTCGGCAGTGTAGGTCTCGCCGGTCGACTTCTTGTACCAGTCGAGGATGCGGCCGACGAAGGGCGAGATGAGGAAAGCTTTCGCTTCCGCGCAAGCGATGGCCTGTGCCTGCGAGAACAGCAGAGTCAGGTTGCAATCGATGCCCTCGGACTGCAGGACTTCCGCAGCCTTGATGCCTTCCCATGTGGAAGCCAGCTTGATGAGGATGCGTTCACGCTCGATACCGCGCTCCTTGTAGGAGGCGATGATGTGGCGTGCCTTGGTGATGGAGGCCTGTGTGTCGAAGGACAGGTCGGCATCGACTTCCGTCGATACGCGGCCGGGAACCAGACCTGCAAGGGCCGCACCAACGGAAATGGCAAGACGGTCGGCAACGGCCGCAACGACAGCATCAGACTGGCCGCCCTGTTTCTTGCCCCAGGCAACGGCTTCCTTCACCGCATCCGCAAAAGCGGGGGTGCCGAGCGCCTTCAGAACGATGGTGGGGTTGGTGGTGCAATCCACCGGCTTCAGGCGCGCAACCGCCTCGATGTCGCCGGTATCGGCAACCACCGTGGTGATAGCGCGAAGTTGTTCGAGTTTGGACGTCATGGCGAATGATCCTTCATGATCTCTTGTAAACTTGCACAGCCGTCTTTTCGTTCCCGCACCATGGTGCGCCCAAGGCCGAAATCACGGTTTTGTCCGGCTCCGACTATCGCAAGCGGCAAGGTCGAAAGTCAAGACATTTGCGCATCGCAATTGACATAAGTTTCATGCCTGCGATACTCCGCTCCATAAAGAGAGTGACAAAAACCGTGGCGAAACTGAGAAGAGAAACCCATACGGCCTATTCGGAAGCGGCTTCGCTGAGGCTGCGTGCCGCATGGCTCTACTATAATCAGGGTTTGACGCAGAAAGATGTCGCCGAGAAGCTCGGCATCAGCCGCTCCACCGTCATACGCCTACTGGACGAGGCGATGAAACGCTCCGAAGTGCAGATCTGGATCAACGAGGGCATCGAGGATTTCGTCGAACTGGCCGGCAGGCTGGAGGCAGCTTATGGGCTGGATGAGGCGGTGATCATTCCCTCCCCCGGCCCATCCCCCGGCAAGGCGAATGCCGAAGGCACGGCCAAGGCCGTTGGCCTGGCGCTCGGGCAATTCCTTTCCGAAGCGGTGCCGAACGACGCCACCATCGGCGTCGGCTGGGGCCGCACCATGACCGCCTCGCTATCCAGCTTTCGCCCGCCGCGCCGGGAAAACTGCAAGGTCGTCTCGCTGCTCGGCGGTATCGTCGCCGTGCACCAGACAAACCCGCTTGATTACACCTGGCGGCTGGCAAGCGCGCTTGGGGCGGAATGTTACATGTTCCTTGCACCGCTGCTGGTGGACTCCGTCGAGACCAAACGGGCGCTGATTGAGAAATGCGGACTTGCCACGCTTTATGATCTGGCCGAAACGCTCGACCTCGCCATCGTATCCTGCGGCGATATCGGCCCGCATTCCACTTCGCTTTCGGAAGGTTTCATTTCGAAGGAAACGCTTCAGGAACTCATCGATGCCGGCTGCGTCTGCGACACCATGTTCAACTTCATCGACGCGGAAGGCCGCTCCGTCGATCACCCGATCAACGAGCGCGCCATGGCGATCGATCTAGACACGCTGCGCAAGGCCAAACACATCGTGCTCGCCTCCGGCGGCGCCCACCGCGCCATCGCCATCCGCGCCACCATCAAGCGCATCGGATGCAATACGCTGATTACAGACGAGGCGGCGGCAAGAGCATTGATGGAACTGGTTTAGGCCTCGACAGGCGACCCAGGCTGTTCCTCATTTCTGCGCTTGTCACAGGGATGAGGGAGAGCTGCCTCACACCTTCCCTGTTTCCCATCCCAACATCGCCCGTTTGCGGGTAAGGCCCCAGTGATAACCCGTGAGCGCCCCGCTTTTTCCCACAGCGCGATGGCAAGGAACGACGAAGGAGACCGGGTTCGCGCCAACAGCTGCACCGACCGCACGGGAGGCAGTTGGCTGGCCGATATCGCAGGCGATGTGCGAATAGGTAACGGCGCGGCCCATGGGAATTTTCAGAAGGCTTTCCCATACCCGCACCTGAAAATCCGTGCCGAGCAGCACGACCCGCAATGGCCGGTCCGCCGACCACAGCGTCGGTTCGAAAATACGTGCGGCATAGGGCGCGGTGGCTTCACGATCCTCGACATAATCCGCATTCGGCCAGCGACCGGCCATGTCCTCGAAACAAGCTCTTTCCTCGCCGGGATCGGCGAAAGCGCAGCCGGCAAGGCCGCGATCGGTCACCATGACCAATGCAAGACCGAAGGGTGAAACATGGAAACCGTACCGGATCGTCAACCCACCGCCCTTGGCCTTCCATTCGCCTGGAGACATGGCCTCGTGGGTGACGAACAGATCGTGCAGGCGGCCGGGCCCAGACATGCCGACCTCGATCGAGGTTTCCAGCAGCGGCAGATCCTCTTCGCGCAACAGCCTTTTGGCATGATCGAGCGTTACGGCCTGCAAAAACGCCTTGGGGGAAAGACCGGCCCAGCGGGTGAAGGTCTTCTGCAATTGCGTCGGCGACTGGCCGAGCCTTGCGGCAATGGCTTCAAGGGAGGGCTGGTCGCGATAATCCAGCGTCAAAAGCTCGATAACCCCGCGCACCGTATCGTAATCCGAACCGATGGGGGTGATGTCTTCATTCAGCATGATATTGGCGTTCATCGCATGTCTCCTAACGCCTCACAGAAAACCATCAAAGCGCGTCGGTCTCCACCCGTTTCTTGCGCCGTACTCAGTTTCTGCCGAGATACCGGCCTCGAGCCGATTGACGGGTTTTAAGCGGAATTATCCGCTCACATCCGCCGCACCGTCGCCAACGCACCGCCGAAAGCCTTGGCGAAGCTTTCCCGGTCATCCGGATTGAGAAACGAGCCGATATCCGTTGCCTTGCCTTCACCCGTTACATGCATGGAGACGATGCCGATTTCCTCGTGCCGCTGAACCCTGAAGCGGGCCCAGAAGGGGTTGAAACGATGCTCGACGACGCGGCCAGTCGGGGAGAATTTGCGGATAGACAGGCTGGTGCGCGAGACGCTCACCTCTTCCCGCGCCTTCGCTGCCCGGTAGTTGGCGCGGAAGGCGACATAAAGCAGGAGAAAATCCAACCCGAGGAACAGGCCGACGGGCCATGCGCCAGTGGTGAGGAAAAAGCCGCCATGGAGGAGGCAGGCAAGCCCGGACAAGGCGAGAAGCAGCCGGAAACCTCTTCTTCCGAGCGAACGGTGCGGAACGAGTTCCGCCGCAAAAATCGGCTGATCGTTGAGCGTATCCACGTTGATTTCCTCAGGGCGGGCTGGCTATAGATAGGTCATGACAGTCGCCAAAAAACGATCCAGCACCCAAACATTGAAAAAGTCAAATGCGACATCCGCCCGCAGATCGGCGCGTGTGAAGACGATCTATTCGAAGGACGAGTTGAACGAGATCTTCCGCCGTTTCTCCATTCAGCGGCCGGAGCCGAAAGGCGAGCTGGAACATACCAACCCCTTTACCCTGCTGGTGGCTGTGGCGCTTTCGGCGCAGGCGACCGATGTGGGCGTAAACCGGGCGACGCGGGCGCTGTTCAAGGTGGCCGATACGCCGGAAAAAATGCTGGCACTTGGCGAGGAGGAGCTGATCGGCCATATCAAGACCATCGGGCTTTACCGCAACAAGGCCAAGAACGTTATCGCTTTGTCACAGATGCTGATCGACAATTTCGGCGGTGAGGTACCGAGGACGCGCGAGGAGCTGGTGACCCTGCCCGGCGTGGGCCGCAAGACGGCCAATGTGGTGATGTCGATGGCCTTCGGTGTGCCCACACTCGCCGTGGACACCCATGTTTTTCGTATTGCCAACCGGCTCTGTCTTGCGCCGGGGAAAACCCCGGATGAAGTGGAAGACCGGCTCGTCCGCATTATTCCCGAAGAATATCTGTTCCATGCCCATCACTGGCTGATCCTGCACGGGCGTTATTGCTGCAAGGCGCGCAAACCGGAATGCGAGCGCTGCGTGATTGCCGATATCTGCAAGTCACCGGAAAAGACCTTCGATATTCCAGCTCCGCTGGTGGAACTACCCGCGCAATTGTTCGGTGCGGCCAGCGGCGAATGACGGATCGCGCCGGCTGACGGCTTTGTGCAGATGCACCATCATCGAAGCCGCAAAAAGCGGCGTCAGAAGGTTGAGGAAGGGGATTGCAAGGAACGCTGCAATCACCAGCCCGGCCATGAACACGGTTGTGCGGTGTTTCAGCCGGAACAGCCGCGCGTCAGCGGGGGAACGGAAACGCATGGCCGCAAATTCGAAGAACTCCCGGCCCAGCAGATAACCGTTCACCAGAAAAAAGGCGATGAGGTTGACACCCGGCACCAGCAGCAACAAAAGCGCAATCAGGTTGCCGGCAATGACGACGCCAAAGAACTTGATCGATGACACCACGGCCTCACCGATGGGCATCGCCTTGCCCGGCGGATCATCGGGATAGGTCTTTTTCTCCACGACTTCGGCGACATCGTCGAGAAACAATCCGGCAATAACGGCAGTGACCGGCGAGATCAGCAAGGCCAACGCCAAAGCCAGCCCGATTCCGGCGAAAATGGCGAAAACGAAAGTCAGCCATCCCGCCCAGTCAGGCACGCTGGGGATCAGCGTATCCACCCACGGCAAGGCGAAATAGATGAAGACAGAGCGGATGGCGAACCACAGCGCTGCCAGCACCAGAAGCGTCAGCCCCAGAACCTTCCAGAACACCGACCGGGTCTCGGTGGCAAAAAGATTGCTGAAGGCAAGCCTCGCCGCATTAAAAATCATTCGGAACTCCTGTGACGCCTCTCGCGTTTTAAACTGGCGTTCAGGAGAGATAGGCGCCGCCCATCCGCTCCGCAAGACAGGAATGAAGACGTCGCTGCTGGGAATTAAACCGCTGATGGAATTTCCCTTGAATAAAAGACGTCTCTAAAATATAATAATCTATCTATTAGAATTCGCATTCCGGTCCGGTGGAGGACAAGGCCGGAAAAGCTCGCCCCCACCGACAAGTCGCGGTTCGCACGCTCGCCCGGGCGCGCGGATGCATCATCGTTCATAAATATAAAAGAATGAGGCGTTGGTGGAACAGCTACTGTTGAATCTGACCCGTGCCATGAAGGCCGGTACGCCTTCAGAGCGCAAGATCGCCAAATATCTGATCGAGCATCTGGACGAATTGCCGTTTGAGACGGCGCAGACACTGGCTGCCAAGCTCAGTCTCAGTCCGATGACGGTTGGCCGTTTTCTGCGCTCGCTCGGATACCGGCAATTCAGCGATATTCGCATCGATCTGCGCCACGCCGAAGAGACCGCGGGCGTGGACCAGCCCGCTATTGTTGAAAGCGGCGATCAGAAGTCCAATCCGTTTTCGCAACTCCTTTCCCAACAGATCCAGGCCATTCAGGCTGCTTTCGAAATGACGGACCAGCCGATATGGCGCGTCGCCATGAGCGAGATCGCTTCGGCGGCAGATGTTTTTCTGGCAACGTCACCGGAAGGCCTTGGCACCGGAAGGCACTTTCACGGGCGGTTGCTGGAGTATCGCAGACGCGTGCACTTCCTCGGCAGCGACAGCGCCGCCTATATCGCCCTTTGGGACTTCGATCCCGCAGAAGCGCTTCTCATCCTCATGGATTGCGGCGGCAGCATCACGCCCTTGCAGAGCCTTTCTGCGACGGCGCGAAAGAGCGGCTACAGAACCCTGTTGATCACCACCCGGTTCTATGAATGGGGACCGGAAAGCGCCGATATCTGTCTTGCCATGCCGCACACCCAGACCGGCGGACAAGGCCTGCTGCAGCTCGTTGCGCTGATGGAATTCACCCTCTGCAGCCTGATTGCCGGAGCCGACGAGCAGCGCACGGCACGCATGAAAAACCTAACCGGCCTGAAACGCTCGCTTGGCATCTGACCCTCGGCGGGAGGAAACGGATCGCGCCCGTCCGCCACGACCTTACCTGCCGTTGTAGGCAAAGATCAGAGGCTTTCCAGCTCCTGGCGATGGCGGTGCATGGCGAGAAAACGGCGATAATCCCGCTCGTAAAGCGGTGTGAGCGCCGGATTGCCTGGGATTTCCGTATTGCCCGGATACATGGCGGCACCCGCCGCTGCAAGGCCCGCATGCACACCGCCGGCGGCTGCCGCCGTCATTGCCGTGCCGAGAAGAACGGCGTCGGCTGTGGCAGGCACGACGATGCGCTTGCCGGTCACATCAGCGTAAAGCTCCATCAACAGCGGGTTCTTCACATGGCCGCCGGTAACGTGCAGGCTTTCGACGGCATAACCGAAACGCTCCATCGCATCGAGCACATGGCGCGCGCCAAGCGCAATCGCCACGGCAGTGCGCCAGTAGAGCCGGCAGAGACTGTCGAAGGATGTATCGAGCGTCAGCCCGCTGATGACGCCCACCGCATGCGGATCGGCGAGCGGTGAGCGGTTGCCGTGGAAATCCGGCAGTACATGCAGCCGTTCGGCAAAGGCCGCGCCCTCGAGCGCGCGCAATTCGGTAACCCGCGCAACGATGCGGGCGTGCAGCGCCGTATCCGGCTCTCCGCCCGCCGCGTGCATGCGCACGATATGATCGAGCAGCGCGCCGGTGGCAGATTGCCCGCCCTCCACCAGCCAGTGGCCGGGCAGCACCGCCTGCCAATAGGGACCCCACAGGCTGTGGCCTGGCATCTGCCGCTCGGACATGGCGACAAGGCAGCTGGAGGTGCCGGCGATCAGCGCCACATGTTTACCCACATCATCAGAAAGGCATCCGCCAAGCGCACCCAGGGTGCCAGCGTAAGCATCGATCATGCCCGCCGCCACCTGACAGCCGGTGTCAAGGCCTAGTTCGGCGGCAGCCTCGGGCGAAAGCGGGCCGATGGCTGTGCCCGGCATCACGGTCGTTTCGGGCAGGCCTGCCCGCTGTTTCAGATCGCCAAGCCCGGCAAGATTGAGATAATCCGCCTGCCAGCCGGGATTTTCCTGCGCCAGAAAATTCCACTTCGCCGTCTGCGTGCAATTTGAACGCTTGGTGGAACCGGTTGCCTTCCATGTCAGAAAATCCGCCAGATCGAAGGCGAAAGACATGCGCGCCCAGCTTGCCGGCAAATTCGCCTTCAGCCACATCAGCTTCGGCATCTGCATTTCCGGTGACACGCTTTTGCCGGCGAAATCCAGCACGCGGTGGCCGGATGCCGTCAGCCGGTCGGCCTCGCCGATTGCCCGATGGTCCAGCCAGACGATGGTGTCGAACCGGTCTTTGCCCGTGACGGAGACAGAAACCGGTTCCCCACGCTCATCACGGATAACGAGCGAGCAAGTGGCATCAAAACCAATGGCGGCTATGCTGTCCGGTAACACACCCGCATCGGCAATCGCTGCTCTCACCGCAAGGCAGACGGCGTTCCATATATCGGTGGAATCGTGTTCGGCGTGGTTTTCCTGCGGCCTTTGCATCAGGATGGGATGGGTTGAGCGGGCGAGAAGCCTGCCGGTCGGGTCGAAAATCCCGGCGCGGGCGCTCGCCGTTCCGACATCGACAGCGACGAGATTTTGACGCATCAAGACTTCAGTTCCATCCCTTGCGTAACGACCTCCGGGCGGTGGCAGGCACGGTTTCCTTCAGCCTGCGTCACGTTCCACCTGGCTGTCAAAACCGCCCTTCCCCATATAATCGCCGACAAGTTGAACCAAATCTTCCATGGCGTCAAACGTGGCATTGGCCCCGAGCTCCGCGATCTTTTCGCGAAATGCCGGAAACCGCGCATGCGAGCCGCCGGTGAAGGCAAAAACCGCCATGCCGGCTGCCTTCGCCGCCGCAATGCCCGCCGGGCTGTCCTCGATCACGATGCACTGACGCGGATCAGTGCCCATCTGCCTCGCCGCATGCAGGAAAAGGTCGGGTGCCGGCTTGCCGTTCTTCACCATGGTGGCGCTGAAAACATGCGGCTCAAATTTATCGATGAGGCCGGTCAGCCCCAGCGAGTAACGGATGCGTTCCGGTTGACTTGAGGAGGCAACGCAGCGTTTGAAGGCCACCAGCCTGTCCAGCGTTTCGGCAATGCCGTCGATGGGACGCAACTCGGTGCGGAAACGCTCAAACAGCGTCGCGCGCATATGCTCGAGAAAATCGATGTCGGTCTCGATACCGTATTCCTCAAACAAAGTCGTCGTCATGCTGGCAACGCTGCGACCGAGAAAGCGGTTGTAGGCCTCTTCCTCCCCCATCTCCACGCCAAGATGGGAAAGCATGTCGAGAAGAACCGAGATGGAGACCGGCTCGCTGTCGACCAGAACGCCGTCGCAGTCGAAAATCAGAAGAGGTCCGGTCCCGTCTCGCATCTCACGTCACTTTTCAGCCAGCTTGTCATCCAGATAAAGCTGCAAGGTCTTCGCCGTGCCTTCGTGCCACAGTGTCGTCAATGCATGAGAGAAGCGTTTACGGAAAAGCTCCGATTCGGCAACCTCCCCGAAGATATCGTCAAGCGAAAGGAAGGCCATCGGGTCGTCCTTGGCCTTTGTGGCTGCCGCCTGTAGCCGCTCGGCGCTGGCGTCGTTGAAGGTGATTTGCCTGCCGCTGTCGGAGGTGCCGTAGAAATAACGGCACCACAGTGCTGAAACCAGTGACAGACCGACGATATCTTCACCGCGCGCCAGACGGTCGGCGGTGGAGGGCAGGATGAATTTCGGCTGGCGGTTGGAGCCATCCTGCGCGAGGCGCGGAATGGTATCGCCGATTTTCGGGTTGAGGAAACGCCGTTCGATCAGGCCGAAATATTCGCCAAGATCGGTATCGGGTACGGGCGGAATGACCGGGATGATCTCTTCCTTTTCGAGCTTTGCCAGAAACGCCCGGATCAGTGGATGCTCCATCGCCTCATGCACGAAATGGATGTCGAGCAGCGCTGCCGGATAGGCGATCGCCGCATGGCCGCCATTGAGGATGCGGATCTTCATGTGCTCGTAAGGCGCAACATCCTTGACGAACTGAACGCCTGCCTTTTCGAGCGCCGGTCGGCCCGCCGGGAAATTATCCTCCATCACCCATTGCTTGAACTCTTCGCAGAAGACCGGCCAATTGTCCTCGATGCCGAAATCGTCACGGGCGATATTGCGTTCGCGCTCTCCCGTGGCGGGGGTGATGCGGTCGACCATCGAATTGGGGAAAGCGACGTTGTCGCCGATCCAGTTGGCGAAGGCCGGATCGAACAAGGCGGCGAGACCGACCACCGCGTTTTTGGTGACCTTGCCATTATGGGGAATGTTGTCGCAGGACATGACGGTGAAGGGTGGAAGCCCCTTGTCGCGCCGCGCCTTCAGCCCGGCAACGATAAGGCCGAACACGGTTTTCGGGGAAGACGGGTTCCTGCCATCCTCGGCAATCGCGGGATGCTGGGGATTGAAGGAGCCGGAAGCATCGATGAAATAACCGCCTTCGGTAATCGTCATCGAAACAACTCGGATTTTCGGATCTGCGAGCGTGTCGATAATGCCTTGGGTATCGCCAACCTTCAGAATGTCGATCATTGGCCCGGTGACGCGCGCACCGGTGCGATTATTGTCCTGCTCCACCACCGTGGTCAGGAAATCCTGCGCGGCAAGTTTTTCGCGCATTACCGCGTCCGATGGCAGTACACCCGCACCAATGATGGCGAAGTCGTGGTCCGCGCCGGTGTTGAACAGGTCGTCCAGATAGACCGCCTGATGGGCGCGATGGAAATTGCCGACGCCGAAATGCACGATTCCGGCGGAAAGATCGGCCCGGGAATAGGACGGAATCGCCGCGGTTTTTTTGGCTTCATCAAGCGTGGCGAGGGAGAGTTTGCATGTCATGTCACGATCCTCGAAGGGGAAACGTTGTTTGTGCCAGGACCGGATGACAGATACCCGGCACGCAGCGCGGATTTGCCTTCCGGTCTTCGCGTCATATCGCGATGCCCTTGTCATCGAACCTGTGGATTTTGGCATCATCGGGTGTGATGAAGACGGTATCGCCGTGTTTGCATTCGAATTCACCGTCGGTTCTGGCGGTGATGGGGCCGATGCCGGGGACGTCGAGGTGGAGGAAGGTGTCGGAGCCGAGATGCTCGGCGACCGTGACCTTTCCCTGCCACAGGCCGGTTTCCTTCGACAGCGTCAGGTGCTCGGGCCGCACGCCGGCGGTGGTCGCACCCTTTTGCCGGGCGTAATCGCCGGTCACCAGGTTCATGCGCGGCGAGCCGATGAAGCCGGCGACGAAGAGGTTGGCGGGCGAGCGGTAAAGCTCCATCGGCGAGCCGACCTGCTCGATATTGCCGCGGTTGAGGACCACGATCTTGTCGGCCATGGTCATGGCTTCCACCTGGTCGTGGGTGACGTAGATCATCGTCGTCTTCAGCGTGTTGTGCAGCTCGGAGATTTCCAGCCGCATGGTGCCGCGCAGCGCCGCATCGAGGTTGGAGAGCGGCTCGTCAAACAGGAACGCCTTCGGTTCGCGCACGATGGCGCGGCCGATGGCCACGCGCTGGCGCTGGCCGCCGGACAGTTGCGAGGGCCGGCGTTCGAGATAATCGGTGAGGTTGAGGATACGGGCGGCATCGTCGACCTTCTTGTCGATGACAGCCTTGTCGAGCTTGGCCATCTTCAGCGGGAAGGCGATGTTGTTGCGCACGCTCATATGCGGATAGAGCGCATAGGACTGGAACACCATGGCAAGGCCGCGCTCGGCCGGGGCCTTTTCGGTGGCGTCGTTGCCGTCGATGACTATTCTGCCGCCGGAGACGTCTTCCAGCCCGGCAATCAGGCGCAGCAGCGTTGACTTGCCGCAGCCGGATGGGCCGACGAAGACGACGAACTCGCCGTCATGGATATCGAGATTGATCGACGGGATGACTTTTGCCTCGCCGAAGAGCTTGGACACGTTCTGAAGGGAAATGCTGCCCATTATTGTCGTTCCTTATTTCACGGCGCCAAAGGTGAGGCCACGCACGAGTTGTTTCTGCGAGAACCAGCCGATGACGAGAATGGGGGCGATCGCCATCATCGAGGCGGCCGAGAGCTTGGCCCAGAACAGCCCCTGCGGTGAGGAGAAGGAGGCGATGAAGGCCGTCAGCGGTGCCGCATTGGTGGTCGTCAGCCGGATGGTCCAGAAGGATTCGTTCCAGGCAAGAATGACGTTCAGGAGCAGCGTCGAGGCAATGCCCGGAACCGCCATTGGGGTCAGTACATGCACGATCTCGTTCCAGAGCGAGGCACCATCCATGCGGGCTGCTTCCAGGATCTCGCCGGGGATTTCGCGGAAGTAGGTATAAAGCATCCACACCACGATCGGCAGGTTGATGAAGGTGAGCATGACGGTCAGCCCAATGCGGGTATCGAGCAGGCCGGCATTGCGGAAGATCAGGTAGATCGGCACCAGCACCGCCACCCCCGGCATCATCTTGGTGGAGAGCATCCACATCAAAATGTCCTTGGTGCGTTTGGTCGGCGAGAATGCCATGGCCCAGGCGGCGGGAATGGCGATCATGAGCGCGATGATCGTCGAGCCGAGCGACAGCACGACCGAGTTCATGAACGGCTTGAAGTAATCGCGCTGGGTCTGCACGGTGATGTAGTTTTCGAGCGTGCCCGAGGGAATGAGGCTGAAGCCTGCAATCGCCTCCGGCTCGGTCTTGATCGAGGTGAGGAAGGCGTAAAGGATCGGGAAGAACAGCAGCAACGCCACGGCCCATGCCGCGATGGTGAAGCCGATCTTTGCGCGTGTCGTTGTCTTGCGGGCCATGATCGCTTCTCCTTAACGGTCGAGGTTCTTGCCGACGGCGCGCATCAGGAAGATGGCGACGATATTGGCGAGCACGACGGCGATGATGCCACCGGCCGATGCGCCGCCGACGTCGTAGCCCAGAAGCGCCGTGCGATAGATGAGGAAGGCAAGGTTGGTCGAGGCATAGCCGGGGCCGCCATTGGTGGTGACGAGGATTTCCGCGTAAACGCCGAGCAGGAAGATCGTCTGGATGAGGATGACGACGGTGATGGCGCGGGCAAGATGCGGCAGCGTCAGGTAGATGAAGCGGTTGATGAAGTTGGCGCCATCCATCTCGGCCGCTTCCTTCTGCTCGCCATCGAGCGACTGGAGGGCGGTGAGCAGGATCAGCGTTGCAAAGGGCAGCCATTGCCAGGCGACGATGATGATGATGGAGAGCAGCGGAAACTGCGCGAACCAGTCGACCGGCTGCAGGCCGAAGAAGCGCGACAGATCGGCAAGCACGCCGTAACCGGGATGCATGATCATGTTCTTCCACACCAGCGCCGCAACAGGCGGCATGACGAAGAAGGGCGAGATGATCATGATGCGCACGATGCCCTGACCGAAGATGTCCTGGTCAAGCAGAAGCGCAATCGCAATACCGCCGATGACGGTGATCAAAAGCACGCCGCCGACGATGGCAAGCGTGTTGAAGATCGACTGGAAGAAGGCCGGATCGGTATAGAAATACTGGTAATTGAACAGGCCTGCGAAGCTGACATTGGCAGGGTTGAGGAGATTGTAGTTCTGGAACGAAAACCACAGCGTCATCGCCAGGGGCACGATCATCCACACCAGCAAAAGCAGCACCGAAGGCGCAAGCATAACCCGCGCCAGACCGCTCGTGTTTCGTGTTGCCATTGCACTAACCTCCCCATGGGCTCGGGCATCACGAAATGCCCCCGGCATATCCGGAAGAACCGGCTCATTCCAGTTTTGATTTGAAAGGCTTAAAGGCCGCCGCGCAGCTCGCGGCTTGCGCCCCCAAGGTTCGCTGCCCGGCATTGGCGCCGGACAGCGATCTTCAGGAGGATTACTTGATGTAACCGGCGCGGGTCATTTCACGCGTCGCTGTCGACTGGGCGCTGGCAAGCGCATCGTCGACACTGGACTGGCCGGCAACGACCGCCGAGAACAGCTGACCGACCGTGGTGCCGAGCGCCTGGAATTCAGGGATCGCCACGAACTGACCACCGGTGTAAGGCACGGGCTTTACGGTCGGTTTGGTGATGTCGGCGGCATCCATCGCAGCAAGCGTCGGCTTGGCGAAGGCGGCTGCTTTTTCATAGTCAGCATTCTTGTAAAGCGAGGTGCGGGTACCCGGAGGCACGTTTGCCCAGCCTTCCTTGGCAGCGACGAGTTGGGTATATTCCTTGCTGGTTGCCCAGGAGATGAACTTCTCGGCGGCATCCGCCTTCTGCGAGCTCTTCGGGATAGCAAGGTTCCATGACCACAACCAGTTGCCGTGGTTCTTCAGTTCGCCATGCGTCGGGAAGAGCGCATAACCGACCTTGTCGGCAACGGTCGAATCCTTCGGGTTTGAAACGAAGGAAGCAGCCACCGTGGCGTCGATCCACATGCCGCATTTGCCCTGCTGGAACAGCGTCAGGTTTTCGTTGAAGCCGTTGGAGGAAGCACCCGACGGACCGGCATCCTTCATCAGATCGACGTAGAACTGAAGAGCACTCTTCCATTCCGGCTGATCGAACTGCGGCTTCCAGTTCTCATCGAACCAGCGGCCGCCAAAGGAGTTGGTGAGCGCGCTGATGAAGGCCATGTTCTCGCCCCAGCCAGCCTTTCCGCGCAGGCACATGCCGTTGATATCCGTCTTGCGATCGGTAATCTTGCGGGCAGCGTCACCGATGAATTCCCAGGTCGGGTTTTCAGGCATCTTCAGGCCGGCTTTTTCAAACAGGTCCTTGCGATACATGATCATGGCGGATTCGCCGTAGAACGGCGCCGCATAAAGCTTGCCTTCGCTGGAAAGACCACCACGGATCGCCGGCAGAATATCATCCACGTCGTATTTGTCGCCAAGCTTTTCGAGCGGCAGCAGCCAGCCCTGCTTGGCCCAGATCGGCACTTCATAGTTGCCGATGGTCATGATGTCGTACTGACCGCCATTGGTGGCGATATCGGTCGTCACGCGCTCGCGCAGGACGTTTTCTTCAAGCGTGACCCATTCCACCTTGATGTCGGGGTTCTTGGTGGTGAAGTCGGAGGTCAGACCCTGCATGCGGATCATGTCGCCGTTGTTGACGGTGGCGATGGTCAGCGTTTCGGCGGAAGCAAGGGTCGAAAAGGCGAGTGCCGAGCATGCGCCCAGCAAAATGGTCTTCAATGTCATATCTTCCTCCCAGAAGAAATTTATGAGCATTCGCTTTGCTCTGGGGCATTTACTCACCCGCAGCCGAAAAAAGTCAAGCAACATCCTGTGCTGCGGCGCACATGGAAAAATCAAACCATTGATTTTAATGGATTAATTTTTGCTCAGCGTGTGAGCAAATATTCACTTGTCGCTTCGTCGGTGATGAGGCCGTTCAAAAGACCACCCCTCAGTGCCGCGAGAATCGAGGCATTCTTGCGCGCGCCCTGCGCCATGCCGATGACCGTGCAGGTCTCTCTGGACGGAATGGGAACGGAGGCGACGCGCTCGTTGACGGAATGGTCGAGAATGCGGCCGTTGGCATCATACATCCAGCCGCAGATTTCGCCGATCGCACCGCTTGCCATCAGGGCCTTCATCTCGTCGACACCGAGAAAACCATCAACGCAGAGCGGTGCATTTTCTCCCAGTTCGCCGACGCCGACGAAGGTGACATTGGCGGCTGCACCCAGCGCCAGCGTGGAGCGCACCATGGACTGGTCGTGCAGCAGTTCCCGCTCTTCCGCAGACGAGCAGAGAACCGGCAGCGGCATCGGGAAATGCCGCGCCTTGATGGCATCGGCCATACTGAAGATGACGTTGTAATAGGCGGCCGATCCATCCGGCCCGATATTGCCTGTCAGTGACACGATGCGGTGCTGCGGACATTCCATCGGCGGCAGTTGGTCCACAGCCGCCTTCAGCGTACGGCCGGTGCCGATGGCAAGCACGATGGGATCGGCATTTTTCAGCCAGCGCTCGATTTCCGCCGCGCCGGCCTCGGCAATGCCGACCGTGGAGGAAACGCCAGCGGGATCGCTCGGCACCACCTCGATATATCTAAGGTCGAATTTCTGCTTCAGCCGCTCCGCCTTTTCGAGACAGGCGGCGATGGGATGATCGAGCCGGACCTTGATCAACCGCTCGGCGACGGCCAGCGATACCAGCCGCTGCGCCGATTGCCGGGATATGCCCATGGCAGCGGCGATCTCGTCCTGCGTGCGGCCCGCGACATAATAAAGCCAGCCAGCACGCGCCGCATCATCAAGCCGTCCATGTGCGTCGTTCCGTCTGGCCATGCCGCCGCCCTCTAAGAATTATGCTCGAGCATTTGCTGGCATTTTTTCAGGCCGCCTGTCAAACGGCGCAGCGACTGAGCGAAGCGTTTGGCGGCACCGGGCACCTCTAAAGAAGATGCAAAACATTTCCTCCGTCATGCTCGGGCCTGTCCCGAGCATCTGCAATGCACCGATTTACGAGACATTGGCAGATCCTCGGCACAAGACCGAGGATGACGTCGTCAACACAGAGGCACCTATCCCTGCGCAGTTTCCTCTATATCAAGCCGCTTCCTGCACCAGATGCCCTGCCGAAACCTCGCGGTAATGGCGTTGCGGCGGAACATAGTTCACAGGACGGATCGGGCTTTTGATCTCGTCCGTTGCCATGTTGCGCCTGATCTGGCGCCGGGCCGGATCCGGCACCGGAACGGCGGACATCAGCTTTTTCGTATAGGGGTGCTGCGGATTATCGAAGACGGCGGCGCGTGGGCCGATTTCGACGATCTCGCCGAGATACATCACCGCGACACGATGGCTGACACGCTCCACCACAGCCATATCGTGGGAAATGAACAGGAAGGCGAGGTTGAGGCTCTGTTGCAGATCGAGCAGCAGGTTACAGACCTGCGCCTTGATGGAGACATCAAGCGCCGACACCGCTTCATCGGCAACGATGACCTTGGGGTCAAGCATCAGCGAACGGGCAATGGCGATGCGCTGGCGCTGGCCGCCGGAAAACTCATGTGGGAAGCGCCGCATCATATCCGGGCTGAGGCCAACCTTCTCCATCAGGTCCGCCGCCTTTTCACGCGCCTGCGCCTTCGGTCCAAGCCGGTGTTCGATGAAGGGCTCCATGATCGCCGTGCCGATGCTCATGCGCGGATCGAGACTGGCGAAGGGGTCCTGAAAGATCATCTGCACGCTGCGGCGCATGGTGCGCAACGTCGTCTTGTCGAGTTTCATCACCTCGTAACCGTCGAGCGTCACGTTACCGGAGGTCGGTTCGATCAGCCGGGTGATCGACCGCCCCGTGGTGGACTTGCCGCAGCCGGATTCACCGACCAGCGATAGTGTCTCGCCCTCAGCCAGATCGAAGGAGACCTTCTCCACCGCATGCACGGCACCGGACTTGCGGCCGAGAAGACCGGAGCGGATATCGAAGCGGGTCGTCAGGTCCCGGACCGAAAGAATGGGCGTGCGACCACCGGAAACCGTGTTCCTGACCTCTTCAACCGGTTGGCTTTCGCCGGTCTTGATATCGATGATCGGAAAACGGGCGGGCAGTACCCGCTCTTTCATCGAACCGAGCTTCGGCACCGCCGAAAGCAGGGCGCGCGTATAGGGATGGTTCCCGCGATGGAAGATATCGTCCGTCGTGCCGGTTTCCACCACGTCGCCGCGGAACATGACGATGGTGCGGTCCGCCACTTCCGCCACCACGCCCATATCATGGGTGATGAACAGGACCGACATGCCCTCCTCTTCCTGCAATTGCTTGATAAGGTCGAGAATCTGGCCCTGAATGGTCACGTCGAGCGCCGTCGTCGGCTCGTCTGCAATCAGGAGCTTCGGCTTGGAGGCAAGCGCCATGGCAATCATCACGCGCTGGCGCATGCCGCCGGAAAACTGGTGCGGATAGTCGTCGAAACGGTTCTTCGCATTGGGAATGCGGACTTTTTCCAGAAGCCTGACAACTTCGGCCTTGGCAGCAGATGAGGAAATATCCTGGTGCACGGTCAGCGCTTCGGCGATCTGCTTGCCGATCGGGAAGATCGGATTGAGGCTGGTCATCGGCTCCTGGAAGATCATCGAAATGTCCTTGCCACGAACCTTGCGCATCTCCTCTTCCGGAAGTGCCAGCAAATCGCGCCCGCCGAGCATGACCTTACCCTCGATGCGGCTCGTTTTCTTATCGAGAAGCCGCATGATCGACAGCGACGTCACGCTTTTGCCCGAGCCGCTTTCGCCAACGATCGCCACCGTCTCGCGGGGCGCAATGTCGAAACTCATATTGCGGACGACCGATTTCCAGCCGCCATCAACGCGGAAGGACGTGGTCAGATTTTGAACCGAAAGTACCGGGCTTACCGAACCGCCGGTCTGTTCCATGGATGTTGCCGCCAAAAGCATGCCGATCTCCTGAAAAGCGAAAGGCGGCCGTGAAGGCCGCCGGATGTCTTACGCAGCAAGCGCGGTTTCGGCCATCGAGACCCAGTAGCTGATGCCGTAAGGCAGGGCCTCGTCGTTGAAGTCATAGGCGGCATTGTGCAGCCCGGCCGTGTCGCCGTTACCGATGAAGATGAAGGCGCCGGGGCGTGCTTCCAGCATGTAGGAAAAATCTTCCGCGCCCATATGCGGGTTGGGATTGGTGTTGACGGCGTTTGCGCCTGCCACACCTGCCGCCACGCTGGTTGCGAATTCGGTTTCGTCATTGTGGTTGAAAGTAACGGGATAACCGCGATCGTATCTCACCTCCGCCGTCGCACCATGCGCCATGGCGGTGGCTGTCGCCACTTCCTTCAACCGTTTTTCGGCGAAATCGCGGGTTTCCGGCAGCAGGGTGCGCACCGTGCCGGTCAGCGTCACCGAACCGGGAATGACATTGCCCGCTGTGCCGCCGTGGGTAGTGGCGACGGTGACGACCAGCGATTTCAACGGGTCCGTTTCCCGCGAGACGATGGATTGCAGGGCGATGATGATATAGGCCGAGGTCAGCACCGGATCGACGGAAAGATGGGGGGCCGCCGCATGGCTGCCCTTACCGGTAATGACGATCTCGAAACTATCCGCCGCCGCCATCGTCGAACCCTTGCGGATGGCGAAATTGCCGACCGGAATGCCCGGCTCGTTATGCATGCCATAGACCTGAGAAATGCCGAATTTCTCCATCATGCCGTCGTTCAGCATGGCAAGTGCCCCTGCGCCACCCTCTTCAGCCGGCTGGAAGATGACGGCCACGGACCCTTTGAAATTACGGGTCTCGGCCAGATATTGCGCCGCACCCAAAAGCATGGCCGTGTGCCCGTCATGGCCGCAGGAATGGGCCTTGCCCGGAACCTTGGAAGCCCAGGGCTTGCCGCTGGTTTCGAGGATCGGCAGCGCATCCATGTCGGAGCGGAAACCGATGGTCGGGCCGTCTCCGTGCCGCCCCTTAATGATGCCCACCACGCCGGTCTTGCCAATGCCGGTTTCGACGATATCGCATCCGAAGGATTTGAGTTTCTCCGTCACGAATTTCGATGTTTCGAAGACGTCGTAGAGCAGCTCCGGCGTCTCGTGCAGGTGGCGCCTCCAACCGGCTACTTCTTCCTGCATCTCGGCCACACGGTTCAATATCGGCATTCCCATTTTTCCTTTTTTGTTCCCCGCCGGGTTGTCGGGAACCATATTGCGTTTGGAATTTCTGCTTTTGCAAGTATGAATTTCGCTAGATGAGTGAAAAATAGGCCCGAAGCCAATCGGCTCAAATTTTGTTCATCAATCAGAGTTTGGGGCTTGCATTTCAAAAAAACTGACAATAGCATCATTGGGAACGGAAGAATATTCGTTAGCAAAATCAAACACTTAAAACAAAAGACTTGCAAATGACGTTGAGGAAAAGCGTCAAACATTCAAACAGATAAAATCTTCAAAGGGGAAAATCACAATGAAGAAGCGCAGCGTTCTCTTTGCCAGCACGGTGGCGGCCTTGGCCATGGCAGGCTCTGCCGCCCATGCCGAGCGTGGCAGTGACGGCGAACTGAAAATCCTTTTCTGGCAGGCTGTATCGACACTCAACCCTTATCTTTCCGGCGGCACCAAAGAGATCTACAGCTCGTCCATGGTGATTGAGCCTCTGGCCCGCTACGACGAAAAGGGCGAGCTGGTGCCGATGCTGGTGAGCGAGATCCCGACGGTCGACAATGGCGGCGTCGCGAAGGATCTGCTCAGCATGACGTGGAAGCTGAAAAGCGACGTCAAATGGTCCGACGGCACGCCGCTTACCGCTGACGACGTCATCTTCACGTGGAAATATTGCACCGCACCCGACGGCGGCTGCGCGCAGGCGGCGCAATATGAAGGTGTGAAAAACGTTGAGGCTATCGATGCCCATACCGTCAAGATCAGCTTCACTGAACCCAAGCCCTACCCCTACTCGGCATTTGTCGGCGCGCAATCGCCCGTCATCCAGAAAAAGCAGTTCGAAAACTGTGTCGGCGCCGCGGCTCCCGGCTGCACATCCGCCAATTTCGGCCCCATCGGCACCGGCCCCTTTGTGGTCAAGGAGTTCAAGCCGAACGACGTCATCAGCTATGTCGCCAACCCCAATTATCGTGATCCGGCCAAGCCCGCCTTTGCAACGGCTACCCTGAAGGGCGGCGGTGACGCAGCTTCCGCTGCGCGTGCCGTGCTTGAAACGGGTGAATTCGACTACGCCTGGAACATGCAGGTGGAGCCGGAAATTCTGGCGACCATGGTGGCCGCCGGCAAGGGTAAGCTGGAAACCGCCTTCGGCACGCAGGTCGAGCGTATCAATCTCAACTGGTACAATGCCGATCCTGCGCTGGGTGACAAGCGCTCCACCAAGGAAGGCGGTCCGCATCCGGCCCTTTCCGACCCGGCCGTGCGCCGTGCACTCTCGCTCGCCATCGACCGCGACATTATCGATGAGACGGGTTATGGCGAGGCGGGCAAGCCGACCTGCAACATCGTGCCGGCCCCGGCGGCTGTTGCTTCGACGAAAAACGACAGCTGGTGCCTGAAGCAGGATCTGGAAGGTGCAAACAAGCTGCTCGACGATGCAGGCTGGGTGAAGGGGGCCGATGGCATCCGCGCCAAGAACGGTGTGAAACTGTCCTTCCTCTACCAGACCTCCACCAACTCCGTTCGCCAGGCAGCGCAGGAACTGGTGAAGGACATGTGGTCGCAGATTGGCGTTGCTGCCGAACTGCGCAATGTCAGTGCCTCCGTCTTCTTCGGCGGCGATCCGGCAAGCCCGGATACCTTCCAGAAATTTTATGCCGACGTTGAAATGTACACCAACAATTTCGACGGCACCGACCCGGAAAAATATCTGGCGGAATGGCTCTGCGACAAGATCCCCGCCCCCGCAAACGGCTGGCAGGGTCAGAATATTCCGCGTTATTGCAACCCGGAATTCGACAAGCTGGTGGGCGTACTTTCCAAGACGACGGACTTCGCCAAGCGTGGAGAAATCGCCAAGCAGCTGAACGACATGCTGACGGAAGAAGGCGCGCATATTCCGCTGATCCACCGTGGCAACGTCTCCTCGCATTCGCTGACACTCGAAGGCGTTCGCATGAACGCCTGGGATTCGGAACTCTGGAACGTCGCGGACTGGTCCCGCAAAAAGTAATCCGCAAATGCGCGGTCGCCCCTGACGGGGGGACCGCGCTCATTTTGCGAGACCCTGACGGTCTGGAGACTTTTCGATGTTTACCTTTACGCTCCGGCGGCTTGCCTTTGCCGTACCGACGCTGCTCGTCATCAGCTTCGTCATATTCGCCCTGCTCGATCTGGCGCCAAATGATCCGACCGGCGACCTGCCGCTGACCATTCCGCCCGAAGTGCGCGAGCAGATCCGCGCCTCCCTCGGCCTCGACCAGCCTTTCTTCATCCGTTACCTGATGTGGCTGCAGCAATTTTTCATCAATGAACCGCTGAACCTGTTCGAGAAGCTGACAGGCTGGCAGATCGGCGACGGTAGCCGCATGCGTGTGCTGTCCTGGGCAACGCGCAGCCCGGTGGTCGATCTCGTCATCCAGCGCATGCCGCAAACGCTTTGGGTCGTCGGCCTTGCCTATCTCTTCGGCGCGCTTCTGGCGATCCCGATCGGCGTCATTTCCGCCTACAAACAATATTCGATCTTCGATCAGATCGGCACCTTCGTCTCGATGGTGGGTTATTCGGTTCCCACCTTCTTCACCGGCGTGCTGCTGGTCGTCATCTTCAGCTCCTATCTGCAATGGTTCCCTTCCGTCTACGACACCAATCTGCAGGTGACTGACTGGGGAAGCCTCGTGGCACAGATCAAACAGATGTTCATGCCGGTTCTGGTGCTGACCCTTTACAACGTCTCGCAGATCAGCCGTTTCGTACGCGCCTCGATGCTGGACAATCTGCATCAGGACTATGTACGCACCGCGCGTGCCAAGGGCGTGAAGGAAAAATCCGTTCTGCTCGTTCACGTCCTGCGTAACAGCCTCATACCCGTCGTCACCGTCATCGCACTCGGCGTGCCGACGATCTTTTCCGGCGCCATCATTACCGAACAGATTTTCCGCGTGAACGGGCTTGGCCAATTGCTGATCACCGCCGTTCAAGGCGCGGATATTCCGCTGGTGCAGACGCTGACCTTCATTTTCGCGGTGCTTATCGTGCTCTTCAACCTGATTGCCGACGTGCTTTACGGCATTCTCGACCCGAGGATCCGCTATGACTGACGCCACCCTCGCAGCACCAGCCGTTGCCGCCACGCCTGTGCAATCGGCACTTGCCGATATCTGGAAACAGTTCCGGGTCCACAAGGGCGGCGTGGCAGGCCTGTTCGTTTTCATCTTTATTTTGCTTGCGGTCTATGTCGGGCCCTATATCCACACTGTCGCGCCCAATGCCATCAATGTGAAGGAACGCAACCAGTGGCCGTCGCTGGCGCATCCCTTCGGCACCGACAATCTGGGCAAGGACATGCTGGCGCAGGTGCTGGCGGGCGGGCGCATCTCGCTTGCCGTCGGCATCACCGCCATGCTGCTGGCGCTGTTTCTCGGCACGCTGGTGGGGGTGCTGTCAGGCTATTTCCGAAGGCTTGACGGGCCGCTGATGCGGCTGACGGACCTGTTCCTGGCCCTGCCGCTGCTGCCGCTGCTGCTCGTCATTCTCATGCTGTTCCGTGATACGCTGCGTGCCGCCTTCGGGCCGGAAACCGGTATCTTCATCCTCATCGTCTTCGTGATCGGGGTAACCAGCTGGATGCATACCGCACGCATCGTGCGCGGCGACGTGCTGACGATCAAAAGCCAGGAGTTTATCATGGCGGCGAAATCGAGCGGCATGCGCGAATACCGCATTATCCTGCGCCATATCCTGCCGAATGTGTTGAGTTCGATCATGGTCTCAGCCACGCTCGGCATAGCCTCGGCCATCATCACGGAATCGGCGCTGTCCTTCCTCGGCCTCGGTTTTCCGTCCGACTTTCCGACCTGGGGACGACTGTTGTTCGATGGCGCCAACTTCCTGCAGCTGACGCCCTCGCGCGTGCTGTGGCCTGGACTGGCAATCTCGCTGACGGTTCTGAGCGTCAACTACATCGGCGACGCCGTGCGTGATGCGCTTGATCCAAGGGCGCTTAAGAGCTGAGGCGAAGGGCGCGGTGGCTGCGCCCTTCCCTTTATCTCAGTGATAATTCATCTTTTCCGCGTCGAGAATGCTGTCTGCATCCAGCGCGGCAATCGGAATGTCGCCGCGCGCCGGAATATCGCCGGAAAGCTGCAAGGCCAGATAACGCCCGCAGCAGACTCGTAAAAACGAGGTGAAGTTGCCGAGATCATGCCCGGCATCGATCGATTCATTATAAAGCTTGGCAATGAGCTGCGCGCTGTTCATGCCATCGCGGCGTGAAATCTCGTCCAGAGTCGTCCAGAAGAAGTTTTCAAGTCTGACGCTGGTGACCATGCCATCGATCCGCAAAGACCGGGTATGGCTTTCCCAAAGCGTCGGGTCTGCCTTGATGAAAAGCTTGCACATTGTGTCCTCCCTCAGCAAGCTGCAGAAGATAGACGGGAAACGGGACCGGTAAAAGCCCCATTCCGCCGGCCTTATCTGCCGAGCACCGCCATGAATTGCGAAAGCCATGCCGGATGCGCCGGCCATGCGGGCGCCGTCACCAGCTTGCCGTCGGTAACAGCCGCATCAATGGCGATATCGGCATAGGTGCCGCCCGCCAGTTCCACCTCGGGGCGGCAGGCCGGATAGGCCGAGCAGGTGCGGCCCTTGAGGACACCCGCAGCCGCCAGCAATTGGGCACCGTGGCAGACGGCCGCGACCGGCTTGTCAGCCTCGAAGAAATGCTTCACGGCGGCAAGCACATCCGCATTCAGCCGCAGATATTCCGGCGCGCGACCACCCGGAATGACCAGCGCGTCGTAATCCGCGACCTTGATATCGGCAAAAGTTGCGTTGAGCGCGAAATTATGGCCGCGTTTTTCTGAATAGGTCTGGTCGCCCTCGAAATCATGGATCGCGGTCGCGATCGTCTGGCCAGCCTTCTTGCCGGGGCAGACGGCATGCACCGTGTGACCAACCGCAAGCAGCGTCTGGAACGGCACCATGGTCTCGTAGTCCTCGGCGAAATCGCCGGTGATCATCAAAATCTTCTTCGGCATGCTTGCTCCTCCCGTTTTGAATGCCCGGGGCACCGTAACAGGAGGGGTGGAGAAGCGGGTATTATGGCTATACTACAGGGCCGATAAAGACGCGATCAGCGCGCTTTGGGCGGCTCCGGCCAGCGCCGAACACCGCCGCCCCAATCCTCGAAGGCCTTGGAAAGCTTGAGCACGAGCAGATCCGCGTAACGCGGGCCGACGATCTGCAAGCCGATCGGCATCCCGGATTTCGAGAAACCGCAATTGATCGAGGATGCTGGCTGTTCCGACATATTCCAAGGGACGGTGAAGGCGATATGTTCGAAGGGTCGCTCGGGGTCGTTGGTGGGCGAGGCCCAGTCGGCCGGATAGGAGACGATGGGATTGACGGGTGAAATCACCACATCAACCGACTGCATCAACCGCCCGCAGGCTTTGCGCATTTCCATGGTCTGGTTGAAACCGAAAACGGCCCGCGCGCCGGAAACATCAGCGCCCTTCTGCGCCCATTCGTGAATATAGGGAAGGATCGCCGCGCGTCGTTCGTCACTCAGCGCCGCCATATCGCCCCAGAATTTCGCCCGCCAGAAATCATCCAGCCCATCAAGCATGTCCCGAGACAGCACCGGCTCGACCGGGACCACGATGGCACCTGCATCCTCGAACAGCTTTGCGGACGCCACAACAGCATCCCGCACCTCATCGTCCAGGGCCAAGCCGCAGCCGGCATCCAGCATCAGGCCGATCCTCAGGCCCTTTACGTCGATATCGAGGTCCATCCAGTTGATATTGTTGGGCGGCAGCGCGGTGCCGTCGCGCCAGTCCGGGCGGGAAAGCGTGGCCATGGCAAAGGCGGCGTCGACGACGGTGCGGGTCATCGGTCCGGCGCAGCGGCCGGTATAATAGGGATCGACGGGTATGCGGCCCTGGCTGGGCTTGAAGCCGAACAGCCCCGTCCACCCCGCCGGTAGCCGCACCGAGCCGCCAATATCCGTGCCGATATGCAGGGTGCCGTAACCCGCAGCACCGGCAGAAGCCGCGCCGGCACTGGAGCCGCCGGGGTTCTGTGTCGGGTCCCACGGGTTGCGGCTGAGCTTGTGAAAACTGGAAAGGCCCGATGACAACATGCCGTAATCCGGGCAGGTGGTTTTGGCGTAAATGATGGCGCCGTCCTCGCGGCAGCGGGCCGCAACCGGCGCGTCTTCCAGGGCCGGCACCAGTTCCACCGCTTTGGTGCCAAGCGGAACCGGCTGGCCTTTAGTGGCGATCAATTCCTTCAGCGACACCGGAATCCCATCGAGGGGCCCGAGCGTTTCACCTTTTTGCCAGCGCGTCGTTGAGGCCAGCGCCTGCTTGCGGGCATCCTCGGGATCATAGGCGTAAAGCGCGTTCACCGTGGGCTCGAATGCGTCGATACGGGCCTCTACCGCCTGCCAATATTCCGATGGCGACAGCTTCTTTTGCCCGTAAAGCGCCAGGATTTCGAGCGTGTTGAGGTGTATGAGATCGGTCATAAGCTTCGTCTCGTCAGAAAACAGATAATATGGGCGATATCGGCTTGAAGCGGTCAGCTGGTATCGCGTGGGTCCAGCAGGTCGCGCAGGCCATCGCCAAGCAGATTGAGGCCGAAGACCGCGAGCGCAATGGCAAGGCCGGGCGTGATGGCAAGCCAGGGTGCAGCACCTAGATAGGTCTGCGCATCGGCCAGCATCCGCCCCCAGGTGGCAGCCGGTGGCGGCATGCCGAGACCGAGGAATGAGAGTCCCGCTTCGGTAAGGATGGCAAGGCCGAGCTGGATGGTCACCTGCACGATGATCTGGTTGGAAATATTCGGCACGATATGAAACAGCGTGATCTTGGCGCGGTTCTGGCCGATGCTGGTGGCGGCGGTGACATATTCCCGCGACCATATCTGCAAGGCCGCACCCAGCGTCAGCCGCGCAAAGACCGGCACCATGAAGGTGGCAATGGCGATGATGGCGGTGAACCGCCCCGTACCGATGAACGCGCCGAGCATCATGGCCGACAAAATCGGCGGTACGGCGAAGATGATATCGCAGGCGCGCATCACCAGGGTTTCGGTGAAACCGCGCAGTGCCGCGACCGATACGCCAAGCGCCGTGCCAATGAGCGCGCCGATGGCAACGGCGGCGATGGAGGTGGAGAGCGAATTCCATGCCCCCGCCATCAGCATGGACAGCACATCGCGGCCAAAATGGTCGGTGCCAAGCCCGCCATAGGCAAAGGGCGATTTCAGCTTCTGGGCAATCTGTATCTTCGTCGGAGAAACCGGCGTCCAGACCAGCGAAAGCAGGGCAACCGCGACAAGAAAGAGAGTGACGGCGATGCCAAGGACGAAAGCGGGGCGGCGGCGGATCAGTCGCATCATCGTGCACCTGCCCGCAGTCTTGGATCGATAAAGAGATAGGCGATATCGACCAGAAAATTCATGACGATGACAAGCGCCGAGAAGAACAGCACGACGGACTGCATGACGACGATATCCCGCTGGGTCAACGCCTGATAGGCAAGCCGCCCGAGGCCCGGCAGGTTGAAGACATTCTCCACCAGCACTGCCCCGGCAATCAGGAAGGTGAATTGCAGGCCGATCATGGTGACAACGGGGATCATGGCGTTCGGCACCGCGTGTCGCCACAGCGCTACCCGCTCGCTCAGCCCCTTGGCGCGGGCGGTGCGCACGAAATCCTCGTTCATTACCTCAAGTACTGCCGAGCGGCAGACGCGGGTGAGGACGCCTGCCTGCGACAGCGCAAGCGCAATGGCTGGAAGCACAATCGCGATAAATCCGGCAGAAAAACTCGGACGCCAGCCGGGAAAACCGCCTGATGGCATCCAGCCGAGCGTGGTGGAAAAGACGATGATGAGCAGCAGCCCGACCCAGAAACCGGGAACGGCAATGCCGACATGGGAAAAGAGCCCGGCTGCGAAATCTACCGGCCCGTTTCGGCTTCTCGCTGCCGCGACGCCGAGCGGAATGGCGATGGCGACCGACAGGCAGACCGCGAGCAGCGCAAGCGGCAGGGTGACGGCAAGCCGCTCGACAATAAGCCCCGCTACCGGCACGCCGTAGGTGTAGGATTGTCCGAGATCACCGCGGAATACGCCTGCAAGCCAGTGGATGTAACGCAATGGCAAGGGCTGATCGAGACCCATCTGCTTTTGCAGCGCGAGAAGCGTATCCGGGCTCGCCGACGTGCCGAGCATGATGGCCGCCGGATCACCCGGCAACAGCCCCATGATGATGTAGATGATGAGCGACACCGCAAACAGCGTGACGATGAGGCTTGCAAGGCGCCGGACGAGAACGGCTAACATCTGGCATTCTTTCCTTGCGTTGTTTCGTTTCGGGATGTGGCGGATGGATTTATTGTCATCCCCGCACACTCTTCCCTCATCCCCGTGCTTGTCACAGGGATCCAGCCGAAGCGTGCCTGCGCGGCGGAAAGATTCCTTTCAGCCCAACGACTTGGGCTGGCTGGATTCCTATGACATGCACAGGAATGAGGTGGTGGGTAGGAATGCGCCTCGCCGTTCACAACAAACGTCACTCTTCCCAATGCACATCCGTCAGCACATTGGAGGGAATGGGTTCGTTTTCCCACAATCCCTTCAACTTCTTGTCCCAGACGCCGAGTTTCGGCATCACGAACAAGAACAGCGCCGGCACATCTTCGGCGAGGATTTTCTGCGCTTCGCCGTAAAGCTTTTCCTGCTCGGCCGCATCCGCCGTCTTTTCGACATTGGCGATGACCTCGTTGAAGGCAGGGTTCTTATAGTTGAAATAATAGGGATCACGGGAGTAGATATCGATATCCATCGGCTCAGCGTGGGCGACGATGGTCATGTCGTAATCCGCGCCCTTCAAAACATCCGCCACCCATTTTGCCGGAAATTCCGTGGTCTCGATGGTCATGGTGACACCGATTTCGGCTAACATCGCCTGGAGGATTTGCGAGGTCCGCTGGGCATAGGCCATTTGCGGGGCCTTGATCGTGAAGCTGAAACCGTCGGGGTAACCCGCTTCGGCAAGAAGCGCCTTTGCCTTGTCTATATCGTAAGAATGAACACCGGTCGTATCGATGTAACCGCGATCGTTCGGCGTGTAGTGGCTGCCGATGGCCGTGCCGTAACCCGACCATGCGCCTTCAATCACCGTGCCGCGGTCCACCGCCATCATCAGCGCCTGGCGCACGCGCTTGTCGTTGAAGGGTTTGCGGGCATTGTTCATGCCAGCCACGACCTTGAGTTCCGTATTGCCGACGAAGGTACCGAGACGCGCATCGCCGTCGAAGGACGTCATCAGTTCCGGCGCGCCGAATTCCGGGAAGGCATCGATATCGCCGGATTTCAGTGCCGCTGCCTGCGCCTGCGGATCGGAAACGAAGCGGAAGGTGGCCTTTTCAAGCTTCACCGCCACCGCCTTGTCCCAATAGGCCGCGTTCTTCTCCAACTCCACCTTGTCGCCCTTGGCCCAGTTCACGAACTTGAACGGGCCGGTGCCGATGGGCGTGGTACGGTTATTGTCAGCGCTCTTCGGCGCAACCATGACGGAGGCCGGCCAGCCGAGCCAGTAGATCAGGCTGCCCGCCGGCTGCTTCAGCTTCAGTACCAGCGTCGCGGCATCCGGCGTTTCTATGCTCTCGATGGCGTTGAAGAAGCGTTTTTGTGGGTTTACCGACGTTTCACCGCGCGCCCGGTCGAGCGAAAATTTCGCAACGGAGGAATCGAAGGTCTCGCCGTCGTGGAACGTAACCCTCTGCCGCAGCTTGAACGTATAGGTCTTGCCATCGGCTGAAATTTCCCAGCTTTCGGCAAGCTGCGGTTTCACCTTGCCGTCGTGGTCGATGGTGACGAGACCTTCGAATATGTTCTGCCAGCTGACCTGACCGATGGCGACGGGTGCCGCAATTGTCGGGTCGAGACCCGTCGGCTCCACTGTCATGCCCAGCGTCAAGGCGGTCTTCGGCGCGGCCGCGGCGTCCGTCATAGAAAGCGGCATCCAGAGCGCCGTCCCCAGTGCAAGCGCAAGCGCGGCGCGCCGCGTAACTTTCAGCGGCTGCGAAAAATAAGTGCGTGGCATCATTGTCCCCTGTCTGGCGGCCGAGGCATTTTTGCCTTTCGAAGACCACCCGTTGCAAAAAGAGTGTCATGTTGCAGGCGCACACACAATCGTGATTTTTGTGTGCTCCGTGTAGCTGAAATGGCTACACGTAAATACGGATGGAAATCAACCGGGATGGACAATTCTCCAGGCTGACGAATTCCCCTACCCCGCTGTCGCCTCGCGCATGAAACGCTCGATGAAATCGGCAAGTTTGGAGGCGGCGAAGGATAGTTGCCGGTCGGGCGCCACGCAGAGATCGATCTGGGTGTGGATGCCCTTCTTGCCGGAAAGTGGAACAGCAACCATCTGGCCGCTGCGGATTTCACGCGCCACCGACAAGGCCGGCAACAGCGTGGCCGCGGCATGGCCCAGAACCAGTTCCTTCAGCATTTCCAGCGAACTGGTGATAAAGACCGGATCAAGCTCGATACCGGCATCGGCAAACAGCGTATCGAAGGCCTGACGCGCCGCGAAACTCTTGTCCGGAAGGGCAAGCGGCAGGCTGGCCAGTTCCTTCAGCGAGACTTCCGCCTGCGCGGCAAGAGCATGGCCGGTCGGAAAGATAGCATCGTAACTGATACGGGTGCGCGAGCGCACTTTCACGCCGGAGACCTTGGGCGCAAAAAGGCTGACGACCAGATCCGCTTCGGCTGCACCCAGTGCTTCCATCGCCTGGCGCGCGCTGGTGATGTGCACCTCGAAGCGCAACTGCGGATATTTGAGGCTGAACTGCGCCAGCACCGGCGCCAGAAGGTTCGCAACCGTCGCGCCATTGGCATAAACGGTGACCCGGCCGCGCTGAAGCCCCTTCAGGTCATCGATCAGCTGGTGCACATGGTCGAGTTCGCGCAGCGTTTTGCCGGCGCGGGCAGCCAGCAATTCCCCCGCTGCCGTCAGCTTCACGCCCCGGCTGGAACGCTCCACCAAAGGCGAGCCAAAATAATATTCGAGGTTCTCGATCTGGCGGCTGACTGCCGTCGGCGCGACATTTAGATTTTCGGCAGCGGCGCGCATGGAATTGGTGCGGACAAGTTCGTCGAAATACATCAATGCGCGCAATTGCATGGTCGGGATACCCTTTTTTGGCCGACACTGTCCGTCATGCCGGGCTTGACCCGACTATAGCGGCAGCTCAAGCGCGCTTGAAGCCCTCGCTCGCCACCAGCAGCTGCCTGGTATAATCCGCAGTAAACTCGCGGCTTTCCAGCGCTTCCGCCTCCAGCATTTCCACCACCTTGCCGCTTTTCATCACCGCAAGGCGATCGCACATGTGGCTGATGACGCCGAGATCGTGGCTGACCATAACGAAGGTGAGGTTGCGGTCCTTGCGGGCCTGTTCCAGCAGATTGAGGATTTCCGCCTGAATGGACGCGTCGAGCGCCGACGTCGGCTCATCCAGTAGCAGAATCTTCGGCTCGACGATCAGCGCGCGGGCAATGGCAATACGCTGCCGCTGACCGCCGGAAAGCTGGTGCGAATAGCGGAAGCGGAAACCGGTGCCGAGACCCACCTCATCAAGCGCACGCGCGATGCGTTGCTCGCGATTGTCGAGACCGTGGATGACGAGTGGTTCCAGCAGCAGCGCATCCACTGTCTGGCGGGGATGCAGGGAACCGTAAGGGTCCTGAAACACCATCTGCACATCGCTATAGAAGCTCTTGTCGCGGTGCTTGCCCGAATAGGAGCGACCGGCCACCATCAACGAGCCTTCGTCGAAATGGTTGAGGCCGGCAATCGCCCGAAGCAGCGTCGACTTGCCGGAACCGGACTCGCCGACGATACCGAAGGACTCACCCTCGGCCACATCGATGCTGACGCTGTCGAGCGCGATATATCCGTCGAAATCGACCACCATGTCTTTGATAGAAAGAACCGTGTTCATGCGCGCCACTCCGCCTTGCGTTCCAGAACCGGCAGCGGATGCCGGTGGCCGCCAATTTCCGGCAGGCAGTTCAAAAGACCCTGCGTATAGGGATGCTTCGCCTCTTTAAGATTGGCAGAAGACAGCTCTTCGACGACCTTGCCCGCATACATGACCAGAACGCGGTCGCAGAAAGACGACACCAGCCTCAGATCGTGGCTGACGAAAATCAGCCCCATGCCGCGGTCGCGAACCAGCTTGTCGAGAATATCGAGCACTTCGAGCTGGACCGTCACGTCGAGCGCGGAAGTCGGCTCATCGGCGATCAGAAGTTCCGGGCCGCAGACCAGCATCATGGCAATCATGACGCGTTGGCCCATTCCGCCGGAAACCTCGTGCGGGTAAAGATCGAACACGCGCTCGGGATCGCGGATCTGCACCGCCTCCAGCATGGCGAGCGTGCGTTGGCGCGCCTCGCCAGAACCGATGCTCTCATGGGTACGCAGCGTTTCCATGATCTGGCGGCCGATGGGCATGACCGGGTTCAACGAATATTTCGGGTCCTGCAGGATCATGGCCAGGCGCTTGCCGCGCATGAGCCGCCGCTCCTTTGCCGAAGCACCGAGAAGATCGACATCTCCGAAGCGCAACACATCGGCCTCGATGCGCGCACTTTTCGGGGTCAGCCCCATGATGGCGCGGCCGGTCTGCGATTTGCCGGAGCCGGACTCGCCGACGATGCCTAGGCGTTCGCGTC
The DNA here is from genome assembly GCF_059429395.1 of Agrobacterium sp. K11. Lineage (NCBI taxonomy): Bacteria > Pseudomonadati > Pseudomonadota > Alphaproteobacteria > Hyphomicrobiales > Rhizobiaceae > Agrobacterium > Agrobacterium sp. K11. The sequence continues at coordinate 230,790 of NZ_JCAHRB010000008.1, read as the reverse complement.
CCAGCGTGAACGAGACGCCACGCACCGCCTCCACCAGCCCGGTGCGGGTGGGGAAGGAAACGCGCAGGTTCTCGACGGTCAGAAGCGGCGCGCTCATTGGTTCGCCTCCTTGGGGTCCAGCGCATCGCGCAGGCCATCGCCCAGAAGGTTGAAACCGAGGCTGACGATCAGGATCGCAATGCCCGGCATGGCGGCCACCCACCATTGATCGAGAATGAAGCGGCGTCCGGAAGCAATCATCGCGCCCCATTCCGGCAGCGGCGGCTGTGCACCGAGGCCAAGGAAGCCGAGACCGGCCGCGGTGAGGATGATGCCCGCCATATCGAGCGTGACACGCACGATGAGCGACGACATGCAAAGCGGCATGACGTGTTTCAGGACGATGCGAAACGGCGACGCGCCCATGAGCTTGACCGCCGCGATGAAATCGGAATTGCGGAAGGTCATGGTTTCGGCGCGCGCGATGCGCGCATAGGGCGGCCATGAGGTGACCGCGATGGCGAGCACCGCGTTTTCAATGCCCGGTCCAAGTGCGGCCACCAGCGCAAGCGCCAGAACCAGTTTCGGAAAGGCCAGAAAGATATCGGTGATGCGCATCAGAACGGCATCCACCCAGCCGCCGGCATAACCCGAGACGGTGCCGACGATGAGTCCGATGGGTGCGGCGATGATGGCCACCAGCAGCACGACGAACAGGGTCAGCCGCGAACCGTGGATGAGGCGCGAGAGAATATCACGCCCCTGATCGTCAGTGCCGAGCAGGTAACCTTCTGTCCCCGGAGGCAGAAGCCGGGCATTGCGCAGATCGCCCTGCACCGGATCGTGTGGTGCAAGCACATTGGCAAACAGCGCGACAAACAGCAGCGCAATGATGATGCCGAGGCCAAGCAGCGCCAGCCGGTTTTCCGAAAAGCGCCGCCAGATGACATAGGCACGGCCAAGCCGTGCCTGCCTGCGCGAGGCAGGCCGGTCGGAGAGCAGCCATTCGCGGCTGTAGGGTTTGAGTGTATCGGTCGAAATCGTCATCGGCTGCGCGTCCTTGGGTCGAGCGTCCGGTAAAGCAGATCGGAGAAGAGATTGATGCCGACGAAGATGGCGCCGATCACGATCGTGCCGCCAAGAACGGCATTCATATCCGCATTCTGCAGGGAATTGGTGATGTAGAGGCCGAGCCCCGGCCACGCGAAGATGGTTTCGGTCAGCACCGAACCTTCCAGCAGACCGGCGTAAGATAGCGCAATCACGGTCACCAGCGGCACGGCGGCGTTGCGCAGAGCGTGAAACCAGATGATGCGCGTTTCCGAAAGCCCCTTGGCGCGCGCCGCAACGATATATTCCTGGGCGAGCTCATTCAGCATGAACGAACGCGTCATGCGGCTGATATAGGCCAGCGAAAAATAGCCGAGCAGCGAGGCGGGCAGGATGATGTGGCGGAACAGATCCCACAATACGTCCCATTGCCGTTGCCAGATCGCGTCGATCAGGAAGAAACCCGTGACCGGCGTGAAGGTGAATTCGTAGACGATATCCATCCGGCCGGGATAGGCGACCCATTGCAACCGGGCGTAAAACACCAGGAGCGCCAGGAGGCCAAGCCAGAAAATCGGCACGGAATAGCCGATAAGGCCGATGACGCGCACGACCTGGTCGGCAAAGCTGCCGCGCTTGACCGCGGCAAGCACGCCGAGCGGAATGCCAAAAACGGCGCCGATGATGGTGCCGAGCGTGGCAAGCTCTATGGTTGCCGGGAAAACCCGCTTGATATCCTCCATCACCGGGTTGGTGGTGAGGACTGAGATGCCGAAATCACCCGACAGCGCCTGCTTCAGATAGATGAAGAACTGCTGCCAGAGCGGCAGGTTGAGGCCGAGCTGCTCACGCACGCGCTCGACCACATGCGCAGGCGCGCGGTCGCCGACAATCGCCAGTGCGGGATCGATCGGCACAACGCGGCCAATGAAAAATGTGACCGCCATCAGCCCCAGAAAGGTGGTGATGACGGTGACGGCGAAGCCAAGAATGGCCTTCGCGCGGGCGTTGGCACGGCGTTTGCCCTGCCTCGCCCGGCTGTTTGCTTCAACGATGCTCAAGAGACCGATCCTTCCGGATCATTCCTTGGAGATCGTATAGACGTAGTTGGTGTCGAAGCTCGGTCCGAGCTTCAGGCCCTTGAGCTTCGCGGAGTATCCCGCCACTTCCGTCTGCTGGAAGATGATGACGAACGGGCCTTTTTCGAGAACTTCCTTCTGGAGGTTCTGATAGATGGCGGCGCGCTTGGCATTATCCTTTTCCAGAAGTGCCGACTGCGTTTCCTTCGTCAGCTCCGGAACGTCCCAGGCGTTACGCCAGGCAAGCGTCTTGTTCTTGCCTTCTTCGGAGTTGTCGTAGTTGATCGTGAAGGTTTCGGCATTCGAGTTCGGGTCGAAATAGTCCGAACCCCACTGGCCGATGTAGATATCGTGCGTGCGGGCGCGGTACTTGGTCAGCGTCTGCTTGCCGTCGCCGGGAATGATTTCCAGCTTGATGCCAGCCTGCGCCAGCGTCTGCTGTACGCTTTCGGCAATTCCGGTCACCGGCTGCGTGTTACGCACATCCATGGTCACGGTGAAGCCGTCCTTCAGACCAGCCTTTGCCAGCAGTTCCTTGGCCTTTGCGACGTCGAGCTTGTATGGGTTCTCGTCAAGCGCGCCGAGCTGGCCCTTTGGCAGGAAGGTCTGGTGGATTTCGCCGATGCCCTTGATGATCGTCGCGCCGATCGCGTCGTAGTCGACGAGATATTTAAAGGCCTCAACGACCTCAGGCTTCTTCAGGTTCTCGTTCTTCTGGTTGAGGCTGAAGTAATAAACGGTGCCCTTGGGCGCGGAGGTGACGGCAAGGCCTTCCTTCTTGGAAACGGCTTCCATATCACCCGGCTCGAGGTTGCGGGCAACGTCGATATCACCATTTTCAAGCGCCAGGCGCTGGCCGGAGCTTTCCTTCATGTGACGATAGACCACGCGCTTCAACTTCGGCTTCTCACCGTAATAGTTGGGGTTGGCCTCCAGAATGACGGCTTCGTTGGCCTTCCAGCCAAGGATCTTGTAGGGGCCGGAACCGGCATAACCTGTTTTCAGGAACGCATTGCCGAAATCGGTGTCGTATTTGTAATCGGCGCTCGGCGTGACGGGCTTGGCCTTTTCGGTCACCAGCTTCTTGTCGACAACTGCGGCAACGGTCGCGGTCAGAACGTTCAGCACGAAGCTCGGTGCATAGGGCTTGTCGACCGTCAGTACGAAGGTGTTGGCGTCCGTTGCTTTCGCCTTCTCAGTGACGTTGTCGCCCTTGAGGCCGAACTGCGTCAGAAGGAATGCTGGCGACTTGTCGAGCTTGATGGCACGTTCAAAGGAAAAGGCAACATCATCTGCCGTCACCGGATTGCCGGAGGCGAATTTCAGGCCTGTCTTCAGCTTGAAGGTATAGGTGAGACCGTCTTCAGAGGTCGTCCAGCTCTCGGCTAGATCGCCGATCACCTTGGAGGTGTCGTTGAGATCGATGGAAACCAGCTTACTGTAAGTGTTGCCGGTAACTTCAGCTGCCGAAAGCTCGAATGCCTCACCCGGATCGAGCGTGATGATGTCGTCGATGGCGAAACCTTCAACCAGCGTATCGGCCGGCGTGGCGGCAAAAGCGTGCGGCGCAGACAGCATCATCAGCGACAGAGCAGCGCTGGTGCTGAGGATACGCATGGACTTGTTGAGCGATTTGATCATAGGATCTCCCCTTTTGTTATGAGATTGATTTAGTTCGCTTTTATTTGCCTTCAGGCCGGCTCGTGCCAGGCCTGGGATAGGACGCGCAGCCAGTTTTCCCGGCATATTTTAGCAAGTTCTCCATCACCGTAGCCCGCCGATTTCAGCGCCGCAACCAGATTGTGGTTGCCGCTGGCATCGGCAACGCCAACGGGTACCGTCGCGCCGTCGAAATCCGATCCGAGCGCCACGCAATCGACGCCCATACGCTCCACCATGTAGTCGATGTGGCGCACCATGTCGGAAAGCGGCGTGTCGGCAATGTCGCGCGCATCCGCCCGCAACATGGTGACCGCGTAGTTGAGGCCCACCAGACCGCCGCTCTCCTTGATGGCATCCATCTGCCGGTCAGTAAGATTGCGGGCGACGGGGGTGAGCGCATGTGCGTTGGAATGGCTGGCGATCAAAGGCTGGTTCGTGGTCTTCGCCACATCCCAGAAGCCCTTTTCGGTGATGTGGGCGAGATCGATGAGAATGCCGAGCCGGTTGCACTCCTTGACCAGCGCAAAACCGGCATCGGTAAGGCCGGGCGCGGTATCGGGCGACATTGGATAGGAGAAGGGAACGCCGTGACCGAAAATATTGTGCCGGCTCCAGACCGGACCGAGCGAACGCAGGCCGGCGGCATAAAAAACCTCAAGCGCATCGAGATCGGCACCGATCGCCTCACAGCCTTCCATGTGCAGCACGGCCGCGAAAATATCCTCGGCAAAGGCCTTGCGGATATCGGCCGTCGAGCGGCAAAGGCGCCAGGCGCCGGCACGGTCAAGCCTGAGCGCGATCGCAGCCTTTTCCATCGCAATATCGAGCGAGGGCTGGCGTTCGAGCGGCGCCGCAAGCGGTGTGTCGTAATGACCCTGCGCGTCCGGCTCCTGCAGGACCAGATCGCCGGAAGGAATGTAGATGGCGCAGATGCCGCCGCCGAGACCGCCTGCACGTGCACGCGGACCGTCGATATGGCCTTCGCGGGTACCGTTCTTGAATTCAGCCACCGGATCGCCACCGGCCTTGCTGTTGCGCCACAACCGAAGCAGCACATCATTATGACCGTCGAACACTGCATGCATGTCAAGAAATTCCAGTAAGCGGCAAAACCAAAAGGGGGCGGGCAGACGCCGGAATAACACCGCGCGAGAGCAAACCGGCGCATTTTTCGCCGACTGCTATAGTCTGTCAGAAACGATCTTAGGACGATCTCTCACGGCTCCGCAAGACGCAAATTAGGCACCGATGAAATTATCACCACTTGCCTTTTGCCGGGAATTGCGCAACGTCAAGCCTGCCAGCCGCCTACGGCTTTTTTCAGCAGCGGCGTCGCGAAAACACCCCTCACCCGCTCCGGCCATTCCGGCCCGAAAGCAGCGATTTTTTGCACCCAGCGATCCGATTGCAGCATGGCAGCGCCGATTACCACCGGCTTGATGCCGGATGAGGCGAGAAGCGAAAGACCTGAAATGATCGAGCTGCCGCTGGAGATGACATCGTCCACCAGCACCACCCGCCTGCCCTCGATGAGGGGTAACATGCGCGGATCGATGTAAAGCCGTTTTTCCTGCTTGGTGGTAATGGAGGACATCGGCACCGACAGTTCCTCCAGATACCAGAATTTGCGCGAAGTGCCGAGCGGCACATATCGCGAATGGCCGAGGTGACGGGCAACGGCTGCGGCAAGCGTCAGCCCCAGAGTCGGCAGGCCGATCACGACATCTGGCTTGAGGGGGCGAAGCTTTTCCGCAAGGTCGGCGGCCAGCACTTCCAGCACGTCAAAAGAGGCCTGATTGACGATGAGCGAGGCGAGCGCATGTTCGCCATCCGCCAAGGGCCGGATCGGCAGGCAGATCTGCCGCCCGTCATCCAGCTCCGCCGGAAAGAAAGCCGAATGCGGGCCTGTCGTATCGAATGAACGGGGCGGTAGAACATCCTGCCAGAACTCATGCGGCGCGGCGGGGGATGATGCGGCGGGCGATGCGGATTGCGGCATCGGTTTTCCTTTCAGAAGCGGGACGGCAAAAGCGGAAGTGATTTTCATCCGCGCCATCCCCGTTCGGCATATCAGGCATTTCGACAACCGCAGGCATGCGGCGGGTTCATTTCATTGGGTTTTTCAGCTAGAAGGAAACAAAGCAACAGGCATTCGGACAAGCCCACCTATGGCGTGGGTTTTCCCCATATTCAAGGACAAGCTACCCATGAGACTGCTGGACCGCATCGGCGAGGACCTGCCATTCCTGACGGAGCTTCGCCACGATCTCCACGCCCATCCGGAACTGGGCTTTGAAGAGGAGAGAACCAGCGCCATCGTCGCCGATCTTCTCGAAAGGGCGGGAGTGAAGGTGCATCGCGGCCTTGGCGGTACCGGCGTGGTCGGCACGCTGCAGGTGGGCAACGGCACCCGCAGCATCGGTCTTCGCGCCGATATGGATGCGCTGGCCATGCCGGAAATTCCCGACCGGCCCTATAAATCGAAGTTCCCCGGCAAGATGCATGCCTGCGGCCATGACGGCCACACCGCCATGCTGCTGGGCGCTGCGCGTTATCTCGCCAGTACCCGCGATTTTTCCGGCACCGTCCATTTCATCTTCCAGCCGGCCGAAGAAGGCCGTGGCGGCGCCAAAAAAATGGTTGAGGACGGGCTTTTCGACCTGTTTCCCTGCGATGCAGTTTATGGCCTGCACAACATGCCGGGGCTTGGCATTGACGAAATGGCCGTGGTGGAAGGACCGCAGCTTGCCTCTTCCGATAGCTGGCGCGTCACCTTCAGGGGCATTGGCACCCACGGCGCCAAGCCGCATCTCGGCCGCGATCCGGTAACGGCGGCGGGCACCTTCCTCGCTTCGCTGCAAAGCATCGTCGGCCGCGTCGTCGATCCGCTGCAACCTGCCGTCGTCAGCGCCTGCTCGGTGCACGCGGGTGACCCCAAGGCGCTCAACGTCATTCCCGATCTGGTCGAAATCGGCGGCACGGCGCGGGCCTATGCGCCGGATGTGCGCAGCCAGCTTGAAACGGAAATCGGCAGGCTCGCCAACGGTACGGCGGCGATGTTCGGCATCGAGGCAAGCTATGAATTCATCCGCCGCATTCCGCCCGTCATCAACGATGCCGATGCGACGAAACGGGCGCTCCGAGCCGCCAAGACCGTCTTCGGCAACAAATCCCGCACCGCCTTCCCGCCCTCGACCGCCGGCGACGACTTCGCCTTTTTCGCGGGCGAAGCCCCCGGCTGCTACGTCTGGCTCGGCAACGGCCCCGCGGTGGATGGCGCGCTGCACCACAACACCTCCTACGACTTCAACGACGCGGCAATCGTTCCCGGCGTCGCTTTCTGGGCAACACTGGTGGAGCAGGAACTGGCGGCGGAATAAGGCCGAAAGCCACTTTTTGCATTCCCAAATCTGAAAAGCCGGGCAGCGGCAGACGCGCTGCCCGGCTTTCTCGCTTAGATATTCCGGCGGTTCAACAAATATAGCGCCGTCAGGACAAGGCAGGCCATGATCGATGAATAGGCGATCACCGGCCATGCCGCATCACCCGGCAGAATGACGACAGCCAAGGTGCCCGCTATTCCCACAAACAGACTTTGAATGCAGAAATAGAAGGCGACGGCTGTTCCAGCCATGTGCCCGAACTCCTCCAGCGCGCCATTGGCGGTGACTGAAACCGTAAAAACGATTCCGACCGCCATGACCCACATCGGTACGATAAACGTCAAAAATGACGGAACCGCCCCGACTTCACCTGCAGTGAACAGAAACGCCCCCACCAACAACAGGGCCATGCCCCTCACGAGACTGCCCTGCACACCCCATCTGGCAACGAAAAACTTCGCAAAACGGGTGGTAACGATCATTGCGATTGCGACGGTTGCAAAAGCCATGCTGAACTCCACCTCGGAGAGACCTGCCCTGCCGATCATGACAAGCGGAGCGGTGGAGAAGAATACGAAAAACGTTCCCATGGCAGTGCTGAACCCAAGCGTATAGGTCCAGAAGCGACCACTGCCCAACATGCGCAAAGGCGATGGGCGTGACATCGTTGCCGTCGCCGGTCGGGTTTCGCTCCAGTTCATCCCTGCGGCAACCGTCGCAATGAAAGCTGCCGCGCCCAGGGTGACGAAGATGGCACGCCAGCCGAATTCATTGGCGATGACCGCCCCGACAATCGGACCGAGTGCCGGGACGAATGCGAGAATGGAGCTGAACGTTCCGTATATCGTCGTTGCTTCCGGACGATCCGCATAGACGTCGCGAACGGTGGCGAAAGTGGCGACCAATGCCGCCGCCGCGCCGACCGACTGAAGGAACCGGAAAACGATAAAGGCGCTCGCCGTTGTCACAGCTGCGAGGCAGAACGAGGCCACGACGAACAGCAGGGCACCGCCGATCAAGACGGGCCGGCGGCCGATGCGGTCGGAGATGGGGCCAAACACGATTTGCCCAAGGCCGAGCATCACCATGTAAACGGTGAGCGTGAGTTGAACCACCACCGGTGTCGTGCCGAGGGCTTCCGGCATGATGGGGACGACCGGCAGGTAAATATCCATGGCCAGCGAGGCGAGAATATCAAAGGGAGCCATGAGCAGCATTGCTGCCAACAGCGATCTCCCCCAAACGGGAGTTGGAATAGACATTAGAATTGATCCGCTCAAATGAGGACATTTGGCGGCGTCTGCCCGAAGAAACAGGGATCGTTCGACAGAACGCCGCAACAACGAAATATCGTCGTTGCGGCTACTTATCTGATGACTTCGAGGCACCCATGTTCAACATCCATATAGAGCGACAGGTAAACAGGGGTTGGATTTAGCAATATGCCGGCTTTTTGGCAACGCTCGACCCTGGGTTACTTCACCACCGCAAGCACCGGGCTATCCATCACCCGTCCCGTCAACACATCGGCAATGCCCATATCTGTCTGGTGAGGACCGATGTTGCAGGCGAGCGTGGCACCGAAACAGGCCTTGAAAACGAGATAGGGCGGTTGCCATTCGACCACCTTGCCGACAGCGGCGCGCAATTCCTCGAAAGCCTGTGCTACGTCTTCAAGCGGCGCATCGGAAACGAGGCCGGAGAGCGGCAGGGGTAGAAGCGCGGTCACCTTACCCTCAGAGGCGACAGCCATGCCGCCGCCCGTCGCAATCACCGCATTGGCGGCCAGCGCCATGTCTTCGGCATTACCGCCGAAGACAGTGAGGTTGTGGCTGTCATGCGAGACGGTGGTGGCGAAGGCGCCGTTCCAGCGTCCCCAGCCTGTAAGGAAGCCGGTCCTGGTTACTGGCTCGGCCTTGCCGTGGCGGTGGGTGACGGAAATCATCGTGGCGCCTTCGGGGGGAACGACGAAACCATCCTTCACCTCGGCTTCCGCCTCGCCCCATTGCGTGAAGCGTGGGCGGTCGATGGTGGCAAGGCGCACCCTCGCGCCCTCGCAGGCAACCCTGAAATCATCGGCTGCGCGCAGCGGCAGCTTCATCGAGCCTTCGAGCGCCGTCGCATCGCAGGCCGGAACGTCGATGAGCATGCGCCCGCCTTCAGCGACTGCTCTGCCACCGGCCAAGACATGACGGGCTGAAAAACCACTCAAATCCTCGAAAACGACGATATCGGCGCGGCGACCGGCGGCGATGAGGCCGAGATCGGCACGGCCAAGCCTTTGCGCAGCATTCAGTGTTGCGGCGCGCAGCGCCCATTCCGGCTTCAGGCCATAACGGACAAGGCGGCGCACCACATCATCCAGCCCGCCGCCCCGCAACAGATCGTCCGGGAAAACATCGTCAGTGCAGAGCGTCAGCGTCTGCGGCAGGTGGCCGAGCGCATTCAGCGCCTCCACAAATTCCGGCAGCAGATGATCGTGCGAGCCGCGCAGCTCGATGGTCAACCCCGCCCGAAGCTTCGCCATCAGGTCTTCAGCCGAGACCAGCTCGTGATCGGAAGAAACGCCTGCCACCATGAAGGCGTTGAGATCGGCGTCCTTCAGGCCGCGCGCATGGCCACAGATCAGCTTTTCCGAGACAAGACCGGCCTGTACGATGCCGCTCATCCGTGGATCGCGGTCGATGACGCCGCGCATGTTCATGATTTCCGCAACCCCGCCAATCTGCGGCCACGACAGGATATCAGCGAGAATTCCGGCATCGAAATCAGCGCCGCCGCGCTCCAGACCCGGTGCTGATGGCACTGAGGAGGGTGCAAGCAGAATGGCGCGCAGCGGCAGGTTTTCGATGGATTTCGCCGCCCAGCGCACCCCTTCGACACCATGGACATTGCCGAATTCATGCGGGTCCCAGACGATAGTGGTGACGCCGCGGGCAACCACGGCTGCCGCATAGGCAGCGGGCGTTATCATCGAGCTTTCGATGTGCATATGCGTGTCGATCAGGCCGGGCGAGACAAAGGCGCCCGACGCGTCGACGAGCTGCGCAGCATCGCTGCGGCTTGCCGGTTCGTGAACGCTGGCGATTAGCGGACCGACAATGCCGATATCAGCGGCGCGAAGCTCCCCCGTCACCACATCCACCAGCGTTCCGCCGGTAATGAGAACATCGAAAGCCGCATCGCCGCGCGCAGCGGCAACCGCGCGGGCGCGCAGCGCATCGTCGTTGAGATCGACCGGCTCGCGTATCGGGGATTGTGCACTCATCGGGCAGCCTCGCGGCGCAACGCCTCGAGAACCGCAGCCTTTGCCGCTTCGGCATTCACGGTGTCGGCGAAATGCGCGTTGAAGGCGGCAACCTTGTCGGCACGCGGCTCAACCACCGTTCGCCCGCGCGTTAGCGCCGCGTGAAGCTCGACATCGATCCGCGTATGGCGCCAGCCAAGCAGCTCGGAGGTGAAGCCGACAGCGGCAACGGGATCGTAAAGCGCCATGCCCGGTCTGCCGCGTCTCGTGGCGATGCCGATGAAACCTTCCAACAGGTCGGCAATCAGGCCGGCGTTTTTGCCGCCAGCATTTCGGATCGGCAGCACATCGGCTGGCGAGGCGGTGACCTTGCGGCAGGCGTCCAGATCGACCATGCGCAGCGGCAGGTCATGGGAAAGCACGATGGCCAGCGCTTCCGGATCGGCAAAGGCGTTGAATTCGGCAGATGCGGTGTGGTTGCCGCTCGTCACGCCGCCACCCATCCAGGTCAGATCGGAAATTTTCGCGGTAAGATCGGGCCGGGCGAGGCAAAGGGCGGCGATATTGGTAAGCGGGCCGAGCGCGAGGATACGCTTTTCGCCTGCCCCCTCAAGCCAGCCGCACAGCGCAGTGAAAGCGTCGCTTTGCGGTAGAGCGGGGGCATCCGGCAGGCTACGGCCGACGGTCGGAATGCCGCTGTCACCCAGAATGCATTGTGCGGTTTCGAGCGCGCCAAGGACGGGTTTGACACGGCCCTGATGGACCGGCATGGACCAACCGAAGGCGGCGACCGCGCCTGCGGCGTTGCTGCAGACAACATCCAGCGTCGCATTGCCGAAGACCAGCGAAATGCCGTCTATGGCAAGGCCTGCCGATTGCACCACCATGATGGCGGCGATATCGTCAAAGCCCATATCGGTATCGATCCACACACCCATGATCAGCCAAACACCTTGAGGCTTGCCGCCTTTTCGACCGGAAGGTCGAAGGCGAGCGTATCACCAATCGTATGGGCGGTCAGCGCAGCATCGGTCTCCGCCTTGATGGGACCAAGCAGCGTATCCAGCAGGTACTCACGGGTATTTCCGGCAAAGGATGTGCCGCGCACGGTTGCCTGGAAAGGACCTGAACCAAGGGTGACCATGCGCGGCCGCCAGGCCAGTCCAGATGCTGAAGGGACTGGTCCGGTAAGCGGTGTTGTGCCGTTTTCGGTTTTCAACGCGCCGCCTTCCAGCGCGAAGATGTTTTCAAAGCCGACGAAATCCGCCACGAAGGCGGAAACCGGCGCATTATAGATCTCTTCCGGTGTACCGATCTGCTCAATCTTGCCGCCCTTCATGACGACAATACGGTCGGCCAGTGCGAGCGCCTCGATCTGGTCATGGGTGACGAAGATCATCGTCACACCGGTTTCCTTCTGCACGCGCTGCAATTCGGTGCGCATTTCAAGCCTGAGGCGCGCATCAAGGTTGGAGAGCGGCTCATCGAGCAGCAGCACCTTCGGCTCCATGACCATGGAGCGCGCCAGCGCCACGCGCTGCTGCTGGCCGCCGGAAAGCTCGGCCGGCTTGCGCGATGCGAAGTTCGACAATCCCACGGACTTCAGACCGGAGGCGACCTTGTCATCAAGCGCCTTGCCGTTCATGCCCTTGAGTTTCAGGCCGAAGGCGACGTTTTCGTAAACCGTCAGGTGCGGAAACAGCGCATAGGACTGAAACACCAGCCCGACGGCGCGCTTGTTGGCGGCGACGCGGGTGATATCGGCGCCGTCGAGATCGATGCGCCCGCCCGCCACCGGCATCAGCCCGGCAATGGCGCGCATCGTGGTGGTCTTGCCACAGCCGGAAGGACCGAGCAGCGCGAGAAGTTCACCCTTGCGGATATCGAGGTCGAGATCCTTGACGGCGATGCTGTTGCCGTAGGCGAGCGACACTTTTTGGAGCGAAAGGTAATTTGCGTCAGACATAACGGGAGAACCCCAGAAAACGTTCGGCCAGGAAGACGATGCCGATGGAAAGGAAGGCGAGCAGCGATGAGAGTGCGGCGACAGACGGATCGAAGACGATTTCCATGTAGCCCAGCATATCGATTGGCAGCGTGCGCACGCCCGGACCCGACAGGAACAGCGACACGGGCACCTGATTGAAACTCGTCACGAAACCGAGGATGAAGGCCGACAGGATGCCGCCGCGAATATTGGGCAGCACTACACGGAAAAATGCGCCAAACCGCGACGAGCCGAGCAGCACCGCCGCCTCCTCGATATCCGAACGCAGATTGTTGAGGCTGGCCGAAACCACCCGTACCGCATAGGGCAGGATGAGCGCCGTGTGCGCGAGAAACAGGGCAAGCGTGATGCCGATGCCGAAGGGCACGACGAAATAGCGCAGCAGCGCCAGACCGACGATGATACCCGGCACGATGATCGGCGCCGAAACGATCGTGCGCACGGTTTCCGCAAAGGGCAGCTTGTAGCGCGACATGGCGTAGGACGCGGGAATACCGAGGACGAGCGCCGTGAATGTGCCGCCAATGGCGAGGAACATCGACATCGCGAAGCTTTCACGGAAACTTTCGACGGTGAAGACCTTCGCGATCCATTTCAGTGAAAAGCCCTGCGGCGGAAAGGCGAGCGTGTCGCCGGCCGAAAATGAGGCCGCAACGATGATGAGGAACGGCCCGATCAGGAAGCCGACAACGAGCAGGAGCGTGAGCGGAATGAAGAGCTGCCGGGTCATTTCTTGTTCCTTGCGGTGGCGATGCGCTTCAGCAGGATATTGGCGGCAAAGCTCATGACGATCAGGATGAAGGCGATGACGCTGGCGGCGACGAAATTGTTGGAGACCGTCACCTGCTGATAGAGCAGGGTTTCCAGCATCAGCACTTTGGAGCCGCCGAGAATGGCCGGCGTGATATAGGCCGTGAGCGAACCGGTGAAGACCAGCGTGCCGCCGACAACAAGCCCCTCCTTGGTGAGCGGCAGGATGACCTTCCAGAACACCTGCAGCCAGTTTGCGCCGAGAACGCGAGCGGCTGCGATCGTATCCTTGGGCATATTCTCCAGCGCACTGATGAGGGAAATGATCATCAATGGCAGGAACAACTGCAGAAGGCCGATGAAAACAGCCGTTTCGGAAAACAGTATACGGATCGGCGCATCGCTCAGTCCTACCGCCTGAAGCGCCTGGTTGACGATGCCGGTTCTGCCGAGAATGACGATCCAGGCATAGGTGCGGGCGACCGGCGAGATCATCAGCGGCAAGACGACCAGATTGACGACATGTCCTTTCGCGCCCTGCGACAGATTGACGATGGCGAAAGCCGCCGCATAACCCACCACCGCAGATACGATGGTGACGAGCGCGCCAAGCTTCAGGGTGCGCAGGAAAACCGCCCTGTTCAGCGGATCGGAGAAGAAATCGGCGTAAGCGGACAATGTCCAGCCGTCAGTGGTGTGAAAGCCCTCCGACAGAAGCATGAAGACCGGCACAAGAAAGACCGCCGCCGCGAAAATTGCGGCGGGCAATGCAAGCGCCAGCGCTTCGGCCCGGTTCTGAAACATCGCTTTATTCCCTGAACGGCCTGCGGCCGATTGTTACTGCAAGCGGCCAGGGCCAGCTTGCGGAATTGAGAGGTGGAAAAGCGGTCAGGGGACGACCAAACCGCTTTTCCGGGAATGGAGCCGCCCTTTCGGACGTTTTAAATGCCCCATTCCAAACCTTGATAAGGACTTACTGACCGACCTTGGCGTTCCACTCCGACAGCCACTTGTCACGGTTGTCGAGCGTCACGGCGGAAGGAATGAGCTGCAGGCTTTTTGCGGTTTCGTCGCCATAGGTGATGTTGTTCGCCACCTCGTCGGACACCTTGACTTCCTTGTTGGTCGGGCTGTCCACGAGCTTTTCGGCCAGCGCCTTCTGAACGTCGGTCGAGAGCCAGAAATCCATGAACTGCAGCGCCAGATCTTCGTTCTTCGTGCCCTTCGGCACCACGAGCACGTTCATGCCGCCGGTCTGGCCTTCCTTGGGGGTTGCCCAGGCAAGCGGCAGATCGAGCTTGGTAAAGGGCGCCCAGGAGAAGCGGCCGATGGGGGCGGCCCAGATTTCTTCCTGCTGCATGAGCTGCACCAGCTGCGAGGATTTCACGTAGAACGTGACGATATCGTCCTTCTTTTCGCCCACGGCTTCGATAGCGCCAGAAAGATCAGGCGTATCCTTGCCGATGGCCTTGCCCAGCATGTAAAGCGCCGGCGGGCCCTGATTGGTGGTGACATTCGGGAAAGCGACGTGGTCAACGATACCGTCCTTCAAAAGATCGGCCCAGCTGTCGATCTTCATCTTGTCTGTGCGGTAAACGATTGACGTGGCGTAGAAGTTGACGCCAACGCTCATGCCGTCGCCATTCGGATCCTTGGCGATGTCATAGAGCTTGCCGATATTCGGCACCTTGGCGGCATCGATCTTCTGGATCAGGTCCTTGCGGGTGGCGGAAAGCGCATCCGCCATGGAAACAATGGCGAGATCGACCACCGGATTGGCCTTGTTGGCCTCCATCTTGGCGAGGCGCTCAACGCTGTTGCCGGTCTCTACGACCAGCTTGCAGCCGCATTGCTTTTCGAACGGTGTATAGACCAGTTCCTTGAATTCGTCCTGCGCGAAGGCGTAGACCGAGATCGTCAGCGTCTTGTCCTGCGCCTGCGCGGCACCCATCGTCAGCATCAGGGCGGTGCCCGATGCAAGAATGATCTTTTTCATGGTGTGAGTTCTCCTGCTGTCGTGTTTTTGGCTTCAATCGCATCATGCTTTTTTTCGCCGGTGGAGCCGCGCATGATCAGCGCCATCGGTACTTTCGAGATTTCTGCCGTGACCTCGGCAGCTATGCCGTTTTCGATGCCCGCCTCGCCATCGATCGCGCGCAACAGCGCATCCACGGCCAGATCGGCGATGCGGCGCATATCCATGCGCATCGTCGTCAGCGGCGGCGTCACCACGGCGGAGAAAATCAGATCGTCGAAGCCGGTGACACTCGCCTCTTCCGGCACCTCGATGCCCTCGCGCTGCAATTCAGTGAGCGCGCGCAACGCATGCAGGTCGGATACGGCAGCAAAGGCAGTGAAACCATCCCTCACCTTTTCGGTAAGGCCGAGACGGCAACCCGCACCATCCGCCTTTTCAATGGCGTCTACCCACAGCGTCTCCGTGACGCAGGCCTTGCCCAAACCATCGCGAATGCCGCCGAGTCGGTCGTTCTGCACATTTGAGTCGCGGTTCTTGCCGATCAGCACCACCTTGTCGTGTCCGAGGGCTGAGAGATATTCGCCGATCTGCCGGCCGCCGTCCCAGTGGTCAGCGGCTACCGTATTTCCGGGCGTCGAGGGGCTGTCGATCACCGCCACCGGGCAATCGACATCCGCGATACGCGTGCCGCGGCGGGGAACGACGACCATGCCATCCACTCCACGCTCGATCAGCCGGTTGATGGCGTCCGTCTGCATGGCGATCTCGCCGCGGGAGTCGGCGATCAAAACACCATAACCGGCATTGACGGCTGCCTTTTCGATGGCCTGCGCGATCTGTGGGAAGAGTGGATTGGCGATATCCGGCAGCACCAGCCCGAGAACTCCTGACCTGCCGGTGCGCAGCGCCCTGCCCGCCGAACTCGGCACATAACCAAGTTCGCTTGCGGTCTTGCGGATGCGCTCCACCAGTTCCGGCGAAACACGGCCCTTGCCTGACAGCGCATTGGACACGGTTGCAACCGACACGCCGAGTGCCGCTGCTATCGCGCTCAGATTGGTGGCAGGCCGTGAAGACGCCATGATGGTCCGAAAGGGCTGATTAAACGTTTAATCACGATAATCGACCAAAACCGTCCTGTCGAGTCCGGCCAGAGACAAAACCGGGCAAAAATTGAAGCACTAAGTCTAAATGCCCGAAAAAAGTGCGCTTATTTTTCCAGTGGCAGATTGCCCGCCGCACGATAGGCCTCGACCTGCCGTACCAGCCAGTCCCGAAACAGCACGACTGGAACGTGGTTGGCACGGGATAGCGGCGCGACCGCATAATAGGAACTCGGGCTTTTGGCCTGATGATCGTAGGCTTTCACCAGTTGCCGCGATTTCAGTTCGTTATCGATCAGGAAAAGCGGCATCAAAGCCACGCCAAGTCCGGCGATACAGGCCTGTGCCACGCTGGAAAACTGCTCGAACCGCATGCCCTGCGGCAAGGCAAGCGAATGGCCGAGGCTCTCGAACCAGTGGCTCCAGGCACCAGGCCGCGAGGCCATGTGCAGCAGAGGCAGGCCGGCAATATCCTCACCCTTTTCGACCGGATGCGCCTTCAGGAATTCGGGGCTGCATACCGGCGCAACCATCTCATGCATCAGAAAGGTGCTTTCCGCCCCCGGCCAATCCGCCTGCCCGATGTGGATCGCCATATCCAGTTGCTCACGCTCGAAGTCGAACTGGCCGATGCGGGTGGCGAAATTGATGGTGATTTCCGGATGACTGGAGACGAAATCAGGAATGCGCGGCAGAAGCCAGCGGGTGCCGAATGTCGGCAGCATCGCTAGATTGAGCGTATTGCCATGCGTTTTGGTCATGATCTGCAACGAGGCGGCACGTATCTCGCCAAGGGCTGCGGCAATCGATTTCGCGTAAGCACCACCCTCGGTCGTCAGTGACACTCCACGCGCGCCGCGCTCGAACAGGCGCACGCCAAGCTGTTCTTCCAGTGACATAACCTGACGGCTGATCGCCCCTTGCGTCAAGGCAAGTTCATCGGCAGCGGCTGAAAAGCTGCCAAGCCGGGCAACGGAATCAAAGGCGGCAAGCGCACTGGTGGAGGGCAGGAGTTTGCGGCTGAGAGACGTCATGAGCCATTACTATATGTAATGCAAAAATGAGTAAACATGGCTTGTGCCATCAGGGGCTAACACGAATAATCCGGCCAGCAAATCCGGAGGCACACAGTGAGCGAACGCGCAGCATTCAATTGGCAGGACCCTTTTCTGCTGGAAGACCAACTGACCGACGACGAGCGGATGATCCGCGACGCCGCCGCAGCCTTCGGCAAATCGGAACTTATGCCGCGTGTGTCCGAGGCCTATCTTTCTGAGACCACCGAACCGGAACTGTTCCGCCTGATGGGCCGCACCGGCCTTCTGGGCGTCACCCTGCCGGAAGAATATGGCGCCGCAAATGCCAGCTACGTGGCCTATGGTCTCGTGGCCCGCGAGGTGGAGCGGATCGACAGCGGTTATCGCTCGATGATGAGCGTGCAGTCCTCGCTCGTCATCCATCCGATCTTCGCTTATGGCTCGGACGAACAGAAGAAGAAATACCTTCCCGGTCTCGTCTCCGGCGAGCTGATCGGCTGTTTCGGCCTGACCGAACCGGATGCCGGCTCCGATCCGGGCGGAATGAAGACCCGCGCCGAAAAGATCGCCGGCGGATATCGCCTGCGTGGTTCGAAAATGTGGATTTCCAATGCGCCCATCGCCGATGTCTTCGTCGTCTGGGCGAAATCCGAAGCCCACGACAACCAGATTCGCGGCTTCGTGCTGGAAAAAGGCATGAAGGGTCTGTCTGCACCGAAGATCGGCGGCAAGCTTTCGCTGCGCGCCTCCATAACAGGCGAGATCGTCATGGATGGCGTGGAAGTGGGCGAAGATGCGCTGCTTCCGAATGTTTCCGGCCTGAAAGGCCCGTTCGGCTGCCTCAACCGCGCCCGCTACGGCATTTCCTGGGGCGTGATGGGCGCTGCGGAGGATTGCTGGTTCCGCGCCCTGCAATATGGTCTCGACCGCAAGCAGTTCGGCAAGCCGCTGGCCGGCATGCAGCTTTACCAGAAAAAGCTCGCCGACATGCAGACCGAGATCGCTCTCGGCCTCCAGGCATCGCTGCGCGTCGGCCGCCTGATGGACGAGCACAAAATGGCGCCGGAAATGATCTCCATCATCAAGCGCAACAATTGCGGCAAGGCGCTGGATATCGCCCGCCAGGCCCGCGACATGCACGGCGGCAACGGTATCCAGATCGAGTACCACGTGATGCGCCACGCCCAGAACCTCGAAACGGTCAACACCTACGAGGGCACGCACGACGTTCACGCGCTGATCCTCGGCCGGGCGCAGACGGGCATTCAGGCGTTTTTCTAAGACCTTCTCCGCATCATTTCCTTCATGAAAAAAAGGCCTTCGAAAATCACTTCGAAGGCCTTTTTACTTTTCCGGTTCAGGCAATCGCTTAGAACGTGCCTCTGACACCAATGCCGAACATGCGCGGTTCGGTCATGCTGGCCTCGATGCCGCCAATGCCGCGGTTCTGTTGCATATAGGTCGGCGCACGCTCGTCGAAGACGTTCTTCACGTAAGCGTAGACCTCCATCTCCTCCTGGAACTTGTAGCTCGCACGCACATCGGCGATGGTGTAGGGGTCGATCGCATAGGCAGCCGTGTTGGCCGTGTCGGAATAATAACCGTCGATATGACGCACCTGACCCGAGACGGTGAACTTGTCGGTCACATCCCAGCTTGCCCCGATGCTGAACATGTAACCAGGCGATTTCGCGAATTCATTGCCTGCATAGCTGGCATTGCTGGAAATCTGGTCGATTTCGGTCTTCAGCACGCCGGCACTTGCCTTCAACGTCACATTGTCGAGAACCTGATAGTCGGCGCCGACTTCCAGACCATAGGCATGCGCTTTCTGCGCATTGATGGTGTAGGATTGAGTAATGCCTGACGAGATAACGACCGGAATATTGTACTGGGCGTTCTTGTAATCCATGTAGAACAGGTTGCTGTTGAGCGTCAGCCTGTCATCCAGCAACTTCGCGCGCGTGTAGAGTTCGTAGTTCCAGATGGTTTCCTTCTCGAAGGGCAACCATTGGCCCGACGAGATGTTCAGCGATATGCCGCCGGGATTGTAACCACGGCTGATCATGCCGCCAACGGTCCAGTCATCATTGATCGCATAGGCAAGCGTGGCCTTGGGAAGCAGTTCGGAGAATGTCTCGTCAAAATCCACCGCCCTGGCCGAATAGACGGAGCGGCCCGCCCGCTGGATACGGTCGGTCTGGTAACGCAAGCCGCCGGTAAGCGTCCACTGGTCCGTCAAGCGATAGCTCAGCTCGCTGAAGATACCTAGATTGTCCTTGGTATCATCGAATGTCGAAACGCTGTTGTTGTAGGTACCCCGCAGATAAAGAACTTCATCGGCCTGCGTGTGGGCGTAAAATATGCCCGCGACGCCGCTCAGCACATCTTCCTGATCACCGAAGGTCACACGGGTCTCGTGGGACGTGTTCGTCTGATCGATATTGGCATCGCCATTATTGACCACACCCACCCTGCGGCGCGCATCCGAAGCGGAAAATTGCGTCTGGTTGAAGAGTTTTACGCCGTTTTCAAAGTCGTAATTGATGTCGAGAATGCCGGTGTGGGTATTCTGGCTCCAGCTCGGCATGGTGGTGGTGATGTGGTTGAGATCCTCGAAAGGACGCGACGCCGCTTCCTGGCTCGGCCGGTTGGCGGCGTTATAGGAATAGGTCAGCTTGGTCGTCAGGCCCGGAATTTCCGGCGGTTCCCACAGAAGCTTGAAACGCGCGTTGAATTCCTTGAAATCCTGGTTGGTGCCTGCGTGGGCAAAACCGGAATTGATGTAATCGATAAAGGTATCGCGACCCGAATAATCGATTGCCAGACGCGCCGCCAGCTCGTCTTCGATCAACGGGCCCGAGACCGCAAAGGACGCCCGCTTCTGGTGATAATTCCCGATTTCGGCCTGATAGCTTGCTTCCGGCGTAAACGTCGGATCCTTGGTATTGACGAGAATGGCGCCGGCAATGGCGTTAGCGCCCTGCGATGTGGTCTGCGGCCCACGGAAGACCTCGATGCTTTCGACATCCCAGATGGACGTCGCGCCATAGATGAACTCGTTATAACCGAGATAGTGACCATCGACATTGATCGTGGCGCGCGGCACGGTGCCGGCGAAGAATGCCGTTGCTCCGGTGTTCGGGCCCTGCGTGTCGAGACCGCGAATGATCGGGGCGCTAACATTGTCGGTATAAACAACGTTTGGAATGTCCTTGATCGCGTCTGAGACGGTTGGATCGCCTGTCTTTTCCTTTTTCAGTTCATCGCTGGATTTGACCGAGACGGAAGACGCCGTGTTCTTCATGTCGCGCGCGACTTTTTCGCCGGTCACCACAATCGGCTTGAGAACGGTCGTTCCCGAGGCCTCGGCCTGTTGCTCCTGGGCGAAAACCGGCGTCACAAACAGGGCGGCCAGCGTCAAAACGCTGACCCCGCCCATCAAACGGCCGCTAGAACGAAACCCCATAACACACCCCTAATAAACATGAGTATCAAAGTCATATTCAAGTAACGGAAGCGTTATCCGTTTCGCAATAGAGAATGCGTTCCGTATTGTGGACGGATAGGGTTCCGTAACGGGATGTGCCATATTTACAACAAAGTTTATCGACTGGCCGTTGTCGTTTAGTTCCCCGCCTCAAGGGGAAGGCGTTGAAATAACTCAGAAATCGATTCCGATTTCCGGTCGGATGCGCTAGGCATGTT
This sequence comes from Agrobacterium sp. K11, assembly GCF_059429395.1. Classification (NCBI taxonomy): domain Bacteria; kingdom Pseudomonadati; phylum Pseudomonadota; class Alphaproteobacteria; order Hyphomicrobiales; family Rhizobiaceae; genus Agrobacterium; species Agrobacterium sp. K11. The sequence goes on along the minus strand of NZ_JCAHRB010000008.1, from coordinate 209,806 downwards.
CACGACATAAATCGGGGAGCGGACTTGGACGCCATGGATGACGAGCCGGACAATCTGCCTGAAAACGACGGAGAGAAGCGCTCTGCCCTCATTCAGTCGGTCTCTATTGCTGCCCGTTTTCTCGACCTTCTGGCAAAATCGGACGGGGCGCTTGCGCTCGGCGAACTCGCCAAACGCGCCGGCACAGGCCGTTCCACAGCTCATCGTTACCTGCAAAGCCTCGTGCGGGAGGGACTGGTGGCACAGGACCCTGCAACCGGCAGCTACGACCTCGGCCCAACCGCGCTCTCGATAGGCGTCAGCGCGCTCAGACGAATCAATCCGGTCGAAACCGCCGGTCGACAGATGAAAGCACTGGCCTCGCAGATCGGCGCCAGTTGCGGCGTGGCGATCTGGACCGATCGCGGCCCGACCGTGGTGCAATGGCACAGGAGTGCCAGCTTCTCCATCAGCACCGTGGCGCTGGGGGATGTTCTACCGCTGGATAACAGCGCCTGCGGGCTGGTTTTTCAGGCCTATCTGCCACCAGACAGGACAGCGCCGGTGCGCAAGCTGCAGCCGCCCGCCTTTCGCGGGTCCCGCCCTGACGCTAAAGTCCTGCACGCCATTCGTGAGACAGGCGGCGCGGAACTCAACGAACACCTGTTCTCCACCCTGACCGGCAAGGCCGCCCCGGTTTTCGACGCGCAGGGCGAAATCTGTTGCGTCGTCACCACCGTTTCTTTCCTCGCGACCGCCGAGACCGAGCGGCACTTTCCGCAGCTTCTTGAAGCGGCCGGAAAGGCGACGGCAGAATCCGGCGGCTCGTAAACCTATCCGGCCAGGTGGTCGGCGAAGGTCCTGCCGGAATAGGCGGTGCGGAAGAGCCCGGCATCACCGAGCCTCGGAAGCAGCCGCTCCAGCACCAGCCGCATCGACGCGACCGAACCGCCAGGCACCGCGACAAAGCCGTCTATCGCGCCGGCCGCCACCCATTCGCGGATGCTTTCAAAAGCATCCTCAACCGTGCCGATGATCTGCCAATGGCCCGACCCCATCACTTCCGGTCGCCGCAACAATTCGGCAACGCTCAGCGTTTCCCGTTCGATCAGCCGGCGGAGCAGATTGGCATGGGTGCGGCTTCTCGGTGTCTCGGGCGGCGGCGGCAAGTCAGAAGGGGTGACGATCCGCGTGAGCGACCAGTCGGAAAGGTCAAGACCCGTCAGATTTTGAATGGATGCAAATATGCGGCCATGGTTGGCCCTTGCGTGGGTCTCAGCAAACAGCTCCAGCGCCTCGTTCTTGGTGTCCGCCAGATAAAGACTGAGACCCGGCATCAGCTTCACCACATCCGGTGAGCGCCCATGCCGCTCCGCTCTTTGCCGCAAATCCGCCCGAAGCTCGATTGCCGCCTGCATATCCGGCGTCGAGGCAAAGACCGCATCCGCAACGGAGGCTGCGAAATCGCGGCCTTCGGGGGAAGCTCCAGCCTGCACCAGTGGAATACGGCTGGAATGGGCCGGCAGGTTGAGCGGGCCTTTGACGCTGAAGTGCTTTCCTTCATGCGCGATTGGCTGGACCAGCGACGAATCTGCAAAACGCCCGCTCTCTTTGTCCAGCTTCAGCGCCTCGTTGGGAAAGCTCGCCCAGAGCTGCTGTACTACCTGCGTGAACTCGGCGGCGCGTTCATAACGCTCCTGGGGCGACGGCATTTCTTTCAGGCCGAAATTTTCGTGGCCGTCCAGCGCCGTGACGATGTTCCATCCCGCCCGGCCATTGCTCAGCCAGTTCAGCGATTGCAGTTGGCGGGCAACCACATAAGGCGGCAGGAATGTCGTTGAAACCGTGGATAACAGGCCGACATGGCTGGTCTCCCGTGCGATGGCGGCCAGAAGCATGTTCGGGTCCATGCTCGCAAATCCGCCGCCGGTCTCCAGCCCCTCAGTGCGCAGAAACAGCGTGTCGGGCCGGAAGACAAAATCCACATGCGCAGCCTCGGCGCGCTTTGCAAGATCGACGAAATAATCGCTGGAGAAAACCCCGTCTATACCGCTGTCTTGACGCCGCCATGCCTCGCCGCTGAGCCACGTTGGCGCCAGCGACATGCCGACGTGAAGCTTGAGCGCGACTGACATGAAACACCTCGAATGAAAAAATCATCACGAAATCCGCGATGTGAATCGGCAAATTTCGATTTGTGGAGAATTTTACTATAGTTTAGTGTCGCTTCAAGACCAGCCTGTCGCGCTTGCCGGTACAGAACCCGATTTCCGCGAGTTCGATATGTGAATTCAACAGCTTAGGTAGGACGTGCGTCGAGTCGACGCATGGCCCTATGAATAACAGGAGTTGTAATCCGGTGCTTGATGCCACGGACCTTCATGCGAGTTACGGACACATCCCCGTATTGCAGGGCCTGTCTGCCCGCTTTCAAACCGGCCGCGTCACTGCGCTGGTCGGACCCAACGGCTGTGGCAAATCGACGCTGTTGAAGACCATCATGGGTTTCGTGCCTTTATCATCAGGCAGGATAAGCCTCGGTGACCGCCTGATCGGCGCGATCGGACGCCGCGAACTCGCCCGTCGCATCTCCTATCTGCCGCAGGAATGCCATTGCCCTGACTATATGACGCTTGGCGAATTGATCGAGCTTGCGGGTTATGCACGTTACGGGCTTGGCGGCGGTCCATCCGAACGCGACCGGGCGCTTTTTGCCGAAGCGCTGAAGACCGTCGGGCTGGAAGACAAGGCCAGGGCGCAGGTCAACACGCTGTCCGGCGGCCAGCGCCAGCGCGCCTTCATCGCCATGGTGCTCGCTCAGGACACGGAGGTGATCCTGATGGACGAGCCGGTCAACCATCTCGACATGAAATATCAATATGCCGTCCTCAGCCTCGTGCGCGAACTGACGGACAGGCACGGCAAAACTGTTATCGTCGTGCTGCATGATCTCAACGTCGCCTCCACCTTCGCCGATGACGTCATCATGCTGAAAGCCGGACGGGTTCTCGCCTCCGGGCCTGTTGCGAATACCGTCACATCAGCCAATGTGGCCGACGTCTTTGATCTCGAGGCCGACATATTTTCCCGGCAGGGGCGGCTCATCTGCGTGCCGCGGCTGGAGCGGCAGGAACAGGCCATTCCGGCATGACATCTAAAATAATGCTGATCTTTGCCGCCGCGATCTTGCTGGCCGTTGTTCTCGTCATCAACTTCGTGCTGATGACTGGCGACCTGCCACTTGCCGAAATCGCGACGACGCTCCTGCATGGCGAAGCCGAAACCTATGAACAGTCGGTTCTCCTCTATCAGCAAATCCCGCGCTCACTGATTGCGATCTATGTCGGCGCCACCACGGCCGTCAGTGGCTGCGTGCTGCAGGGGCTTGCCCGCAATCCTCTCGCCTCGCCCTCCACCCTGGGCCTGAATGCCGGTGCGACGCTTTTTGTGGTCGCCGGTGCGCTGGTGTTCGATTTCTCGCCCGAAATACAGGGGCTCATCGCGCTTATCGGCGCCGGCTTCGGCTTTGGCGCCTGCTTCCTCGTTGCCCGGCTGGCCGGGCGGTCAAACGATCCGCGCGGCCTGTCGCTCATCCTGTCCGGTGCGCTTGTCTCCATGCTGCTGATCGGCATCACCAATGCCCTCCTTTTGTCAAACCCCACACGTCGCGCCGAATTCCTGAGCTGGGTCGGCGGCAATATCAACCACGTCTATGCCGAGCGCCTCACCGATTTCTGGTGGATTGGCGCCATTGCGATGGTGATGCTCTGGTCGGTCGCCCGCCCGCTGACGCTCGTACTGCTGGGTGCGGAAAAAGCCGCCTCCGCCGGCGTCAACGTCACGCGCGTTTCCCGGATCGCACTTTTCGCCACCATGCTGGCGTCCGGCTCGGCGGTGGCCATCTGCGGTCCCATCGGCTTCGTCGGCCTCATCGTTCCGCATATGGTCCGGCCGCTGGTCGGGGTGAATTTCACGCTCGCTTTGCCCGCTTCATCCCTTGTCGGGGCGAGTCTCTGCGTGCTGGCCGATCTGGGCGCGCAAACCCTGTTCAGGCCGTATGTGGTCAATACCGGACTGTTCATGGACCTACTTGGCGGCCTCGTCTTCATCGTCATCGTCAAGCGCTTCTATCTTTCGCCTTCGGCCAATAAACTGTCATGAAGAGGGCTGTCATGAAAAGGCAATTGGCCACCGATGGCAAAGCGGTCCTGCGGCTGCCGAGCGGTCTGCAGATCGGCATCGGCAACCTAAAGGCCGGCCTTGCACTGATCCTACTGGCGTTGGTGCTGGCCGCCATTTCCGTTAGTCTTGGAAATACACAGACCGGTCTCATTGACCTTCTCCACGGCGTTGCCGGCGGGCATTTGAGCGACGATCAGGCCTATGCGCTGTGGACGGTACGGCTGCCGCGCATCCTGCTTGGTTTCATGGCCGGATGGAGCGTTGCGCTGGCCGGGGCCATGCTGCAATCGGTCGCCCGCAATCCGCTTGCCGATCCCGGCCTGTTCGGTCTGAGCCAGGGATCAATGACCACCATAATGCTGCTTCTGGTGCTAGTGCCGGCGGCGCCCAAGACCATGGTGGCGCTTGCGGCCGTCGGCGGCGGCCTTGCGGTAGCTTTCCTGCTCATCGCGCTCGTGGGGCGCGAACGTTCCAGCGGGCTCGCCATCCTGCTGATGGGCATCGCAATCGAATCCGCCCTTTCATCAGTCTCATCAGTGCTTTTGCTCTACACGCCAACGGAAACATCGCTGTCGCTTGCAGACTGGATGGCGGGTTCGCTGTTTCAGGCGAGCTGGCCGATCATCCTCGTATTCGCGCCTCTTTTCGCGGTCAGCCTTGTGGGCATTTTCCTCATCGGCCGGGCGCTTGCAGTCTTTGATCTCGGTAGCGAGATGGCCATGGCGCTCGGAGAAACGGTCAAACGCTCGCGCCCGCTCGTCATCGTTTTTGCGGTCATCCTCAGCTCCGCTTCCGTCACCGCTGTCGGCCCCTTGACCTTTCTCGGCGTCATCGCCCCGCATCTCGCCACCTTCGTGTCGCCCGCCGTCGGTCGCGCCAGGCTTTTCCTGTCGGGGCTGACGGGCGGCATTCTGGTGGTGACCGCCGATACGCTTTCGCGTGGGCTGGTGGCCGATACGCCAATGCCGATAGGTCTTGCGCTGACGCTGATCGGCGTGCCGCTTTTCATCCTCACGCTGCGCCTGCAGGCGCTGCGCAGAACCAACCGCCACTGAAGAAATTGAACAAAGGGTATGCCATGCGATTTGCCATCCTCGTTGCAGCACTTCTGACCGCCGGAAGCAGCCTTGCCGCAGAGCGAACCGTCACCGATGCCGCCGGCCGCACGGTCTCCATCCCCGAGCAGCCGCAGCGCATCGTCGTCATGCACGAACCGCTGCTGGGCGTGCCGCTGATGGATCTTGGCGCCAACGTTGTAGGCGCCTATGGCCGCAACAGCGACGGCAAATTCGCAACCGCCGTTGATTTTATCGACACCGTTCTCGGTGAAGGCCGCACGAAACCGAAAGGTTTCGGCGCGGTGGGTCAGATCGATCTGGAAAAGCTGAGAGCGCTGCAACCTGACCTGATCGTCGCCACTGAAATGGACAGCGGCAAGGCCGAGCAGCTTTCCACCATCGCGCCCGTCTATCTGCAGAAGGTAAGCACTGGCCACACCTATGGCTTCAGCGTCGAAGAGAATCTTTCGGGTCTCGTTGGCAGAAGTGACGCTTTTGCCGAGCGCCGGAAGACCTATGACGAGAAACTCGCCACCGTCGAAAAAGCACTCGGCGAAGACGCAAAAGGCAAGACCTATCTCGCAATTCTGCTGACCGACCAGATCAACGCGGTCGGCGACATGTCCGGTGCGGCGCAGGCGCTCGAGGATCTGGGTTACGCACGGCTGAAAATCGACAACGCAACCTCGTCGGGTGGGCTGGGTTCCACCCTGGCGATGCCGCTCAGTGCCGAGGCTTTTGGCAAGCTCAATCCGGATCTGCTGGTGGTGATGAACAGCTATAACAGCCCCGCCCGAGGCGAAGCCGGAACGCGCGCCGCACTTGAAAAGATCATTCCCGGCTGGGAACGCTTCGTCAAACCGGCGCGTGACGGCCGGATCGTCTTTCTCGATTCCAGCCGGGTCACGACGCCGTCCATCCCAAGCGCGCTGCACACGCTGGACGCGGTGGAAAGCTGGGCAGGCCGCCGTTAAACGCCTTTTCGACAAGCGCAATTCCGGCGCAAACCATGCGCCGGACATAAACTTGAGTTTTTGAAGAAACTTATATTGCGACCGCCGGAACCGCCTGTTATGGTTCGCGCATCTTGACACAACGACGTCGGATCTCCCGCCGGAAAACTCCGGTGCGCGATTGTCCGGCATGCCGATCCGGGACAGCGAAACTGCCGATCCCCATCGGCGATATCCCAGGGAAGACAGCAACATGAGCATTGCACAAAGCATTGAAACCGGCGTTCCGGACCGGACCCCCAAACGCCATCGTTACGCCGTCAAGCTACGCTGCCTTGACGTGGCCCGCGTGGAAAAACTCAGCCGGTCCATGGTGCGCATCGTATTGACCGGGCCTGAGCTTGAAGGCTTTGCCAGTCTCGGTTTTGATGACCACGTCAAGATGTTCTTCCCGCTTCCCGGCGAAACCGAACCTAACCTGCCGGTGATCGGCCCGAACGGCCTCGAATTTCCCGAAGGCGCGCCGCGCCCGCTCGCACGCGATTACACGCCGCGCAGCTTCGATGCCGAGAAGGGTGAACTCGCCATCGATTTCGCCACGCACCATGATGGCCCCGCCAGCAACTGGGCAAAATCCGCCAGGGTGGGTGACAAGGCATGGATTGCAGGCCCGCGCGGCTCGTTCACCATTCCCTTCACCTTCGACTGGCATCTGCTGATTGCCGACGATACCGGCCTTCCCGCCCTTGCACGGCGACTGGAAGAAATGCCCGAGGGCACCCGCGTCGTAGCGCTGATCGAAGTTGAGACGGAGGCTGATCGCCTGGACCTCGCCACGAAAGCTGACGCGTCGATCATCTGGGTAACGCAGGAGGCCGCGGGCGGCGCCAATCACGACGCCCTGACGGAGGCGCTGCGTACCCTTGAACTGCCTGATGGCGATTTCTTCAGCTGGGTCGCCTGCGAATCGAAAGCGGCGAAAGACCTGCGCGCCATCCTGATCGGCGAGTACGGCGCGAACCCCAAATGGACGCGCGCTTCCGGCTACTGGCGGCGCGGGGCAAGCGGCGTTCACGATCATTTCGATGAATGAACCGGCAATCGCGGCGGCTGGCAAGCTGGAGGCGGACATGATGACGACGGAACTCAAAGCCCATCTCGCCAAGGTTCTGGACGATGAGGTGGGACATATCGGCCCGAACGCCAACCTGTTCGGCTGCGGACTTCATTCCCTCGCTCTCATGCGCCTGATCCCGCCGCTTTCGCAGCTCGCCGGCACGCGACTTCACTATGACGATCTCGCCCGTCAGCCCACGCTTGCCGCCTGGCAGGCGCTGATCGAGCAGTCGCGCGCGGGCTGCTGATCCCCGCAAGAGGGAACTTTTCCCGCCAAGCGCGACCTACCTCAACATTAGACTTCCAAGGAGAGGACCATGGCAGCAGATAATTCGCGCATGCTTGCGCGCCGCATCGAACAAACCTTCGACAATGCGGACGAAGCCCCACGGAGCGGATCGCAGCCAAGCCAATATGAGGAGCGGGTCTGGTTCCAGCAGTTTCAGGACCCCGATCAGGTCTTCCGGCATATTCTCACCTACCGCATCGGCGGCGAGAGCGACCTTCTGCGCCTGACATCGGCACTGGAGACGGTTTGCGAGGCATGGCCCGAACTGCGCGTGCGGTTTTCCTTTGGAGAAGACGGCACCCTTGCCAAGAGCGTAGAGGCCCCTTCGGCATCTCTCGTGCAGCTGTTTCAGACGGCATCGAAAGACGAAGCGGTGGCCCTTCTGCACGACCTTCAGGCAAGCCCGTTCGACGCGGAAATCGATCCGCCGTTTCAGGCCATCGTGCTCTTGAGCGAAGGAGAGGTACTGCTGGCGCTTCTGGTGCATGGCCTGCTTGGTGAATCCCTCTCGCCGCAGATTTTGCTGGGCGCTGTTGCCGCAGCCTATGCTGGCGAGGCACCAAAGCCGCTTTCGCCACGCATCACCGAAAACGCCATCGTCAATCCAGTTCCGCTCCCCTGGCTGCAAGGACCGGCCTCCAGCACGCCCGTCGTCTCTCTGCGTAATAACGGGACCAAGCCGGCGAGCCACTGCCACAGTGTCGATCTTCCGACTGCCCTTCTCGACCCAAACGGCTCGACCGCAACGGACGCGCTTCTGGCACGCACCGGTGCCCGTTTCGCGCTTTTTCTGGCGGCCAGTGGCGATCTCGACACTGTTACCCTGCGCCTGCCCCTGCAACCCGGGAACGAGGCCGGCCTGCCGCTTCCGGCAGATGCGGTCGCCCGCGTCTCGATCTCACGTAGCCAGTCGCCGCAGGAGGCCGAAAAAGCCGTGCTGGCTGGGTTGGCCCGACATGGCGAACACAACGACGAGGTTGCCACCTTCACACTTCAGACGCTGCCAACATCGGCTGAAACCTCATCCGTGGAGCGGCTCCGGTTCGAGCGCCTGCCGCTCCCCTCTCTCCAGTCCGGCCTTGGCCTGACGCTCGCTGCCGGCAGCACGGTTGATGGCCACATCCGTCTGGAACTGACCGGCGGCAAGGAGGCCTCGCCGCATGCGACGGCATTCCTGCTGGAGCGTTTCATCGCCCATCTCGAAGGCGGTGCGGATTTTTCCGGCATTACGCATCAAACCTCGTCCGCAGGGCCGGAGGCTGCAGCATCCCTGCCCGCCGCCTCCCGCTCCAGCGACGACGAGACTGCCGCGACAATTCTTGCCGAATTCCGCGAAGCGCTTGCGTCGCCAGACATGGGACCGGATGACGATTTCTTCGATTTTGGCGGCCATTCGCTGATCGCGACCCGCATCATCGGACGCCTCTTGAGCAATCACGGCATCGAGCTGCGTTTCAACGACCTGTTCAGCTATCCCACCGCCGCATCGCTCGCAAAACAGGCGACGCGTCTCGAAACCGCCGCACCGGCACAGGCGGAAGCAACCGCGACCGGCTCGCTGACGGCACCGCTTTCGCTTGCGCAGATGTCGCTCTGGAAAGCCTATGCCGCCTTCGGTTTCGGCGAGATTTTCAACATCCCCTTCGCGCTCGATTTCCTCGATCCGGTGGATGAGAGCGCCTTCGAATGTGCATTCATCGATATTATCGAGCGTCATCCCGGTCTGCGAACCCATTTCTATGTCGAGGATGGCACGGTTCTGCAAAAGATCGTGCCGATGCACGACCTGCCCGGCTACAAGTGGTTCTGGACGAGCGAGGAAAGCGAAGGCGTGGACCGGCACACGGAAGCGTCCTGGCGGTTCGACCTTGCCCGTGAATTGCCGATGCGGCTGCGTTTCCTGCGCAATCCGCAAACCGACGGCCAGGTGCTCTCTTTCCTCTTCCACCATATCGTACTGGACGAATGGTCGGTAAACCTGATGATGGACGAGTTGACCGAGGCCTATAGGGCAAGAGCCACCGGCAAGGCTCCCGTCTTTGCGAGCAAGCCCGCACCCTTCCATGAATTCGCCAGAAAACAGGTGGCATCCGGCGTCAACGGCGACCACCTTGTCTACTGGACCGATATGCTGCGGGACGCGCCGAAGGGCCTAGTCCTCACTGGACAGAACAGCACGCCGACAGATGCTGCACACGACGAGGCGCCGGCGGGCGGCTGGATCGAGTTCAAGCTGGAAAAACACGTCAGCGACGGACTTTACGCCATCGCCAAGCAGAACAGCGCTTCCCTGTTCAACGTCGTTTATGCCGCCATCGCCGCGTCGCTGCGCCATCTGGGTGGGTTGAGCGATCTCGTGGTCGGCACATCGGCGTCCGGGCGCACCGACAGCGGCTATTTCGATACGATCGGTTATTTCACCACGGTCGTTGCCCATCGTGTGCGTTTCCGCGAGGAGATGACTGTCGGCGAACTGATCTCCTCGGTGAAGAACATGGTCAACGGCTCTCTTGAACACAGCGAAATCCCGATCGATCTCGTCGAAGAGGCGCTTGGCATGACACCGGGTCGAGATCATCTGTTCGAGGTATTCATCCAGATTCACGCCAAGAACAAGCTGAACGGCACTCTTACAGGACCGGACGGCAAAGCCGTCGAGTTCCGCCAGATCGATCCCGACAAGCACGAATCCATGCTGGGGCTGCAATTCGAGGTGATGGAAGAAACGATTGGCGGAGAACGCTCCATCCGCGTGTTGATGAGCTACCGCTCCGACCGTTACGGCCCCGAAGATGTCGACCGGCTGCGCACGACCACCAGCGGCGTCTTCAGCCGTTTCGCCGAAGCAGGCGCTTCGGGCCGTGTGCTGACCACGCTGGCCTGAGTGCTGGCGAGGCTTCCCAATAAACCCGGCTCCGCATGGCGGCGCCGGGTTTTGCTTTTTGACAAATGTCCGGAAAGCTCTCTTCCGTCATGCTCGGGCCTGCCCCGAGCATCTGCGACGTCTGGATTTAATTGGACGTGATTGGATCCTTGGGACAAACCCAAGGATGACGTTGTGTGGGAGGAGAGCATGTCACCCCATCAGGCAGGTTTTGCATAACGGAGCCGGGTTTATCACATCCGCACCCAGTCACTCCCGACCAAATGCAGAGTGACGGCAGAGAGATTTCCGTCCCCTTTTTGCAGAGCACCCGGCTTCTCAAACCGCCAGACGGAAGGCCGCGGAAACCTCTTCGGCCGGAGCCGCCAGCGCCTCGTCGCGCAGCATGGCATGCAGAAACAGCGGCAACTCCTCGCGGTAACGCGCGAAATCGTCGGCTTCGGTCAGTGCGGAATCCGCGTCGATATGCAGGTTCAGATCACTGCCGTCATCCTCGCCACGGAAGGTCAGGTTGAACCCGTCGCCCGGACCATTGGCGAGAATGTGCCTGATAACGGCAAGCCCTGCAAATACCGGCGCGCTGAAGGGCAGGACGTTGATAAGCGGTGAGAAGAAAAACCGCCGGCCCTTTGATATGTTGCGATCGGCGGCGATCTGTTCGATGCGGTAGCGGCCATGCAGGCGTTGCCGGCGCAGATTGGCGGCATTGCGCGCAAGGAAGCTACCAAGGCTCTCCTGCGGTTCTATCGTCAGATGGAAAGGCAGGATATTGACGAGCATGGCGGGCATATGCGCGCCGACACTGCCCCAGCGGCTCATGAAGGGCAGCCACAGCGTCAGCACATCGCGATCCGGGCGCGGCAATACGCGGTGAAGATAAAGGCCTGAAAGCAGCACCAGCAGGTCCGGCCAGCCTATCTCCAGTGCGCTGGATATCTGTTGCAGTCTTGTGCTGAAACCTTCCGGCAACCCCGCATCGGCATGCAGGCCGCCGCCACCGTAATCCTCGCAATCCTTGTCCAGCACGGGCAGATCCACCGGCGGCGCGAGATAGGCCGTCCAGAACTCGCGGTCCTTTTCGAAACGGCGGCTTTGCCGGTAGGCGTCCTCTTCGGCAAGAAAACTGGGGAAAGGATGGAAATCCGGACCTGCCTCGCCCTTGCCGCAGTAGTGCCCGTAAAGCTGCCCGCAGCGCTGCTCCACCAGTGTAAGACCATAACCGTCGACGACGATATGATGGGCACGGATATACCAGAGGTAGCGATCGTCGGCGATGCGGTAAAGCACCTGGGCGGAGAGCTTGTCGGTTCGAAGATCAAGCCTTGCCTCGACATCCGTGTTCATGCGCCGCAGCGCTTCTTCGAAAGGCGCGGGATGGGCACGGAGATCGACAAGCTCGACCATCGGAGCGTGGAGCGGATCGCAGCATTGCTGTGGCGTCTCACCATCCTCAGTGACACGAAAGCGGATCGACAGAACTTCCGATTCGCGCACGGTGCGCCTGATTGCCTCAAGCAAGGCGCCTTCGTTCACGGCACCCGAAAGCTCGATGTAATGGGCGACGGTGGAGACCGGCTCGTCGGGATGGAAGGAAAACTCCTCCCAGAAATCGAGTTGCGGCTGGGTCAGGGGAAGCCAGCCGCCGGCAGGATCGATATGCGCCATCTGTTTTTCCTTGAATTATTTCCGTGATTTGGGCCGCAATAACGCGGCTCATGCCGCCGAAGCCGGTAAAAGCGAACTGACCTGTTTGGCGTTTCGGCAACGCAGGAGTTGCTGCGGCGAAAGCTCCACGCCGAAGGCGCTGCGAATTTCGGCCGAGACGGTTTTCAGATGCGAGGGCAAAAGGCCAAGCGCCAGCAGATCACTGCTCGTGTCCACATTTGCCGGGTTTTTGCCCAGCACGCCGAGATAGATATCCAACACCCGGCGATCGCCCTGATCGGCGGCTTTGACTGTTACAGCTGCGGGTGCCTTTGCCGGTTCCGCTGCCATCAGCAATTCGCGGGCGCGGCGGCGATCCGGCTTGCCATTGGCCGAGAGCGGCAGATCGGCCACATTGAGAAAGCGACCGGGCACATGCGATTCCGGCAGATGCCTGCGGGCGAAATTGCGCAGATCGGCGGTGGAAAGCTCAAGGCCGGGCATCGGAACATAAAGCACGCCGATAGCGGCCTCCCCCTTTTGCTCGGCACCGTAATCCACCACCAGTACACGCTGGATGGAGGGGTGGCGGATAAGTTCATTTTCCACATCCGGCAGTGAGACCCGTACCCCGCGCACCTTGACGTAACCGTTGACGCGGCTGGCGAACATGATCTTGCCATCCGGCCGGTAACGGCCCCGGTCTCCGGTGCGGAAAGCGCGCACCGCATGTCCATCCGTATCGCTGACCGTCACGAAATCCGTCTGGGTAATGGCGCCATCTTCCAGATAGCCGATCGCCACATTCACGCCAACTGTGTGGATGCGCCCGACAACGCCCGCCGGGCAATGGCCGCCATGATTGTTGAGGATGAAATAGCGATTGCCTGGTAAGGGATGCCCGTAGGGTATCGCCGTGGTATCGGCTGTCACGATCTCGTGCCAGATGCTCCAGATGGTCGTTTCCGTCGGCCCGCCCAGCGATATCAGCCGAAGTTCAGGTTTCAGCCGGCGCAACTCCTCGATAACCACGGGCTTGATGTAATCACCGCCCTGCGCGACGAGCCGGAGCGAGCCGAGCTGGTCGCCACGACGGCAGGACAAGAGCATCTCAAGGATCGCCGGCACCGAGCACCACAGCGTAACGCCTTGTTCGGCCACCAACTCGTTCCAGCGCACTGCATCCTTTTCTTCGCCGGGTTCCGGCAGCACCAGTGTCGCACCGGCGGCAAGCGACCCAAAAACATCGAAGACCGACATGTCGTGGTGCAAGGGCGTGACGGAGATGAAGACGTCTTTTTCCGTCACCGCCCATTCCGAAAGCGTGCTGCCGATGACATTGGCCGTGGCCCTGTTAGAGAGCACGACGCATTTCGGCTTGCCAGTGGTACCGGAGGTATAGAGGTAATAAGCGGGTGCTTCGCTTGCTGAAAGTGCCGCCAGTTCCACCGTATTAACGGGCAAGCCAGAGGCGGCTGGCGCTGCGAGAAGCTCCTCGGGACCGACAGCGTCGAATCCTTGCGGAACGGAACGGGCAACGATCATGGCCGGGTGGCAATTGGTCAGCAGATAGTGCAGGCGATCTTCCGGCGAGCTCGCATCGATCGGCACCCAGATGGCGCCGATAAGTGCTGCGGCCAGCGTGACGGCTGTGTGCTCCGGACTGCGTGGCAGGCACACCGCTACGACATCGCCCCGGCCAATGCCGCGCGTCATAAGGCCCGCCATCGCCCGCGCCACCGCGTCGCCAAGTTCGTGATAGGAGATGCGCCGTTTGCCGTTGATCAGGGCCGTGCGCGATCCGTCTCCTTCGAAAAGATGCGAGGCGATCAGTTCCAGGAATGGCGGGCAGACGAAGTTCCGCTCGTCGCCATTCAGCCGATAGTGAGACAGGTCGACGATCTCGCGGGAATTCATCGAAAACGTCCCGCTGGCGATGATCGCGGTAATCGCACGCTCTATGGCGCCGAGAATGCCAACCACCATTCCGGCATCGATCGCCTGCTCCGCATAGTCGATAGCAAGGACGAGATCGCCATTCGGGTTTTGCGAAAAACGGAAATCCAGCGCGACTTGGGGCGTCTGGGTAAGCCCGTCCGTCCAACGAAGCGTCGAAGCTTGCGACAGCGTGGGCCATGAAAGACCGTTGGTGATGACGACAGGCAGGGCGAGCCCACCCGGATTGGCGTTGAGAAGGATGCGATTGAGATCTACCCCTGAAAAAGCCAGATGGTTGAGGCCCTCAAGCACATCGGTTTGCAAAGCTGCGGCCCGCTCCGCAAAATCGCCCCTGGCCGCATCCCATTTGACCGCGATGAAGCTCGAGCGATTGGCAAACGCGCCTTCCACCTGCGGGGCGACGGGAATGCCGACGACGAGGGCACCTTCGTTCAGCCAAAGCGACAGCACATCGAGGATTACCGCCGTCAGCGCCGAATTCTTGAACAGCCGCTCTTTTGCGCCGATCCGTGAAAAGGCGGTAAAGCGTTGTTTTTCCACGGTCAGGCTCTGGCGGCTGTAACGCGAAACGGCGATGGTTTCGAGCGGGGCTTTCCACGGCAGTTGCGAGGGCACTTCCACACCCTCAAGTTTCTCAGCCCAGTATGCGGCATCCTCGGCACGGGCCGCTGCTACATCTTGCTGCGCGGCGATGGTTGCTACGGTTGATGCGGGCGGCACGACACCATCGAAGAGTTCCGCCGCAAGGCTGGCTATTCCCCGTCCATCGAGAATGAGGGCGTCGAAGCGCAGGAAGACCGCCACGCTGTCCCCCACTGGAACCTCCGGCAGACGAAACACCGTGACCTGCCAGGGAGAGGCGGCAAGATCGAAATGGGCGTGGGAGAAATCCTGCCGCACGGTGTCGATCCGCTGTTCGGCTTCGGCAGCGGACAGGTCCGAAAGATCAACAATATCAAGGTTTAGCTTCGGCTCATCCGAGACCACCTGCACCAGACGCCGCTCATCGATGTGGGTGCGCAGGCTTTCATGCCGCTCGACCATTGCGGTGAGACGCGAGCGAAGCAATGCCGGATCGATATTGCCGCGATATTCGCGGAACTCCTGCATCGCCACGCCGCTCAGCGGCAGATGGGTACCGCGACCGAGCAGATAGGCCTTTTGCAAGGCTGAGAGTGGCCATTCCATGGATTTTCCTTTTGTCTGCACTGTCGCTTCAGGCGCTTGCAAGCCTAATCGCGCCACGGTCTCGGAAACGAGATCGGGGCTGGCGGCGAGGTGACGAAGAAGGGCGGTATAGGCGTCGAACAGGGCTCGCAGCCAGCTTTCCGGCAGCGCATCGAGCCGCACATCCCAGTTGATCAAAAGCCCGCCATCGAGCGCTGCAACCTGCGCATCCAGCGCAACTCCAGGCCCCTGCGAGACGGTGTGGATCATCGGGCCGAACACTCGCGCCACATTTTCCGAAAACAACTCGCCCCCGGGCAAATCGACACCCGCGGTCAAGACAACCGGTGAGGTCTGCAAACCGCCGCGCAGGCGGGAAAGGTCGCGCATGACGCTGACCCCGGGATAGGACTGGTGCGCCAGGAGCCCGTTCATCTCTCCGAACAGCCGTCCAAGCAGTCGCTCAAGGCTCTCCTCAGGCCGGATATCAACGCCAAGCATGAGCACATTGGAGAATTCGCCGACGATGCCATCGACCCCTTCCACCAGCGGCGCGCGCCAGAAAGCCGGCACGGAAAGCCGGAACTTTTCCGTATTCGTTGCCTGCGAAAGCACCACTGCAAAGACACCAAGCAACAGGGTCGACGTGGTCACGCCGCAGCGCCGCGCCACCCGTTCCAGACGGCTGCGTTCAGCCGGAGAAAGTCTTGCTGCAAGGCGATCGGTGTGAACGGCGCGTGACGGGTCCTCGGGCAAAAACGGCAATGGCGGTGCCTCCGGAATATCAGCAATATGTTGCCGCCACCACAGCCGGTCCCTTTCACGCTGGGCTTTGAGTTCCGGATCGGATGCAAGACGTTCCGCCCAGCTGAAAAACGATGGTGGTGTATCCCCCAATGGCTCGAGTTCGTCCGCGTCGGCTTCATAAAAGCGGGCGAGATCTTCCAGCACGATACGCATACTGGCG
Organism: Agrobacterium sp. K11; assembly: GCF_059429395.1. Classification (NCBI taxonomy): domain Bacteria; kingdom Pseudomonadati; phylum Pseudomonadota; class Alphaproteobacteria; order Hyphomicrobiales; family Rhizobiaceae; genus Agrobacterium; species Agrobacterium sp. K11. The sequence continues at coordinate 193,608 of NZ_JCAHRB010000008.1, read as the reverse complement.
GGATCGATGGCCAGCATGTCGGTATCCAAATGCAGCCTGGCGCGACCTGCGGGCAGCAGGCTGAGCGACACTGCCGCCGGCGGGGCAACGCGCAGATCGATCTGGCGATGGCTCCACGCCTCACGTTTGGCGGAAAGACGGTGCGCAAGCGCCTCCTCACTGAGAGACGCCATGTCCTCCACGTCGAGGCGGAGCGGCCGGCCGACGGGGTCCGCCGTCTGTCGCCCTTCCGCATCAATCCTGAGGCTAAGCATGGGGTGACGCCGGCAAAGCCTTTCGACCGCGACGGCCAGTCTTTCCGCCTCCAGCCCCCTGCCTTCGAACTCGAGATAGAGATGCGGCGTAACTTTTCCGAGTATCCCGTCCGCCTCTCGGCCGACCCAGTAGGCAACCTGCATGGGGGTTAAATTTGGCATGTGAATTTGCACCGATTGACAAAACATGATTATCATAATCAAGTATAAGCCACCGTCAACCACTCGCACAGGAGGCATCCCATGAAAACGGGAGCACTCAGGACGAATGACGTCGATTCCGACGAAATTACTGATTTTGATAGAGAATTTCTGTTCACTTCTGGCTCGGGCGAACTGCGTGCCAGAGGCATTCGCGAAAGGATAACGATTCCTGCCCATGGCGCCGAAGACGCGGGAAGCCCTTTGCAGAAGGCGATAAAGGCCGCTTTTGAGAGGGCGCGCAGGGCCGGACAGGACAATCCCATCGCCATTGGCGCCATCCCCTTCGACGTCAACGAGCCATCCTGCCTATATATCCCCAACAACCATGAGTGGAATCCAAAGGGTACCGCTTCGATCTCGACTGATTCGGCCATGCCAACGCTTGTCGGCCAGAACAGCCTGCCCGATGAAAATGGTTTCAAGCGCGCCGTCGAGCATGCCATCGTCAATTTCCGCCATTCCGATGTCCGCAAGGCAGTGCTTTCCGTAATGCGCGAACTGACCTTCGCCTCCGAGGTCAATGTCGAAAGGTTGCTGGCCAGCCTCGCCAAACAGAACCGCGAGGGTTACCAGTTCCGCATTCCGCTACCCGATGGCGGCGATCTGATCGGCGTGAGCCCCGAACTCCTCATCCGCAAGCAGGGTGAAAAAGTCATCTCGAACCCGCTCGCGGGCTCGGCAAAACGCATGGCTGACCCGGTGGCGGACAAGGCCAATGCAGACCGGCTTTCGGCTTCGGAAAAAGACCATTACGAGCATAGCCTCGTGATCGAAGATATACGCTCGCTGCTTACGCCTTGCTGCACTGAAATCGACGTTCCCGAAAAACCCTCCCTCATCAACACGGCCGCTCTCTGGCATCTTTCGACGCGCATCGAGGGTCGCCTTGCTGATCCCGAGACCAATGCGCTGCAACTCGCGTGCCTGCTGCATCCCACACCTGCTGTTTGCGGTTTCCCCACCGAGCGTGCCCGCAGGCTTATTCGCTTCGTCGAGCCTTTCGAGCGTGGGCTGTTCACCGGCATGGTCGGCTGGACGGATGCCGAGGGTAACGGCGAATGGGTGGTGACAATCCGTTGCGGCACCGTGCAACGGCAAACCGTGCGGCTGTTCGCAGGCGCCGGCATCGTTGAAGCCTCGGAACCCGAATCCGAATGGGCCGAGGTGCAGACCAAGCTCAAGACCATGCTGAACGCCTGCGGTCTTTCTGCCTAATTTTCCCAGGGACACACCATGACAATCGAATTTGAACGCTGGCCCGAAGATCTGGCGCGCCGATACCGCGACCGCGGCTACTGGATCGACAGACCGCTCAGCGACATCCTCACCCAGCAGGTAGAACTTCGGCCGGACGCGACCGCGCTGATCTGCGGCGACCGCCGCTTCACCTATGCCGATCTCGACCGGCAATCTTCCAATCTTGCCGGGCATCTGGCTGCCGCCGGGATCGGCAGGGGCGATACGGCACTGGTGCAATTACCAAATATCGCGGAGTTCTATCTCGTCTTTTTCGCTCTGATGAAAATCGGCACTGCACCCGTCAATGCGCTTTTCAGCCATCGTCGGCTGGAAATGACCTCCTATGCGGAACAGATTGCGCCAAAGCTGGTGATCGGCTCGCGTTCCCACGAGCTTTTTGCCAATGACACGTTTCTGGAGGCGCTGAAGCTTGCCTCTCCGCGGCTTGCCGTGACGCTGCTGCTTGGTGAGGCGGAACCGCAGCGCAGCCTCGAACAATGGCTCTCATCACCCGCCGAAAATGCGCCGCATTACGGCCCTTCGGCAGCCGATGAGGTAGCGTTGTTCCAGCTTTCCGGCGGCAGCACCGGAACACCGAAACTGATCCCCCGCACGCATAACGACTATGACTACAGCGCCCGGGCCAGTGCGGAAATCTGCGAGCTGACGCCGCAGACCCGTTTCCTCTGCGCCATTCCGGTGGCGCATAATTACCCCATGAGTTCGCCGGGTGCGCTTGGCGTGTTCCACGCTGGCGGCACCGTGGTAATGGCGGCCAATCCCGAGCCGCTTGCCTGCTTCGACCTCATCGAAAAACATGGCATCGACATTGTGCCTCTGGTGCCGCCTGCCGTGGCGCTGTGGTTACAGGTGGCGCCCGCCCATCGCGAACGGCTGAAATCCCTCAAGCTGCTGCAGGTCGGCGGCGCAAGCTTCGCTGAAGCTTTAGCCCGTCAGGTGCCGCAGGTGCTGGGTTGCGCCCTCCAGCAGGTCTTTGGCATGGCGGAAGGTCTGGTGAACTATACCCGCGCCGGTGATCCCGACCATATTGTCTTCACCACGCAAGGGCGGCCGATCAGCCCGGATGACGAGATCCGCATCGTTGACGAGGACGGCAACGACGTCCCAGAAGGCGAAGCCGGCATGCTGGCGACGCGCGGCCCCTATACGTTTCGCGGATATTACCGCGCCGCCGAGCACAGCGCGCGCGTCTTCGACAACCAGGGTTTTTATTATTCCGGCGATGTCGTTCAGCGCACGCCCGAAGGTTACCTGCGGGTGGTTGGCCGGGTGAAAGACCAGATCAATCGCGGCGGCGAGAAGGTCGCATCGGAAGAGGTGGAAAACCTGATCCTTCAGCATCCGGATGTGACGCATGCCGCACTGGTCGCGATGCAGGACGAACTCCTCGGCGAAAAAAGCTGCGTCTTCGTCGTTTCCCGCAATCCCGCTCTCAAGGCACCGGCCATCCGCCAGCATCTCTCTGGTCTGGGTGTTGCGGATTACAAGCTGCCGGACCGGGTGCGTTTCATCGACACCATGCCGCTTACTGCCGTCGGCAAGATCGACAAGAAACGTCTACGCGACATGCTCGCAGCGCCAATCCCGGCGTAACGGAGCGTGCACGCCTCAACCATTTGAAAATTGCGTGTCGCCCATGCCGATGCGCCAAACTATCGAGGTCAATATGACGATCCCCACCATTTCCGATTATCCGATGCCGGTCGCAGCAAGCTTTCCGGCCAACAAGACCAAATGGCAGCCGGACGCCAAGCGCGCCGTGCTGCTCATCCACGACATGCAGCGTTATTTCCTGCGGTTCTACGAGGCCGACGGCAGGTTGATGACAACCCTCATCGACAATCTTGCAAAGGTAAAGGCATGGGCGGTTCAGAACGGCGTGCCGGTCATCTACACCGCCCAGCCGCACGATCAGCCTGCCGCCGACCGCGCGCTTCTGAACGACATGTGGGGACCGGGCCTGACCGTGGTCGACCCGGAGTTGCAGAAGGTCGTGGACAAGCTTGCGCCGACGCCCGACGATGTGGTGCTGACCAAATGGCGCTACAGCGCCTTCCAGCGTTCAGACCTTGCCGAGCGTATGAAGGCGTGGGGCCGCGACCAGATCATCATCGGCGGAGTCTATGCCCATATCGGCTGCATGATGACGGCTGTTGAAGCCTTCATGAAGGATATTCAGCCCTTCATGCTGGGTGATGCCGTCGCCGATTTTTCCGAAGCCGAACACCGCATGGCGCTGCAATATGTGGCAACACGCTGCGGCGTGGTGATCGACACTGCAAGCCTTGCCGGCGCGGGAGAGACCACCGATATCAGCGAATGGCTGAAGGCCCGCGTCCTGCAAATGGTGGAGGACGAGAGCGACATCGACCCGGATGAGAACCTGATCTTCTATGGGCTGGATTCGCTGCAGGTGATGAAGCTTGCCGGCGAACTGAAGGAACGCGGCGTCATCGTGGGCTTCGAAGAGCTTGCCCGCGTACCGACGCTTTCTGCCTGGTGGGCGCTGATCGAAGAAAAGCGGCTCGCGGCCTGAGCGGACGGACAAGATGATGCAGAACAGATTTAACGGGCGGCGCGTGCTGGTGACGGGTGCCGCGCAGGGCATCGGCCGCCGCATCGCCGAGCGTTTCACCGAGGAAGGGGCGGAGGTCATCGGCCTTGACCTCATTGCCGATGCAACCGATGCAACCTTCCGCCAGATCACGCTCGACATCACGGACGCGGCGGCAGTGGAGGCGGCGAGCAAGGCGATCGAGAAGGAATGGGGCGGGCTAGACATTCTCGTCAATGCCGCCGGCATCCTCCGGCTCGGCGACAGCGAAAGCCTGACGCCGCAGGACTGGAACGCCTGCATGGATGTCAATGCTGCGGGGCCGTTCTACCTGCTGCGGCAATGGAGCGGCGTCTTCAAGCGGCAGCGGCGCGGGGCAATCGTCAACATTGCCTCCAACGCCGCCGTTGTGCCGCGCATCGGCATGCTCGCCTATTGTGCTTCCAAGGCCGCACTCGTCAGCCTCAGCCATTGTGCAGCACTTGAACTCGCGCCCTATGGCGTGCGCTGCAATGTGGTGTCACCCGGCTCCACCGATACGCCGATGCTGGCCGGCATGCTGAACGATCCCAGCGGCGAACAGCGACTGGTCGCCGGTCTTCCCGAGCAGTTCAAGCTCGGTATTCCGCTCGGCAAGATCGCGCGGCCGGACGACATCGCCGACACGGTGCTGTTCCTCGCCTCCGATCAGGCAGGCCATGTGACGATGCAGCAGATCGTGGTCGATGGCGGCGCCACGCTTGCCGCCTGAGCATCGGTCCGCGTGAAGAGGATGACAGATATGGCCAACGCGCCGGCGTTTCACGGCGAAGCTGTTTCCGGCGATCCACCCGAGGCCATCTGGCCTTGGCCGGACGACAGATGCGATTGTCATTGCGTCACCCTTCATTACAGCGCCGAAGAAGGGCGCGGCGGCAAGGTCCCTCCCTTGCCGCCGCAGCTTTTGCGCGCTGCGCCCAGACGCAAGGCGGAATTTATCGCCGGGCGCAGATGTGCTGCCGAAGCCATACGCCGTCTGACCGCCCGCGCCGCCTTTCCCGGCATGGGAGAGGATCGCGCCCCTATCTGGCCCGAAGGCGTGGTCGGCGCGATTTCCCACAGCCACAAGCGGGCAATTGCGCTTGCCGGCTCTTCCGAGCGGTTCTGCGGCATTGGCATCGATATCGAAAGGCTTCTGAACGAGGAGGAAGCTCGCGATATTGCCCCGCAGGTACTGACCGCAAACGAACGCCTCAGTCTTGGAAACGACATCGATCCCTTCATGACCGGGTTGATCTTTTCGGCCAAGGAAAGCCTGTTCAAAGCGCTTTATCCGACCGTCAGACGTTTGTTCTTTTTCGAGGCGGCGGAGTTATCCGGCTATGAAGAGTGCGGTTCAGCATTCCTTCGGCTGACGACCGACATCAGCGGCGAGTGGCGCAAGGGAACGGACATTCCTTTCCACTTCTGCCGCTTCGAAGGCTTTTTGCTCACCCGTATCCTTCTCCCGCATTAAGGGAAAAATACAGAATCCTTTCCTGTGAAGATCATATTTAAAGTCGTTATTCCCGTCATTTGTGTGAAACACTGAAACGGTACGCACCGTGTTGGAATGATTCCAAACATGCAACGGTGGAGAAACGATATGACCGACATCGATACGAGCAAGCTTTCCTGGGATGCGTGGGACGAGCTGCAAAACCCGCCGCCGGCCGAAACCGATTTCGACCGCGTGGTCGAGACCGCGATTTCCCGCCGCGGCTTTCTCGGTGGCGTGCTTGCCTTCGGTTCGGCCGCAGCAGCCATGGGCACGCTCGGCAACCTGATGACCAGCACCTCGGCGGAAGCGCAGGAAGCGGCAGCCGGCCGTTTCCCCTTCAAGCCGGTGGCTGCCGCGACCGACCACACCATTCACGTGCCGGAAGGCTACAGCTGGAAGCCGGTCGCCAAGTGGGGCCAGCCGCTGTTCTCCAACGTGCCCGACCTCGACCCTGCCAAGGGTGTCACCGTTGAAAACTCCGACAAGGTCTTCGGCGAAAATACTGACGGCATGGAACTGTTCATGGTCGGCAACCACCAGCTGATCGCCGTCAACCATGAATATGTAAACCCCGAAACCAACCTGCCGCATGCCGAAAAGGGCAACCCGAAAACGGCCGACGACGTCAAGATCCTGCAGAACATGCAGGGCGTCACCGTCATGGAAGTTGCGGAAGGCACCGAAGGCTGGGAAATCGTTCTCGACAGCCCGTTCAACCGCCGTATTCACCACAACACCCCGATGAAGCTTTCCGGCCCGGCCGCAGGCTCGGACCTTGTCAAGACCGCCGCAGATCCGAAGGGTGTCGACTGTCTGGGGACCTTCAACAATTGCGGCGCCGGCCGCACGCCCTGGGGCACCTACCTCACCTGCGAGGAAAACTTCAACGGCTATTTCGGTACCACTGATGCCGCCTTCAAGCTGCCGGATGACTACAAGCGCTACGGCATCGTCGCCGAGACCCGTTACGCCTATGAGAAGTTCGATGCGCGTTTCGATGTCGCCAAGAACCCCAACGAGCCGCGCCGCGCCGGTTACGTGGTCGAGATCGATCCTTCGGACGCCTCCTCCACCCCGATCAAGCGCACCGCCCTTGGCCGCATCAAGCACGAAAACGCCGCCGTGGTGATTGCCCGTGACGGCCGCGTGGTGGTTTACATGGGCGATGACGAGCGTGGCGAATTCCTCTACAAATTCGTCTCCAACGGCATTTACGTGCCCGGTGGCGACACCTCGAAACTGCTAGACGAAGGCACGCTCTACGTCGCCAGGTTCTCGGACGACGGCGCTGGTGAATGGTTGGCTCTCACGCCTGAGACGACAGGCATGAAGATCGATGAAATCTGCGTCTTCACGCGTCAGGCCGCTTCCAAGGTGGGCGCGACAACGATGGACCGCCCGGAATGGGTCGCCATCAACCCGGTCGCCATCGAAGCCTATTGCGCCCTTACCAACAACAGCCGTCGCGGCGAAATGAAAGACGGCAAGTTGCGCGCCAATGCTGGCGGTGACGCCATGGCGATCAATGCTGCCAACCCGCGCGAAAAGAACGAATACGGCCAGATCGTGCGCTGGTACCCGGAAAACGACGATCACGCGGACGGCAGATTCAAGTGGGACCTGTTCTGCATGGCCGGCAACCCCACCGTTCACAAGGATGCCTATGCCGGCTCTTCGAACATCAACGAAGGCAACATGTTCAACTCGCCCGATGGCATGATGTTCGACTCGACCGGTCTCCTCTGGATCCAGACCGACGGAGAAGACAGCAACGAGGGCAACTTCGCTGGCCAGGGCAACAACCAGATGCTGGCAGGCGATCCGGCCACCGGCCGTATCGAGCGTTTCCTGACCGCGCCGAAGGGTTCCGAAGTTACCGGCCAGACATGGTCTGGCGACAAGCGTACCCACTTCGTCGGCATCCAGCACCCCGACGCCCCCTTCCCGGATGGCGAAGGCAAGCTGCCGCGCTCCACCGTTATCGCCGTCAAGCGTGACGACAACGCGCAGATCGGCTGACGCTTTGGCTTTGGCGGAACCGGGTCTCGGAATAGCGGAGATCCGGTTCCTGTCACCCGTGACCAAGGGTCGATGCGGCCTGACTGAATTTTCACTCGCCAGTGGACAAGAGAGGCATTACCGCTTCAAATCTCCCCACACGATACCAGTCAGGAGAATGACCATGGAAATAATGCGCGCGGGAACACGGGCCTCAACCAAAGGCCCCGAGGCGTGGTTTACCGGCACGGTCCGTATCGATCCTCTGTTCAACCCGTTCGATGCAGAGCGGGTTCAGGGCGCTCAGGTCACCTTCGAACCAGGCGCGCGAACCGCATGGCACACGCACCCGCTCGGACAGACCCTGATCGTGGTTTCAGGGTTTGGAAGGGTGCAGCGCGAGGGTGGCCCCGTGGAAGAAATCCGCCCCGGCGATACCGTATGGTTCGCACCGGGCGAAAGGCACTGGCACGGGGCGGCACCCGATGTCGCCATGACGCATATCGCGCTTCAGGAAGTGAAAGACGGCAAGGTCGTGGACTGGATGGAGCACGTCACGGACGATCAGTATGGTGGCTGAAGCGGCCTGGCCGAAATGGCGCTCGTCCTGCCTGCCGGACGATCTCCAGCGTTAAGCAACATCCGGAAGAGCCGAAATATTTCGGGGGCGCGATTTAAACTTTGACTCGTATGCGCATTGGGTGAACCTTCATCGCGTCGCGGGAACATGGTGGAGAATCGTGATCTTAACCGGTGGAATTGTACTTGCCCTTATCACCGCCAATGCGGTTGCAATTCCATGCCCATGACACTCAACCGGCGCGATGTGGTGGCGGGGTTGTCGATTGCCGGCCTGATGTTACCGGAAGCGATCGCCTATTCGGGGATTGCCGGCGTTCCGGCCCAGCACGCCATCCTTGCCGCCATCATGGGCTGCATCGTCTATGCCATTTTTGGCCAGAGCCGTTTTGCGGTCGTCTCGCCCACATCCTCCTCCGCCGCAATCCTGGCGGCAATGCTTGCGACGCTCTCGGTCACACCAGCGCAAAAGATGCTGCTCGTTGCCATTACGGTCGCTCTGGTCGGCCTGCTGTTTCTGCTTGCGGCTGCCACGCGGCTCGGCGCCCTGTCGAGTGTCATCTCGCGCCCGGTGCTGCGCGGTTTTGCCTTCGGCCTCGCCATTCTGATCACCATAAAGCAATTGCCGAGCCTCTTCGGGATAAAGGCGCAGTCGGGCGAGCCGCTTTCCATTCTCCTGCAAATCCTCTCCCGCCCGCAGGACTGGAGCCTTGAAAGCATCGCCGTCGGCGTTGCGGCACTCGCCGTGCTGCTTCTCCTGCGCAGGCGCCCCGCCATTCCCGGCAGCCTCGTCGTCATCGTGGCAGGCATTGCCATCTCGATCCCGCTCAACCTTCAAAGTCGGGGCGTCGCCGTTGTCGGCCAGATCGATCTTGCCGGCATATGGGCCGGCCCGTTTTCGGTGTCGCTCGATGATGTCGCGCATGTTGCCCGCTTCGCGCCGCCACTCGTCCTCATCCTATTTGCGGAATCATGGGGCACCATCCGAAGCTTTTCGCTTCGCCATGGCGAGATTGTCGATTCCAATCGCGAACTCAGAGCATTCGGGCTTGCCAATATCGCCAGCGCCGCCATGCAGGGCATGCCGGTTGGTGCGGGTTTTTCCGCAGGCGCAGCAAGCGAGGCGGTTGGGCCGCAAAGCCGGCTTGCCTCTGCCATCGCCGCAATCGGCCTTGCGGTCTTCAGCCTGCTCGCCGCCAGATGGTTCGCTTTCATCCCGGAAGCAGTCCTTGCCGCCGTGATCGCCGTGGCGCTGCTGCATGCGCTCGACCCCGCGCCGATCATCCGTTTATGGCGGCTCGGCAACGACGCCTATCTGGCACTTGCCGCTGCAGCCGGCGTACTTGCGTTCGGTGTGCTGAACGGCATGCTTGTCGCCGTCGCCCTTTCCTTCGCCGTCTTCGTTCGCCGGCTTTCCCTACCGCATGTCATGCATCTTGGCCGGCTGGGCGATAGCCATGACTTTGTCGACATGGAACGCCACCCGGATGCGAAGGATGTGTCAGGCATGATTATTCTCCGGCCCGCACAGCCGCTTTTCTTCGGCAATGCGGAACCGATCCTTGCCGCCGTTACCAAATACATCGTTGCGCGGCCGGAACTGCACATCGCGATTGTCAGCCTTGAGGAAACATTCGAACTGGATTCCACCGCGCTTGATGCGTTGCTGGAGTTCGATGCAGCGATGCAGCGCAGCAGCATCGTGGTCTATTATGCGCGCATGCACGACCATGTGCAGGATCTGCTGCTTGCCGGCGGCGGATCCGACATGGTTGCGCGCAGCAATTTCAGTGTCGATGATGCCGTGACGGCGGCCATGCATCGGGAGGACAGCCATGCCACACAATCTTGAACCGCATCTGACCCCGGTTGAAATCACCTCACTCAAACCAACGCAGATGACAGTCGGTCTGCGCGAGGTGGAGGACAAGCGGCGGCAATGGGCCGCCATCCGTGAGGAAAAGGGAGCCGACTTCCTCGGACACCATATGGTACCCGTCGTCCTTGGTCACAAACAACGTCTTTATCTGGTGGACCACCACCACCTCGCTTTGGCTTTGCATGAGGAAGGCGTGAAACATGTCCTGACCAGTATCGTTGCCGATCTTTCCCATCTCGACCGGCAGGAATTCTGGTCGGTGATGGACCATCGCAACTTCGTCTATCCTTTCGACGTGGATGGCGTGCGCCATCCTATCGAAAACCTTCCCAAACGGATCGTCGATCTCAAGGACGATCCCTTCCGCGCGCTGGCCGGCGCGATTCGCGACGCTGGCGGTTTTGCCAAAATAGACGCTCCCTTCAGTGAATTCCTCTGGGCGGATTTCCTGCGCCGCCGGGTGGGAGGCAAGAAGCTGCGACATTCCTTCGAGGACGCGGTTGAGGAAGCGATGCAACTGGCACGCTCGCGCGATGCGCGGCATCTGCCTGGATGGTGTGGAGCGGACCAATGACCACCCTTCCCTTGCTTTTCCGAGTGATGGCGGCTGCCATCGCAGTTTTCGTCCTGGGCGCGGCGAGCCTGCCTGCGCAGGAACTGCCGCCGCCAGCGAGACCGGCCCCTACGGAACAGACGACAGAGCAGAAAGTCGACCAGTTGATACAGCTTCTGGGACAGGACGATGTTCGTGCCCTTCTCACACAGAAGCTTGCGGCGGCCGGCACAGAGCAGCCGCCAGAACTGACGCCGCAGAGCCAGTTGAGCGATCTCGACCAATGGGCAAGCAAGCGGCGCGAACACCTAGGCCGCCTCGCAAGGGACCTGCCCGGCATGTCCACGCAGATCATCGCGGCGCTGGGAAGGCTTTGCGACGAGATCCGCAACTACGGTGCAGCCGTCTTTTTGCTGCACGTATCCATCCTGTTCGGTGCGGGCCTTGCCGGCGGCATTGCCACGAACCGGATCATAGCGATGCAGGCCTCCCGCAGGAACGTCGCGGATATCGGCAAGGAGGCCTCGTCTGTCGTATCGCGGAGGCTTTTGCCCGTCTTCGGCTACGGCATTGCTGCCACCGCCATGTTCCTTGCCATCCAGTGGTCACCTTTGCTGAGCGCCGTTCTCCTGCCCTGGCTTGCAACCAGCATCGTGTTGCCGCTGCTTTTTGCCTTCACGGGCCTGCTGCGGCGGGTCGTTGGCCGCGAGGCCAATGCCCGGCGCGATTTCTGGATCGTCCGCTGGACATGGCTCCTGACCCTTGCCAGCGTCTTCTGGGCGTTGCTCAGGACGCTCGAGAATCTCGATGTCCCGCGTGACACGCTTGGGCTTCTGTCCTCCGCCATGATCGGCCTGCTGTTCCTGCTCGCATGCATCTGGATCTGGCGTCGTCCGGTCGGCGATCCCGGCTCGGAGCGGGCTAGGTCAATCGATGTCGCGCTGATCTTCGGCCTCATCATCCTCTTCGGGTTGCGGCTCGCCGGCGCCGGGGTCCTGTTCTGGATCGGGCTTTATGCGCTGGTTCTGCCCGGCCTTGCCTCGACGCTTGGCATCGCGGCGCGAAAGCTGGCAACCGACATCGGCACCTATGGGGAAAGCGATCTTCGCCCGGTACTGGTCGAGCGAGGCGTGCGGCTTGCAATCGTCGGGACTGCCATCCTGTGGCTGATCTTCCTCGTGCGCGCGCATCCGAATTCCCTGCCCGATGGCGCATTGCTGACGTCGATCGTCGTCGGCATCCTGCACGGGGCGCTGATCCTGCTTCTTGCCGATCTCGTCTGGATCGCGATCAAGTCGATGATCGCACGGCGGCTGGAGTTGAGTACACCCGCCGGCAACCCGATGAGCGGCCAACCGGGTGGGGGCCAGCCGCAAGATGACCGGCTTTTGACCATCCTGCCGATCCTTCGCAACATGCTCGGCATCATCATCGCCGCGGTTGCGGTCATGACGGCGCTTTCGGAACTCGGCGTCAATATCGGGCCGCTGCTGGCGAGCGCCGGCATCTTCGGCATCGCCATCGGTTTCGGTTCGCAGACGCTGGTCAAGGATATCATCAGCGGCGTGTTCTACATGATCGACGACGCCTTCCGCGTCGGCGAATACATCCAGAGCGGTTCCTATCGCGGCACGGTGGAATCCTTCAGCATCCGCTCGGTCAAACTGCGGCACCATCGCGGCCCGATTTTCACCGTGCCGTTCGGATCGCTCGGCGCCGTCGAAAATATGAGCCGCGACTGGTCGATCGACAAATTCCTCGTCACGGTCGCCTTCGATACTGACATTGCCAAGGTCCGGGCCATTACCAAGGAGATCGGCAAGGCGCTGAAGGAAGACCCGGAATTCGGACCGTTCCTGATCGAAACCGTCAAGCTGAAGGGTGTCGAGCAATTCGGCGAATATGGCATGACGCTTGGTTTCGGCATGATGCTGCGCGCCGGCGGGCAATCCTCCATGGTGCGCCGCAAGGCCTATTCGATGCTGAAGGATGCCTTTGCGCAAAACGACATCCAGTTCGCCAGCATGGCGGGCGCCTATCCCACATCTACACGAAGCGCGCGGCCACAGGAGCCCGAAGCAAGCGACGGGACGGGGCCGGTGGAAGAATAGGCCTCCGGCAACCGCGCCCCAACCTTAGCCCATTCGTTCGGACATATATTCGCCCGGCGAAGCTGGAAACACCACGGTCTTGTTGCCGTTGAGGAAGACACGGTGATGGATATGGGCATGAATGGCGCGCGCCAGAACCTGGCTTTCCACGTCCCTCCCGAGGCTCACATAATCCATGCCGCTCTGGGCATGGGTGACGCGGATCGTGTCCTGTTCGATGATCGGGCCTTCATCGAGATCAGCGGTGACGTAGTGGGCCGTCGCGCCGATCAGTCGCACGCCGCGCTCATAGGCCTGCTTGTAAGGGTTTGCGCCCTTGAAGGAAGGCAGGAATGAATGGTGGATGTTGATGATGCGGCCAGACATTTCCTGGCACAGCCGTTCCGACAGAACCTGCATGTAGCGCGCCAGCACGACGAGTTCGGCGCCTGCATCGCGCACCACCTGCAGTATGGCCGCCTCGGCTTCCGGTTTCGTCTCCGGCGTGACGCGAATGTGGTGAAAGGGAATATCCTCGTTCACCACCTGCTTCTGGTATTCGAGGTGATTGGAGATGACAGCGACAATCTCCACAGGCAACGCACCAATGTGGGAACGATAGAGCAGATCGTTCAGGCAATGGCCGAAGCGTGAAACCATGATCACGACTTTTGTTTTCCGCGAGAGATCATGGATATCGTATTCCATATCGAAATCGGCGGCGACGGAAGCGAACCCTGCGACGAGAGCAGCGGGTTCCATCCCTTCCTCCGAAACGAAGCTCAGCCGCATGAAAAAGCGGCCCGTTTCCAGGTCGGTGAATTGCGAACTGTCGTTGATGTTGCAGCCGGACCGCGCGAGATATCCGGACACGGCGGCAACGATGCCGCTGCGTGCCGGGCACGAGACTTTCATGACATAGCTGGTCAAATCCTGCTCCCCTTGATGGATCAGCGATCGGGCACATTGGCGGTGATGCCGCCCTGCCCGATCATGGCTAACGAGACCGATAATAGCGTGTTACGCGCCGTAGATCGGGAAGTCCTCACACAGCGCTGCAACCTCGGCCCGCACGTTCGCCTCAATCTCAGCATTGCCTTCGGCACTGACAGCCAGCGCGTCGATGACGCGCAGGATCAGCACGCCGATCCGCTCAAATTCGGCCACGCCAAAACCGCGCGTTGTGCCGGCCGAACTGCCGAGCCGGATGCCCGAGGTGACGAAGGGCTTTTCCGGGTCGTTGGGAATGGAGTTCTTGTTGCAGGTGAGGCCTGCCCGCTCAAGAGCGATTTCGGCAACCTTACCGGTAACGCCCTTCGGACGCAGATCGACCAGAACCATGTGGCTGTCGGTTCCACCAGACACGATCCCCAGACCGCCATCCGTCAGCACTCGCGCCAGAGCCTGTGCATTGGCGATGACCTGACCGGCGTAGTCGGCAAAGTCCGGCCGCAGCGCCTCGCCGAAGGCCACGGCCTTGGCGGCGATCACATGCATCAGCGGGCCGCCCTGATTGCCGGGGAAGACGGCCGAATTCAGCTTCTTCGCCAGATCGGCATCGTTGGTCAAAATGACGCCGCCGCGCGGGCCGCGCAGGGTCTTGTGGGTGGTGGAGGTGACGACATGGGCGTGCGGCACCGGGTTTGGATATTTGCCGCCGGCGATCAGGCCGGCATAATGGGCCATGTCGACCATCAGCCATGCGCCAACCTCGTCGGCGATCTTGCGGAAGCCTTCGAAATCGATCTGGCGTGGATAGGCCGAGGCGCCTGCGACGATCAGCTTCGGTCTGGTTTCCAGCGCCTTTGCCCGAACCTTTTCCATATCGATCAGATGCGTCTCTGCATCCACCTCATAGGAGACGACATCGAACCACTTGCCCGACATGGTGACCGGCGACCCGTGGGTCAGGTGGCCGCCATGGGCCAGCGAAAGCCCCATGATCCGGTCGCCCGGCTGAAGAAGTGCCAGAAACACCGCCTGATTGGCCTGCGCGCCGGAATGCGGCTGCACATTGGCGAATTCCGCGCCGAAAAGTTGCTTCAGCCGGTCGATGGCGACCTGCTCGACCTTGTCGACGAATTCGCAGCCGCCATAATAGCGTTTGCCAGGATAACCTTCCGCATATTTGTTGGTCAGCACCGAGCCTTGCGCCGCCAGAACGTCGGCGGACACGATATTCTCCGAAGCGATCAGTTCGATCTGGGTTTTCTGGCGATCGAGTTCCTCGGCGATGGCGTCGGCGATCACCGTATCCGAAACGGCATTATGGGACAGACGGTTGAGCATTGTTTCCTCCTCAAGGATCAGGCGATTTCGGCGGCAAGTTCCTTGCAGCCGGTTTCAAGCAAATGGCCGAGATGCGGCGCTAAACTGTTCCAGATATCCATACGGAAACCATCCGGCGCATCGCGCCACAGCACCACGGTCACGCCATCGAAAATCGTTCTGCGGGCCTCGCCAACCGCAATGGTGTCGATGTCGCGGGCGCAGCCGAGTGTCAAAAGCTCGGCGGCGAGCGGCCCCTTGATCGCGAGCGTCACTTCTCTTCCGGAAATATCGACGAGACTATGCGGATGGCCGGCATAAACGCCAGCGCAGGCCGCAATCACCCCGTCGATCGCGCCAACGGGAGCAAGGATCGTCCATTCGTCGGGGCCAAGGCGCACGGCCTCGATTTCGCCTGCAGCAGTGCGAGCGCCGATCCGGTCGGGCAAGGTCAGGCCAAGGGCTGTATTGAGCGGGACCAGATCGCCGCGCGCACGCAGCGACAGCCGCCCCTGCGCGGCCAATATGCTGACCCGGGCTGCTTTGCTCTCGGCCAGCGTGCCGGGAACGGGGGAGGAAACGCGCATGTTCATTGTCATCTCCGGGTCAGATCTTCAGGCGGGTGTTTTCGGGATCGACAAAGACCATCCCGGTGATTTTTGCGGCAATCGTGCGTTCGGGCATCGGAATATAGACGGTCTCTCCCATCCGCTCATGGCCGCCCTCGACCAGCGCCAGCGCAATCGGCTGGCCAACCGCATCCGAATGATAGGATGAGGTGACATGACCGACCATTTTCATCGGGATAGGCTGCTTCGGATCGAAGACAATCTGCGCGCCCTCTTCCAGCTTCGAGCGGTCTTCGGTCAGAAGACCGACGAGGTGACGACGGCCCTTGGCGACGAGATCGGGGCGCGCGAGGCCACGCTTGCCGACGAAATCCGGTTTGGTCTTGCCCACGGCCCAGCCCATCGCGGCATCATAGGGCGTGACCGTGCCGTCGGTATCCTGGCCGACGATGATGTAACCCTTTTCGGCACGCAGCACATGCATGGTTTCCGTGCCATAGGCGGTGATGCCGTATTGCTGGCCGGCCTCCCACAGGATTTCCCAGAGCTTGCGGCCAAACGGCGCGGGCACGTTGACTTCGAAGCCGATCTCGCCGGTGAACGACACCCGGAACAGCCGCGCCGGCATGCCGGCCACCGTGCATTCCGCGCAGGACATATGCGGGAAAGCCTCTTCCGTCAGCTCGACTCCCTCGACCAGCGGAGCGAGCAGCTTTGCCGCATTCGGGCCGTTCAGCGCAATGGTAGACCATTGCTCGGTGGTGGAAGTCAGCCAGACGTTGAGATCCGGCCATTCGGTCTGGAGGTAATCCTCCATCATGTTCATCACCCTTGCCGCACCGCCGGTGGTGGTGGTGACGTGGAAGCGATCCTCGGTCATGCGGCCGATGACGCCGTCGTCGCGAATGAAGCCGTCATCACCCAGAAGCAGGCCGTAACGGCAGCGGCCCGGCGCGAGCTTCGACCACGGGTTGGTGTACATGCGGTTCATGAACTCGACCGCATCCGGCCCGACGACCTCGATCTTGCCGAGCGTCGAGGCGTCGAACATGCCGAGGCTTTGCCGCACCGCCCGGCATTCGCGGCCGACTGCCGCATCCATGTCTTCAGCTGGTTTGGGGAAGTACCAGGCGCGCCGCCATTGGCCGACCGGTTCGTAAACCGCGCCATGCTCCTCAGCCCAGCTGTCGATCTGCGTCTTGCGCGTCACCTCGAAATGCTGACCGCGATGATAACCGGCGAAAGCGCCGAAGGTCGTCGGCGTATAGGGTGGGCGGAAGGTCGTCAGGCCTACTTCCGGCTGGCGTTTGCCGAGCGCTTCTGCCGCGATGTTGAGGCCGTTGATATTGGACATCTTGCCCTGATCGGTCGCCATGCCGTTGGTGGTGTAGCGCTTGACGTGCTCGATGGAGCGCATGCCCTCGCGCACGGCCAGCCGCAGATCCTTGGCGGTCACGTCGTTCTGGTAATCGACGAAGGCCTTGGCCTTGCCGGCATCGCGATCACTCGGCAATTCCGTCAGCGATACGCCGCTGCCGGTGCGGTCGTGCTCCACCGCATAGTCGCGGGTATCGCCCGTCTTGCCCAGGGCTGCAGCGATCTTCCGGCCCTGCTCGGCGCCATCCTTAAGCACCGCTTCAATGCCCCAAAGCCCGCGCCCGGCGCCGGCAATTGCACAATCCTCATTGGTCATGGCCGGCAGGAAGGTGGTCCGCTGATCGTCCCAGGCAATCTTGCCCTGCGTATGGGAAAACAGATGCAGCGACGGCGTCCAGCCGCCAGACATCAGCAACGCATCACAGACGATTTCCTGCCCCGCGCCGACCGTGGAGCCATTCACCGGATTGACGCGGACTGATTTCACACGCAACCGGCCCGAAGTCGCCGTCACGGTATGCGACAGCCGCACCGGAATGCCGAGCGCGCGCGCCTCGTTCACCAGTTCCTCGCGCACCTTCGCACGGGTATCGACGATGGCCTGCACCCTCGCGCCTGCGCCATGAAGATCGAAGGCGGCATACCAGGCGCTGTCATGGCTCGTCACCACCACCGGCCTGTTGCCGACCTTGACGCCATAGCGGTTCAGATAGGTCTGGGCGGAGCCCGCCAGCATCACGCCCGGCCGATCATTGCCATGGAAGACCAGCGGTTTCTCGAGAGCCCCCTGCGCCAGCACCACATGGCGCGCCCGCACCCGCCACAGGCGTTCACGCGGCATGTCCTTGGTCACGGTTTCGAGATGGTCGGTCAGCTTTTCGCAAAGCCCAATCATGTTCTGGTGGTAGTAGGCAATCGCCGTCGTGCGGGTCATGACCCTGACGCCGCGCTCCTTCAGCGCCTTCAACTCGTCCGCCAACCAGTTCCATGCTGGCTGGCCGTCGATCTGCGCCTGCGGCTCGGACAGCAGCGTCCCGCCGGCTTCGGCATTTTCGTCCACCAGCACGACCTTGAGACCATCGACCGCCGCTGCGCGCGCCGCAGCCAGACCCGCAGGACCGGCGCCGACGATCAGCAGGTCGCAATGCAGGTTGCGCGAGGCATAGGTATCGGGGTCTTCTTCCGTGGGCGAGACGCCGAGACCGGCCGCCGCGCGGATGAAGGGCTCATAGACCTTGTTCCAGAAGCTCTTCGGCCACATGAAGGTCTTGTAGTAAAAGCCCGCCGAAAACAGCATATAGGCCATGTCGTTGACTGCGCCGATATCGAATTTCAGGCTCGGATATTTGTTCTGAGAGGTGGTTTCCAGCCCGCTCCAGATTTCCTGCACCGTGGCGCGGGTATTTGGCTCGAACCGGCCGGAGCCGCGGCGGGTGCCGATCAGCGCATTCGGCTCCTCGGAACCCGCCGCTACAGGGCCGCGCGGGCGGTGGTATTTGAACGAGCGGCCCATGAGATGTACGCCATTGGCGAGAAGCGCGGAGGCGACCGTATCCCCCTTTACGCCGCGATAGGTCTTCCCATCGAAGGTGAAGCTTACCGAGCGGGCGGCATCCACCCGGCCACGGCCGGGAACGCGATAGGAACTCATTTCGACACCTCGGAGCTGGCTGGTGCGCTGGATAGGGACGAGAGATCAGGACGCGGCTCGCCTGCGCGATAGGTCGTCAGGAAACGGTCGCTCACCGTGTCGCGCACCGCATTGAAGAAGCGACCGCAGCCATGCAGGTGCCGCCAGCGCTCGAAATGCGGACCCCTGGCGTTTTCGCGGATGAACAGGAATTCTTCCCACTGCTCATCACTCTGAGATGAGGGGTCGGCCGCGCGCACGACATGGGCCTGCCCGGCATAGGTGAATTCGGCTTCGGGCAGCGTTTCATGGCAATAGGGGCAACGGATCAGCAGCATGGGTTAGCTCCTCAGTGCGCCACGGCAGCGGCGGCGGCCTCGTCGATCAGGCGGCCGGAGCGGAAACGCTCCAGCGTGAAAGGCGCGTTGATCGGGTGCGGTTCGTTTTTCGCGATGGTCCAGGCGAAGGTGTGGGCAGCGCCCGGCGTGGCCTTGAAACCACCCGTGCCCCAGCCGCAATTCACATAAAGCCCGTCGACCGGCGTCTTGCCGAGAATGGCAGAGCGATCCGGCGTGACATCAACAATGCCGCCCCATTTGCGCAGCATCCGCATGCGGTTGAAGATCGGGAAGATTTCGACGATGGCGGCGATCGTATGTTCGATCAGTGGCAGGCCGCCGCGCTGCGAATAAGAGGTATACTGGTCCGTACCCGAACCGATCACCAGCTCACCCTTGTCGGACTGGCTGATATAGGCGTGAACCGCATTCGACATGACCACGCAGGGGAAGATCGGCTTGATCGGCTCGGATACCAAAGCCTGCAGCGGATAGCTTTCGAGCGGCAGGCGCACGCCTGCGGTATCCATGACAACGGAAGTATGGCCAGCGGCGGAAACCGCCACCTTCTTCGCCTTGATGAAACCTCGCGCCGTCTCGACACCCGCGACGGACCCGTCGGCGTTGCGGCGAATGGCGGTGACCGGGCAATTCTGGATTATATCGACGCCACGGGCGGCAGCACCGCGCGCATAACCCCAGGCAACCGCATCGTGGCGCGCCGTGCCGGCACGTTCCTGAAGCGCACCGCCCATCACCGGGTAGCGGGCGTTTGGCGATATGCTCAGCGGCGGACAATATTCCTTGCATTCTTCCGGGGTAAGCCAGCGATTGTCGACACCGTTCAGACGGTTGGAATGGATGTGGCGCTTGAAGCTCTGCACATCGTGGACATTATGGGCGAGCATCAGCACCCCGCGCCGCGAATACATGACGTTGTAGTTCAGTTCCTGGCTCAAGTTCTCCCACAGATCGA
Source organism: Agrobacterium sp. K11 (assembly GCF_059429395.1). Lineage (NCBI taxonomy): Bacteria > Pseudomonadati > Pseudomonadota > Alphaproteobacteria > Hyphomicrobiales > Rhizobiaceae > Agrobacterium > Agrobacterium sp. K11. Next base: position 173,560 of record NZ_JCAHRB010000008.1, on the reverse strand, counting down.
CGGCGTGATCGTAAAGACGCGCGCTTTCGTCGTAGAGATAGTTGGAGCGGATGATGGTCGTGTTGCGGCCGGTATTGCCGCCGCCGAGCCAGCCCTTGTCGATGACAGCGACATTGGTGATACCGTGCTGGCTGGCCAGATAATAGGCCGCACCCAGACCGTGCCCCCCGGCGCCGACGATGACCACGTCATATTCGGCTTTTGGCTGGCTATCGGGCCATTGCTCGTCCCAGTTCTTGTGGCCGGTCAGGGCATTCCGCAGGAGATTGAAGGCATTAAAACGCGTCATGAGCGGGCCTGCTGGTTGGAACTCTCGGTATTCAAAAGCCTACGGAGATTTACAGCGGCCGGGCTGGACAATCGCGTCTGATTGCGTGAATATTTGCGCCATGAGCTCTCATCGCGCCAAGAAACGCCTCAGCGTCGCCTTCCTGCTCGCCGACCGGTTCACGCTGTCGGCCTTCGCCAATTTCGTCGATGTGCTGCGTCTTGCTGCCGATGAGGCTGATCGTTCCCGGCCGATCCTGTGCGAATGGTCCGTGCTGTCGGCGACCCTCGGCAATGTGCAATCGAGCTGTGGTGTGAAGGTGCAACCGGATACGCGGCTCATCGACGCCGTGCATTACGACTATATTGTTGTTGTCGGCGGACTGATCAGCGACCACAGCGCCCTGCCGCCGGAGGCATTGCGGTTCCTGAAAGACCGTGCGGCAGCGGGCACTCCCCTTATCGGGCTCTGCACCGGCGTTTTCATTCTACATGAAGCCGGCCTGCTGGATGGTTATCGCTGCTGCGTGAGCTGGTTCCACCATCAGGATTTTCTCGACCGATTTGACGCCGAGCAGATGGTCTCCGACCAGCTCTTCGTCATAGATCGTAACCGCCTGACCTGTTCGGGCGGCCATGGTGCTGCGCATCTGGCGGCGTTCCTTGTTGAGCGCCATGTCGGCCAGTCGGCCGCCATCAAAAGCCTCAATATCATGATGATCGACAGTGCGCTCAGCGGCGAAAAACCCCAGCCCGGCCAGCAGAGCACCAGAACGGCAACCGATCCCCTGGTCAGAAAGGCGATCCTGCGCATGCAGCAGAACATCGAGGTTCCGAGAACCGTGCTGGAACTCGCGCGCGATCTCGGCCTTGGCCGACGCAGCCTCGAACGGCGTTTCCTTGGAGACCTGAAAGCAACGCCCTCCAAGGTCTATCTTGAGCTGCGGCTCGACCGCGCCCTTTCTCTCCTGCGCACCACGCGTGACCCGATCACCCAGATTGCGCTCGCCACCGGGTTTTGCGACGCCCCACACTTTTCCCGCACACTTCGTGCCGAGCGCGGCTTCAGCCCCAGCGAATATCGCAAAACGCAGATTGGCCACACGACAACGGACGAAGAATTCGCAGTCGGCGTGTTGTTGCCGCAACCTTGAGGCTTTGCTGTTCGCCTGCGAAAAGTCGGGCCCTGCAAAAAATAGATCAATGTAATTGATATGGTCAGACTTGCCCGTACCGGTATAAAAGTCCCCGATCCTGTTTAGGGGAGCCGTGGGGGGAATGGGATGAATTCAGAGCGTCGTGGCGTTCTCGCGCTTTTAGGTGGCCTTGTGCTGGGAAGACCGTCTGTCGGCAAGGCCGCGAGCAACGTTCCGGCAGTTGCCCAATCCCGCTCCGAATACAAACCCCGGCATGTCCTTTGTTTTCTTGGCCCGGAAAATGGTCTGGCAGCGCTGCGGCAGAGCGCTCGCGCCGCTATCGATAAATTTGCCGGCGATTTCAGTCTCGATGAGGATTATTCGCAGGATGAACCGGACGACAGGATGGAACGCTCCTTCAATGTCTGCTGGGATCGTGTCGAGCCGGACGCCTATCAGGAGAGTGACGAGGAGGCAGTCGCAGGCCACGGCTCGGTTCTTTATGTGCTTGGCCCGTCAATGGCCGCGGAAACAGCCGTGGCGACCTGCGGTAAAGCCCTGATGTTCGTGCACCACATGCTCGATAGTGGCGCAGTTGCCGTAAAGGGTGAAAGCGCCGGCGTTGCCCATGGCGTGCAGCGGTGGAAGGAACTCTTTGAGCAGTCGCGCCGTAACGCGGCCGCAAACGACGCCCTGGCATTCGCCAGAACCTGCCGTCTAGCCTTCGCGCGCCGGCCCATCGGCGGCGATGCCGACGGAATGGGGAGCGTCGGCTTTCATCTGGTCGGATTGCCTGACGTGGAGATACATTTCACCCGAAAAGACCAGCAGCAGCCCTCAACCAATAGCGAGCAGCTGAAGATCGCCGCGCTGATTGACGATATTGCCGATCAAATGACCCGCAACGGGGTTGAAGCGGCCGTGAAGGATCGTCGTGCCGACCTGTCCGATGACACGCGGTATGAGGAGGACGAATATAAATTCAATCCGTTCGGCGTTGCGACCATTCGAGACCACAAGCTTTGACGCCACGCCTATAATGATGCGGGGCCTGGGTCGCTCTCTCCGGCGACAAGCTGCATCGGCCAGACGCAGTAACGCGCCTGATTTGGGTAAAACGGCGCATAGGTCGGCATGGTAGACAGAAGCGTCTGCGCGACCATTACACCGAGATCGTGCAGGGACATGCGGAAACTGGTCAATCGCGGTTCGAGAAACTGGCCGCGTGGACCATCACGAAAACCGATGACCGCAAGATCCCGTCCCGGTTTCAGACCCACTTCCGCCAGACGGCGATAAAGGCCAAGGGCCATCAACTCATAGATCAGCACAAGCGCGGTTGGCCGGGGCCGCATCTGTAGCCACTCGCTGGCGGCGTGATATCCGCCCTGCTCGCTCGATTTCGCCCGGATGACCAGAGAGGGATCGTAAGCAATGCCGTTCTCCTCCAGTCCGCGCCGGTACCCGTCCATGAAAACATAACCGAGATTGACGTCGCTATCGGGTGCGGCAACCGCAATGGTGCGATGGCCGGCAGCGGCGAGCCGGTTGACGGCACTGCGCGCAACCTCCTCGAAATCGAGATCGATCCACGCATGATCGGCGCTGGAAGAGGTGCGGCCGAGCGTTACGAAAGGCAAGCGGGTCTGCTTTAAAAAATCGACACGCTTATCGACACGGCGGGTCGAGGAAATGATCATCGCATCCACCATGCGGCGCGCCACCATGCGCTTGAGATATTCGTCCGGGTCTTCCTCACCGGGACACGGCAGAACGATAAGATCGAGATTGTGAGCGGAAAACACGCTTTGCAAACCATCCGTCACTCCCATGAAGAAGTTGTCGGAGTTCTCCACCGTCTGCGCGTCGCTGCCGGTCATCAGGCCGATGACGTTAGTCGTCCCCTGCCTGAGGCTGCGGCCTGACTGGTTTGCGACATAGCCAAGTTTTTCCGCCGCCTCCAGAACACGCCGCCGCGTCTCCTCGTTAACGTCGGGCTTGCCGTTCAAGGCACGGGAAACGGTGCCTATCGATATCTCCAGATAATCGGCAAGCTGACGAATTCCTTTCATGCACTCCCCCTCCTGAGCCGGGTACCAAATATGGGTCCCCAATAACGGTATTGACATATCTAACATGATCATCCTAGTGTCGTAAACGTTTACGACGCTCTGCGCAAAGAGGAGTTTGCCCAGAGAGCGGGGAGAGAAGATGACATACAATGCCGTTTTATGCGGGTGCGGAGCTATGGCCAAAGGCTGGCTGCGCGCCATTCAATCGACGCCGGACATTCTCGGCGCGATCAAGATCGTCGGCTTTGTCGATCTGAACGAAGACACGGCACGCGCGCTTGCCGAAGAATTCTCCCTCACCGACGTCATCATCGGCGTCGATCTCCGCGATGTTCTCGCACGGACCAAAGCCGACATCCTGTTCGATGTCGTCATCCCGCAGGCACGGTATGCCGTGGTTGAAACCGGTCTTGCAGCCGGGTGCCATGTGCTCAGCGAAAAGCCGCTTGCGGCCTCGATGGAAGAAGCCGAAAAGCTGGTGGAACTGGCGGAAAAGGCCGGAAAAATTCATGCTGTGGTGCAAAACCGGCGCTTTATCTCCGGCATCCGAAGGCTGCGCCGGGCCGTGGAAGACGGCATTATCGGTGATTTGACGGCCATTCACTGCGACTTTTTCCTCGGACCCCATTTCGGCGGTTTCCGCGAGGAGATGAAGAACGTTCTTCTTCTCGACATGGCGATCCACACTTTCGATGCGGCGCGTTTCGTCGCCGATGAAAAGCCGCTCTCCGTGTTTTGCGTGGAGAAAAATCCGGCAGGCTCCTGGTACGCCCACGGGGCAAGCGCCAATGCCATATTCGAATTCTCCAACGATGTGGTCTTCACCTATCGCGGCTCCTGGTGCGCGGAAGGCGAAAGAACCAGCTGGGAAGCCCGCTGGCGGCTGATTGGCTCCAAGGGCATGATCCTCTGGGACGGCGAAGACAATTTCTCCGCATCCGTCGCCGGCGAAGAGCCGGGTCTTCTACGCGGATTCAAGACCGTAAACGTTTCCGACAGTATTTCCGAGAAGGATACGCACGGCCACGCCAGCGTCATACTCTCGTTTCTTCAATCCATCCGTACCGGCCAGATGCCGGAAACGGCCTCCTTCGACAACATCAACAGCCTGGCAATGGTGATCGGCGCGATTGAAAGCGCCCGCATCGGCCAGCGCGTTTCCATCGCAGCATAAGGACCGACAGACGTGAGCAATCCGGCAAAATCCATCCGCATCGGCACCATGGTCAGCGCCACCAAGGGACAGGCAGCTGAACGCATCGGGCAGATAGCCGATCTTGGTTTCGAAAGCTTCGAACCGTTCTTCTGGCAGACGACCAACGGCCAGGACCTTGCCGAGCTTGGCAAGCGTTCACTTGACGCGATCGGTGACCGCGACATCACCATCGGCACGCTCGGCATGTTCGGCAATCCGCTTGAGGAAACGGAAATCGACCTTCAGACCTTGCAGGGCTGGAAAGACTGCATCGACAATGCTCATCACTTCGGTGCCACCTGCGTTGCCGGTTTCACCGGCCGCCTGCGCGGAAAGCCGCTGCCCGAGAGCCTGCCCCGTTACAAGGAAATCTGGAGCGAGCTTGCCAGACGCGCAGCGGACAAGGGCGTGAAGATCGCCTTTGAAAATTGCGCCATGGACGGCAACTGGCAGACCGGCGACTGGAACATCGCCCATAATCCGGATGCGTGGGAACTGATGTTCAACGAAACGCCGGACGACAATATCGGCATCGAATGGGAACCCTGCCACCAGATGGTTTATCTCATCGATCCGCTACCGCAGATCCGCAAATGGGCGGACAAGATTTTCCACGTGCACGGCAAGGATGCGACCATTCGTTGGGATGTCATTCGTGAGCATGGGATTTTCGGCAAGGAAAAATTCGTCTTCATGCGCACGCCGGGCTTCGGCGACAGCAACTGGACGGACATTATTTCGGAACTGCGCCTGGCCGGCTGGTCCGGCTCGATCGACATCGAAGGCTGGCATGACCCCGTCTATCGCGACACGCTGGAAATGACGGGACAGGTACACGGCCTGAACTATCTGAAACATTGCCGGGGCGGCGATTTTGTCGTCGATCCCACCTGAGGAATGGAAGCCTTTGGGAGAAGGCTTCCAGTAATTGCAGAGACGATAACCAAGAGGAGGAGATTATTATGGGTATCGCGAAATGCATGATCGCCGGTGCGCTTGTTCTGGCAGGCGTATCCGCCGGTGCGATGGTGGCGCATGCGGAAGATGTCACCTTGACCCTGTGGTCGCTGGACAGGGACATCCAGCCGGCACCCAACCTCGTAAACGAGTTCAACAAGCTCAATAACGGCATCAAGATCGAATACCGGCAATTGCAGTTCGATGATGTGGTGAGCGAATCCATGCGCGCCTACTCGACCGGCAACGCGCCCGATATCATCGCCATCGACAACCCAAACCACGCCATGTTCGCCGCACGTGGCGCGTTTCTTGACGTGACGGATATGATTGCGAAGTCGGACGTCATCAAGACGGCAAACTATTTTCCGGGCCCGCTGAAATCCGTAACATGGGACGGCAAATATTTCGGCGTTCCGAAGGCGACGAATACGATCGCACTCTATTACAACAAGGACCTGTTCAAGGCAGCCGGTCTCGATGCGGCAAAACCGCCGCAGACCTGGGACGAGCTTGTGGAAGCTGCCCGCAAGCTGACCAACCCCGCCAAGAATGTTTACGGCATCAGCTTCAGCGCCAAGGCCAACGAGGAGGGCACCTTCCAGTTTCTGCCATGGGCGCAGATGGCCGGCGCCACCTACAAAAACATTAATACCGATGGCGCGGTGAAGGCGCTTGAAACATGGAAGACCCTTCTCAGTGAAAAGCTGGCCTCGCCGGATACGCTGACGCGCAGCCAGTGGGATTCCACCGCCACCTTCAACGCCGGCAACGCGGCCATGGCGATCTCCGGTCCTTGGGAAATCGACCGCATGCTCAAGGACGCCAAGTTCGACTGGGGCGTGACGCTACTGCCGGTTCCGACGCCGGACGCGCCGCGGTCTTCGGCCATGGGCGACTATAACTGGGCGATCTTCTCCAAGAGCAAACATCCCGCCGAAGCCTTCAAGGCCATCGAATTTTTCGCCTCGCAGGACAAGGACATGTTCAAGAACTTCGGGCAATTGCCGGCGCGTTCCGATATTCCCGTTCCGCCCACCGGCAACGCGCTGAAGGACGAAGCGCTCAAGACCTTTATCGAGCAACTCAAATATGCGCAGCCGCGTGGTCCATCGCCTGAATGGCCGAAGATTTCCAAGGCGATTCAGGACGCTATCCAGGGCGCCCTGTCGGGTCAGATGACGCCGAAGGCCGCGCTCGATCAGGCCGCTGAAAAGATAAAGCTGATCGAAGGCTGATCTGTCTGGGCGGGCGGCCGGGTTCACCCGGCCCCATCCAAGGGGTTCCTCCCGGTGGGGCTGCCTGCTGCTTAATGCAGCGGCGGCCCCGATCGGAGCTTGTGAGGATGTTTCATGAAAAAACTGTTTTCCAGCGTCAGCGACGGTCGTGGTTTCGACCTCATCCTTGTCGCTTTTCCTTTGGGCTTCCTGTTCGTCATGGCGGGGCTGCCGCTCATCTACAACATCGTCATGAGCTTTCAGGAAGTCGACATGTTCAGCCTGGGCACCTTCGTGCGCCCCTTCGTCGGCTTCAAGAATTATATCGACCTGTTCCGGCAACCGGAAACATTGCCGATCCTTTTCAACACCGTCACCTTTGTCGTCACCTCGATTGCCGGGCAATTTGCCATCGGCTTCGGTCTGGCGCTGTTCTTCTGGGTGAACTTTCCCGGCGCCACCTGGCTGCGCGGGCTGTTCCTCGTTTCCTGGGTCATGCCCGGCCTCGTCGTCGGCGCGATCTGGAACTGGATATTGTCAGGCGATTTCGGCGTGCTGAATTTCTTCCTGCGGGAAAGCGGCATGATCTCAGGCAATATCTTCTGGCGATCGGACGCGAATTTTTCGCTCTGGGCCGTGGTCATCGCCAATATCTGGCTCGGCACCTCGTTCAACATGATCCTTCTTTCTGTCGGCCTCGCCTCCATCCCCGGTGATCTCTACGAAGCGGCGGAGCTGGATGGCGCAAACGCCTGGCAGCGTTTTTACACCATCACCCTGCCGATGATGCGTTCCACCATCGGCGCGATCATCTCGCTCGGCCTGATCTTCACGCTTCAGCAGTTCGATCTTTTCGCCGCCATCACCGATGGCGGGCCCAACAACAGTTCCAACGTGGCGCAATATTGGGCCTGGGATCTTTCGTTCCGGCAATATGATTTCGGCAAGGGCGCGACGATCTCCGTCATCATGATCGTCTTCGTCATGCTGGCTTCCGTCGTTTATGTGCGCTCGACACGGCATGAGGTGCGCGGATGAGTATCACGACCCGCAACCGGTTGATGCTGGCAATCGCCATCGTGCTTGCCGTCATCTATCTCTTTCCGCTCTACTGGATGTATCTGACCTCGCTGAAAAGCGGCTCGGAGATGTTTGCGAACCCGCCGGGCTTCTGGCCGGCCGATCCGCAATGGCAGACCTATGCCTATGTCTGGGAAAGCCGCAATATGGGCCGTTATCTGTGGAATTCGGTTCTCATCGCTTCAAGTGCCGTGGCGCTCATCACCGTGCTTGGCGTTGGCTGCGCCTATGTGCTGGCGCGCTATCGCAACGTCTGGGTTGATATCGGCCTCTTCCTCATCCTCATGCTGCAGGTTCTGCCGGCGTCCCTGATGATTACGCCGATCTTCGTCGGCTTCTCGCAAGTGGGTCTGCTGGATTATCCCCGCCTGTCGGTCATTCTCGCCATTGCGGCGAAAAGCATGCCCTTCTTCGTGGTGCTGGTGCGCGCAACCTTCATGGCGGTGCCGCAGGAGCTGGAAGAGGCAGCGCTTGTGGACGGCAATTCCCGCGTCGGCGCCTTCTTCAACATCGTGCTGCCGCTTGCCAGAAACGGCATTCTCGTCAGCGCCATTCTCATTTTCATGCAGGCATTCGGGGAATTCGTCTATTCGAAATCGATGATCCAGGCGGCTGAATTGCAGCCTGCCAGTGTCGGCCTCAATTCCTTCATGGGCCCCAACACCAGCGAATGGAACAACATCATGGCCTATGCGACCATGTATGTGACGCCCATTCTTGCCCTGTTCATTCTCTTGCAGCGCCGCATCGTTTCCGGCCTGACATCGGGAGCGTTAAAATGACCCTTCAGATCGAACTTTCCGGCGTAAACAAATATTACGGTGCCTTTCACGCGCTGAAGAACATCCATCTTTCCATCAAGAAGGGCACCTTCGTCGCCCTCGTCGGCCCGTCCGGTTGCGGAAAGTCCACCTTGCTGCGTTCGCTGGCGGGGCTGGAAACCATATCGAGCGGCGACATGCGCATTGCAGGCACTTTGATGAACGGTGTGCCGCCGCGCAAGCGCGATGTGGCGATGGTGTTCCAGTCCTATGCGCTCTACCCGCACATGACGGTGGAGGAGAACCTGACCTATTCGTTGCGCATGCGCGGCGTGGCAAAATCAGAGGCCCGCAAGGCGGCAGAGGAGGTTGCAGCCACCACAGGCCTGTCAAAGCTGATGAAGCGCTATCCGCGCGAACTTTCCGGCGGGCAGCGCCAGCGTGTGGCGATGAGCCGCGCGATCATCCGCAACCCGCAGGCATTCCTGTTCGACGAACCGCTCTCCAATCTAGACGCGGCCCTGCGTGTGCACATGCGCAAGGAAATCCGAGCGTTGCACGACCGCCTGCACGCCACCTCGGTCTATGTCACCCATGACCAGATAGAGGCGATGACGATGGCGGATCACGTCGTCGTCATGCGCGACGGCGTGATCGAACAGCAGGGCACGCCACTGGAATTATACGACCGCCCGGTCAATCGTTTTGTCGCCGGCTTCATCGGTTCACCGGCAATGAATTTCATTCCGGCAACGGTCAGCCCGGACGGCGCGGCGCTTCAGCTGCGTTTCAGTGAAGGCGAGCCGCAGCAGTCCATCAAAAATCCGGCTCCCTTATCGCCCGGCAAGCGTGTCATCGTTGGTATCAGGCCGGAACACATCCGGCCGCGAACCGCAACCGGCGCGGCGCTGACGTTACCTGTTTCGGCCGTGGAAACCACAGGTTCGGCCACCTTCCTCACCCTTGGCACATCGACCGAAGTGGTCATCGCTATACAGGGACGCAGTGAGGTCAGGAGCGGCGAAGTCGTCGGCCTCGACATCAACCCGACCGACCTGCATTTGTTTGATGAAGAAACCGGAGCCGGCCTCGGAGGCCGGTGAAACGAACCATGGGGCATATCCGGACCGGACGGCCCTCCGGGGCTTTCCGATCCGCAACGAGGCGAAAGCTTCAACGCCCCATGATGATGTCGAGGATGTTGCGGCGCGCGGTTGCGGAGGTGGCGGTGGCCCGGCCAACCTCGCGGGCGGCGATGGCGGGCGAACCGGAGCCTTCAATATCCACCCACCGACCGGCATGCTCCGTGGATTGACGCTTGAGATAGGTATAGGGCGTTTCGTCCCAGCGAAAGATCTTCGATTTCATATTGTCGAGAATGAAATCTCCGCGGTCCGTTCTTACCGTGAGGATGGCATGGCCATCGCCTTTTTCGTCGCGGACGACGGTGATCAGCAGATCGGAAACCGGGAAACCGGCATCCACAAGCCGTTTCCGTTTCTCCAGCGTGAGGTCCTCGCAGTCTCCCGCGCCGTTATAGGGATACTCCCAATAATCCTCGTAACCCCACACTTCCATGTCGGAACGCTGGTCGATTTCGATATTGACTGCGCTGTTGATCGAAACAAGGGTAGCCCAGACATCAGGCGTAAGACTGAGCGGCGGCATTTCCCTGACCGGCTGACATTCATCCGTATGCCGCTTGCAGAAATCGTAATGCCCGATGGGCTGCGACGTGAACTTGCCAGTCTGCATCGAAGGAGACGCCTGTACCGGCGCAGCGAAACCCGCGACGGCCAGAATGAAACATGCTTGCAGCAATTTGATGAGATGGGTCATGTTCGTCTCCTGACGACATGACCTACCGGTGGCGATTTGAGTTCACATGAAACAAAATGCTCGACTTTTAACGAACCCGATAATTCCGCTTCCGATGGTCCCGACAAGGAGCGGCGTTGACTGGAATAACGCCGGGGTAGCCACGGCATCTGAACGGCCAGCAACGGTAAAGTGAGCAGCGGGAACTTGCCACGCCGGGGCGGCCTGCCTATGAAGAGGCCGTCACGCAATAGTAATCCACATATTAGAGAACGCTGCATGAGCCTGTTTGCGAAGACCACCCGCGCGGCCGCTGTCATTCTGGCACTGGCCTGCCTGCCCTCAAATGCCGCAGCGCAGCAGATGGTCGTCGTACCTCCCGGAAACCGCTCCGCCCAACAGCCGGAAATACCTCAGGCCTCGGCGATCAGGACCAGGGCGTTTTCCACGACCTATGAGGAAAAATTCCGCAAGACGGTCGATCTTCTAAACAGTGAACCCGGTCTACTTGGCAAGATCAGGAAGGCGGGAGCGGCCTATGGCATCGACCCGATCCATATCGTCGGCGCTATCGTTGGCGAACACACTTTCAACGTCACCGCCGTGGACCGCCTGCAGACATATTACGTCAAGGCCATTTCCTATGCGGAACTCGATATAAAATTCAGCTATCAGGGCGTTGCCCTGAAGACGTTTCTCGAGCGTCCGGAATTCCGCTCCTGCGCGGCGCTTGCCACGACATCCGAGCAATGGAGCTGCCGCGATATCGTTTGGGATGCAAGTTTCCGCGGCAAGGTCGTCGATGGCGTGAGCTATGAAGCGATTTCGTTCCAGCGGGCCTTCTTCCAGCCCTTCTATGCCGGACAGACCTTTGGTCTTGGCCAGATCAGCCCGTTGACGGCGCTGCAGGTTACCGATCTCGTAAACAGAACCAGTGGTCTGCCGAAACTCTCCGCCGACAGGCCGAAAGAGATCTACCGCGACGTCATGGATCCTGACCGGAGCATCATCTACATCGCCGCTATCCTTCGAGATTCCATCGATGCCTACAGGGAAAAAGGCTTCGACATTTCCGGCAATCCCGGCATCACCGCCACCCTCTACAACGTCGGCCAACCCCGGCGTCGCGCCGAACGCCTGCGGACGGCCGTGGATGCAGGCGCAAAGAACCTGCTGCCGGTTGAAAACTACTATGGATGGCTTATCAACGAGCGCCTCGACGTTCTGAGAGGCATCCTCGATGGCAAGGCCATCGACAAGCGAACCACCTCGGATATCGGCGAAAAAACGCGATAATGCCCTTGCAGGGAGGATTGCAAATCTGCCTCGCAAAGGATGATGCACGCAAAACGCTTCCCCGACCGCCCGGAATCTGCTACTGCCACGTGCACAAGAATTGACTGATAGTGGGATAATTCCGCGATATGCCTGACGAAGGCGACAGTACCGACGATAGTCGACACCGAACGAGGCTGGCTTGCGTAAAGCGAAGCCAGCCTCGTCCTTTCTTGTTTTCTTCAACGAAACGGGTTTCAACCTCGGATGTTCAGTCCGGGGCTTTTTGCGTTCGCGCCCGTTCCCATAAAGGCCCCTGACCATGGAATTCCTCGCAGATCCAAATATCTGGATCGGCCTCGTTACCCTTATCGTCCTCGAAGTCGTCCTCGGTATCGACAACCTCGTTTTCATCGCGATCCTCGCCGACAAGCTGCCGCCGCATCAACGCCACAAGGCGCGGATCGTCGGTCTGTCGCTGGCGCTTGTCATGCGCATTCTGCTGCTGTTTTCGATTTCATGGATCGTGACGTTGACGCGGCCGCTATTTCAGGTCGCGGACTTCTCCTTCTCCGGGCGCGACCTCATCCTCATTCTCGGTGGTGCGTTCCTGCTCGCCAAGGGAACGATGGAACTGCACGAACGGCTGGAGGGCGCGCATAAGCCAAAACAGGGCAAGGTCGTCCATGCCGTCTTCTGGCAGGTGATCGTGCAGATCGTCGTGCTTGATGCCGTGTTCTCGCTCGACAGCGTCATCACCGCCGTCGGCATGGTCAACAATCTCTGGGTGATGATTACCGCCGTCTGCGTGGCCATGGCCGTGATGATGGCAGCATCGAAGCCGCTGATGAGCTTCGTGTCGAAACACCCCACCGTGGTCATTCTCTGCCTCGGCTTCTTGTTGATGATCGGCTTCAGCCTGATCGTCGAAGGTTTCGGCTTCCACCTTCCCAAGGGTTACCTCTATGCCGCAATCGGCTTTTCCGTGCTCATCGAGGCGGCAAACCAGATTGGCAGGCGCAATCGCGAAAAACGCATCACCGCCGGTGATATGCGCGAGCGGACGTCCGATGCCATTCTGCGGCTTCTGGGCGGCCGTGTCGGCGAAGAACAGTCCCTTGGCGAGACAGCCGACGTCATCGCGGCACAGGCGGCACGAAGCGACCTGTTCAAATCCGAGGAAAAGGACATGATCCGCGGTGTCCTTACGCTTGCCGAGCGCCCCGTTGTATCAATCATGACGCCACGGACGGAAATCGACTGGCTCGATGTCGACGCCGACCACGATACGCTAAGGAACCGCCTGCTGGAACTCGACCATTCCCGCCTGATGCTCGCGCAGGGCAAGCTGGATTCGTTCCTCGGTGTCGCCGCAACAAGGGACTTGCTACGCGATCTTCTGCATGACGGCAAATTGAACCTAGAGCGCTCGCTGCGCCAACCCCTCGTCGTGCATGAAAGCGCCACCGCGTTGCAGGTCATGGAGCAGCTGCGCAAATCCCCGCTCCAGATGGCCGTCATCGTCGACGAATACGGCACGCTTCAGGGAATAACGACGCCTACCGACATTCTCGAGGCTATCGCCGGCGAATTTCCGGATGAGGGCGAGGAATCGCAGATTTCGGAACGGGCAGAGGACGGTTCCTGGCTGCTGGACGGCGCTGTCGACGTGAGACGGGTATCCTATCTGCTGGACATCGATCTGGTGGACGAGGACGATCGTTACTCCACCGTCGCCGGCTACATCCTCTGGCGCCTCAATCGCCTTCCCGAGATCGGCGAACGTGTTTCCGGCGACGGGTTCGAGTTCGAGATCGTTTCCTGCTCGGACAGAAACATCGAAAAGGTCCGGGTCTGGAACACCGCGCTTCCCGAGGCGTGAGCTGGAAAAATCCCGAACCCGTTTCGAAGTGGCAACGTGACGTGCAAGCCACGGCACGTCTCCACATTTGCATCACCAAGCAAGCGGCCGACCGGTGAAAGCCGTCCTCCGCTCTAGTGGGCGGCATCGATCGTGGTAATCCAGCCGGCGGCGCGGCGGGCTGCTTCCGCAAGCACCGGTTTCGGCGCCTTGTACCATTCGTTTTCAGGCAGCTCACGCTTCACGCGTACGAAGCTGATGGCATCGTCGAGCGTCGGGAATTCCACCGGCAACGTCATATGCAGAAAGAGCGCAACAACGGCGACGGAACGCGAGCGGCCGCCTCGGCAATTGATCAGCACGCTGCCGCGCTCGCGCCGGGGATAGGACGGCTTGTCGGGCAGTATCTGTTCGAGCGCCGCCCGCAGGATGTAATGGGCCGCAACCATCTGGGTATCGGGATTTCCATCGCCGTCGATCAGGCCGATCTTGTAATAACGTATTTCACCGGGTCCATAGACGCTGCCTTCATGATCGGAAACGATCTGCGGCTGCTCCACGAAGTTGAAGTCGAGATTGACGGCGCAATTGACGACGGTGGTGATGCCGTTTTCACGCAGAAGCTTCAGATCGCTGGCGCCTTCCTTACCTGAAATGAAGAGATCGACGCCATAAAGAGGATGCCGCTCATAGATGCGGCTGAGCTTCGGCAATTCGCCGGTTTCCTGTTCGCGAGATAGGGTCTTTTCCGGTTGCGGCATGTCTTGTCTCCATCGGCGCCGATGTGGCGGCCGTCATGTCCTTGCTTGTTCAGGCGTTTGCAGCCGTCTGGCTTGGCGAGATCGCTGCCCTGGCTATGCGGCTTGCGGATATGGATCGCGCCACCCGCTGCAATGTCTGGTAATTCGCCCCCTCGCCCGTAGCGATATAGCCGGGGCAGAGAAAATCGGCCGACCCCTCCGCCACCTTCCCCAAGGTCAGCGGCTCGTATGTTCCCCCGGCATTCTTGAGAATGAGGATGGCTGCTGCCACGTCCCAGGCGTTGACGCCGAAGCCCGCAGCAGCATCTGTCCAGCCAGCCGCCACATGCGCGATGCTGAGTGCAGCGCTGCCGGGCCGGCGCAGCGTCGAGAAGGTCTCGACAAGCGCACCGAAATTGGAAAGCGCCGCATCCCGCCCATCCAGCCGGAAATCGCGCGAGACCGGATAGCCCGTGATAAGCGTCGCCCGGGTTTCATCTGCAACGCTGCGGGAGCGCAGCCTTTCGCCATTGAGATAAGAAGCCTCGAGGTCGGCGGAAAACATCTGGTCAGCCACGGGGTCGTACACCACGCCGGCAACGGCTTCCCCACCGATGACGGCGGCAATCGATACGCACCAGAAGGCAAGGCCACGGGCAAAATTCGCCGTGCCGTCAATCGGATCGACATACCATTGCACCTCGCCGTTGCCGATCTGCCCACCCTCTTCGCCCATGATCGCCGAATTCGGCTCCCGTTCGAGAATGACGGCGCGGATCGCGGCTTCGGCGCGTTTGTCGTGAATGGTGACGATGTCGTGGAGATCGACCTTGTAATCCACCGCCATATCAGAGCGGAACGCCACCAGCAGCGGATCGCGCACGGCACGCGCCGCCGCTTCGGCGATTTTCATCAGCCGCACCGAGCGGGAAAGCGCCTCCTCATTTCCAGATTTGTTTTCAGTTGAAGAAGGGCTTTGCATCGGCATATCCAGTCTGTTTTTTCGCAAAGGAGGGACCGGCGCGGCAGGACCGCGCCAGCCTGGATTATTTCCTGTAGTTGACGCGCCAGACATCCTGCCATTCCTCGCGACGATCGAAATCGTTGAGGCCGGTGGCGGACTCGTAACCCATCAGCCTGTCGGCAACCTTCATCAGCCCCGACGGCTCGTCAGCCGGCATCTTTATGTCGATATTGGTCGGAAGCTTGCCGTCCTTCATCTGCGGTGCGATGCCCTCTTCCGTCAGTATGTAGTGGACGAAGAGTTTCGCCATGTTCGGACTTTTGGTCTTGGAGGCGATGAGCCCAAGCTTGATGTAGGTCCAGCCGACCCAGGGATCGAGACCAGTGCAGAGGCCGAGCTTGTAGCCCTTGTCGGCATTGTCGCGGAACTTGGCAGAGCTGAGCAGGCCGAAGAAGGGCTGCTTCTGGCCGGGTGCGCCGACGGCCTCTGCCACCGGGTCATCGCCATCGGTGGCAAGCGGGCCGTTCTGCGCCAGCGCCTTGATCCAGGCTGCGGCCGCATCCTCTTCGATATCCTTGCCAAAATGGGCCTTGTAGGCGGCCGCCACCTTCTGGTTGCCGTGGGCTTCGAGCTGGTTGAACCAGTCCGTATAGGTGCTCTTGCTCAAGGGATCGACCATGGCGACCTTGCCTTTCCATTTCGGCTCGGTCAGTTCCCAGATGTTGGTCACCGGGCATTTATCATAGGCTTCCGTATTGTAAGCCCAGACATTGGCGTTGGTGGAGATTGCCAGCGGGTTCTGGAACTGCGCCGGTATTTTCGCAACCATGTCGCCCGGCAGGTAATTCTCGACAAAACCCGCCGGCAGAAGCTGCGCGAGCGCCGATGGCGCATCGGTGATCAGCACCACGTCGCCCTGCACATTGCCGGACTGGCTTTCGCGGATGATCATTTCCAGCTGGCTGTTGGCGGAAACCTTCACGCCTGTCGCCTTTAACCCGTATTTGGCGCTGAACTTGTCGGCCATCTCCACGATCTTGCCGGTGCTGTCGTAGATATTGATCGGCTTCTCCTGCTTCGCCGCCGCCAAGATCGCATCGAGATCGAAGGTTTCTTCGGCTGCAGCCCCCATTGCGGATAAGCCTGCAACGGCGATGGCTATCGCCGTCATCGGTAAAAATCTGCTTCTTCTCATCATTCCCCTCCCAAGGAAAAGGCAAGGCAGGCTCGCGCCTGCCCTGCCGTTATTTTTTGTAGTTCACACGCCAGAAATCCTGCCAGCCTTCGCGCTTGTTGAGGTCGTCGGCTGCTGTTGCGGCATCAAAGGCCATCAACTCGTCGAGATGATCGGCTACCCGCGATGGTTCGTCCGCCGGCAGACCGATTTTCGTGTTGCCGGAGATTTTGCCATCGACCGTCTGCGGCGCGATGCCCTCTTCCGTCATCAGATAGTGAAGGAAGAGCTTTGCAGCATTCGGGCTTTTGGTCTGCCCGGCAATCAGGCCGAAGCCGGGATAGAGGAACCCGGAAAACGGTTTGACGCCACTGCAAAGACCGAGCTTCAGCCCCTTGGCCTCATTATCGCGGTATTTCGCCGCCGAGGTGATGACGAAAAAGGGATCGGTCTGCCCCGGAGCGCCCGCCGCATCGGCAACCGTGCTCGAGTCCGTCAGCAGGGGAGCGTTCTCGGCAAAGGCCTTCACCCAGGCAGCCGTCGCGCTTTTTTCGCCCGTTTCCAGCTTCTTGCCGTAAAGCTCCTCATAGGCCTTGGCGACATCGGCATCATGATGGGTTTCGATCTGGTTGAACCAGTCGGCATAAAGCGGCTTGTCGAAGAGATCGAGCATGGCAAGCTTGCCCTTCCAACGCGGCTCCGTCAGCTGCCAGATGTTGGTGACCGGGCATTTGTCGTATTTCTCGGTATTGTAGGTCCACACATGCGGATCCGAAACGACCACGAGCGGATCGCGCAGCTTTTGCGGAATATCGCTCTCCATATCCGGTGGCGACCAGCTGGTGGCAATGCCTTCCGGCAGAAGTTCCCCCATGGCGGAGGCGACATCCGTTGCGACGCTGACATCGCCGACGACATTGCCGGCGCGATGTTCGCGGATCATCAACTCGACCTGAGTTGCCTCGTTCACTTTCTTGCCGCTTGCCTGCACGCCATATTTGGCGGTGAAGGCCTGTGCGGTGTCGACGATCTTGCCGGTCACCGCATAAACGGTGATCGGTTTTTCCTTCTTCGCGGCGTCGATGAGCGCATCGAGATTAAAGGCGTCCTGCGCGTGGGCAGCACCGCCAAGCGCCAGCGAGAAGATGAGGGAAAGAGCTGAAGCCGCCATCCGCCGCCGCCGCTCGCCACCATATCGGTTCTTGGTCATGATATTCACTGTGTCGGTCCCCCCGTTATTTCTTGTAATTCACGCGCCAGAAGTCCTGCCAGGTTTCGCGCGCATCCCAGTCTTCCAGGCTGGTGGCCATGCTGTAGGGCAGAACGCGGTCGAGCACGGCGCCGATACCCGAAGGTTCGTCGGCGGGCAGTTTCACATCTTTGTTGGTGGACATCTTCCCGTCGATCGCCTGCGGCGCGATGCCTTCAGCAGTCATGACGTAGTGAATGAAGAGCTTTGCAGCATTGGGGCTATCCGTGCCCTTGGTGATCAGGCCGACACCTGGATAAAGCCAGCCGATCCACGGCTTCAGCTCCTTGCAGAGGCCGAGTTTCATGCCCTTGTCGGCATTATCGCGAAACTTCGCCGAGCTGATGAGGCCCATGAAGGGCTGCTTCTGGCCAGGCGTGCCAACGGCTTCCGCCGCCGCTGCATCGGCATCGGTCAGCAGCGGCGCGTTGGCGGCAAGTGCCTTGACCCAGGCCGCTGTCGCGCTTGACTCTGCGGTCTCGAGGTCCTTGCCGTAAAGCGCCTTATAGGCCGCCTTCACCTCCCCATCGCCATGCTTAGCCATCTGGTTGAACCAGTCGACATAGGATGCCTTGCCGAGCGGATCCTGCATCGCCACCTTGCCCTTCCACTTCGGGTCGGTCAGTTCCCAGATATTGGAAACGGGGCATTTGTCGAAAAGCTCGGTATTGTAGGCCCAGACATTGGCGCTGGTCACGACGGTCAGCGGATCCTGATATTCCGGCGGAATATTGCCAGCGAGATCCGGCGGCAACCAGCTTTCGACAAAGCCCATTGGAATAAGCTGTGCCATCGCCGCCGGGGCATCGCTGATGATCGAGACGTCACCCTGAATATTGTTGGCCCGCGCCTCGCGGATGACCATCTCCAGCTGCGCTGTTGCCTTTACCTTCGCACCCTCCGCGCCCACGCCATACTTCTTGGCGAAATTCTTCGCCATTTCCACGATCTTGCCGGTGCTGTCATAGACGGTGATCGGCTTTTCCTTTTTGGCAGCCTCGACCAGGGCGTTGAGGTCGAAAGGCTCCCCCGCCTTCGCCACGCCGCCAAACGTTGCCAGAATTGCCGTTGCACACAGGAGACGGCTAAGGCCGCCCGTCATTTTCCGCTTCATACTGCTCCTCCTTCAGCACGCGATTGTCAGTCTTTTCGTCGTTTTCAGTTGTAGCTACTGCTCCTCAGCACGGCGTCTGCTTCGGTAATCCGTTGCCCCTTGGCATCGAACACATGCAGGGCGTCGGGAGGCACGTGGAAAAACACTCGGTCGCCACTATCGACGCGCGGCAGGGCATGGGTGGTCAGGAACAGCGTGTGGTTCTCGCTCCTCAATTCGAGAATCCAGCTGCCGCCCGTCGGAAGCACGCCGGTCACCGTCATTTCACCGAAGAGGCTGCCCTGCGGTACATCCTCAGACCTTGCCGTGTAACCCATCGCCTCTGGCCGCATGCCGACCGAGGCGATGCCGCGCAACTGCGGATAACGTGTTGCGAAATAAGCCTCCGCATTGTCGGCGATATCAGACACGCCGGGCTGGCCGAAGGTCAGAATATTGATCGGCGGACTGCCGACGAATTCGGCGACGAAGCGGTTGGCCGGACGGTCGTAGATATCGTTCGGCGTACCCATCTGCTGGAGCGTGCCCTCGTTCATGACGGCGATTGTCGTTGCAAGTGTCATTGCCTCCCACTGGTCATGCGTCACGAAGACGATGGTGGTCTTGAACTCCTTGTGCAGCCGCTTAAGCTCGGCGCGCATTTCCAGCCGCAGCCGGGCATCGAGGTTGGACAGCGGCTCATCCAGAAGGAGCACGCCGGGATTGACGGCAAGCATGCGGGCCAGCGCCACACGCTGCTGCTGCCCACCGGAAAGCTGTGACGGATAACGGTCGCGGTACTTGGCAATGTCGAGCGCCTGCATGACGCGCTCGACGCGTGCCTCCCGCTCGGCTTTCGGCAGCTTGCGCAGGCGCAGGCCGAAATCGGTGTTGCGCTCGATGGTCAGATGTGGCCAGAGCGCGTAGCTCTGGAAGACGAGCCCCATTTCGCGCTTTTCCGGCGGCACGAATATGCCGTCATTGACGGAATCTATCACCCTGTCGCCGACACGGATTTCACCGCCGGAGAGGTTTTCAAGACCCGCGATCATGCGCAGCGTCGTGGTCTTGCCGCAGCCGGAAGGGCCAAGCAGGCACATGAATTCGCCGTCGCGGATTTCGAGATCGAGATCGGAAACCGCATTTGCGGAATTCACGCCGTAGTTCTTCTGCGCCCCGCGCAGGTTGATGGTAGGCATCAGCTTCCAAGTCCTTCTGCAAGATTTGTGCGGGTCAGCTTCTGGGCCAACAGGGTACCGAAATAGGCAATGCCAGCGATGATCAGCACCACGGCGTTTGCGGCCTGCGTATAGTGGTAGTCGACCAGCCGCAGCGAATAGGTGGTCAGAACATCCGTGCTCGGCACCGCGAGGATCACGAACAGGCTCAAGCCCTTGATGCCCGAGATGAAGGGCAGGAGAACCCCCGTCACCAGCGATCCCTTCTGGATCGGGATGACGATCGAGACCATGCGGCGGAACCAACCGGCACCGGCGATCTGTGCTGCCTCTTCCGGGTCCTTTCCAAGCTGTGTCATGGCCGAGATACCGGCGCGCGAGGCATAGGGCATCTGGTCGGCAATCAGTGCGAGGATAAGGATCGTCACCGTGCCGTAGAGCGCCGGCATCGGCCCGCGCGGAACCGCAAAGAGCGAGAGATAGGCGGCGGCAAAGGCGATGCCGGGCACGAGATAGGGCAGGAACGTGACCTGACGCAGATAGACCGACAGGGCGCGCACCGGCGTGCGGATGACGACATACCCGACCAGAAGGCCGAGGACGCCAGATGTGAGCGAGGCAAGACCAACGATCATCATCGTGTTCTTCGCGGCTGCCCATAGATCGGGGCTTAAAAGAACGCCGGTCTGCAAGGCCACCGTGTTGAGATTGCTGCCGATCCAGTAATCGAGCGTGAAATTGTCGAACGTGAATTTGGCCGGCATCTTCATGACGGTCGAGAGAGCGAGGGTGAGCAAAGGCAGACCAACGCTGAGAATGAAGACAGCGGCCGCAAAGCCCGTTGCCGGAAGACGCATTTTGCCGAGGCGGCTTTGCCGGTTCATCGACCCCTTCGAGCCGATCGTCACGAAACGGCGGGCTTCGCGAACCAGGCGGGCATCGATCATCAGCGTGATGATGCCGATGAGCATGATCGAGGCCGCAACGACACCGGCAACACCGGTCTGGCGCGAGGCGATGCTGCGGAACAGCGATGTCGAGAGGACTTCGAACTTCACGGGAAGCCCGAGAACATAGGGTACGCCGAATTCGCCGAGGCACTTTGCAAAGATCAGCACCATGGAAGAGAGCAGCGCCGGACGCATCAAGGGCAGGATGACCTGCAAAGCCACCTGATAACGATGGGCGCCGAGAATCCGGGCCGAATCTTCCAGCTGCGAGTCGAAGCGGCGCAGCGCCGAGCCGAACAGCAGGATAACGAAAGGTGTATAATGCAGGGCAAGGATGATGGTGATCGGGAAGCGCCCATAGGCCACCCAGTCCGGCGGTGTCAGGCCCATCGCCTCGAACCAGCCGGGTTGGCCGCCAACGGTGCGGTTCTTGAACAGCGTCGTCCAGGCGAGAGCGAAGGTCCATGCGGGCAGCATGTAGGGCACGATCAGCGCGGTCGCGAACCAGCGGCGACCGAACATGTCCGTGCGGCTGATAAGCCAGGCAAGCACCGTGCCGATAACAAGCGAAAGCGCAATCGCCCCCAAAGCGACGGTGAGCGTGTTGAAGAGCGGATGCCAGAAAAGATCCGTTGCGACGGGCGAGAAGAACGCCCTGTCGAGATAATAGAGCGTGAGGTCACCGACATCCTTGCCAAGACGCCGTTCGTGGCCGAACTGGACACGGACGGCATCCAGAACGATAGAGATGATCGGAACGACGATCAGATAGGTGAAAAGTAACGCCGTCAGCACGCCGATGAGCGTCGTCGGCTCCCTGAGCGCGACCTTGAGGCGATATCGCCAGGCCTGCCATGCCGAAGGCGCGGTCGCCGGGGGACGCCCCAGTGCCTCCGCCTTCGTTGATTCGCTTAAAAGAGCCATTATTCCTCCCCATATGGCCGCAACATTGCTCGGACACGCCGGCAAGCATCTGCCTGCGCGCAACCTGCGGAACAGGCGGCGCGTGCGTCGAACATAAGCAATGCGTCAATGCTTCAGCAGCGGGCACATCAGGCCCGCGAGCAACGATGATCCAGCTCCTCCCGGAAACATCGCCGGCAAGCAAAATGTGGAATAAATATTCCATATAGCGCTTAACCTTGGAATGCATGATCCATCCTAAACGGCATTTTGTCAACGAAAAAATGCACACGTGATCATTGATATATGCCGTTGTTTTTAAACAGTTTTATTGAACTTGTTTTGCAAATTTTCTTATCGACGCACAAGCAGTCATTTTTTCCCGCAGAATGAGAATGGAAAGGACGATATATTTGCCGGCTAAAGCGAGAACCGCCTTCGCTCAGCAAGAGGCCTCGCAGCTGAAATATTTCGATTGGAATAGTCGGCCCTTATGGCCTGTGATATCAGACATGAGGTTTTGCAACGGGGAAGTTGAATGGCGAGAGGGTTCGTGACGGCCGAAGAGGTGGCGAAAAAGGCTGGTGTCTCGCGCTCCGCCGTCTCGCGCACATTCACCCCCGGCGGCAGCGTATCGAAGGCCGTCCGGCGCAAGGTGCTGAAAGCCGCGCATGAGCTTGGCTACCGCGTCAACCGTCTGGCCCAGGGCCTCAATAATGACCGATCCAATCTCATCGGGGTGGTGGGTGCCAATCTCAGCTCGCCGTTTATTTCAAAACAGCTCGACCTCCTCAGCATCGGCCTTCTGCGTCGCGGCTTGCAATGCCTGCTGCTGAATGCGGCCGATGCACGCAAGGATATCGCGCCGCTGATCGAACTGCTTTTCGAGTTTCGCGCCCAGGCCATCGTCGTACTCTCCGGCGAGCCGCCAGCCTCTATCGTAGACGAATGCATTGCCAATGGCGTGCGCCTCATCCTCATCAACCAGCGCCTCGACCGGACCGATACGAACATGGTGCTGAGCGACGATTCCCACGGCGCCGATCTCGCCGCCATGCGGCTTGTGGCGGCTAAATGCCGGAAGGTCGCGGTCGTTTCCAGCGGCAGCCAGACACCGGCACAGCTGCGCCGCGCCGGCGCTTTCACCCAGCGCATGAGCATCGAGGGTATCGAGGTCGTTCCATGGTCGGGCGGTCCGACGAGTTATGACAGCGGCTATCAGGCAGGCTGCGAGTTGCTGACGGACAAGACAATAGACGGCGCCTTCTGCGTGACCGATCTGCTGGCACTCGGCTTCATGGATGCAGCAAGGCTAGAGATGGGCCGCCGAATTCCTGAAGACCTGTCGATTGTCGGTTTCGACGATATTCCGCAGGCGGGCTGGAAAAGCTATCAGCTGACGACCGTTGCCCAATCCTTTGACGCGCTGACCGAGAAGGTCCTGACCGCCCTCGACAGCGACGAGCCCGAGACCCGGCTTCAGGTCGTGCCCGTTGAGATGGTCGAGAGGATCACCGCGCGCTAGAAGAGCACTCCCGGGCAAAAACCACAGCGTCGTTTTACTGGCATGGCTTCAACCCGCCTGCTTGATCCGGCTTTCGATCAGGAGACCGCTTTCATCGAGGATCGGATGTGCGACGGCGGCGATATGGGCGTTGATGCGCTTCAGATCGCGCAACATGTCGAGATGCACTGAGCTTGTCTGGATGCTGTCGGTCAGGCCGTCGCGCAGGCGCTGGAGATGTCGCTCCGATGACTGTTTTTCCAGCCGTCGCACATCTTCCTTCACCTCCACCAGCCGACGGGCAAGGTCGGCATTGCGGGTGGCGAAAACGGATTGCGCCATGCGGATATTGTCGAGCGTGATGGAGAATAGACGTTCCAGCTCGCTTTTGCCATCATCGGAAAACCTGAGACCAAGATTGATCTTCTTGGCGATTTCCGGGCGGATGCCCTTCTCGATGATATCGCCGATATGTTCGAGATTGATGGCATATTCAACGATATCCATCGCACGTCGCTGATCCTTCTGGCACAAACCGTCCTGGCCCACCTTCGAGACATAGACCTTGATGGCATGCTGGATACTATCGACCCGGCCTTCCAGCGTACTGATATCATTGAGCTTGGAAAGATCGCTGTCGCGCATGGCGTCATTCGCCTGACGCAGCATGCGCTCGATCAGGTCACCAACCAGCATGACCTCGCGGCTTGCACCGGCAAGCGCCGCAACCGGTTGACCCAGATCATGACTGTCGAGATAGCTGCGGCGGCTTTCGACTCCCTCTTTTTCCGGCAGCAGCGCGGTCGTCATCCGCAGCAACAAAGGCGATAGCGGCCATGCGATCGCAGCAACAGCAAGATTGAAAAGGAGATGCGCATCGACCGCTAGATTGGCGTGCGAGAAAGGCGACATGTCGAGCAGTGCCGCGCCGTACCCGGCAAGAGGCAGGGCTGCGACACAGCCGGTGGTCCGGACGATGAGGTTGCCAAGCGCCACCCGGCGCGCCGCGACCGGCGCCTTCAACGTCGCCAGCACCGGCGGAACCGCGCCGCCAAGATTGGCGCCGAGTACCAGCACGATAACGAGGCTTGTTTCAATGCCGCCGCTTGCCGCAAGCGAGAGTATGAGGACGACGATGGCAAGGCTCGATGATGCCAGCACGGCCAGCACCGCGGAAAAGATCAACGCGACCGGCCAGGCATTGCCGAGCATGGAAATGAAGAGGTTAAGCGCCGGCGACTGCCGGATCGGATCCGTCGCCGCAGAAAGAAGATGCAGGGAAAGCAGCATCAGGCCGACACCGGCAAGGGCAGCACCCGCACCCTGCCTCTGCACCGACTTTCCACGCAATAGAATGACACCGGCAAGGATCAGCATCGGCGACAGCCAGCCAAGACCGAGTGCGACAATCCACGCGGTCGTCGCAGTACCCACATTCGCGCCGAGCAGCACGATTTGCGCCATCGCCGGTGCGATCAAGTCTTTTTCAACGAAGGAGGCAACCATCAGCGCCGTGGCTGTCGAACTCTGCAGGGCGATCGTCGCCACAAGACCGGCGATGAAGGAGCGAAACCCGCCCCGTGTACCGGCGGCAAGCCCGATGCGAAGCTTGGCGCCGAAGGCACGCGACATTCCGTCCTTGATCTGCCCAAGGCCGAAAAGCAGCAGCGCCACCGCGCCGAACAGATTGATGCTGACAACGACCGATTCCAATAGATCACCTCGCCTGTCCTGCTTGCCGCCACTCTTCCCCGAGGGGACGTTGATCTGCCCCGTTCACATCGCGGATTGCGTCGAAAAAACCTACGGATCACACCGCAACGGATTGGAGTTGCGGTGTGAGACGGAGCTCCAGATGCCGCAAACCGCCTTCGGCACGGTCGAGAAACAGCCCAAGGGCACCGAAGAAGATTTCGATAAAACTTTTAACCGAACCGTCGTGGTGATCGGGCTCACGGCCGAACCGCTCTGCCAGCATCCGGTAAAGGGAAAGCCGTTGAGGCGCGATATGGACAAGCGCCAGACCCGCGCTTTGACGCAGGCAATACCAGTCAGCAATAAGCTCGAACATCGGCAGATCGGAGGAAAGCCCGACATCATGCGAGGCAAGGCTTTTTTCACCAAGCAGGCCGATAACCTCGGATATGGTTTTATCCGCAATCGCCGACACGATCCCGGCTGGCCACTCCTTGGTGAAATAACGATGCCTGATAAGCGCGCGTTTGTGGCCAAGCAGGAAATCACCATAATTGCCGGCCGCAAATGCGCGGTCCTCATCCTCGCCCGCAAGTGCCATTTCCTGCGCATACCCCCGGCAAATGCGGCTGTTAATCGGCAGCGCGGCCATTTCCACCGTCTCAATGGAAATCTCGTGCTGCTGGGGATGGACGACCTTGAAGGCGGGTGGAAAGGCAACCAGAGACGGCACGGCGATATTGGTGAGCGAGGTTTCCCCTTCCCCACGCCGGGTTACGCCTTCCACATGCAGATGTCCGCTGAAATGGACTTGGAGCCCGGCCTCGACCAGCGCATCCTCAACCGCCTTGCGCGGCGTGCGACGCACCACGTTGGTTTCGCCGAACAGCGCACTTTCGGCACCGCTTGCGCCATCGAAGGGATCGAGCGCCGGATAGTGCGAAAAGCCGAGCAAAGTCTTGCCGAGCGCCTGCGCCCTTTCGCGCACATCGGCAATCCAGTCGATGATGAAGGGCTTGCAGCGCAAAAGCGCATTCCAGCCGCCAGAGGTACTGTCGGTGAAAGCCGCTTCCTCACCCGTATCGAAAGTGCCGTCAAGCGGTTCGAAAATATTGGCGTCGATCATGAGCAGCCAGAGGCCCGGCTCCGGCTCAACCAGATAAGATGCGTCCATCAGCCGGTAGATATTGGTGCCATCGGGGGAACGCACCTCGTAGAGACGATCTTCCGTCGCATCGGAAAGCCCGAACGGTGTTTCCCAATGCAGATAGTCCGGCTGGCGGAAATATCCGAAAGCCGCCATCGGGCCAAGGCCAACGGGGTAGCCTTCGCAATACATCCGGTCGCTGATCACCACCCGATCACCGGCCCGCCGCGCATCGCTTGAAACGGAAAGGCATTTGCCGTTCTCCGTCAGAAACTCCTTGGTATGATGCCGGCCACGCGGGCCGAAAATATCGTGATTTCCGGGCAGCGCATAAAAGGCGGTGCCATGGGTATCACGATGACGCTCCAGAATACCCTTCAGCGTTTCGGATGTCGCGCGCTGGCCGTCGTCGGTATAGTCGCCAAGCAGCACCACATGGCGAATGCCCCGCTGCCGCACTTCTTCGAGTGCAGCATGCAGCGCATCGGCGCTTTCGTTGAAAACACGGGTGGATTCGCGTGTATCCGACCAGCTACGCATGGTGATGCGTTCTCCATCGACCTCTATTCCGGGAAAACCGAAATCGGCCGCCGTGTCATGGAAATGGGCGTCGGCAATGACGGCGACGGAAGGAAGCGTGCGTTTCAGCATGGTTGGACAGTCTTTCTGCCTTCGACCATATCGATCCAGTCGGAAGCGCGGCGGGCAGCAGCATAAAGCATCGGTTTCGGTGTCTCGAACCATTCGTCCGGCCGCAATTCCCGCTTCGTGCGGATCACAGCCAGTGCATCGTCGAGGTTAGGGTAAAGATGCGGCTGCTGCTTGTGCAGGAAAAGCGCGACCAGCGATACCGAGCGGCTGCGGCCGCTGCGGCAATTGACGAGCACATTGCCGCCATCGGGGAACGGATAGGTTTCGCGTTTCGGCATGGTCTGCCGCAATGCGCCGTCGAGAATATAATAGGCCCCCAACATCATCGTGTCCGGACTGCCTTCGCCGTCGATAAGACCGAGCTTATAATAACGGATATCGCCATACCCCACCGCGCACCTGTCGCCATCTTCCGCCGACGCCTGCACGAGATTGATATCCAGATTGACGGCGCAGTTGACGACGGTGGTAATGCCGTGCCGGTGAAGGAGCCCAAGGTCGCTCGCACCATCGCTGCCGCCGATATAGAGCGCAACGTTACGCGGGCCGAGCCCTTCCGCAATCAGGCTGATCGCAGGCCGGGCATAAACGGGTCCATCCATCTCATTCCTCCACATGCACCAAGCACCCTTCACGGACAGGCGCTCGTCTAAACTCAGGCCGATACGGCCCGCTGCCGATCCGAAGGCTGCCGCTCTGCCAAAGGTATCTTCGATGCCCGGCTGACGCCGCTTGCAACACCGCTGGCTGCGGCCAGCACCGGCCCGCCATCTTCAAGACTACCGATCTCCAGGAAAGGGCAGACGTCGCCGCCAGCTTCGCTGACGAGTAGCAGTCCCGCAAGACAATCCCATGAATTCATATGCAATTCGAGATAGGCATCGGAGCGGCCATCGGCCACATAGGCAAGCGCCAGCGCACCGGAACCGGCGCGGCGCACATTGGTGCCCATATCGAGCAGGTTCTTGACGACATCAAGATAGGTGGCATTCGCGATACGGGTCGACCAGCCCATTTCGATCGAGGCCGCATCGAAACGTTCCGTCTGCGCAACCTGGATCGGCTGTCCGTTACGCGTTGCCCCCTCGCCGCGTCGGGCGAAATAAAGTTCATTCAGAGCCGGATTATAGATAGCGCCGATTTCGGTTTGCCCGTTTTCGACATAGGCGATGGAGATGCAGAAGTGCGGAATGCCGCGGGCGAAATTTGCGGTGCCGTCCACGGGATCAACGACCCAGACGCGATCACCGATCACACCGCCGCCCTCCTCGCCGAAAAAACTGTCCTTAGGAAAGCAGGCCGAGATCGCGCCGCGAATATGCGCTTCGGAGGCTGCATCCGTCACCGTCAGAAAGTCCTGCGGGCCCTTCATCGAGAAGCTGCGTGTCGCCTCGCCCTGAAAGCCTTTCAGCACCAGTTCCCCGGCGGAAAGAATAACGCTGCGGCACAGTTCGGCACGGGCTGCCAACGTATCCGGATAAGGCATCAGGTCCATGCGGAATAACCATCTCTCAAAAGATTGAACACGCGTTCATATTGCACACGTGTTCAATCTTTTCAAGCGTGATTTTGCGGCGGGCGGTCCGCTGGAGTTCATACCAGTCCCCTAAGCGTTCAGACAACCGGTTTAGCCCAAAATCCCCCAGACGCGATGGAACGGTTTTGCACTGCGGGAGTTTCCATATCGCAACCCAAGCAGGAGGAAGAAAAATGGATCACGCCAATCACGTACGCCTCGTTGAAACCGAACTGACCCCGTCGGTTCTGGAAGGTGCAACAGTTTATGGCGCAGATGACCACAAGGTCGGCAAGGTCGATCACGTCCATGGCGTCGGCGCGGCAAGCACCGCGATCATCGACGTCGGCGGCTTTCTCGGCATCGGCGCAAAGCCCGTCGCCGTACCGCTCAGCGATCTCGATTTCATGCGCGATGAAGACGGCGATGTCCACGCGATTACCTCGTGGACCAAGGATCAGCTCAAGGAAATGCCTGAGCACCACCACTAATCTTTAAAAAACGCCCGGCTACCAGCCGGGCGTTTTTTATTCTCCCGTCGGGCGACCCCGCCCATACTCCCTCCCCATAAGATGAGCTAAGGCCCGATTGTTCTGCCGACCGATGGAACGCTTAAGCGTATCGAGCATTTTCATGGCGCTCAAAAAATTCGGGCGCAATGCAGTTCAGGGGGACAGTGATTGAACAACCAGATACAGGCCACTCCGCTGAGCATCGACGACGTCACCGTCATCGATGACGAGAAGGTCAAAAAAGCAGTTACGGCAGCCGCTCTCGGTAACGCGATGGAGTGGTTCGACTTCGGCGTATACGGCTTCGTCGCCTATGCCGTCGGCAAGGTCTTCTTCCCTGACGCGTCACCCGCCGTTCAAACGGTGGCGGCGCTCGCAACCTTCTCCGTCCCCTTCCTCATCCGCCCTTTGGGGGGCGTATTTTTTGGCGCCATGGGCGACAAATTCGGGCGTCAAAAAGTCCTCTCCCTGACAATCATCATCATGGCCGCGAGCACCTTCTGTATCGGCCTCATCCCCGGTTATGCCACCATCGGCATATGGGCACCCATTCTGTTGCTGTTATGCAAGCTTGCCCAGGGGTTTTCCGTTGGCGGCGAATATACCGGTGCGGCCATTTTCGTGGCGGAATACGCGCCTGACCGGAAGCGCGGTTACCTTGGAAGCTGGCTCGACTTCGGCTCCATCGCCGGCTTTGTGCTTGGCGCGGGGCTCGTCGTGCTGCTCAGCACCGCGATGGGTGAAGCCAAGTTCCTCGACTGGGGCTGGCGCATTCCGTTCTTTCTGGCGGCACCCCTCGGGCTGATCGGGCTTTATCTGCGCCACGCGGCAGAAGAAACACCAGCCTTCACCGAACGCCTGCAGCGCTCCGAAGAAGAAGACCGGCAGTCGCTGAAAGAGCGCCCCATGGTTCCCATCGCCGAGATCGTGAGCCAACATTCCCGCTCGCTGGCAATATGCATAGGCATGGTCCTCGTGACCAACGTCACCTATTACATGCTGCTCACCTACATGCCGACATATCTGTCGAAGACGCTGAATTACAGCGAGGACCATGGCGTCCTCATCATCATCGCGGTTATGGTTGGCATGCTGTTCGTCCAGCCCGCCATCGGGCTTTTGAGCGACCGGATCGGACGCAGGCCGTTTCTGGCGGTTGGCAGCACGGCGATCCTGTTTCTTTCACTGCCGGCATTTCATCTCATCGCCAGCGGGCAGGTTGTTCAGATTTTCTTCGGCCTGCTCATCCTGGCGGTCGCACTTAACTGCCTGATCGGGATCATGGCATCCACCCTCCCGGCCCTTTTCCCGGCCCGCATCCGCTACAGCGCGCTGGCTATCGCGTTTAATATCTCGATCATCGTTGCCGGGCTCACGCCGACACTCACCGCATGGTTGGTGGAGGTAACGGAAAATATCTATATGCCGGCCTACTATCTCATGGTCGCGGCCATCTTTGGCATTGTGACGACATTTTTCCTCAAGGAAACCGCCAACCGGCCGCTTTATGGCGACACGCCGAATGCGTCTAGCCGAAAGGAAGCGAAGTCGCTTCTTGCAGAGCAATATCTGCACATCGAGAAAAGCGTCGAGGAGATAGACGACGAATTGCTCAAACTTGAAGAACAGAAGGAAATTCTTCAGGCAAAACGCAACCAGCTGGTTGGCAGACATCCGGATCTGACCTGAGCGGATATCCAGTCCTGGAACAGGATGCGCGGCGATGCATTTGCACCCGCGCATCCCTTAAACGTCAGACGGCGAGGAACCCGCCATCGATGGGCAACACCGCGCCGGAAATCATGCTGCTATCATCTGACAGAAGCAGTGCGATGCTCTGTGCCACGTCTTCGGCCTCGGCAAAGCGCTGCAGAGGATGGCGAACCATCATTGGTGTGCTCTTGGCCGGATCGTTCCATGCTTCGGCAGCCAGTTCAGTCAGCGTGATGGTCGGCGCCACGGCGTTGACACGGATGCCGTGCGGCCCGAGTTCCTTGGCAAGAACGCGGGTTGCGCCTTCAAGCCCCGCTTTCGAGGCCGCGTAGCAGAGATGATCCTGAAAACCGCGATGACCGGCAATTGACGTGATGTTGACGATTGCGCCGCCGCCACCCTTTGCGACACGGGCACGGGCGAATTCCTGGCAGGTGACGAGCGCGGCACGCAGATTGATGCCCAGTACAGCCTCATAACCTTCGTCGCTCATATCAAGCACGCTTTCGAGCACGTTGATGCCGGCGCTGTTGATGAGAAAATCGCATGGACCCGCCTCGACCATCGCGGCCCGCGTCGACGCCACATCTGCGAGATCGACACGGATCGAGCGTCCGCCGATTTCGCTTTTCAGGCTGTCGAGATCGGACTGGGTCCGGCTGATTGCCACGACCTCAGCACCGCGCGCGGCCATCAGGATAGCGCAGGCACGGCCGATGCCCTTGCCTGCGCCGGTGATGATGACGGATTTTCCGGAAAACTGCATGGAATCCTCTTTATTTTGCGGCCAAAACGGCCGGACGATGGAAGCGCGTGGCGCTTCAGGAATGGTTTGCGGAACGAATGGCGCGCGCCGCATTCTGCAGTGCCAGAAACGCGTCGTAGCGTGACTGGTGCACTTGGCTGAATGCAGCGTCCGGTGCCGAATATTTGGCAATACGCGACATGGCGGGCATTGCGGAAATCAGGTCGGGATAGGCCTTGGCAGCAACCGCACCGAGCATCGCCGATCCAAGAAGCACCGGCTCCTCGCATTCAGTGAGTTCAACCGGAAGCCCCGTCGCATCCGCCAGCAATTGTCTGGCAAGCGGATGAGCGCCCGCGCCGCCGCTGACACTGATCGTTTCCACGGGAGCGCCATGACGCGCCTGCGTCTCGATGATCTGGCGAAGCCCGTAACCGAGGCCGAGAAGCCCCGCTACGTAAAGCGCGACAAGCGAATCCACCCCCGTCTCGGTGCCGTAACCGGCAATGACGGCACGGGCATGAGGATCGGCGAAGGGCGCGCGGTTGCCGAGGAACTCCGGCACCACGTGAAAATTCTCGGCAATCTTCACGGCAGCGGAAGCAGACGTGGCCAAAGCCAGTGCACGGTCGGCAAGCCATGCAGGTAATGACTTGCCTTCTTTTTCGGAAAGCGCCTTTGCCTCTGAAAATGCCGGGTGCAATTGCACCAGATAATCAATGGCCGCACCGGCGGCGGATTGGCCGCCTTCATTGAGCCACGCGCCGGGAACCATGGCGGAATAATAGGGACCCCAAACACCCGGCACGAAAGCCGGCTCCGAGGTGGTTGTCATGGTACAGGAAGAAGTACCAAAGACGTAACCGAGGCACCGCGAAGCGTCGCCGCCCGCAGCCACCGTGCCGACACCCCCGGCATGCGCATCGATCAGACCGGCGGCAACGGCGGTTCCAGCAACCAGCCCCATGGCTGTTGCGGCTTCATCGGTCAAACCATTACCCAGCGCCGTGCCTGGATGAACGACGCTTTCACCGATACGGCGGAATCCCTGCTCCGCCAGATCGCCAAGCCCGATGCGGGTGAAATATTCCGCATCCCAACGTTCCTCATGGGCGAGATAAGTCCACTTGCAGGTAACCGTGCAGGCGGAACGATCGAGCGCGCCTGAGGCTTTCCAGGTCAGGAAGTCCGTCAGGTCGAAGAAGTGCTCGGCGCGCGCATAGATATCCGGCCTGTTTTCGCGAAGCCAGAGCAGCTTGGGCGTCTGCATTTCCGGGGAAATCCGACCGCCGACATATTTCAGAACGGCATGTTCGCCCGCATTGATCCGCTCCGCCTGTTCGACGGCGCGGTGATCCATCCAGACGATGATATCGCGCTCTGGATGATCCGGCGCGCCGACCGGAAGGGTCTCGTCCTCAGGCCCGCGCACCACGAGCGAGCAGGTGGCATCGAAACCGATGCCAACCACGGCTGCGGGATCTATGCCGGCGCGCGAGACACTTTCCCGCACGCTGTCGCAAACGGCTTTCCAAACCTCACCACTCGATTGTTCGGCTATGCCGCCGTCTTCGCGATGCATCGTGATCGGGCGCTTGGCGGTGGCGAGAAGCCTGCCCGCCACATCAAAGACACCGGCACGGGCAGAGCCGGTACCGACATCGACGCCAATCAGGTAGGAAGCCATTTGCGATACTCCTTGGGAGTGTAGTTTAAACGCGGTCGAAGTTGGTGGGCAGCACCAGCATGTCGCGGATGGTGACGGTGCGCTTGCGGGTCAGCATGTAAACAACCGCATCGGCCACTTCACTCGCGTCGATGAGGCTACCCGATTCCTTGGCCTTGCGAAGATTTTCTTCCGGCCAGTCTGCCAGAAGGGCCGAGACGACCGGGCCAGGAGAGACCTGCGCGACGCGCACACCATGCGGGATCATCTGGCGACGCATGCCCTGCACGAAGCTGGTGATCGCCCATTTCGAACCCGAATAGACCGGCTCCCAATAGGTCGGGAAATGTCCGGCGATCGAGCAAGTGACGATGATGTCGCCGGTCTTGCGCTCCGACATGTGCGGCACGACGGCCTGCACATTCTTCATCACGGCATTGACGTTGAGGTTCAACATCTTGTCGATGGCTTCCGGCGTGGTTTCGGTGAGATCGCCACCGATATAAGTGCCTGCGTTGCAGTAGAGAATATCGATGTGATCGACCTTCTCAAGGATTTCCGGGATCATGGCATTGCAGCTGTCTGCATCCAGAAGGTTCGTGACTTGCGCGATGGCGCGCTTGCCGAGTTTACCGACAAGTTCATTCAGGGCTTTCTCGTTCCAGTCGACCATGACGACGGTTGCACCGTTTTCCAGTAGCGCCTCGGTGGTGGCGAGGCCAATACCGGACGCGGCGCCGGTGATGACCGCGATCTTGCCTTGCAGCAATTCAGACATTTAATTCTCCTGCTTCTTTTAAGATATGACGTGTGGGCTCAACGCCAGTCGCGCCCGATATAAATGGCGAGCAGAATGATGCCGCCCTTGATGACATCCTGCAGATAAGGGTTGATACCCATGAGATTGAGGCCGTTATTCAGGATGCCGAGCAGCACCGCGCCGATAAGGGTACCAAGAATGAGCCCGCGTCCGCCGGCAATCGCCGTGCCGCCGAGAACCACGGCCGCAATGGCATCCAGCTCGAAACCGACACCCGCATTGGGCTGTCCGCTCATAAGCCGGCCGGTCAGAATGAGAGCTGCAAGCGCTGCCGTCACGCCTGAGATACCATAGACGGCAAGCTTGACGCGCCGGGTCTTGACGCCGGAGAGGCGCGCGGCCAACTCGTTGCCGCCGAGTGCATAGACGTGACGACCGAAAGCCGTACGCTGCAAAAGCACCCAGGCCACGGCGTAAATCACCACCATGATGATAACAGGCACCGGCACGACGCCAACGCGGCCGACGCCAAACCAGGAGATCCAGCTCGGAATGCCGCTGACGGGATAACCGCCGGAGTAGATGAGGCCGAGACCGCGCGCCATTCCCATGGTCGCAAGCGTGACGATGATGGCCGGCATCTTGCCCCAGGCGACAAGTGCTCCGTTGAAGATACCGATGCCAAGTCCGATGAACAGCCCGGCCGGCAAGGCGAGCGACGCAGGCAGGCCGGTATTCACCATCAGGCCGGCAGACAACGTGCCGACCAGCGCCATGACCGCGCCGACCGACAGGTCGATGCCGCCCGTGAGGATGACGAATGTCATGCCCACGGCCAGAATGCCCACGACTGAAACCTGTCGCAGCACGTTCATGATGTTGTTCACGCTGAAGAAATTGTCGCTCGCAAGACCCATCAGGATCGATACGACAATCAGGCCCGCCAGAGGCAGGGCGAGTGGCGAGCGCAGCATGCTGCCAAGGCCGAAACCGCTCGTCTTTTCGGCAATGCCGGTATTTGCATCAAGCGACATGTTCAACCCTCCCGGTGGTGGCGTTTGTCATTATTGTTTCTGAATTGATGTCTGCGCCCTCGACGGTGGCGACGATGCCCCCGGAGCGGAACACGCAGACGCGGTCCGACATGCCGATCACTTCCGGCAACTCCGAAGAGATCATGATGATAGAATAGCCCTTGGCTGCGAATTCGCGCATCAGCGTATAGATTTCCGCCTTCGCGCCGACATCGATGCCGCGCGTCGGTTCGTCGAAGATCAGGACGCGCATGTCATGGTTCAGCCAGCGGGCGATAACGATCTTCTGCTGGTTTCCACCGGACAGCGTGTCCACGCGGGCATAGGGTCCCTGTGCCTTGACCTGAACCTGCGCCATCGCCTTTTTCGTGTGCTCCAGCTCTTTTTTCAGGTCGATAAACCAGTGAGCCTTCTGGTACTTGCGATAGTTGTTGAGGGAGATGTTCTGCAGGATGGAGAAACTGGTGATCAGACCCTCTTCCTTGCGGCTTTCCGGCAGCAGGCCAATGCCGCGCATCAGTGCCTCATCCGGGCCGGAAAAGCGGGTCTCGACGCCATCGACCTTGATCTTGCGGCGCGAAGCGGAATGAGCGCCAAGCATGGCCAGCACCGTTTCCGTGCGCCCGGAACCGACAAGCCCGGCAAAACCGAGTATCTCACCCTGCCGCAGGGTAAAGCGCGAGACCGGCCCGCCTTTTTTCAGTTGAAGCTCTTCGACCTCAATCACGTTGCGCGCAGCTGTATCGATCTTCGGTTTGGGCGGAAAATTGGCCTCGATGCGCCGGCCGACCATCATCTCCACCAGACGGTCATTATCGACGTCAGAGGTGAGGCAGGAGCCGATGAGTTCGCCATCACGCAGGACGGTGATGCGGTCGCAGATCTCGAATATTTCCTCGAGATGATGGGAAATGAAGATGATAGCGACACCCTGACGCCGCAGCTCGCGCATGACCTTGAAGAGATGCTCGGTCTCGGACGGGGTAAGCGTCGCAGTCGGCTCATCGAGAACGAGAATACGGGCATCGAGTGAAAGCGCCTTGGCAATTTCCACGAATTGCTGCTGGGCAACGGAAAGGCGGTGCACCGGCACATCGAGCGGAACGTCCACGGCCAGACGGCTCATGATTTCGGCGGCACGTTTACGCATCGCGCGCTTGTTCAGCAGGCGCAGCGGTCCGCGGATTTCGCGTGCCAGAAACATGTTTTCGACCGCATCGAGATAGGGGATCAGGCTGAATTCCTGAAACACGATGCCGATACCGGCGGCAATCGCCTCATCGTAATTGGCGAAGCGGCGGTCCTTTCCGTCAATGCGGATCGTGCCCTCCGAGGGCTGCAAAATGCCGCACAGGATTTTCATCAATGTCGACTTGCCAGCGCCGTTCTCTCCCAGAAGCGCATGCACCTCGCCGGCGCGCGCCTGCAGGTCAACGCCGCGCAGGACCTCGATCTTGCCGAAGCTTTTTCTTATTCCATTCAGTTCCAGCATTTTACCCTCCTCGATGGTCGGGACATGTCCCGCCCCCACACGAGGCGGGGACGGGACCTGGGGAGGAATTCTTACCAGCTGAAGTCGCCGGCGTTCTTGCTGTCAACGACCATGACGTCGATCGGTACTTCCTTCGGAACGACGCGGGCGCCCCACTTCTGGGCAAGCGCCATGGCAAGGCCAACGCGCACCTGGTCACGCGGGAACTGCGCGGTCGTTTCGATGAAAGGGCCGCCGTCGGCAATTGCCTTCACCGCTTCGGGAGCACCATCAACCGAGGTCAGCTTGATGTCCTTGCCGGAGCCCTGGATCGCAGCGAGTGCACCCATTGCGCCGCCATCATTCACCGAGAAGATACCGGCGAGGTTCGGACGGGACTGGATCATGTTTTCAACGACGCCGAGCGCAACGGAGCGGTCCTGACGACCATTCTGCGTGTCGACAAGCTTGATATCGGCAAATTCTGCAAGCGCTGCCTTGCAGCCTTCGACGCGCTGCAGGATCGGCACGACCGGGATACCGTCGAGGATTGCGACTTCACCCTTGCCGCCGAGCGCATCACCGAGATGCTTGCAAGACTTGTAGCCTGCGTCACGGTTCTTCGAGCCGACGAAGGTGTCGACCGGGCCGTTTGCGTTGGCGTCGACAGCAACGACAATCACGCCGGCAGCTTTGGCAGCGTGCACGGCGGCTTCGATGCCGGCGCTGTCGGTCGGGTTCAGAAGCAGGATGTCGATCTTCTGCTGCAGCATGTCTTCCACGTCGGAAATCTGCTTTGCCACATCGTGGCCGGCGTCGGTGACGACAACATCAGCGCCGATGCTTGCCGCGGCTTCCTTCAGCGCTTCCTGCATGGACACGAAATAGGGGTTGTTCAGTTCCTGGAACGTCATGCCGATTTTCAGCTTGTCCTGTGCCAATGCCGGAGCGGCCATCATTGCAAGTGCGGCCGATGCCATCAGGAACTTGGATTTCATTCTCATAGTAACTTCCTCCCGTTTGGAAAATCTGGGCAATAAGAGCCCGTTTCCGGACAGTCCTCTGCCCGAATTGGTGAAAAATCCGCGATGTATCTTGGTTTAATCCGCCATGACCGCTGCCTTCTGGGCCGCGAATACCGTACGAAACCTCGATGGCGACATTCCCTTCAGCTTCAGGAAATGCCTGTTGAAATTCGAAAGGTTTGAAAAGCCCACGTCGTAGCAGACTTCCGCCACCTTCACGTCCTGATCCACCAGAAGCATCTGGCAGGCCAGATCGATGCGCAGCTGATTGCGATAGCGCACCAAAGTCGTTCCCGTATGTCGCTTGAAGGCACGGGAAAAGGCACTCTGGCTCTGGCCAACCATGTCGGCCAGATCGATTTCCTCGACCTGTTCGGTCAGGTGCTGGCGCAGATGCGACAAGGCGCGGTTGATGCCGCTATCGCCGATGCCCGTCAGGTCCAGCTCGTAGCTCAGGCTCGCCAGCACCTCGGGCGCCGGCGCATTGACCAGCAGATCGAGAATTTCCCAAAAAATCGCAAGACGCTTCAACCCCTGCGCCTCGATCAAACGCAGTATCAGCGGGCGAACGCGATCGCTGGTCTCATCGTCGAACAGAATGCCGCGGCGGCTGCGGTCCAGAAGGGCGCGAACTACCTCCATCTCGGACATGGAAGCGCAGGCATCCTCGATAAAAGCCTCCGGAAACTGGATGACGAGAGAGCGCGTGGGAACGATCTCGTCCGGCTCGATCTCGCTGATCCAGTTTTGGGGGAGATTTGGGCCAGTCATGATTAGCTGGCCCGGGCCGAAGCGACCGACGAAATCGCCGATGTAGAACGTGCCTGACGTCGCCACGACCAGATGAATTTCATATTCGGGATGGTAATGCCAGCGCACGGTGCGGAACGGATAGCCATGCCGCCAGGCGGCGAAGGATTCGCCCTTGCGGATATGTACCAGTTCCAGATCGGGCTGCATCGATGTTTCCTCCCATCGGTCACGTCCGCCGTATTCGCGGAGCAAAGCCATTCCTCTTTATGGCTCGTCCCAGGCGTTGATGGGGAGCATATGGCCTGCGGCACATTTACTTCCACATCATACCGGGGAAATTACCGATACTTTTTTGACTGTTTTTTGTCAGAAATTGAAGAGTGCCGTGCATCCGCCGACAACTAAGCCAGCGGTTGCGCCCATTTTTTCGCGCAGTTGCACGCCATACGCCCAGAAAATGCGCATCTTAAAGATCGATGTGATGATTTTTTAAAGCTCGACCCGCCGATCACCGGCAGGTCGAGCTTATACTTTTCCGAAGGGTTTTTGACGCCCCTGCATCGGCAGGCGGCTTGCCGGAAGGGATTATTGCGGCATCAGAATTTGCAGCTTCACGTCCGTTTCCCTTGCCTCCACCGCACGGTCAAAACCGGCAATGCTGTCTTCGAAGGGAATGGTCGCGGAGATCAGCGGCTTCAGATCGACCTTGCCGGACGCGATGAGAGCGACCGCACGGTCATACACATTGGCGTAGCGGAAAACCGTCTCTACCCGCAGCTCTTTTGCCTGCAAGCCGACGATATCGACCGGCACCGGATCGACCGGCATACCGACGAGGACGATGGCACCGCCGGGACGTGCGAGTTTCGCCATACCGAGCACGGCGGGTGCAGCGCCAGAGCATTCGAAAACGACATCGCAACCCCAGCCATCCGTCGCATCAGCCACGGCCTGCGCCAGGTCACGTTCGCGGATGTTGACGGTCTCGATGCCGTCATAAGCTGCGATGATATCCAGCTTCGGCTGGGCAAGATCGGCAACGATAACCTTTGCGCAACCGCCGGCTAGCGCCGCCAGCGCAACCATCATGCCGATCGGACCGGCGCCCGTCACGATGGCAACATCGCCGGGCTGAATACGCGCCCTGAGCGCTGCCTGCATCCCGATGGCGAAGGGTTCCACCATGGCGCCTTCGGCAAAGGAAACGTTGTCGGGCAACTTGTATGTAAAGGCGGCGGGATGAATGACTTCCGGTGTCAGGCAACCGTGAACGGGTGGCGTTGCCCAGAAGCTGACCGCCGGATCAACATTGTAAATGCCAAGTTTGGAGGCGCGCGAGGTCGGATCGGGAATGCCCGGCTCCATGCAGACGCGATCACCCGGCTTCAGATGCGCAACCTCGGCACCGGTCTCGATTACCGTGCCGGAAGCTTCATGGCCCAGCACCATCGGCGCATGCACAACGAAATGGCCGATTTTGCCATGGGTATAATAATGGACGTCCGAGCCGCAAATCCCGACGGTATGGGTACGGATGCGCACATCCTTGGGTCCGAGCTTGCCGGGAATGTCGAACTCCCTGAGCGAGAGCTTTCCTTTTTCTTCCAGCACCAGTGCTTTCATCTCATCCTCCGTAGTTTGCGAAAGGCCTTACAGCGAATTCAAACAGCGTGATGCGATGCAATTTCGACAAAAGTAAACAGAAATCAGCCGGATCGGCCGGTTTTTCTTCAAGGAGGAAAAACTGTATCGATGAGCCCGCAATTTCTTATCATCCCTGGCGCGTTAACGAGTCTACGGGGGAGAGAGACAGCACGATTCGCTCAGCGCGCTTCGGGGAATATCGCCGGCTCAAGGTTACCCACTCAGCCGGAACGAGATTGACCCTGATGTATACGCAGAACCGGCGACAAGCGGATCAGCGTGTGATCCTCAGCCCTTCCAGAAAGGTGCGGAAACTGTCGACGGCGCGTTTCGAGGTCGTTTCGGGGTCGTCGGAATTCGCGATCCACTGGGCTGCACTGCTGCTCGCCGCATTGATGAAACGCGCACAGGCCTCCGGATCAATGTCGACGATCGTCCCTTCTTGCTTCAGCGCATCGAGACTTCGCGCAACGGCCGAGATACAACCATTGGCATTTGGCCAACGTGAAGGGTCGCCGAGAACGGCCGGTCCATCACGGAACATGATCCGCTGGATTTCCGGCTCCAGAGCCATGAGAATGTAACCGACATTTTCCTCGACAAAACCCTCCCAACGCGTCGCGGCCCTAGACGAGATGTCACAGAGCCTTTTCGTCATCTCGGCGTCGATCTCACCCACAACCGCCAGCAGCAGGCCTTTCTTGTCGCCAAAATGGTGATAGAGCGCGCCGCGGGTCAGCCCTGCTTCGGCAGTGAAGTCGTCCATCGAAGCTTCGGCATAGCCGATGCTGCCAAATGCCTTGCGGCCAGCGACCAGAAGCTTCGCCCGCGTCTCGGCAATCATTTCACTGCGAGGTTTGCGCATTTTTTCTCCGAATTCTACATACGTCGCGTATACTAGTTGACATACGCGACGTATGCAATTATTTCATTTGCATACGCCACGTATGTTTGTGGTGGGTACTCCCTAAACAAGGTGCATCCCGATGTCTAATCCATATAGAGAAATTTTCCGGGCTCCGGGCGCCAAAGGCTTTTCCGCCGCAGGCTTCTTTGCCCGTCTTCCGATTGCGATGGCACCGATCGGCATCGTCGCCATGCTTTCCCAGACCCATGGTGAATATTGGCTTGCCGGTGCGGTCTCGGCAACCTTCGCGCTGACCAATGCCGCCGTTGCGCCGCAGATTTCCCGATTGGTGGACCGCAAGGGCCAGAGCAGCGTCCTTGTCCCGGCCACCATCATATCGGTCATCGCCTTTGCTATCCTGATTATCGCGACCAACCAGAGATGGCCTGCCTGGACGCTCTTTCTTTCGGCCTTCCTCGCCGCGGCCATGCCGAGTATTCCCGCGATGATGCGCGCCCGCTGGACGGAAATCTTCCGTGACCGGCCTGAGCTGAACACTGCTTTTGCATTTGAATCCGCCGCCGACGAACTTGTCTACATTGCCGGCGCCTCGCTCTCCGTCGGTCTCGCGGTCTCACTCTTTCCGGAAGCAGGTATGATGATCAGCACCGCCTCGCTGGCACTCGGTACCTTTGCCTTTCTGCTGCAACGATCGACCGAACCCAAGGTACGCGCGGTTGAAAGTGGCAGCAGGCAACATTCGGCTATCCGGCTGCGTTCGGTCCAGATCATCACGGTCGCCCTGATCTTCGTAGGCTCGACTTTCGCCACAGCCGAGGTAAGTGCTGTTGCCATCACCAAAGAACTCGGTCAACCGGAAGCTGCCAGCCTCGTCATCGGCGTTTATGCCATCGGTTCGTTTGTCGTCGGCCTGCTTCTGGGCGCGATCAACCCCAAAATGCCGCTGCAACGGCAATTGCTGATCGCCGTCAGCGTCCTTGCGCTCACCGCGCTGCCGCTCCTCTTTGCAAGCACGACAGTTTCCCTGCTTGCCTTCGCCGTATTCCTCAGCGGCGTTGCAATCTCTCCCATCTTCATCACTGCATTTGGCCTGATCGAGCGCCGTGTGCCGGAATCGATGCTGACGGAAGGCGTGACCTGGGTGATGACCGGCATCGGTATCGGCATGGCGCTCGGCGCCTTTATTTCCGGCTGGGTGATCGATAATTTCGGCCCGAGCAACGGCTTCTGGGTATCGATTGCCGCCACCCTGTCGACAGTCACCATTATCAGCCTCGGTCAGCGCAGCCTTTCTGGAGAGACCAACCGCTCTGCGACGACAACCGCAGCGCAGCCAGCCGAGTAAAGCACAGGCGTATGAAGCGCGCGCCGGCGCGCTTCTTGGCATATCCGGCCGACGCAATGCACAATCGGCATGAAAAGCTGCACGCTATGTCGCCAAATAAAACAGTCTGGCATTGCGGTGGCCGATCGATGCCTGCTCGTCGGGCGAGAGCGTTGAAAGAAGCTCACTCGTCATACCGATCCATTCCGGTAGACCCGAGCCGAGATCGACCACCGGCCAGTCGCCGCCCCAGACCATTCTCTCAGGTCCGAACAGGTTGATCACGGTTTCCACATAGGGTGTCACGCTTTCCAGCGTCGCGCATCCCGGTGCACAATAGGCGGTGATGCCGGAGAGTTTGACGAAGAGATTGGGCAGCGTCGCCAAGTCGGCCATACGCCCGCTCCACTCCCGAAAATCGTTTCCGGCAATGTCCGGCGTGCCGCAATGGTCGAGCATGAAGCGCACATCGGGGCAGGCCCCGACAAGTTCGGCGGCAATGGCAAGCTGGCGGGAATGAAAACACAGATCGACCGGCCATCCGGCCTTTCCAATCGTGCGCACGTTTCGTCGGTAATTTTCCTCGCGGCTGAGGTCGTCGGGCATAACGTGGAGAATGCGCCGGAAACCGACCACGTTGAGGTGGCGGCACTCCTCCAGCCAGGCTTCGAAACCATTATCCGTTTCC
This sequence comes from Agrobacterium sp. K11, assembly GCF_059429395.1. Taxonomy (NCBI): domain Bacteria; kingdom Pseudomonadati; phylum Pseudomonadota; class Alphaproteobacteria; order Hyphomicrobiales; family Rhizobiaceae; genus Agrobacterium; species Agrobacterium sp. K11. The sequence goes on along the minus strand of NZ_JCAHRB010000008.1, from coordinate 130,954 downwards.
GGTCGGCAACTGGCGATCTGGCCGAACATCGGCAAGCCACCCTCGCCGATCATGCTGGCGATGAGGCGAGCCTCAGCCTGATAGTCGCCGTCATCCACCCCGCTTTCCATGAAGATCGTACCCACTACGCCACATCCCTCGACAAGCGCTGCGTAATCAGCCTGGGTGAAGCTTCCCGCAAGGCTGGGCTCCCCTCGTGTCCAGGCATAACCGAGCTTGCCTCGCAAGATCAGATGCTGGTGAGTATCGATCAGATCCATGGCATCCTCCTCCCTGTCGTTGCGGTCAATTTTCGAGGGCGAGCGCGTCGAAACCCGCCCAGGCGGCGTCCGGCACGGCCGTTTCGAAAATAGACAGGTTGCGCAAAAGGCTGTCCGGTTTTGCGGTGCCGATCAGGACACTTGCGACATCGGCATTTTGTAGCGGAAAATGCAGGGCAGCGGCCGCAAGTGCAACCCCGTGCCCGGCAGCGTGGACCTCCATGGCGCGCACCCGCTCCATGACATCTGCTGCTGCTTCACTATAGTTGAAAGTCGCACCCGGCCTTGCGCCCGTCGCAAGAATGCCAGAGTTGAAGACACCGCCGATGACGAGCGAGGTGCCGGTTTCCGCACAACGCCCCAGCAGCTTTGCTGCAGCCGACCGGTCGAGCAGCGTGTAACGACCCGCCAGAAGAATGCAGTCGATCTCGTCTATCTCCATGAGGTTCAGACAAGCCGGAACCTCATTCACGCCAAGACCAAACGCGCCGATCCGGCCTGTCGCCTTCAACTCGTGCAGGGCCTCGATGCCGCTTTCGGTGAATATCCTGAAATGATGGCGATAGGCCTCTTCCCCAAGCGTGGTCTCCTCCAGATCGTGGACATAGAGAATATCCACTGAACCGAGACCAAGCCGGGCGAGGCTTTGCTCATACGAGCGCATGATGCCATCATAGCTGTAGTCGTATTCCACCACGAAAGGCAGTGCATCGACAAAACCGTAATCCGGTGTCACGCCCGCTTCAGCCGGTTTCAGGATCCGCCCGACCTTGGTGGACAGCACGAATTCGTCGCGTGGTTTCCCCTGAAGAAAATCCCCGAGGCGGCGTTCGGAAAGGCCCTGCCCGTAATAGGGTGCGGTATCGAAATAGCGGATGCCGGCGTCCCAGGCGGCTTGCAGCGTCTCCATCGCATCTTCGCGGCTTACGCTGCGATAGAGATTACCGATACCGGCCGCGCCGAAGGAAAGTTCGCTCAGCGACAGCGCCGTGCGACCAAGTTTGCGGGTTTTCATGCGGTACCCTCCTCGCGGCGAAGCTGGCGCTCAATGGTGCGGATGACGCCGCGGAGTTCGCCGAGCCCCTTCATGCGGCCAATGTAGGAATATCCGGGATTGGTCTTTTTGGTGATGTCATCACCCAGCAGATGGCCGTGGTCAGGCCGCATTGGAATATTGGTGCGGTGGCCAGCCTTGGCGGCGGCCCGCTCCTCGCGCAACAATGCCTCGATGACTCCAATCATGTCCGTTCCGCCATCCAGATGATCGTCCTCAAAGAAGGAACCATCCGCTTCAACGGTCACGTTCCGAAGATGGGCGAAATTGATGCGAGACGCGAACTCCCGTGCCATCGCCACAAGATCATTGTCGCTACGGGCGCCGTATGAGCCGGTACAAAGGGTGATGCCATTGTTCGGGCTTTCAACGGCCGAGAGGATGGCGCGAATATCTGCAGGTGTCGAGACAACGCGCGGCAGGCCGAACAGGGAGAACGGTGGATCATCAGGGTGGATGCCGAGATGCACGCCCACCTCTTCCGCCACCGGCACGACCTCTCTCAGAAAGGCCAGAAGATTGCCCTGCATGGTCGCGCTGTCGATGCCATCGAACGAAGCAATCAGAGCGGCGATGGATTCGCGCGTCTGCACCAGGGCGCCGCCCGGCAGGCCGGCGATGATGTTACGCTCGAGAAGCGACTGGTCATCTTCGCTCATTTGCGCAAAACGCTTTTCGGCTCGCGCCACGAGCGCAGGATCGTAATTTTCAGCAGCACGAACACGCTTCAGGATGAAGACGTCATAGGCGACGAAATCCGCCATTTCGAAGCGCAGCGCCAATCCGGTATTGCGTGCCTGCCAGCGCAGGTTCGTGCGTGTCCAGTCCACCACCGGCATGAAATTGTAGCAGACGACGGGAACGCCCGCGTGACCGAGACGGGAGAGTGTATCTTTCCAGCGCGCAATCGCCTTCGGCGCATCGGCGTCGCCGCGCTTGATGGACTGTTCCATCGGAATGGATTCGCAGACACTCCATTCCAGGCCGGCCGCCTCGATCATCGCCTTGCGTTTGGCGATCTCTTCGGCCGGCCACGCCGTGCCGTCGGGGATCTGGTGCAGCGCCGTTACAACGCCGCTGGCGCCGGTCTGCCGCACATGCTGCAAGGTGATGGGGTCCGATTCACCGAACCAGCGCCAGGTTTCCTTCATATTCTACTCCTCCGAAAAATGCCGTTCGATGGCGCCGAGCGCGCCGTATTGGACGATGTCGCGATAGGCCGCCCGAAGCGCCGTTACGAATGCCTCATCCGCCTGCCATTCAGGCCCGAAGACGCGACGGAATGTTAAAAACCGCTCGATGACCGCGTCCTGCTCTTCGCCGTTGCCGGTGGGTGCACTCCATTCGGAAAATGCCGGATCGGCCATGACAATTGCCTCTCCCCGCTCGTTCAGCGCTGCGCAGGACCGTATCCACATGGCAACAGCAAAAAGAGCGGCCGTATTCGGCGCGCCTGCGGCACGTAGCTCCGCAAGCGGCGCGAGAATGCGTTGCGGCACTTTCTGTGAAGCGTCAGAGGCGATCTGGGCGGCGCGATGACGAAGGGCGGGGTTGGCGAAACGCTGGCGCAGACCGGCAACATAGTCCGGTCCGCTGACGGCCGGGCTCAATGTCGAACCAACCTCCCGCCAGTAACGGTCGACGTAACCGCGTACACGCGCATCGGCATAGATATCGGCGATCGTCTCAAGCCCGCTGCATTGGCCGATTGCGGCCATAGCGGTGTGAGCGCCGTTCAGCATCCTGAGCTTCATATGCTCATATGGCTCGACCTCATCAACGATTTCGGCACCTGACAGCTCGATGCCGGGGCGACCGTGCGGAAAGCGATCCTCGATTACCCAGCGAAAGTAGGGTTCCGCAATTACCGGCCAGGAATCCTCGCAGCCGAGACGCGCCGTCACGCGCTCGCGGTCGGCTGCGGTGGTGGCGGGCACGATGCGGTCCACCATGACGCAGGGGCAGGAGAGATTTTCCGCGATGAAGGCAGCGAGATCATTATCGGTGAGACCAGCCATCTCCACCAGAAGACGGTGCAGGATGCGACCGTTGGACGGAAGATTGTCGCAGGAGAGCAAAGTCAGCGGCACAGCCCAGGCGGCCCGCCGGCGTCTTGTCGCTTCCAGCAGAAAACCGAGCGCGGAGCGCGGCTTTTGCGGATGCGCCAGATCATGAACGACATCGGGATGGTCACGAAGAAGCATGCCCGCCGACAAATCGGCGAGGTAACCCTTTTCCGTGACCGTCAAAGTGACGATTCTGACCCGCGGATCAGTCATGGCTTGCAGCAGCCGCTCCGGATCTTCAGGAGCGACGATGGTCTCGAGGATTGAACCGACAATCCGCAGCGTTTCGTTTTCACCGTCACGCAGGCAGAATGTATAGAGATTGTCCTGCGGCGCGATGGCATCGCGAGTATCGGGGCTGCGCAGCGAGGCAGCGACAATGCCCCAGCCGGTTTCGCCACGCGCCAGGCAATCATCGATGAAGACGGCCTGATGGGCGCGGTGAAAAGCGCCAACGCCAAGATGCACGATGCCCGGTGTCACCGCTTTGCGATCATAGGCGGGCAAAAGGACGTCGTTTGGCAGATGCGGCAACGCAAGGGACGAGAGGCGTTCTGTCATGCTCATTTATCTCCGTATCTCAGCCGAATTGCAGGCCGCCATTCATGTCAACGACAGTGCCGGTCATGAAGCCGGACAGCGGCGAGGCGAGGAAACCTACGGTATGGGCCACCTCTTCCGGCTGGCAGAACCGCCCGACCGGAATGGCTGCAAGCTGGCGCTGGCGGTCTTCCTCTGACAGTTGCTCCATGATCATCGGCGAAACCACATAGGCCGGCGCGACTGCATTGGCGGTGACGCCGAAAGGGGCAAGTTCGCGAGCGGACGAGTAAGTGAGGCCCACCAGCGCCGATTTCGAGACCGAATAGGCCGTGCCCGCCGTCAGGCCACCGGACTTCCAGGCATAGGACGAGATGTTGATCAGCCGCCCCCAGCGGTTTTCCTTCATGGCGGGAACGACGGCCTGCGTCAGCAGCAGGGCAGCATCGAGATTGACGGCCATCAGCCTGTGCCAGTCATCAAGCGTGGTCGCTCCCAGCTTGTGCGGCGACAGCACACCGGCATTGTTGACGAGAATGTCTATGACCTCGAAACGGTTGGCGACATCTTTCATGACGGCCCGCAGCGCCGTCGCATCGCCGAGATCGACGGCGACGGGATCACAAGCACCGCCAAACCCCTCCGCAAGCGCCGCAACAGCTTCGATGTCGCGATCGAAGGCGATTACCCTCGACCCTTGCGCGACCAGCGCCGCAACCACGGCACGGCCGATGCCGCCACAAGCGCCTGTCACGAGCGCCGTCTTGTGTTTCAGTTCCATTCTGTCTCCTCCACGTCCACTATCAAATGGACAAATGCTTCCGCTCTTCTTCAGGCAACTGTTCGTAGATCACGAAAACCATATCCAGATGCGTCACCAGCGCCTTTTCCGCACCTTCGGCATCGCCACGGTCGAGAGCATCCACGACTGCCAGATGCTCTTCGATGACGGCGGGCAATCGTTCCGGCTTTGCCCAATAACGATGGAACCGCGACAGGGTCACCTTGGCGGCAAGGATCGCCTGCCAGACGCCTTCGCGACCGGAAAACGTGCCGAGCAGGCGATGAAACGCCTCGTCGGCATGGAAGAAGCCGGATGCGTCGTTGGCGGCAATCACTCTTTCCTGCTCGGCGATGACGTCGCGCATCGTACGGCTCATTTCTTTCGTCCACTTCGGCGCGACTTCGCGCAGCAAAGCCACTTCGAGTGAACGGCGGATAAAATGGCTGTCCTGAATTTCGCCAAGCCTGATCGGCGCAACAAAGCTGCCGAGTTGCGGATAGACGTCCACAAGACCCTCTTCCGACAGGCGCTGGATCGCGGCACGCACCGGGGTGCGCGACACCGAAAACTGACGGCAGATCGAGTTTTCACTGATCGGCGCACCGGGCGCTAGGCGGACCTCGACGATCGCCTGACGCAACGCCGCATGAACCTGATCGGCAACCGAGCCATAACGATTGACCACAAGCTCCACGCTTTCGATTCCGGAGCCGGGGGCCTCTTGATGAGAGCCGCGCCCAGTGAAACCGGCAGTGGTGTTTTTCGTCATGAACGCTCCCCTTCAAAAGGCAGTCGTGAAAATCTCGTTGCTACTTGGATACAAGTATACTAGTGTCCATGGTGCTTACGCAAGTCGGCTGTTGGGAGAAAGAGCGATTAAGGGAGGTTCCAGTCGCTTTTTTTAAGGAGCAGGCCGTTTCATGGAGGAGAAAAACATGACGTATTTCATGCGCAGCCTCGTCGCTGCCGCAATCATCGGCGCGGGAGCGTGCGGTGTCGCGCAGGCGGCGGACGCCAGCAAGATCGCCCTCGTTCCGGGCGGTCCGCACCCTTATTTCGCCGCCTGGGAACAGGCCGGCAAGGACGCGGCCAAGGACTTCGGCCTGGCTGGCGCCGACTATAAGGTGCCGCAAAAGTGGGAACTGGCACAGCAGAACCAGCTTCTCGAAAGCCTTCTGAGCCAGGGTTATAACGGCTTCCTGATTTTCCCCGGCGATCCCGTCGGCGCGGTCTCGACAGCAGAGGAACTGACCGGCAACGGCGCGAATGTGATTGCTGGCGCCGGATGCTTCAAGGACCCCTCGCCCGCCGCCTTCTGCCTTGGTACCGACACCGGTAATTCCGCTTATCTCGGCACCAAGGAGCTGATCAAGGCGATGGGAACGGGCAAAAAACGCATCGCCCATTTCACCGGCTTCCTTGTGGACCCCAACACCCAGCTTCGTATCGATGCCGTGAAAAAGGCAGCTGACGAAGCCGGCGCCGAGGTCGTTCAGGTCATCGCCGATATCGACGCACCGGAACCGGCGGAAGAAAAGATCAGCGCCTACCTGGCCGCCCACGCTTCCGAAGTGGACGGCATCGTGACCACAGCCTGGGTTCCTGCGGTCGTTGCCTCCAACGCACTGCGCAAGATCGGCGACAAGCGCATCCACATGGTCGGCATCGACCACGACGAAGTCGTGCTGAAAGCGATCAAGGACGGTTTCGTCGACGGCACGATGCTTCAGAACCCCTATGGCCAGGGTTATATCGGCGCGTTTGCACTGAGCAAACTTCAGTCCGGCTGCAAGGTGAAGGAAGATGCGCCGTTCAAATCCAATGCGCTGACGACCAAGTTCATCGATTCCGGCACCGCCTATGTCGATGCCGCCAAGGTGGACAACTACATCGATGCCATGCGCGCCGAGACCAAAAAGCTGCTCACCAACTTCGATACGACCTATCTGAGCTGCAACTAATCATGCCTTGAGCGATTGCCGGGCGGCAAACGACCGCGCCCGGCAATCTGCCCTGCCAGAAAATATTCTTTCAGGCGGCAGCGCAATGACCAGGCGACACGCGCAGGCGCTTCGGGCGAACCAATACCGGGACAGTTTCATGACCGTGAACGATACTTTGCTCACAAAGGGTTCGCAGGAGGGCGACAGACGAATGGGGTCCAGCCTTTCGCAAGGCCGCTTTTTTCTGACCAATGAATTCGGCCTCATTCTGCTGATCGTCGTCTTCGCCGTCATTTTCGGCGTCGCGGCCAGCGGCTTCCTTTCGCCTTTCAATCTGTTCACGCTTGGTCGCAGTGCCGCGATCAACATCATGATCGGCCTGTCGATGATGGCGGTGATCGTGACCGGCGGCCTTAATCTTGCCGTTGGAGCGATCGGCGTCTCGGCGGCCATGGCCTGTGGTTATCTGATCGAGGTGCTTGGCGTGCCGTGGCCGCTCGCCCTCATTGGCGGTCTCGCCACCGGCGCGGCGCTCGGTTTCGTCAATGGCTGGACCGTCATCCGCACGGGGCTGCACAGCTTCATCATCACGCTTGCCACCATGAGCATCTTCTTCGGCGTGATGATCTTCCTGACGCGCGCCGAGGCCTACCGTGGCCTACCGCCGATCTTCGCAGCCTTCGGAAAACTGAAGCTCGCGACCTATTTCTCGCCGCTGCTTCTCGTCACGCTCGCAACGGCGCTTGCCCTGTCCTTTCTCTACAGACGCACCGTTCTTGGCCGCGAAATGCTGGCGGCAGGCGCACGCCCGGAAGCGGCGGAACTTTCCGGCATTCGGGTCGACCGTATCTTCATTGCCTGTCACGTACTGTCGGGCCTGCTTGCGGCACTGGCTGCCCTGATGCTGGTGACGCGCACGGGCGCCGCCATTCCTTCCATGGCAGGCCAGCTTGGGCAGGACTGGCTTCTGCCAGCTTTTCTCGGCCCTGTTCTCGGTGGCACACTTTTGCAGGGCGGCAAAGTTTCGGTGCTCGGCACCTGTCTTGGCGCACTTTTGGTCACCATGCTCACCAGCGGCCTGCTGCTGCTTCAGCTCGGTGAATTCTGGGTCCAGACATTTCTCGGCCTGCTGCTGTTGCTAGCGGTTTTGATGGACAAGGCGCGGCGAAGCTATCTCGCCCGACGCAACCTGGCTTGAGGACTGGACGATGAAGACCGACAACACCCTTCTACGCCTTGCCAGAACCGACTGGTTCGGCCCCCTATTGGTCACGGTGCTGGCAATCGCGCTTATCCGCGGCTTCAGCCCCAACTTCCTCTCTTCCTTCAACATCCAGATTCTCCTTCTTGCAATCGCGGTCAACGCGCTCATCGCCTTTTCCCAGATGATCATCATTGCCATTGGCCAGATGAACCTGTCCGTGGGCGCAATCGGCGGACTGGCCGCAATCTCCTTTGCGGGACTGATGCAGGTCTGGGGGCTTCCGGCACCGGTGGCCGCCATTGCTGCGGTGCTGATCGGTGTTGTCTGCGGCATGCTCAACGGTCTGCTGATCGCCATCACCGGCATTTCCGCCTTCGTCATCACACTGGCGACGCTGTCGATCTACAAGGGTATCAACCTTGGCATCACCCGGGCGGAGCCGTTCTACGGCGTGCCGGAACAGGTGAAAGCCTTCGGCTCGGCACTGCTCGTCGGCCCGGTTCCGTGGCTCGCAGCACCCACCATCATCATCGCATTCGCGCTGTGGTTCATGCTGCGCCGCCAGCCGATAGGCCGCTTCATCCTTGCCATTGGCGGCAACAGCCATGCGGCAGAGCTTTCCGGCATTTCGATCCGCACGACAATGATCGTGGCGCACGGCATTTCCGGCCTTCTGGCGTCCGTCGCCGGCATTCTGCTCGTATCCCGCCTGCAGATCGGCCAGCCTTCCATTGGCGATGACTGGCTCATCCTGTCCTTTGCCGCACCCGTTATCGGCGGTGCCGTACTGGCTGGCGGGCATGTCAGCGTGGGGGCGACCCTGCTCGGCGTCGTCATCGTCGCCATCATCACGCAGGCACTCGTGCTGTTCTCCATCGATCCATTCCTCGTGCAGGTGGTGCTCGGCGCAATGATCCTCGCCGCCGTTGGCATCAACCGCCTGCGCGAAACGCATCTCGGCAAAAAGACAGGAAAGGCCTGACATCATGGACAAGCAACCTGTTTTTCAGGCGCGCAACATCGAAAAAGTGTTTCCCGGCGTTCGGGCGCTCAAGGGCGTCAATCTTTCGCTGGAGCCGGGATCGATCCACGCGTTGCTGGGTGAGAACGGCGCCGGCAAATCGACGTTGATCAAGGTCATTACCGGCGTCCACCATCAGAGCAGCGGCCAGATCCTTGTCGACGGGCAGGAAGTGCGCTTTGGCAACCCGCGCGAAGCCATTGCCCGCGGCATCGGTGTTGTCCATCAGGAACGCAACCTCATCCCGCGCTTCTCGATTGCCGAGAATATCCACATGGAAAAGCTTGGGGCGCACTATCTCAAACCCATCGACTACGCCGCGCTGAACCGCGATGCACGCCGCTGGCTGCAGGCTCTCAATCTGGAAGTCGATCCGGCGATGCCGGTATCCGAGCTTTCCGTCGCGCAAATGCAGCTCGTGGAAATTGCCAAGGCGCTTTCCCTGCAAAGCCGGGTTCTTTTGCTCGACGAACCCACGACATCGCTGACCCCGAGCGAAACGGACAACCTCTTCCGCATTCTGCGCCGCCTGCGCGATGATGGAGCAAGCCTTGTCTTCGTCAGCCACAAGCTGGAAGAGGTTCTGGATATCTGCGACCGGGTAACGGTTCTGCGAGATGGCGAAAACGCCTGCGAAAGCCGGTCTATGGAAGGTCTCGGACGCCAGGACCTGGTGCGCCTGATGATTGGCCGTGCCGAAGGCGGCGGTGGCTGGCGCAAACGCGCGGTCGAGCACAATCCGCTGGTGCTTGAACTCAAAGGTGTCTCTACCGCAATCGGCCATCGCGATGTCAGTCTTTCCGTGCGCAAGGGAGAAATCGTCGGCCTTTACGGGCTGGTGGGCGCTGGGCGCACCGAATTGGCAAAATCGATCATGGGTAAATTCGCCGTCACGGAAGGCGAAGTCCGGATCGAAGATCGCCCGGCCCGCATCCGATCCGTTGCCGAAGCCATCCACGAATACGGAGTCGGTTATGTCAGCGAGGACCGCAAGGGTGACGGCCTCATTCTCCAGCATTCCGTTCTTGCCAATGCGGGCGTTCCCATCTGGCGCAAGCTCTCAAACGCATTCGGCGTGCTTTCCGACAGCCGCATCCGTGCGGCGGTCACCCCTTTCCTGCAGAAACTTGAGGTGAAGACGCCGAGCCTGAGCCAGACCGTGGGTAATCTTTCCGGCGGCAACCAGCAGAAGATCAGCGTCGCCAAGTGGCTTGCGGCCGACGTGAAGCTGCTGATTGTAGACGAACCTTCTGTTGGCATCGACATCAAGACCAAGGCCTATCTGCACGATCTGCTGCGCGAGCTTGCAGACAGCGGCACCGCCATTCTCGTCATTACCAGTGACATGCCGGAGATGGTGGCACTGGCCGACCGCATTGTTGTCATGGACCGCTATCGGGTTAAAGGCGTGGTCGAAAACAATGGCGTCTATGCCGATATGAGCGAGGGTATCATGGGCTTGATCCATGATGCGGAGCGCGTAACGGCCCTTTCACGTCAGGCATGACGCACTGCCTTGCCGAAGTGTCATCGCAAAAACCGCACGCTGTTCCGGTAGGGCGTCAGGTACCATCGGACGGCTGCTCGAAATCTCTCACGGCACGACGCCTTCTGCTGGGCGGAACGGCGTATTTCTGGGTGTAGCAACGGGTGAAATGGGCAGCGGTCGAGAACCCCGTCAGCAAGGCCACGTCAACGATCGAAAGCGAGGTCTGCTGCAGCAGCTCATCCGCCTTTGCCAGCCGAAGACCACGGTAAAAAGACATCATGGATTGGTCGAAATGGCTGGAAAACAGACGGTGGAACTGGCGAATACTGCTGCCGCACAATTGGCCCAGCTGCTCCGGCGACAGGGGATCCGCAACATGGGTCGTCATGAGTTCAATGGCAGCTTCGAGTACCGGGTGGTGGACGTTGAAACGTTGGCCGGCGCGGCCCAACTGAGGCTCATCGGCCGTTCTCAAACGCGGATGTATGAACCATTCGCTGACATCGCGCGCGAAGGCAGAACCATGGTCTTTCGCAATAAAAGCCCCCATCATGTCAATGGCGGCAACGCCGCCCGCGCAAGTGTAGCGATCGCGATCGATGACGTAGAGCGCACGCTCGATCAGGAGATCGCTGGCATATTCACTAAGCGGATCGATGTGGGTCCAGTGAACGGTAAAACGTCTGCCCGTCATCAGACCGGATTTGGCAAGGATCGCCGCGCCGCCGGAAATGCCTCCGAGCTTGACACCCCGCTGGTTGAGCGTGCGCAGGTTGCGCACAAGTGCCGGATCTTCATAGAGCATGGGATTTCCGCCCGCGACGATGAAGACCAGATCCAGCTTCTCAGACAAAGCCCGCGAAACGGGCGCGGTATCGAAACCTCCGCCTGACGTGGATGCGCCAAACCCGCCATTCGCCGAGTAAAACCGGCAATGGTAGAGCGTTTTGCCGGCAAGGTGATTGGCCGCGCGCAGCGGCTCAACCGCCGCAGCCAACGACATCAGCGCATAACCCTCAATGAGTATGAACCCGATCGACATCGACCCTTCGGCGTGCATGACCTGCTCCACGACAATCCCTAGGGCAAGCTTAGCCGACTTGGCCAAAATGGACAATAATGCGTCCGTCATGGATAAAAAAATCGTGCGGTATCGCGCTATAAACTTGGACAACCGCCCTGTTTTCGAGGAACACAGATTTGCGCTATTCGGCTCTCCAGGTTTTCAAACAGGCCCTGACCGGCCACAAGGGCTGGCGCCCACTGTGGCGGAACCCCGATCCGCAACCTCATTACGATTTCATCATTGTTGGCGGTGGCGGTCATGGACTTGCAACGGCCTATTATCTAGCCAAGACCTTCTCCAAGTCGCGGATCGCCGTTCTGGAAAAAGGCTGGCTGGGATCAGGAAACATCGGGCGCAACACCACGATCATCCGCTCAAACTATCTGCTGCCCGGAAACGAGCCATTCTATGAGTTTTCGATGAAACTCTGGGAAGGGCTTGAACAGGAATTCAATTTCAATGCGATGGTAAGCCAGCGCGGCATTGTGAACCTGTTCCACACCGACGCGCAGCGCGACGCCTACCGCCGTCGCGGAAACGCCATGCTGCTGGCCGGTGCGGACGCGCAACTGCTGGCGCAAGACGATCTCCGCGCCATGATCCCGTTTCTCAATTTCGACAATGCACGCTTTCCGATCAAGGGTGGCCTTTACCAGCGCCGCGCTGGAACTGCCCGCCACGACGGCGTTGCCTGGGGTTACGCGCGCGGCGCTGATCTGGCAGGGGTCGATCTTATCCAGAACTGCGAAGTCCAGGGGTTTCGCATCGAGGATGGAACGATCAAGGGCGTGGAAACCAGCCGTGGCTACATCGGTGCCGGAAAGGTCGGCGTCGCCGTGGCGGGATCGACCGGCCGCGTCATGGCCATGGCGGGCATGCGTCTGCCGATTGAAAGCCATGTGCTGCAAGCCTTCGTTTCGGAAGGGCTGAAGCCGACCATACCGGGCGTCATAACCTTCGGAGCAGGCCATTTCTACGTCAGCCAGTCCGACAAGGGTGGCCTGGTCTTCGGTGGCGATATCGACGGCTATAACTCCTATGCCCAGCGCGGCAATCTGCCCGTCATCGAAGATGTCGCCGAGGGCGGCATGGCGCTGATGCCGATGATCGGCCGGGCGCGCCTGCTGCGCATATGGGGTGGCATCATGGACATGTCGATGGACGGTTCACCGATCATCGACCACACGCCTGTGAAGGGCCTCTATCTCAATGCCGGCTGGTGTTACGGCGGCTTCAAGGCGACGCCGGCCAGCGGCTATGCATTCGCGCATCTGCTGGCCACGGATACCCCGCATGATACGGCCAAGGCCTACAGGCTCGACCGGTTCGAAAAGGGCTATGTCATCGACGAAAAGGGCGCCGGCGCCCAACCGAACCTTCACTGAGGCTTGAACAATGCTGATCCCTCACCCACTGCTCGGGCCGCGCGACGCTCAGGAATTCACCTATCTCGGCGATGCCGCCCTGTTGCGTCGCCCGGACGGAATGGCCGAGAGCGCTGCGAAAGACTTCAACGATTATGTCTATCTGCGTGACAATCCCGCCGGCCTGCATCGGGAACTGTGGTTTCACGAACAGGGTGATCGCAGCTGGCTCGTGGTCACTCGAAACACCGTCACCCATGAAATCCTCGGAGCGGAACTCGCAAACGAGGTAGCGCTCCGTCAGAAGGCAGATGAAGCATGAGACTGAAGGACGGCTTGATCGACCGCAGCAAGGTGCTGCATTTCACCTTCGATGGAAAGAATTATCAGGGGCATCCCGGCGACACGCTCGCCTCGGCACTTCTGGCAAACGATGTCCGCCTGATGGGGCGCAGCTTCAAATATCATCGCCCCAGAGGCGTGATCTCTGCCGGCTCAGAAGAGCCGAATGCGCTGGTCGAATTGCGCACGGGATCGCGGATGGAGCCTAATACCCGCGCCACGACGGTCGAACTGTTCGACGGGCTGGAGGCGAAAAGCCAGAACCGCTGGCCGTCCCTGTCTTTCGATGCCCTTGCGATCAATGATCTGTTTGCCGATTTCCTGACCGCAGGCTTTTACTACAAGACGTTCATGTGGCCGAAGGCGTTCTGGGAAAAGCTCTATGAGCCCGCCATTCGCAAGGCTGCGGGACTTGGAAGCCTGTCGATGAAACCGGACCCCGACACTTACGACAAGGGGTTCCTTCACTGCGATCTGCTGGTCATCGGCGCCGGAGCGGCCGGTCTGGCTGCTGCCCTGACCGCGGCGCGTGCCGGTGCCAAGGTTATTCTGGCGGACGAGGACAATCGCCTCGGAGGTCGCCTGCTTGCAGAGAGCCACCTGCTCGACGGCGCACCTGCAACCGACTGGATCGGAACGCTCGAGGCGGAGTTTTCAACCCTGCCGAACCTGCGCGTCATGCGCCGCACCACGGTTTTCGGCTCATTCGACCATGGCATATTCGGTGCGGTCGAACGGGTTTCCGACCATCTTGTCGCACCAAAGGGCGTACGCCAGTCCCTCTGGCGCATCACTGCAAAGCGCACGGTGCTTGCCGCCGGGGCGACAGAGAGGCATATCCCGTTTAAAAATAACGACCGGCCGGGGATCATGCTTGCCGGTTCGCTGCGTGCCTATGCCAATCGCTGGGCAGTCAGTCCGGCAAGCAGGGTCGCAATCTTCACCAATAACGATGACGGCCATCGGACCGCTGTCGACCTGGCTGCGAAAGGTGTCGAGATCGCCGCAGTCATCGATCCGCGCCCGGATGCGCGGGCGCTTGCGGAATACCGTCTGATTGCGGGGGCGACAGTTACCGGCAGCAAAGGCAGGCTGGGGTTGGTTTCCATTGATGTCCGCAAGGATGGCTATGACGAAACCATCGATTGCGGTGCGCTTGGTATCTCCGGGGGCTGGAACCCCAATGTTCATCTTACATCGCACCAGCGCGGTCGCCCGTTATGGGATGACGGGCTACAGGCATTCCTGCCCGGCGACGTACCCTCGCATATGCTCGTTGCAGGGGCGGCGGCCGGCAAAGGCAGCACAGGGGCGGCGCTGATCTCCGGTGCATCCGCTGCCATAACGGCTCTGGAGCAAATGGGGATTGCCACATCCAGGCCAGCCCTGCCGGAGGCCGAGGATACGCAAATCGGCATCAAGCCCCTGTGGCATGTGCCGGGGAAAGGGCGCGCCTGGGTCGATTTTCAGAACGACGTCACGGTCAAGGATATCAAGCTCGCCCATCAGGAAAACATGCGGCCCATCGAGCATCTCAAGCGCTGGACCACGCTTGGTATGGCAACTGACCAGGGCAAGACATCGAATGCCACTGCTTTGGCAATCATGTCCGAACTGACGGGCAAATCGATACCGGATACGGGTACGACGATTTTTCGCCCTCCCTATACGCCGGTTTCGATGGCGGTACTCGGCGGCGGCGACACCGGCGCACATTTCCGTCCGCGCCGCCTGACACCCAGTCATGCCTGGGCTGAAGCGCATGGCGCCGTTTTCGTCGAAGTCGGTCAATGGATGCGTGCCCAATATTTCCCTCAAGCCGGGGAGACCCATTGGCGGCAATCCGTCGACCGCGAGGTTCTGGCCACCCGAAAGGGCGTCGGCATCTGCGATGTGACGACGCTTGGCAAGGTGGATGTTCAGGGCGCCGATGCGGCTGAATTTCTCGACCGTCTCTACTGCAATGCAATGAAGAGCCTCAAGGTCGGCATGGTCCGTTACGGCCTGATGCTGCGGGAAGACGGCCACGCCTATGATGACGGCACCTGTGCCCGTCTGCGTGAGGATCATTATATCGTCACCACGACCACGGCCCAGGCCGGCCCGGTCTATCGTCACATGGAGTTCGCCCGCCAATGCCTGTGGCCGGAATTGGATGTGCAATTGATCTCGGCAACGGATGCCTGGGCACAGCTCGCAGTCGCCGGTCCGAACGCCCGCCGCCTTATCGAACGCATTGTCGATGGTTTCGACCTTTCCAACGCAGCCTTTCCCTTCATGGCCTGCGCCGAACTGACGGTTTGCGGGGGATTGCGAGCACGGCTGTTCCGGATCTCGTTTTCAGGGGAACTTGCTTACGAGATTGCAGTCCCCGCCCGCTACGGTAATGCCCTGATGTCCCGGCTGATGGAAATCGGTGCGGATCTTGGAGCCACCGCCTACGGGACGGAAGCGCTTGGTGTCATGCGTATCGAAAAAGGCCATGCTGCCGGAAACGAGTTGAACGGCCAGACGACAGCGCAGATGCTGGGCATGGGCAGGATGGTTTCGACCAAGAAAGACGCGATTGGCACCGTCATGACTCGCCGCGAAGGGCTTGTCGGCGAAAGCCGGGTGCTCGTCGGCCTGCAGCCGCTTGCGGCAACGGACCCTGTGGTGTCAGGTTCACATCTGTTTACCCGCGGCGCCAGCCAGAATACCGAGACCGATCAAGGCTGGATCACATCCGCCTGCTATTCGCCCAACCTCGGTTTCAGCATCGGTCTTGGTTTCCTTGCCGATGGTGCAAACCGTATCGGAGAGATCATCGTCGCGGCCAACCCCTTGCAGGGACAGTCGGTCGAATTGCGTGTGGTCTCGCCCCATTTCATCGACCCTGAGGGAGAGAGACTCCGTGCCTGATTTGAAGCCGACAACCGCACTCGGCGCGCAGACTTCGCGGCGCGCCCGCCATGGCACGCTGCGACTTGAGGAAAATTCGGGGCTTGCCCTCGCATCGCTCAGCCTGCGCCGCAACGTCAAAGAACCGGTGCCCTTTGACCTCACCTTGCAGGGTCCCGGAAAATGGGTCCAGCAAGGCCCGGTTTCAGCTTTTTGGACGGGGCCGGGCCAATGGCTGATTGAGGCCGCAGACCGGGCCGAAACGGATTTCGCCGCAGAACTCGCGAGCCTTTGCCCTTCCTGTTCCGTGACGGAACAGACCGATGGCTTCGTCGCCTTCGAAATCGAGAGCGACGCAGGCGAGGCGCCGATTGTCGCGCTCATGCAGAAGCTGGTGAACCTCGATCCCTCGGTATTCGGGCAAGGGACCGCCACGCGCACAGGCATGGAACATATGAGCGTTTTCGTCATCCGGCGCGCGCCGGACCGCCTTGCCATCCTCGGCATGCGCTCCGCTGCGGAAACACTGTGGCATGTGATCGAGACTGCGATCCGTCGTCAGGCGGAACTTCTTGGCGCTGCCGCATAAAGCGGGACTGCAAAGCCACCAGACCGTTTTTTGCCAATCGTCGACCTGTACGGGCGAACTGTGTCGTGTTGACATGGGCACATCGGGATCATCTCGAACGGTTACCGTTCTGAGCCATCAGTGAATAATCGCTCTGACGACGGCGCAAATCATATTGTCGCAAAAATCGACTAGATGGGCTATCGCCGCCTGTGAAAACGGCCGGACTAGTGCAGCGGAAATATGAGGTTATCGTAGTGACAAGCGACAATGTTCAATATTTTTCGGCAACACTCTATTTTGACGATTTGCCCACCCTGTCGGCTGAGGCGCTGATCGAAGCCTGGGGCCTTGAAGGGTACGAATGTGAGCAACTGGAGAGCGAAGGCGTCTTTGACGGCTTTCGCGGCGGAACCCGCGTCTTCGTTGGCATTCCCGAGGCGGTGGGAACGCTGGCAATTCCTGCTCACTATCCTGCGGTAGCGCGGGTCGAAGTCGACTGGACGAACACGTTCTGCATCAATGCAAAAGCTGCGCATGATGACCTGTGCCGTGCGACCCATCAGGCGAAATTCAAACTGATGATCGTGGCGGATGACGACGACCCCACAGTGGCACATAACGAGATCGCCATGACCCTGCTCGGCATTCACCAGCTTGCACCGATGCGCGCCGTTGTGTTGCATTATCTCGACCTCATCGTCGGCCGCACCGATCTCGACGACTGTCTGAGCTACGCCAACAGTCACCTGGATCAGCCGCAACAGACAGCAACAATGCTTGCCTATGGCGCCTTCGTGATCCGGGAGAACGGCGCGACCAGAGCCTGGACTACGGGTCTCGAGCATTTCGGCCAAACGAATTTGCTCTTCGACACGTCGTCGGATAACCCGACGGAGGCTCTTCTTGCCGTATTTGGGCTTGGACATCTCGCCGTCCACGGAAAACGCTTCAAGGCGGGCGAAGCCGTAACCTCATTCGACCTTCTTGCCCGGTTTGAATCCGCCGAGATGGGCGGGCAGCCCATGCTGCGGATTGTCAAACACGAAGCCGGCCAACCGGTATTGAATCGGCCGGGCTAGCAACAACAGAGCATTTTCATTCCCGCTATGGAAATGCCGTCTTCCGCCCCGCTTTCCTTGCGGTCGGATGACGAGTTTTGTTCTGGCGAGCTGGGGAAAACGCTTCGCGTATATCGACAGGGCGTGAATTATGGTGCTCCAAGGAATGGCAAAGCCTGACGCAATATCTTCAAACGGACGACAGGCAAATTCCAAGGGACGCCAATGTTTGCATTCACACCTTTCCTTCGCGGCACCGTCGTAATGTCCGTAGCCATTACTGCGCTTCATGCCGGTAGCGCTTTGGCTGCCGAAATCGATCCCGCATTCTATGATGCGGCCCTGTGCAATCCGCCCTATTCGATGACATCGGCGACCGAAATTTATGATGCCGCCGAAAAACTTGCAAAGGCCGACACATCGTCTTTGGGTGCGGCTATCTATAAGCTTCCGAACCAGATCGGCCGCGATGGGTTTGAGAGTGACGAAGTCTTCTTCGCCAATGGTGCAGTCGGTGTTTTGATCAAGGGCCAGCGTGCCGATGCTCTGGCAGCGAAATATGATTTGAAACCGGAAACTTCAGACCTGATGGGTACATCGAGCAAGGGTTATGCCCGGCAGCTTCCGCAGGACCAGCAGCCGCCTGAAGGTCTGGCTGGACCGGGAAAAGTCTCCATTGTGGCGCGCGAAGGTGCGGCACTTGGCGACAAGACCCTGTTGGCGTGCGAATTCGCAGCGGACTGAATGGTGGCGAAGCACTGCCAATCCTAACGCCTTGACTAACAAATGTAATTGCCGCCCGCATATCACTTTCACAGCTCTTCTGCTGGCGGGCGCGGCTACATATTCATATCGAGGTTTGTTTCATACGCCGGCCTGATCGCCCAGGCCGGCGCCGCTTGGAACAATCTCAGGATTTCGCCTGAGCGCCCTCATGGAAATGGATAGGGGCGTGGTGCAGATAGTGCGCAACCTTTCGCTTGGCGGCGATATCGGTCCAGACGAACCGGACATTGTCCTCCGTCAACCCGGTCGCCGTAGCGATCTCGGTTGCAGGCATGCTGTGTTCCAGACCGTAGAGGCAGATATCCATCTTGTCGTAAGGAAGCGCGAAATAGAACTCTTCCTGCGTCTGCGGCATGGAATAGGTGTCCGTTGTCGGCGGGCGGGAGCGGATTTCCTGCGGGACGCCGAGATGGGCCGCGAGTTGATAGACCTGTGATTTGTAAAGATGGGCGATCGGCTTGATGTCGGCAGCCCCGTCGCCGTTCTTGACGAAGAAGCCCTGGTCGTACTCCAGCCGGTTCGGGGTTCCGAGCACCGCGAAGTTCAGGCGGTCGGCGTGATAATATTCGAACTGCTTGCGCGTGCGCTGCTTCATATTCGTCGCCGCAACGATGCCGAGATAGGCTTTTGCGGAGAGACGAACCTTGCGCGTTTCGCCCGATGGCGAACGGACGACCAGCGAGGAAATATTATAGGCGCCGGTGCTCATAGCGTTGTCGAAGACGATCTTGGAGGCCCAGCCCGGCCCGTATTCAGGCACAACCTCGCGGATGAAGCCATCGCGCCTTTCATAACAACCCATGGCGGCAAGCGAAGGGCCGATATCTTCCAGCACGCAGTCCATACCCAGCTTCGTCGCCAAAGCCTGCCCCAAGCGCAGGCTTTCCGGGTCGGAATCGTTTTCCGGCATGAACAGGCCAATAACATTTGCTGCCCCGAGCGCGTGAACGGCAAGTGCGGCGCAGACGCTGGAATCGATACCGCCGGAAATGCCGAGCACCAGCCCACGCTTGCGCAGGTTGAAACGAAGCGACTGGCGGATTTTTTCGGCGATACGCTCTACCTCCGCCGCCGCATCAAGTTCAAGCGGCGAGAAAGGCAGGCTCTTTGCATTGTTCGTCATCGATTGTTCTCCGTATCTTGAGCAGCGAGGCGGCGACTGACCTTGCCGGTATCCGTCGTCGGCAGGAAATCGCGAAATTCAACCAGTGTTGGCACCATGTGGGTTTCGAGGTGCAGAGCGCAGTAGCGCATGACGTCTTTTGCGGTGATCGCCTCGTCGGATGCGATCACGATCGCCTTCACCGCCTGACCGAAAACCTCATGCGCAACGCCGACGACCAATGCGTCCGAGACGCCCGGCATGGCTTGCAGAACGGCCTCGACCGCCTGCGGCGCAACCTTTTCGCCACGCGACTTGATGATATCGTCCTTGCGGGCAACGAAGGTGAGATAACCCTCGGCATCGCAGGTAAACAGGTCGCCGGTGTGAAGACGCGTCCGGCCCGTTGCGGCATCAACGCGCAGCGCGCGCGCTGTGGCAGCCTCGTTGCGCCAATAACCGCGCATGACGTGCGGCCCGCTGACCACGAGTTCTCCGACCTCTCCGGGCAACAGGCTGTCTCCGTCCTCGTTCACCACCGCGATGGCAGTGCCCGGAATGGCGATGCCGACAGAACCGCGTTTCCTGTCGAGGTCTTCCGGCGGCAGAAAGCCGATACGGGTACACTCCGTCTGGCCATACATGCAAAACAGGTGCACATGCGGCAGAAAAGTCCGCAGCCAGTCGCTATGGGTGGGCGAAAGGGGTGCAGCGGCGGCGGTGACGTAGCGCAGGCTTTCAAACAGCGCCGGCGACAGATCGCGCGTCTGCATCATGATGGACAGCATGGTCGGCACCAGCGCGAAGCCCGTGATCCGCTCGTCGCGGATACGCTCGAAAATCAGATGCGGATAGGCGAAGGATTTCTCGATCACCAGCGTGCCGCCGACGAAAACGCTGGAAAGCAGCTGGTTCAGACCATATCCGAACGAAAGCGGCAATACTCCGAGCAGAATATCTTCCGGCCTATTGCCGAGATACGAGGTAATCGAACGGACGGCCGCATCCATGTTATCATGCGCCAGCATCACGCCCTTTGGCTCTCCGGTGGAGCCAGATGTATAGATGATTACTGCCAGATCGGTATCGAGCAGGTTTTGCGGCAGCGCGCCTATCGGTTCCTCGAGCATCGCGTCAAAATCGACACCATCGGCCGTTGGGTTCGGCGCGCCGGAAACGATGCGCAACAACGGAGAAGAACCGGCCGCATCCGAAACGACCTTTTCCAGCCGGGCCTCGGCAACCACCGCAAAGGGCGTACAACTGTCCAGAATTTGCGAAAGGCGTGCGGCCTTGGACGATGGGTTGATGGGGCAGGCAACAGCGCCCGCCATCCAGCAACCGAAAACCGCAACCGCCATGCGCCAGCCATTGTCCAGCACAAGGACGACACGGTCTCCCGGGCTTGCGCCTCGCGCTATCAGATCAGTGGCGAAAGCCTCGCTCATCGTCTTGAGTTCGCCGTAACTCAGGCGCGTCTCACCGGCCACCAGCGCCGTCTTGCCGGCATGGCGCTCCGCACTTCGATGCAGGTAGTGGTCGATACGCAATTGGCGCTTCCCGAAATTTCAGGCGGTCTGCTTGCGACCGATGAAGGCGGCGATGTTGTCGATCGTATCGAGATTGGCCGGTACGATATCGCCGTCGGCAACGCGGACTCCGTAGCGTTCCTCGATGAAGCTCACCAATTCGAGAATTCCCGTGGAATCGACCATGTCATTGTCGATCAACGAAAGATCATCGCCAAACGGCCGGCTTTCGTCACCGAACAGAAAGTTTTCGATGATGAAACCGCGAATTTCGGCTTTCATGCCGGTGCTTTCATTGGTCATTTGGAGCTTCCTTCGATTTTTTGCGATGACATTGTGGAATTCTGGGTCGTGGCAGCGTGCAGAAGCTGGGTCGAGAGTATGCCGACGAAGGCGGCGTTGTCGCGAAAGCCGGTCGCCTGTTTTTGCCGCACCTTTGTCGTCAGCTTTTCCACCGCCTGGGCATTGAACAGGCCGGTGGTCCTGACTTGACCGGTGGAAAGTACGGTTTCGAGATAGTCGGCATCCGCGAAGGCTTCTGCGTCGGGCGCGCGATAGGGCTGCTTGGGTCGGTTTAAGATTGCATCGGGCACCAACTCGGCTGCAGCCTGTTTGAGGATATATTTTTCCTTCAGACCGCGCAGTTTCGCCTCGGGATGGAGCGCTGCGGCAAAGTCCACCACACGGGGATCGAGGAACGGAAACCGGCCTTCCACTCCATTTGCCATCATGACCCGGTCTCCCTGACTGGACAGAATATAGCCGGGCAAGAGAAATGCTGTCTCGAGGTACTGCGCCTGATGAAGCGGATGCCAGCGGCGGAAATCCTCCGGCAACTGCGCGGCAAGATCGGCCGCAGCGTCGTAGTCGCCAAGCTGCGCTTTCAATTCCGCTGAAAAGAAGATTTTCGCCGCCGCCGTTGAGCGCAAGCGCGGCCGATGGGAAAACAGCGGTTCGTCGGTGGCTTCTGCGCCGAAGGAGAAGAAGCGTGCCAGATAATCCGGCGTCTGCTGTTTCAGCCCCGGAAGGTAGGGATAAAGCCGCTGGAACAGTTTCGGCCGGCGAGCCGATTGCGGCTGGCGGCTGCAAAAGCGCCGTACCCGCGCTTCGCGGAAAATATCGTAGCCAGCGAACAGCTCATCAGCACCTTCACCGGTCAGCACCACCTTCATGCCCCGTTTGCGCACATGCCGGGAAAGCAGGTAAAGCGGCACCGGCGCTGTGCGAAGAATGGGCGTCTGCACGTGCTCCATGACCTCAGGCATGTATTGCGCTATGTCCGCAGTTGAGCACTCCGTGGTTTCGGATGCGACGCCAAGATGCCGGCTCATTGTTTTCTGCCAGATACTTTCGTCGTGCTCCGCACTTTCGAAGGCCAGCGAAAATGTGCGCAGGCCTCGGCTAACGCTTTGCGCAGCCAGGGCAGAAACGAGGGAGGAATCGAGCCCGCCGGACAGATAGGAGCCGACAGGCACATCGGCGCGAAGCCTGATCCGCGTTGCGTCGGCCAGAAGCGCCGTCAGCTCTTCCACCTGCGCGCCAAGGCTTGCCGGCGGTGCTGCGTCCTTGCCGTCAGGATAGGAAAGCTGCCACCAGCGCCGTACCGTGGACGCGCCATCGCGCAGGATCATCAGATGACCGGGCGGCAATTCGTGAATGCCGCGAAAGGCGGTGCGCGGCGGCAACGGGAACCAGAAGGTGAATATCTGATCCAGCGCTACCGGATCGATCTCGGCCGTCATTCCCGGCAACGCCAGAAGCGCCCCGATCTCGGATGCGAAATAAAACGTACCTTCATGCCACGTATAATAAAGCGGCCGGACACCCATCCGGTCACGCGCAAGCACCAGCGTGTCGTTGCGGGCGTCGTGCAGGGCGAAGGCAAAATCGCCGTTGAATTCGTTGAGGCAATCCAGCCCCTTGTCGCGATAGTCATGCAGGATGACTTCGGTGTCGGAGTGGGTGCGGAAATGGTGGCCGCGTGCGGACAGCGTTTCGCGCAGTTCGACGTGATTGAAGATTTCACCGTTGAAGGAAATGGCAAGATCGTCTTCGACGGTGCGCATCGGCTGCGCGCCATCTGCAATGCCCACAATCGCCAGCCGTGCGTGGGCAAGGCCGACATCGCCGCGCAGCAGGGCTCCATGCGCATCTGGACCACGATGCTTAAGACGCGACGCCATCAGCGCAAGGCGCTCGTTTGCGCGCTCGGCCGGCATGTCGTGTCGATAAAATCCGGCAATTCCGCACATTACTCGACCGCCTGACCAAAGCTGTCACCGATGAGGCGCGTCCAGCTTTCACCGCAAAAGCCGTTGAAAAATGCCGTTCCATCCGTCGCTGCCTTGAGGAGGTCCGCATTGCGCGAATGCACGATGGTGGATGACGCATGCAGAAACGTGCATTTCTTGCCGAGCATCGCCCGCAGCAGTGCCGGCTGGGTGCGGCCCCTGATGGCCGCGAGACCACGATCATAGGCATTGCGGATCAGCCGGTCGATCACGATCTGCTCCTGCCCGGGCACGGCCATGATCTGCAGCGTCCGGCCGATGCCCGTTGGATTGCCGTGGTAAAGAAAAAGCCCCACCGCCCTGCCGCCGCGGGCCCTCACAATCCGCTGGACTGGTTCGCCGTGCAGACGTTTGCGTTTGGCGTGTTGGAGCATGTTCAACAGGCTTTCCTCGGTCCAAACGGGATGGAGCGGAAAGTGGCCGACGAGTTCGCGTGCCAGACGCGCGAATTCGGTATCGCTCGCTTCGTCGTCGGTAAAGCTGTCCACCTTGTCCGGATGGGATGCGTAATAGGATAATGCTCGCCCATGGCCACGCGCCGAAATGGTGCGGTCGATGATCTTGCTGAACGGCGTCAGCGCGCGGAAAGTGCTGGAGAAACGATCAGCGGCTATTTCCAGCCCGAATGAAGCCGGGCGTAAAATCCGCAGCCAATCGAGACTGTAGGAGGCGAGCAGCTGGCCGCGCATCGTCTTCCACATATCGGCGGAAACGTCGTTGATCGTCTCCCCGAATGTCAGCTCCTGAGGTCCACCCAAAACTTCGCGCAGCAAACGCGCTCCGGCAAAAGGATCGGTCTCACGGTCTTCAGCGACAAAGGAAGAGCAGACAGCGGCCTGTATGTTCCGGCCATTAAGTTCCATTGCCACGGGCAACACACCCAGAAATCCAGACACGCGGCCATCGTCGCGCACATAGACCTTGGAGTGAATATCCGGATGTATGTTTGAATTTTCGAGAAAGACGGTGCGCAAATATGAGGTCAGATCATCTGTCGCGGCCCCATCCTTCTTCCGCAAAAAACGGTGAAACATGTCAGCCACGGACACGAGATCGTCCGCAATAAATGAGCGTATTTCAGACATACTCGCCGCTTCTTGCCGGATAGATATTTAATCGAAAGTAATTATCATTCCTATTCTGCCGCAGGCGTATTAATCAGAAGTTATGTGCCGGCGTTTTTTCGCGTGATTGTGGCGTTTTGCAAAGAATTTGACGGGTAATTTCAACCCTAGAGCGCGTCCGGTTTCAACTGAATTCGGTGGACGCGCTCTATATCTTTGGTTTCAAACGTTTTTCCGGACGTAAAAGTCCTACGCCCGGAAATACTTTAGTATTGGACAGACAGGGAATCGATTGGCGCAGCTTTCGGCGGTGCGAACTTGGTCAGATCGATACCTACCACGGCGGCCTTGTATTCCTCAGCGCTCGGTGTGCGGCCAAGGATTGCCGACAGTACCACGACAGGGGTCGAGGCCAGCAGCGATTCACCCTTCTTCTCCGCAGTGTCCTCAACAACGCGGCCCTGGAAGAGACGGGTCGAGGTTGCCAGAACAGTATCACCCTTCTCCGCCTTCTCCTGGTTGCCCATGCAAAGGTTGCAGCCCGGGCGCTCCAGATAGAGGATGTTCTCGTATTCCGTCCGGTTGGCAGTCTTCGGCTTGAGATCATCGAACTCGAAGCCGGAATACTTCTGCAGGATTTCCCAATCCCCTTCCGCCTTCAGCTCGTCGATGATGTTATAGGTCGGTGCCGCGACCACGAGCGGCGCCTTGAACTCGACCTTGCCTTCGGCCTTCTCGATGTTCTTCAGCATCTGGGCGACGATCTTTATGTCGCCCTTATGCACCATGCACGAACCGACGAAGCCCAGATCGACCTTCTTGGTGCCGCCGTAATAGGACACCGGACGGATCGTGTCATGGGTGTAGCGCCGGGACACATCGGTGTTGTTGACGTCGGGGTCGGCGATCATCGGTTCGTCGATCACGTCCAGATCCACGACGACTTCAGCGAAATATTTCGCATTGTCGTCAGGGGCCAGAGCGGGCTTTTCGCCCGAGCGGATTTCGGCAATACGCTGATCTGCCTTGGCGATCAGGCCCTTCAGTGTCTGGGCGGCATTATCCATGCCCTTGTCGATCATGATCTGGATACGCGACTTGGCGATTTCCAGCGACTCGATCAGCGTCTTGTCTTCAGAGATACAGATCGACGCCTTGGCCTTCATCTCGGCCGTCCAGTCGGTAAAGGTGAAGGCCTGGTCAGCGAGCAGCGTGCCGATATGGACTTCAATGATGCGGCCCTGGAAAACGTTGTCGCCATGCTGCTTCAGCATCTGCGCCTGCGTCGCATGGACAACATCGCGGAAGTCCATATGCGGCTGCATCTTGCCCTTGAAGGTGACCTTGACGGATTGCGGAATCGGCATGGTCGCCTCGCCCGTCGCCAGTGCCAGCGCCACAGTGCCCGAGTCGGCACCGAAGGCCACGCCCTTGGACATGCGGGTGTGGCTGTCGCCGCCGATGATGATCGCCCAGTCGTCCACGGTGATGTCGTTCAGCACCTTGTGGATCACGTCCGTCATCGAATGATAGACGCCCTTGGGGTCGCGGGCAGTGATGACGCCGAAGTTGTTCATGAAGGACATGAGCTTCGGAATGTTCGCCTGCGCCTTCTTGTCCCAGACGGAGGCCGTGTGGCAACCCGACTGGTACGCACCATCCACCAGCGGCGAAATGACGGTTGCCGCCATCGCCTCAAGTTCCTGCGCGGTCATCAGGCCGGTCGTGTCCTGCGAGCCGACAATGTTGACCTTCACGCGCACGTCGGAGCCGGCATGCAGCACCTTGCCGGGCGTGACGCCAACGGCATTGCGGTTGAAGATTTTCTCGACGGCCGTGAGGCCCTGGCCTTCGATGGAAATTTCCTTGTTGGGCGCAAAGACCGGGGTGGCTTCGACGCCAAGCGTTTCCGCCGCAAACGTCTGGAGCTTCTTGCCGAAGACGATGGCATAGGAGCTGCCTGCCTTCATGAATTCCATCTTCTGCGGCGTGAAGGAGGATGAGAGATCGACCAGTTCCGCGCCGTTCTCGTCACGAAGCTTGTAGCTCTTGGCGTCGATCTTCAAAACGGTGCCGGTCTCAACCGAATATTTCTGCTCCAGAACCGGATTGCCGTCATTGTTGAGGATAGGCTTGCCGTCTTCGCCGAGTTTCTTCACCCAGTTCTTCAGGTTGATGCCGATGCCGCCCGTCACATCGACAGTGGTGGCGAAGATCGGCGAAATGCCGTTGGTGCCGGCAACGATCGGGGCGAAGTTGACGAAGGGCACATAGGGGCTGGCCTGCTTGCCGGTCCACAGCGCCACGTTGTTGACGCCCGACATGCGCGACGAGCCGACGCCCATCGTGCCCTTTTCGGCGATCATCATCACCCGCTTGTCGGGATGCTGCTTCTGTAGCGCGACGATTTCCGCCTGCGCTTCCGGCGTGATCATACACTGGCCGTGCAGCTGCCGGTCGGAGCGCGAATGCGCCTGGTTGCCAGGCGACAGAAGATCGGTCGAAATATCGCCTTCGGCGGCGATGAAGGTCACGACCTTGATCTCATCCTCGACATCGGGAAGCTTGGTAAAGAACTCAGCCTTGGCATAGCTCTCAAGAACGCCCTTCGCGACGGTATTGCCCGCCTTGAACGCATCACGCAGCCGGAACATGTCGGCGTCATAGAGGAACACCTGCGTCTTCAGCACTTCGCCTGCCTGCTGGGCAAGCCCGGCATCATCGCCAAGGGCGATGTCGAGCAGCGCTTCGATGGAGGGGCCACCCTTCATATGCGACAGCAGTTCAAGGGCGAAAGTGGGCGTGATCTCCGGGACGACAGTTTCGCCCAGAATGATCTGCTTCAGAAAGGCCGCCTTGACGCCGGCAGCGCTCGTGGTGCCTGGCAAGGTGTTGTAAATGAAGAATTTGAGGGCATCCGCGCGATATTCGCTACCGGTATCCCTGATCAAGGCAATGATTTCGCCGGTTAATCCGCCATCGTCGATCGGCTTGGGAGCGAGCCCTTGAGTTTTTCTGCTTTCGATCTCAGCCAGGTAATCCAAGTAAAGGTTCATCGCAATCCCAACGTCATGAGGTGTATGGCGCCGAAACGCAGCGCCACGAAACACTATTGTTAATCGGCCCAGGGTCCTATCGATTTCGAGTACGTCAACCAGGGCCGGAAGGCAAGATAGCGCACTCTGTTTCTGTTTTCGATAACGGGACAGGAGAACATGCGGGCAGGCATGCCGTCTGCCGTCGTGCCCCCAGGGATGCGCCCGGCATTCCTCCCCGCGGCCTGCCGTACGCGATACCGGCAAACCATAGACTCACCGATAAAAGCAACGTCGAGCACAAAAAAAATCCGGCCACCGAGGAGGTGGCCGGATCAGGCATGCAGAAGATAAGAGCAATCACATCTTCGGAAGCAGAACCTTGTCGATGACATGAATGACGCCGTTCGACTGCTTGACGTCGGCGATCGTCACATGCGCAACACCACCCGCTTCGTCGGTCAGGGTAATCTTGCCCATGCTTTCCTTCGCCTTGAGGATGCAGCCGCCGACCGTCTTCACATTATGGGTGCCGTTGTCATCCTTGATCATCTTCTCGATGGCGCTGGACATGGCATCGGCCGCCACGACATGACAGGTCAGGATCTTGGTCAGCTGCGCCTTGTTTTCCGGCTTCAGCAGAGTTTCGACTGTACCCTTCGGCAATTTGGCAAAGGCCTCATTGGTCGGAGCAAAGACCGTGAACGGTCCCTTGCCCTGAAGGGTTTCTACGAGACCGGCAGCCTTGACGGCGGCGACCAGCGTGGTGTGATCCTTCGAGTTGACGGCATTCTCGATGATGTTCTTGTTTTCGTACATTGCAGCACCGCCGACCTTTGGATTTTCAGCAAAGGCACCCGAAGCAAGAGTCGAGATTGCCGTCGCAAGGGCGAGCGTACGGATTGCGGACTTGAACATTGAATATTCCTCTTCCCTAATCGCCTCGGCGCGGAAGCGCGCCTCTGAAGGCCTGTCGTTCCTGTCTCGGGGAACAGCACAAGTGACGAGAGCGACAGGAGGAAAGTTTCAAGCAAAAAGCAGTTTCATACGATCACTTGCTACAGCGCTGATTCATCTCGGCTTTTTCTCAACCGAATTACACTCGCGATCGGCCAGCGCGCAGTGATCTGCAAACGGAGCAACCCTAACAAGGGGCCCGCAAACATTCGATTTACAACGCTCCCGTCGGCGCTAGCAGCTGGAGAAGCGAAGCCAAGAGCATGTTGCCACCCGCAATACTATGCTCCTGCTCCACATATTCAGCCTCATTGTGACTGAGACCATCCCGGCAGGGTACGAAAATCATGGCCGATGGCGCGACGCGGTTCATAAAAAGCGCATCGTGGAATGCGCCGGAGAGCATTCTCTTTGTTGCAAAGTCCCGCTCTTGTGCGGCCTGATCCAATACGGCAAGTAATTCATCCGGAAAACTTGCCGGCGGCATGTCGAAAATCTGGGAAATAGTCGCCGAGCAGCCTGTGTCCGCCGCTGCCTGCTTGATAGCCATGCGGATTGTCTGCTCCATGACGCCGATTGTTGTCAGCGAAGGGTGTCTAAAATCGATCGTGAAGCGCACCGTTGCCGGGATCGCGTTCACCGCGCCGGGTTCAAGGGCCATTCGGCCAATCGTGAAACGCGCGGCCGGATCGGCTGGCATGATGTCGCGATAGAGTTCAGCAAGCGCGTTGGCCGTGGCTTGCATGGGGTCGTGCCGATATTGCAGCGCCGTTGTTCCAGCGTGGGCGGTCTGCCCTTCGATAATCACCTCCAGCCAGCGCGTTCCCTGTATGCCGGTGACGATGCCGATCGGTAAGCCCTCTTTTTCCAATGAAGGGCCTTGCTCGATATGGACCTCGAGATAAGCGAAAACCGGCGTGCCCAGAGGCCGCATCGCGGCAACCGGGAGACTTTCCAGCGTGGCGGAGAGTTCATCTGCGAAAAGCGCACCGTCAGTCGCGCACATGGTCTCCCAGGCGCTTGGAATTGAACCGGCGGCAAAAGCCATGGAGCCCATGCAGCCCGGCGCGAAGCGGCAGCCCTCTTCATTCGTGAACGACACGACCTCCACCGGCCGCTCGGTTTCCACCCCGCAATCTTCGAGTGTTTCCAGAACCTCAAAAGCTGCGAGCGTGCCGAGCGCACCGTCAAAACGACCGCCTGCAGGCTGACTGTCGAGATGACTTCCGATAAGCAGCGGCGACAGATCCGGGTTGCGCCCCTCGCGGCGAATGAACAGATTGGCAATCGGGTCCTGAAAGACCTTGAAGCCCCGCTGCAGCGCCAACTCCGTCAGCAATTGCCGCGCCTGCCGGTCGAGGCCGGTCAAGGCCTGGCGGTTGACGCCACCCTTTGCCGTCGCGCCTATTTGCGCAAACCGGTCGAGTCGATCGATAAGTCGCTGCCCGTTGATCGAAAGAGTTTGCGTCATCATCATTTCCCGTTTGCCCTCAACCCGAAAGCCCTGGCTGCGCCGCCTCAACAAACGATCGCACACGGGCAGGCTCGACAGGGTTCCACCAGACACCGCCCTGTTTTAGCGACGAAGCGACGATGACACCGCTGGTGCGCTTCAGGATTTCAACGATATTGGCTTCCCCAACGCCAGAACCGACCAGAAGCGGAAGATGTGTGGCCTGCCCGATCTCTTCGATTTCCGCCATCGTTGCGCTGTTGCCGGTTCGCTGACCAGTAGCGATCACCGCATCCGCATCAAAGAAGGCAAGGTCGCGGGTCAGCTCATCGATGCTACGATCACCCGTGATCGCATGCGCGCCGTGCTTGACGTGGCTGTCGGCGAAAACCTTTATGTGCTCGGCCCTGAGCAGGGATCGATAACGCATCGCTTCCGCCGCACGCCCTTCCATGAAACCCTCGTTGGCGACATAGGCATTGGCCCACTGGTTGACGCGGATGAATTTCGCCCCGCCTGCCATGGCAATGGCGAAAGCCGGGATCGGCGCATTGGCAAGCACGTTGATACCGAGCGGAACGCCAGTCGCCCGCGCGACCCGGTCAGTCACCACGCTCATGAAGGCAGCTGTCTCATGACCGATATCGTCCGGCTTGGAAAAGGGAATATCGCCATGGTTTTCAACGAGAAGACCATGCATACCGCCTTCGATCAAAGCCTCGGCATCGCGCATGCAGACGTCGTAGATGGCATCCATGGCCGCGCCACGATACCTTGGTGCTCCGGGAAACGGCGGGCAATGCACCATGCCGATCAAGGCCTTGTCACGACCAAAGATTTCTTGGATGGCGTTCGCCCTATTGTCGGATATGATCTGCATGCCTTGTCCTCTCGAAAGTTTTTCATGCGTGCCTTCGTCATCGGCAATATCGCGCTCGACGAAACCTATTCCGTTTCCGCCCTGCCGGAAGCCGGGGCTTCGATTTTCGGCCGGCAGGCCTTCCGCGATCTTGGCGGAAAAGGCTGCAATCAAGCCATTGTCATGGCCCGATGCGGGCTCGATACCACATTGACTGCTGCTGTAGGTACAGATGACAGGTCTGCGACCATCCGCGCCCGCCTTGCAACCGAACCTCTGACCGCCGACCTCATTGGCATGGATGGGCAGACCAGCGATCTCTCCATCATCTTCAACACGCCCGATGGTGAAAACAGCATCGTCACGACCACTGCCTGCGCACAATCCCTGACCCCGGAAGACGTGGCCGGAACCCTTGGTACAGCCAGCCCCGGCGACCTTCTCGTCGTGCAAGGCAATCTGGGTGAAACAACCACCCGTCTCGCACTGTCGCAGGCAAAGGCAACGGGAATGATCACCGCATTCAATCCGTCACCTCTCCAACCCTGGTTTGAAAGTCTCTGGCCGCTCACGGACATCGCTTTCCTCAACCGCGGCGAAGCGGCCGCCCTGACCGGGGATACCGGCTCGACAGCGATAAAATTGCTCATTTCAGCCGGTGTCCGCCAGGTCATCCTCACCCTTGGCGGCGAGGGTTCGATGCTCGGCACGACAAACCAATGCCTGACCGTGCCCGCCGAAAAAACTGGCGTTGTCGACACGACGGGTGCTGGCGATTGCTTCATGGCCGTCACGCTGGCCTCCGCCGCGTTGAGAAACGTCAGTGTGGATGAACGGGCGTTGAGGCATGGCGCAAAGGCATCTGCGCTGACCGTCAGTCGTCGGGGCACGCTTTCAGCCTTTCCCGATATCCTTGAGCTCGCGGATATTTTGTCCAACTGACGATCCTCTCCACCGATACCTGCCGCAGCGCTCAGCGAGCTTCTGTCAGCCAGCCCAGAATGTTTTTCCACAAACGGCCGTAGCCCTGCCATTCGCAGAAGGCGGGAGAGAGCCAGTGCGGACCAATGTCGGATGTCCACGCCGCTGTCCGACCCTTTCCAAAAACGCCGGTGACCAGAAGCGGATGACCGCCCTGCTCCGCAGGCAGGCGGGCGACCACGTCCACATCCGCACGCTCGCGCACCTCTACCTCATTGACACCGAGGAGAAGCGGCCATTCGCCGGAAAGACCTGCAACGGTAGGATGATCCGGCATCAGAATGTCGGCCGTCGATCCTTCCGGAATTTCAACGCGATCATCCCATGGCAGGCAGGTCACGGGAAGCGTATCTTCCACGGGGGTGCGACGCCACCGGGCCTTGCCATCGATACCCTGGAACGAGAAATATCCGCCAACCATCAGCAGACCGCCACCCTTTTCGACCCATGCCTTGAGAAGCTTCAGACGGTTTGGAACGGTTTTCGAGTGCAGCCAAACCGCAGGCGGCAAAAGCAGCGAGTTGGCACCGATGTCAGAGAGGATGATCGCGTCATACGCATCCAGCCCCGCCATATCGAAGGGAAGTTTCTCGACAGCATCATGAGCCGTCAGGTAGGTCAGCTCGTATTCACTACCTTCGAGCGCCTTTACCAGAGGTTCCGCGCCCAAGTGAAAGGTGACGCTGCCGAACTGGTCGAAGCCCTTGTAGTGAGTGGCGGAGCTGACCCAGCTTTCGCCCACGAGAAGTATTTTTTTTGTCATTTTTCGTTCCATTTCTATGGGTTCGTCACGGTTTCGCCTGGAAGACCGAGCGCGGGTTATCCCGCATGAGGATTTGCAAGGTGAGGTCATCCAGACCATGCCGCTTCAATCGCGGCAGGAAATGCTTGAGGATATAGGCGTAACCATTGCCGCCATACCGCGTCAGCATCATCTTCAGGAAAACATCGTGGGAAAGCAGGATGCGGTCCAGATATCCGCGCTCCACCAGCTGGACGATGGCTTTGGCCGCTTCGTCGTCACTCGGGCATTGGACCTGCTGATCGGCATAGAAGAAATCCATGCCGATCATGTCGTATTCGATGAAGGCACCGCGGCCGGCAAGTTCTCCCTGATAGCCAAGGTCATCATGCGACGGGTTCATGTGACACAGAACGGTGTGACTGACATCCGCGCCTTCCTGCTCGACTACATCGAGAACCCTGTGACCCAGCCTTAACCAGCCCGGAAGATGCACCATGAGGGGCAAACCTGTACGGGCCTGCGCCCTCGCCGCACCCCGCAGCGATTTTTGCTCCTCGGGGGTGAAGTCCGAGGACACACCGATCTCTCCGATCAGACCGATTTTCACGCCGGTTCCGTCGACGCCCTGAAGCGCCTCGTGAACGATTTCATTGGCGATGTCGTCGATGCTGAGCGCTGCCACTTTCTCAGGATGGGAGGAGGCCAGATAATAACCCGCCCCCATCACGATGTTGAGCCCGGTCGCCTCGGATATCCGCCTGAGGGCAAGCGGATTTCTGCCGATACCCTGG
Organism: Agrobacterium sp. K11; assembly: GCF_059429395.1. Classification (NCBI taxonomy): domain Bacteria; kingdom Pseudomonadati; phylum Pseudomonadota; class Alphaproteobacteria; order Hyphomicrobiales; family Rhizobiaceae; genus Agrobacterium; species Agrobacterium sp. K11. The sequence continues at coordinate 97,719 of NZ_JCAHRB010000008.1, read as the reverse complement.
CAGGTCGGCTCCACCACTGTATGGCCGCCCTGAGCGGCGAATTCATGCAGTTCTTTAATCGCAAGCGGCTCATCATCCAGCGTGATGTTGTGCTTGTTGACGAAGGGATCCTGGCGAAGTTCGCCGAGGATTTCCTGGCAGACCAAGCCCTCTGCCAGATATTGCCGCTCCGGCGTTTTCGGTGCGTGCCACCAGCAGCGGCAATCGTTGAGAATATGCTCGTGCATCAGCGTCACGCCGAGCTTTTCCACCGGGACGGGGCCGGCAACCGTCATGAAATTGCCGGAGCGAATATGGCCTTTCGAGAGTTCATCCACCATGGCCTCAACCCTTTTTTCTGGAACCCAAGCGGAAGTTGGTGGTGAAGATGCGTGTGTTGAGCCAGATAGCGGCAAGAATGATCGCGCCCGTGACGATCTGTGTGAAAAAGGGCGAAATATGCATCAGGATCAGCCCGTTGCCGATCACGGCAATGGTCATGGTGCCAAGCACGGAGCCGAGAATGGTTCCGCGTCCGCCCATCAAAGATGTGCCGCCAAGCACAACCGCTGCCACGACCTGCAGCTCAAAGCCGACAGCAGCATTGGAGGAACCCGAGCCAAGGCGTGACGCGATCAGCAGCCCAGCGATTGCGGATGCCACGCCTGCGACCAGATAGACCGATGCAAGGATCCATTTTGCCGGCATACCCACACGACGGGCAGCCTCCAGATTGGAGCCTACCGCCACGACCCGGCGTCCGTAGCGGGTGGACGAAATGACCACATAGGCCACGACAGTGATGAGGATACCGATCAGCGCCGGCACCGGGAAACCGAACAGGTCTCCGCGACCGAGAAAAAAGAAGCCGGGCGCATCCGGAATCGGCACCGAATACCCTTGGGTGATATAGAGTGCGACCCCTCGAAGGATGGACAAGCCTGCGAGCGTAACGATGAAGGCCGGAATGCCCTGATAGGCAATGAACCAGCCCTGCAAGAGACCAAGCACGGCTCCGAGCATGAGCATGGCGACCAGCACCAGAGGCCACGGATAGCCCGCCGCCATGAGGATGGCACCGACGGCGTTGATCAGCGCAACCATGGAGCCGACCGACAGGTCGATGCCGCCGGTGATGATGACAAGCGTCATGGCGACGGAAACGATGAGGATGGGAGCGGCCTGACGCACGACGTTCAGCAGGTTGCCTGCCGTCAGGAACGTATCCGTGCTTACGGCAAAGAACAGCATGCAGGCGATGAAAAAGGCCGTTATGGACAAGACCTGCGCGTTTTCGGCGATGAAATCGGCGACGGGTGAGCCCTTGGCGCGTTCAGTGTAGACGGTCAATGGCGACCTCCCACGATCAGTTTGACGAGGTCTTCGAGGCTGGTTTCGTTGATCTGCCGTTCGGCGACCTTCGTTCCCTCGTACATGACGGCGATGCGATCACACACGCGGAACAGATCCTGAAGACGATGAGTGATGAGGATGACGGACACGCCCTTGGCCTTGACCCGGTTGATCAACGCCAGAACGGCCTCCACCTCTGCTACGGCAAGCGCCGAAGTGGGTTCGTCCATGATCAGGACCTTGGGATTGAAGGACGCCGCACGGGCGATTGCGATTGCCTGCCGCTGTCCGCCGGAGAGTTTTTCCACCTTGGCCGTCAACCTTGGAATACGGATTTCCAGCGCGTCGAGCATCTTGCGGGCCTCGGCCAACATCGTCTGCCGGTCGAGGAACGGACCCTTGGTGATCTCGCGCCCAAGAAACAGGTTGCCGATCACGTCTATATGGTCACAGAGGCTCAAATCCTGAAAGACCATCTCGATATTGCGATTGCGCGCATCGGCGGGACCGGAGAAACGGACCTCTTCCCCTTCGAGCGTAATGGATCCTTCATCGGGAATGTAGGTTCCGGAAATAACCTTCGTCAGCGTCGATTTTCCAGCCGCGTTGTCACCGACAAGGCCCAGGCATTCACCGGGATAGATGTCGAGATCGACGCCGCGCAGCGCCTGATGTGAACCGAAGGTTTTTACGATACCGCGAAGCGAGACGCGCGGTTCTTGCGCCGCACCGGAGAGATGCTGGGGGAGAATATCTCCCCCAGCGCCGGTGACAGCGGTTGGGTGCTGTCCGCCGGCGATCATTTGAAGACCGCCCGGTAGGGCTCGACATTGGCCTTGGTGACGATGGTCACGGGCACGGCAATCGTCTTTTCGACACTGCCACCATCAGAAACAGTCTTCAGCGCCTTGACGGCCGCAGCACCCATGGCCGCCGGGTCCTGCTGAATGACACCCGCGACATAACCAGCGTCGATGCCAGCGATCGCCTGCTTGGTCAGATCCCAGCCGAAGACCTTGATGTCCTTCTGCTTGCTCTGGCTTTCGACGGCAGCGACGGCGCCGAGAAGGGCCGGTTCACCCGTTGCGTAGATTGCGGTCATATCCGGATTGCCGGTTATGAGGTTTTCCGCTGCGGAAAGAGCCGTATCCTGCACGTTCTGTCCGTCAACGACGCCAGCCGCCGTGATGCCGGGCTGATCCTTGAGCGTGTCCTCAAAGCCCTTCTGGCGGATATTCTGTATGAATGAGTTGAGGGCCCCGACGACGCCGATCTTGGCCTTGCCGCCCATGTCTGACTTCACATAGTCGACGAAGAACTTGCCCATGTCGGCACCAGCCTTGGCATTGTCGACGCCAATCTGTGCCTTCTGAGGCCCTTCCGGCAATATTGCGTCGATAGCGACCACTGGGATGTTCGCTTCGGCGGCCTGCTTTACCGCAGGCATGATGCCGTTGACATCAATGGCAACGACCGCGATCCCATCGACCTTCTGCTGGATATAGGTCTCGATGGCGCTGTTTTGCGCTGCCGGATCGTTATTGGCATTGAAGATGACGAGCTTGACGCCCGCTTCCTTCGCCGCCTTTTCCGCACCCTTGTTCATGTCGTTGAAAAAGATGGCCTGCTGGTTGATCTGCACCAGGGCTATCGTCTTTTCCGCGGCACCGGCAATGCCGGCGGAAAGCGTCGCCCCGGCCAGAAAGGTGGCGGCAAGGGCTGCGGAGAAATATCTGCGTTTGATTATTGTCATTTGCGTTCTTCCTCTGTTGGTTTTGTCCGTCGCAATTATTGTTTCGACGGCGGCGCAACGGAGCTCCGCACGACGATTTCTACGGGAAGCAGCTCTTCCGGATGGGCCGGAGTTTCCTGTTCCCAATTGGTTTCGGCGAGCAACGACAGGGCGCGCTGGCCAATGGCCCTGACCGGCTGGCGAATGGCGGTAAGCGGCGGATCGAACAGATGCAGCGGGCCGACATCGTCGAAGCCGATCATCGATACGTCCTGCGGAATGCGCACACCCTGCGCCCGCAAGACTTCAATCATCCCGATGGCGATTTCGTCGGAGCTCGCGAAAATTGCCGTGGCGGGACGGCCTTCGGAAAGAAAACGCAAGGCCGCCTCGCGACCGAACTCCGCGGTATAGTCGCCGCAATAGCGCATGATCGACGGCTCGGAGCCGCAATGTGTCCGCAACGCTGCCTCCAACCCAAGGAAACGCCGCTGCGTGCTGAGCATCTCTGCCGGGCCGCCGACATAAAGTACGCGTTCGTGGCCATATCCGGCAAGGTGTTCACCAGCCAAGCGGCCGCCCTGTTCATTGTCACAGAACAGCTTCGGCACGGATGCCCCACTGACGTCTTCATCGACCACAACGACTTTGCCGGTGGCGCTGATAAGCTCGGCAAGCTCGTCCGTATCGGGGTGGTTGGTAACGAAGACCAGCCCGTCGACATGGTTGCGGGCAAGAAGCCGCAGATAGGACAGTTCGCGTCCCGGCCGGTTCAACGTTGCGAAAAGCGATACGGCAAGACCGCGCCTGTCTGCCTCCTCTTCCACTGCTGCAACCAGCATGCCGAAGAACGGGTTGCCGATATCGGGAACGACGAGACCGATCGTATCGGAGCGCCCACGGCTCAGACGCCGGGCATGCGGGTTAGGAACATAGTTGAGCTGGCGAATGGCGTCTTCGATGCGGGCCTTCGTGTCCGCAGGCAATTCCAGTGAGCCGTTGAGCAGCCGCGACACCGTAGCGACGGAAACACCCGCCGTGCGGGCAACATCCTTCAGACTGGTCGCGCGATTTGGCGCCATCATTCTTCCCGTTCCTGTTCCCGTGGGCCTTTGGCCTCTTGATAGAGCTTGTAAAGCGATTTACTAAACCGGTTTACAAGGAAATCCAAAACTTGCCCCCTGTCAAGATCATTTGGTGAGGCATTCGAATTTTGGCATATCGGAGACTTTTGCGGCCTTCCGACGGAGAAGGGCAATCGCGAGACGAGTGACGGCGCTCCTCGCCTTCACATAGAGGTGTCTTCGATCAGCACCTCGGATTATCAGGATTGTTTCATTGCTAAACGAATGAAACGGGTCCACTGTGTTTGTTCCAGCAGCTATAGTACGGGCGCTGCTGTTTAAGGGTTGAATACCCTGGCCCCGACAAAGGAGGACGCCATGTCTTCCATATTCCACCAACCGACAAAACAGAATCTCGCAACGCTGGCTGGCTACGTCTTGTCTGCGGCAAGTGTGGCGTTGATCGTTTACATCCTGATCGGCGCATAGTTGCGATAACCGGCTGTAACTGTGCGGGTTTTAACGCAACCGAAAGCGGTGTTGGACATGATCGAAAGAACCACAGAGACCGAAATCACATTCACGCATCCGTTCCGTCTGGAGGCCCTTTCGGAACCCTTGGGAGCGGGCACTTATCGCCTGGTCATAGACGAGGAATTGATAGAGGGCCTCAGCTTCACGGCGTATCGCCGCGTGGGAACCCATCTAGAGATTCCCGCGGTCGCTGTCGCCATGAACCGCCGCCAGTTCCTTCAGGTGTCACCAACTGAAATCGATGATGCATTGGCTCGCGACGTCGCAACCGTAGCCGCCGGCCCGCGCGCCATTCCATGATCCCGCAATGGTCGCGCATTTCCTAAAGTGCGTAGCAGTTTTACGCCCGGAAAATGCGTAAAAACAAATAGCTAGAGCACGTCAGACAATTTTGTTTAAACAGGATGTGCTCTAGCCGAAGTCGGAAGTCGTCAGGACGTTCAAATTGCGCCGGTACTTGGCATACACCTTCTTGGCAGCCTCGTAGATCGGCGTGCGCATTGCGTCAAAAGACGAAAGGCATTGGGCTTCCGACATGCCTGTTGCATGCACGCCGCCCTTAGCGAGTGCAGCGGCTTCGACAAAAAACCGGATTTCGAACATGCCGTCATGGCCGAAAAACCGCACAGCTTTACGCACATCGTCAAAACTGCGGGCCGAGTTGGGGAAAGCCAGTGTCATGCTTCACACCTGCTGCGTTCTTCCCTTCGCAAAACGTTACGACGATTGAGTGAAAGCATGCCATCGGTTGCTTCCGATATGCTGAGTTCAGTCAGCCTGCGGCCACCCACCCGTACCGGCACACCGGTGAATACATGATATATGGTCCAGGTTTGGTCCCTCTCGATCCTTCTTCCATATTGGGAGTCAACCGTATCGGCGACGGAAGTCCCGCCTTCGTTCTCCCAAACTTCGATCCTGAGCGCCTGGCGTCTTTGGTCGTTATAACTATTCATGGTCTTGCCTTTCATCCGAGGCTTCAGCGCGGCTTTGATCCGCGTGGAGCCGGTTTTATTCTACATTGCGACTGCTGCGTTCCTGTCTCTCGGTCGAAAGTCCCTATCGATCGGAGTGGTGCTTGAGCCAGACATCCCTAAGGACTAAATGCGGTGTCGTGTCCGGGTGGTACCAAGAAAATCCAGGAGCGAAACGACCAGATGCCATGAAATGGCACTCGAGAAATGCAGATGGTCTGCGTTGTGCAACTGGTGGCAGCGTAATCGCCCGTCAACCAGCATGCTCGTGCCGCAATAGGTGACATCTCGGTGATTACCGCAAAGAAATACGGCACCGTCAGCGCAAACATTCACTAAAGGACAACGAAGAAGAGGCGGTGCCTCTCTGACACCGGGGAGCCGTGCTGCCAGCACAACGAAGCCTATACTGCGCCTGGATTGCGCGGAAAACAAGGCGGACGCTAAAAACCTGCCGGGCAGAAAAAGCAAACATGTCTATTCAAAGCAGACATTTCTACGCCATGATAGAAGTAGCCGAGCCCTGTTTCCTGTCCTTCCCCGGATCAACATCAGCAGGCAGGCATCGCAGCCGGAAAATCGGGGCCGAAAAACCCAGGCCACTTCAGGCTGACAGGATCATGTGCTTTTTTGCCTGTCCGGAAAGAAACTCACGGACATCCTGTTCTCGTAGTGGTGCCGCATAGATATAACCCTGCACCAGCGTAGCACCGAGACCTTCAAGGGCCGCGAGTTCCTCCAGTGTTTCGACCCCTTCCACCACGCATTCCAACCCCATGTCGCGGCTGAGCGTGAGCAGCGATTTAACGATTTTGTAGCTGGCTGGCTTTTCGTGCAGATCCGTGACGAAGCTGCGGTCAATCTTGATCTTGGTGAGGGGGAGAGCGTGCAGCCGTGTCAGGCTGGAATAACCGGTGCCGAAATCGTCCAGCGAAATGCCGCAACCGAGCCGCCGCAGCATTTCGACCGACTGCCTGACCTGTTCGAAATCATGCGCAAAGGCCGTTTCGGTAATTTCAAGGTCAATACGTGTTGCGTCGAAGCCGCTGTTTTCGATGATGCCGATCAATGACAGCACGCCTTCGCAGGAATTGAGGTCATGGGCCGAGAGGTTGAAGGACAGTCTAAGGGATGGCTCCCATACCGATGCGGAAGCGAGAGCGGTTCGAAGAAGAGGCCGCGTCAGCGAGCTGACGATACCGGCCCGCTCGGCAATGGCGAAGAACTGGGCAGGCGGGACATGCCCAAGGACCGGGCTGTGCCAGCGCGCCAGTGCTTCAAAGCCCGCAGCTCTTCCATCGCGTATGTCGACGATCGGTTGGAACACGACTGAAAGCTCGTTTTCTATCTCTTTCTGCTTGAGCAGATGTTCGATACGAGCTTCGATATTGATCTGCTTTTCGTGCTCCGCATCGAAGAGGACGGCATCGCCGCGCCGGGTTTTCTTGGCGTGATACAACGCATAGTCCGCACGGTCGAAAAGTTGCTCAAGCGTCAGAGCAAGGCACGGAAATACGGCGATGCCCATGGAAGCAGCGACATGCACAGTCCCCTCGGGAAGATGATAGGCCTCCCTCAACCGTTCCGAGATCACGTTCGCATTTGCAACGAGTTGTGCATCGTCAGGTATGATGGGGGCAACGATCGCAAATTCGTCTCCGCCAAGTCTAAATGCCCTGCTGGTCGTCAGAGTATCTGTGAGACGTTTGCTGACGCTGACGAGCAACCTGTCGCCCACGGAATGGCCGTAAAGGTCGTTAACCGGCTTGAACCCATCGAGATCGATAACGCCCAGCGCCAGCCGCGTTCCCGCCACCCTTGCTTTCTCGATCTCGGCTTCCAGATGGGCGAAAAAGGCGCGGCGGTTAGGCAGTTCCGTCAGGCTGTCAATATTGGCAAGCAGCAGGTTCTCATTGTTCAGCGCTTCCGTGCGCTGCTGCGAAACAATCATGCGCTCGAAATTGCGGTAGTTGGTCAACAGGATGGACATCATGCCCGCACAGACCAACAGAACATTGATGGCAATGGCGATGAATGTCGGTTGCTGTGAGGCCAAAAAAAAGATGACGAAGGCGCCGTTGACGATGGCCGTGACCATGAACGCCGCCGAACGCACATACATCAGACAGAAGATGCAGGATATGACGGTAATCGCCATGTAGAAGGCGACGTGGGATTGCGTATAGGCGTCCCCATACGGCACCAGCAGAAAAGACCAGAGCGTAAATACCACGGCAATGCCGGCCGCCAGGCGATTTGTGCGCTGAAGCGCTGCATGAGCCACCTTCGGCGCGGGATCGATACCGCGGGTCCTCCACCAGAACGCGATCCTGACGGTGCAGCCGAGTGTAAAAAAAGCCGGAATTCCAATGGTGAGCCAAAACGGCGCCAGTTGCAGATGTGTAGTCGCCAGCGCCCATGTACTTGAAATCAGTATGAAATACATCATCGGCATCTGCCGGGTGAAGGCGCGATATTGCGCTTTCACCAAGTCCGGATTGTCGGACCGGACAGACATAAAATCAAGCAATTTCTGTTTGGCGTTTGTTATGTTCATTTGCACGACTCATCGAGTACAGAGTCGGTTGTTTAGCAAGTCCGTCTTACATCATCGGAAATACACAAGGTAAATCAAGAGGAAATGAAATCAACTCCAAGATGTGCATTCATATTTGTACATAATCTGCGGCAGCCGCCGAGGATTTCCACTGGTTCAAAGCGATGAATGCCTCTCGGTTGGAATGGCAGAAGCTGTTGTTCACCGAGGAGCCTCGCCGAAAGCCAGAGAACAGACATCCACATTTCTGTGCCCTGTAGTCCGGCAGGATGCCCTTCCGCGAAGGCAAATCCGCTGCCTTTCTGCCAGCGCCCCCTATTGCGTCTCAGAACTTCACGGGCGATCTCTTTTGCCTCGTCCCGCCTGTGATCCGTCTGTTCCAGGCAGAGAAGCAGGGGATGGACCGTATCGAGCAGGTTGCAGGCGTTAAACTCCGTACCCTGAAAACCGCCATAGGCGCGATAATTGGCGATGACCGAGTCGACTGCCGCTTCCGGATAGGGAACGGGCAGGCCGAACTGGGCGTAAGAGCCGCGGGTGAGGCGGTAAAAGCCGTTGACCGGTTGCAGCAGGCCCTGCTCGGTCGTCGCGTCACCCCAGAGACCGGTAGTTCTGTCCGCATTCACCATCAGCCAGCCAAATAGTACGGCGAGATTGTCGCCGGATACGAAGTAGCGCCGGTTGAAATAAAGCGCGGTGGAGATGGCGTCGATAGTAGCGCCGCAATGCCATGCCCGGTTTTGCCAGGGGAGTTCTTCCAGAAGAAGAATGAGGGCGTCGGCACGCATCTCCTCCACGAAAGCAATCTGCTGTTTCGGGCCGGCGCCAAGACATTCGAGCGCATATCCGACAGCCAGAATATTGTAGAGGACCGTTGGGTCCTGTTGCGGCGGCGATGAAGGGCGGCGGTTGGCAGAGAAAAACAGTCCTGTTTGGGTATCCTGCATAGCATGAAGGCCAGCCACGGTTCTTTCGACGTCGAAGGCGGTCTCTTGCTGCCCGAAGGCTGCGGCGATCTCGATAGCATCACACAGATGCCTGGCGTTTTCGACCTCATGTCCGGATGCATCGGCTGAACGATAGGAGCCCCCCTCATCATAGGAGCGAATGGCGGCAAGCCAGTCGCCGGCAATTTCCTCGCCGAGTTCTCGCAACAGGCGATCGGTTTCAGGCACCTTGGGCGTATCTGCCTTTTCCCCGCGATATTTCAGAACCCGGGCGGGAACACCACCGGCAACAGCCAAGGCGGGAACGTCTTTCGCCACCACCGCGCCCGCGGCAATAATCGCTCCGCGCCCTATCTTCACGCCGTCCAGCACGACTGCGTTGGCGCCGATCCAGACATCGTCGCCGATATCTATGCCGAGCGAGGTCAACGGCTGGCGATAGATGGGGGTGTCGGTATCGTCAAAACCGTGATTGAAGCCGACGATGCTGACATGCGAGGCGATGCGCGCACCATTACCGATCTTCACCCTGCCGGAAAGGCAGGCATAGGGGTTGATCGAGACGTTTTCTCCAAGTTCGATATCACCGCGCACGATTGCGTAACCGGCAATCCAGGACTGCGCGCCCATCACCAGCCTGTCCGTATGCAACTCGGCTTTTGCGGCGATGTAGACGCCCTGCCCGAAACTGGCATTGGCCGAGCGCTCAAGACCGCGCAACAGCGCCTGATGGTCGGGACGGTCGATATCTTCCTGTTTTCGTTCCCAGGTCAGGATATTCAGCCGATCCAGCCGTTGGAAAACAGTCTGGGTTTCGTCTGTCATAATGGCAAGCCTGCACGGCTTTCATCGAGTGCAAAGGCGGAAACGCGACGTCCCTCAAGCCTGAACATCTCTTCCAGCGCGGTGAGATCGGGAGCATCCGGTAAGGTCACCAATGCCGCTTCTGCCGCCTTGCCGGCGGGTAGCGCCATGCAGGCCGTAACAAGCAGCGTTTCGCCTGATGGAACGGTGCCACGCAATTGCGGCACGAGGGTTCTGGCGTGGATGAGATTGGTGTTGGCAATGGCCTGATGGCACAGTCCTTCACGACGAGCCCCGAGCGAAAGATCGACAATGACGCTTGTGTCGCTTTGGCCGTAGCATACAGCGCGGCATTCTCCCGCTTCTGTTCGGTCACGGTTGAAATCGGCGCGCTCTATGGCAAATCCGCCTTCCGATGTTTGCAGCGCGCGTGGGGTCCGGATGCGGTGCAGCCTAATATGCCACGGATTATGCGGCACGAGCCAGGTCTCTATCTCCACACCCGCCCATGGCCTCCAGCGGGAATAGAGGCAGTCTCCGGCAATCAATGCCTCTTCCATCGTCTCGCGCGTACGGAAGTGTACACCATCGTCGGAAAGACCGAGCATGCCGTCAAAAGCTGCGGCGGCAAAATGCCGGTCATCCGCCTCGACATTGAAGGCATAACGGGTGGAATAGACGAATTTCGAATATTTTTCCTGCGCGCCGCGCATCCTGTCGTGCTGCTGCCCCGAGGATAGAACAACGACGTTGCCGGGCGTATGGAAAGCAACCATGCCCGGTTCCGGCAATGAAACGGGTTCGGCGAATTCTTCTGATCTGGTCTCTTCCGCCGTCCAGAAGGGATGATCGGCGGGCAGCGCCAGCGGCAGGAAGAATTTGAGCGCCCAGTAGGGCGAGCAGGGAGAATTGTAGCTCTCGCTCATTAAAAGGTTCGGATAGCCGTATCCCACGGAAAGTACGCCATCGCGATCCGCGATCGGCCGCTTCGACCACCAGCGGATATGCCGCATGTAATAACCTTTGATCTCTGGCCATGGCAGCGCCTGCAAGCCGGAAAAGGCGAGTGCACCCCAGAAACCACCCGCCGCAAACCGGTATGTCTGGCTGCGCCCGAAGGCGAGCGAGGCCCCGTCCGGCCCGAACCAATGGCGCATGTCGCGGGCGAAAACTCTCGAGCGTTCGATGAGCCGTTTTTTTCTCGCCTCATCGTCTTTCGCAAGCACGGTATAGATCAGCCCATAAAAATGCATGGCGAAGGGAATATAGTGGTCGACACGCCGTACCGGCCCGTCACGATACCAGCCATTGCCGATATCAAATGCCTCTATTTCGTCGAGATATGCATGGGTCTTGGCCGTGTCGAATTCGACACCCACCCGCTCCAGCCCGAGATCGATCAGAACGCGGAAAAACTTCCAGTTATTATCGACGAATTCCCGCTCGCGCGCCGCCAGAAGGTAGACCGTGACGGTCTTTCTATCCGTTTCCGCAAGCGGCTCCCAGATGTGTTCGGGAACCATGGCGAGTGCAAAGCCTATTGCCGCCAGCTCCACCAATCGTTGGTGCCGGTCTGCGGTGTCACCCCAATATTCGGGGTGGGCCGGGTTGGTGCCATTGGCCAATCCGCGCCGGTAGAGATCCCAGTGCGGAAAGTCATAGCCGCCGGCGGCAAGGGGTACGATGCCCCATAACGGTCGGGCAAAGCCTTCCAGTTCGGCAGCCGGGTAATCAAATATCGCGCCTGTCGCGCCCAACTGCACGCGCGCGCCGCCCGCCGAAAAACAGGCAAGCAGCGGATTGAAGAGATCAATCACAGCCTTTGCGAGATCGTCCCTGCTTGAAAGCGGATTGTGAAAGAGCGGATTGGCTGCGGCGGTTTCATGGGGCACGGTGACGAATGTCCGGAATTCTTGGGTCAGGAAAAAGGCCGCAGGCTTTCCGCCTGCGGCCCATGGCAATTATTTGATGGCCTTGACGCCGTCATTCATGTCCTTGATGCCGTCATCGATTGAAATATTGTCGGTCATCAGTGCGTCATGGACACGGTTCAGAACGACTTCGATCTTGGCTGCATTCGGGTTGACCGCCATTTCCAGATAGGCCTTGCCCGCCTGCAACGCGTCCTTGCTGCCCTGATCCTGCGGGAAGCCCGGCAGCGATGCGATCTTCTCAGCCACATCGTCGGTTCGGAGTGCAGGGAAAGTGCCGGTGGAGGCAATGATGGCCGCTCCCTCAGGCCCGGTCACGAACTGAATGAAATCCAGCGCCGCTTCCTTATGGCCGGAATTAGTGTTGACCGACAGTCCGGCAATCTGCGCGGCCGTCGCACCTGCCGCCACGCCATCGGGATGGGGGAATTTCACGATACCCCAGTTGGCGCTTTTCGACTCGCCCGATTTCACCTTGGCGATCTGGGTTCCGACGAACCAGGTGCCCATCGGCAGCATGCCGATCGTTCCGTTGAAGAACAGCGCGGAGTAATGGGTATTGGATGTCTTCAGCGAGGCGTAGGACGGTATCGCGCCGGTCTTTTGCAGGGCAAGCGCACGCTCATACCAGGGTTTCAGGAACTCATAGTTTCCATCAACCATCGTGTGTTTTCCATCCTGAATGCCGGGCAGTTGCACCGTCGAACGCCAAGTGTGCAACAGAGCGCCGTAAATGCGGTTCGCGCCCATGCCGCCCTTCAGCTTGCCGGCTGTTTCATCGAACTGCGCCCAGGTCATGTCATTGGTTGGATAAGGCACGCCTGCCTTGTCGAAAATATCCTTGTTGTAATAGACCACCCAGAAATCGGAGCGGAACGGCAGGGCGTATACCTTGCCGTCAATGGTCAGTTCCTCGATCAGGCCGCCATAGGGTGCCGTCTCGATCTTCTGATCCTTGATGAAGTCGCTGAGATCGGTGATGTTGCCGGCGCGGACCAGATTGGCGTATCCGGGAACGTCCTTGATGGTAACGACGTCAATGTCCTTCGAGCCGCCAGTCAACTGCGTGGATATCATCTGCGTATAGTCCTGCGAGCCGAGGTCCACCACCTCGAACGTGACATTCGGATGCTTCTGCTTATAGGCCTCCATCAAGGGCTTGAAGTAAGCGCCCTTATCCAGATCCCATAGGGCCCATTTCAAGGTGACGGGGGCATCGCCCGCGGCGAATGCTGTTCCTCCCATACCCATGGCAATGCCGAGACCGGCGGTTGCCAGAGCAAATGCACGTCTGGTTGTTTTAAACTCCATAGCCCGTTTCTCCTTCCCTGACTGATGTCGTTTGATTTTGGTATGTCTTAAACGCCGCTCCCCGCCCGTTCTGATATCCGCAGGCGCGTTTGCGCGGCGACGTTTCTCGCCGCGAAACACAGGGCGAACATGCCGAGCGAAAAATTGATGGTTGCCGGCATAAACACGGACACCGGATAGAAGAGGATATGCGCGATCCAGAGCGCCGCGACGAAGCTGAGCGCCGCCAGCATCGGCCATGGTCTGGTGAGCGCCAGAAACGCCGCACGCCGCAGGGTCTGTAAAAGCGGCAAATCCTCCTTCGCCAGGACAACGGTGGCATAGGCGCAGAGAAGGGTGAGGAACAGTGTGACTGCGAGGCTGATCGCAAAAGGCACACTGTAGGCGAGTTGCGACCGGGCAGCATCGGCATAGCTGACAGTTGCGTAACCACCGCCACCGACCACCAGCGCTGCGAGAAGCACAAGCGCGGTGCCGCGCAGGGCGAATGTCCGCAAGGCTTCAAGGAAATCGCGCAGCAGATAGGTATTTTCGTCGTTCGAGAAAGAAACGCAGACGCGGCCCATGGCCAACATTGCTGCGGGCATCGTTACGACCGGCAGGCTGGCGATGATAAAGAGGAGGTTTAGCTTCACCATCTCCCACCATTCGCGTCTGATAATATCGAGGAACAGGGCGAGACCGGTAGGCGGCGGGGCGTTCTTGTCGATCCCGGCTCCTTCCTTCGTCCATAATCCTTCCAGCCATTGCATCGCTTTTCTCCCGGCCCGTTCAATAAAGGATCGATCGCTCGGTGGCGGGATCAAAGAGCTGCGCATTCGTCAGATCGGCCACCAGCTCAACGGGATCGCCGATCTTCGCCCGGAAGCGCGGTGAAACACGTGCGACGAGGTTTTGACCGCCCGAGATGAGATTGAGATGCACTTCCGATCCCATCGGCTCCGCCAATTCCACTGTCGCCTTGAAGGGAGAGACATTGGCGGCATCGATATCCGCCGGAGCAAATTCGTGGAAATTTTCAGGGCGAATGCCCAGAACGAGCTGTTTTCCTTCGTAGGGAAGTACACGCCCAGGATCGATACCTGCCGGCAGCGGCAATGGGTTGCCGTCGAATATGGCGATAAAGCCGTCGCCCTGGCGGTGCAGCGTCACCGGAAGCATGTTCATCTGCGGTGCGCCGATGAAACCTGCAACGAACATGTTAATCGGCCGGTCATATAGATTTTGGGGCGTATCCACCTGCTGGATATGGCCATCCTTCATCACCACGATGCGATCCGCCATGGTCATGGCCTCAACCTGATCGTGGGTCACATAAATGAAGGTGGCGTCCAGCCGCTTGTGAAGCTTGGAAATTTCCGACCGCATGGTGCCGCGCAGCTTGGCATCCAGATTGGAAAGCGGCTCATCGAGAAGAAAAACTTCCGGATTGCGCACCATCGCCCGGCCGAGCGCGACACGCTGGCGCTGGCCACCGGATAGCGCCTTGGGTTTGCGGTTCAGCAGGTGGGTGATGTCTAGAATTTTCGCCGCGTCCTTCACCTTCGTATCGATGAGGTCGCGCGGCGCTTTTCTAAGCTCGAGACCGAAGGCCATGTTCTTGTAGACGGTCATGTGCGGATAAAGCGCATAGTTCTGGAACACCATGGCGATGTCGCGGTCCTTGGAGGGCACATCGTTCATCACGTCTTCGCCGATGCGCAATTCGCCGCCGGAAATTTCCTCCAGCCCGGCAATCATCCGCAGGGTGGTGGATTTGCCGCATCCGGAAGGGCCAACCAGAATGATGAATTCCTTGTCGGCAATATCCAGATCGATATCGTGAACGACCTTGAGCGCGCCGTAGCTTTTATTGAGTTTTTTCAGGGAAATGCTTGCCATCTGTTCCTCGCGCTCACCAATAGGAAGACCAGTTGCGCGAAAGCCGGATCAGCGCTTCCAGATAATAATAATCACCCCAGGAGACGCACTCATCGACCCCTTCGCCCCGGCAGGTATTGTGGGCGGTTTTCTTGGAATAGGTGCCGTGCAGAAGCTGGCCGTTGGAGATCGCCGGGTCGCGGACCGAATAGTTGTCCATCAGGCTCTTCACCATGCGTCTCGCCAGCTCGCGATACTCCTTGGCCTTTTCCCGCGTTTCCAGCTCCGCCATTTCCAGCAGACCGCAGGCGACGATGGCCGCTGCCGAACTGTCGCGCGGCTCGTCATCGCCATCCGCAAAGACCAGGTCCCAATAGGGCACGAGATCATCAGGCAGGCGCTTCAGATAGAAGGCAAGAAGCCGCTCGAACGTTTCGCGATAGGCGGGAAGTCGCTCGTAGCGGTACGAAATGGCCATGCCGGCAATGCCCCAGGCCTGTCCGCGCGCCCAGTAGCTCTCGTCGCTGTAGCCTTGCTTCGTCACGCCGCGCACCGGTGCGCCGGTCTCGGGGTCCATATAGAATGTATGATAGGTGGAATCGTCCGGCCGCACAGAGTGAGCGAGCGTGGTGCGGGCATGGGCAAGGGCGACGGTGCGATAATCTTCCCGGCCCGTTTCCCGGCTTGCCCAATAAAGCAGCGGCAGGTTCAGCAGGCAGTCGATGATGTAACGAAATTCGTTGGGATTATCCCGGCGACCCCAGGCCTGAATGAATTGACCAATCGGCTGGAACCGCTCCATCAGCTGATCGGCGGCCATCAGCGCCGCTCGTCTGCCATCCTCGTCACCCACCAGTTTCCATGCGGCGATGCAGGAGGGCGAATAGAGGAAACCCATATCATGATGGTCGGTCTCTATGCGGTTTTCGATCCGATGAAGAAAGCTCTGCACCTGAATTTGCGCCGCGTGCTGAAAGGTCCTGTCGCCGGTATGTTCGAAGGCGAGCCACATCTGTCCCGGCCAGAAACCGGCGGTCCATTGATCGTTGGCGACTGCGGGGTAAAAATTCTTCACGCTCGAGTGGTTCTGCGCCGCGTAGGTGAACTGCGGCAGATTGCGCCGGACCTGTGCGACGGCGGCTACGAGCGCGGCGTCGATTTCCGCAGCGGTGATCGGGTTCGGAACGGTCGTGGTCAAGTCGAACATGAAATCAACCCTTGAGGCCAGTGGAAGCGACGCCTTCGACGAAGAAGCGCTGCAATGCTAGGAAAACGATGAGAACCGGGATAAGCGCCACAACCGAGGCGGCCATGATCAACCCGTATTCCGCCGAATATTGCGAAATGAACATGCGCAGGCCGATCTGGATGGTCTTCAGCTCGGTCTTGGTGAGATAGATCATCGGCCCGAGGAAGTCGTTCCACGTCGTGACGAAGGTGAAGATCGTCAATGTGGAGAGCGCCGGCTTCGAGAGCGGCAGCATGATCTTTGCCCAGATCTGGTATTCGTTCATGCCATCGATACGGGCCGCTTCGCAAAGCTCGTTCGGAACCGACATGTAGAACTGCCGCATCAGGAAAACGCCGAAGGCGGTGAAGGCCTGCAGGAAAATCAGCGCGAGATGGGTGTTGTTGAGCCCGAATTCGCGCATCAGCAGAAACTGCGGCACCATATAGACCTGCCAGGGCATGGCGATGGTGGCGATATAGCCTAGAAACAGCGTGTTCTTGTAGGGAAAGTGCAGCTTGGCGAAGGCATAGGCGGCAAAGCTGGATGTCAGCAATTGCAGCAGCGTGACGATGATTGTCAGCTTCGATGTATTGTAGATGAACAGCGCCAGTGGGATTTTCGTCCAGATATCGACATAGTTCTCCCAGCGCGGCTGAGAAGGGATCCATTCGATCGGGAAGGCGAAGACATCGCGGCTGAGCTTCAGCGACGCCGACAGCATCCATGCGAACGGCAGGAGCATGACGATGGTGACGATAATCACCGTGAAATAGATGCCGATCGTGGTGGCGGGGATTTTCCGGCCCATGATACGCATGGCTCAATCCTCCCGCTGCCGTTTGAACTGGACGATAGTGACGATGAGAACGAGGAAGAACAGGACGAGGGCGATCATGCTGGAGTAACCGAGGTCCCAAGAAATGAAGGCTTCGTTGTAGATGTGATAGACCAGAACCAGCGTCGAGGTTCCCGGTCCGCCCTGCGTGATCATGTAGACCTGATCGAAAACCTTGAAGGACTGGATCGTCAGCATGACGGTGACGAAAAAAGTCGTCGGTGCGAGCTGCGGCAGGGTGACGTGGATGAATTTCTGCCAGGAATTGGCGCCATCAAGACCGGCCGCTTCATAAAGCTCGGAATTGATGCCCTGTAGCCCGGCGAGATAGATGACCATGTAGTAGCCCATGCTCTTCCACACGCCAAAGAGGATGACGGTAACCATTGCCCAATGCCGGTCCGCCGCCCATCCCGGCATATCGGCGGGATCGAGACCGAGCGTATAGAGCAACATGTTGACCGGACCCATCTCCGGATTGAAAATCATGTTCCAGACGACGGCCACGGCAACCAGTGACGCCACATAGGGAAAGAACATCGCCGTGCGGAAGAAGTTGCGACCTAAGATTTTCTGGTTGAGCAGTATCGCGAGCCCCAGGGCGCAGGCAAGCGTGGCCGGCACCGATGCGACAGTGTAAATGACCGTGTTCCATAAGGCCGCGATGAAGGCCTTGTCCTCGAACAGCCGCCAGAAATTATCCAGGCCTGCAAAACGCATTGGATTGGAGCCGTCCCAATGCATGAAGGCGAGCACGAAGGCAAAAAGGATCGGTCCGAGCGTGAAAATCGCGAAACCGAGAAAATTGGGCGCAATAAAAGAATAGGCCACCAGCGCATTCTCGATCCGGCGTCGCCGCCTGGAGACGATGCGGACTTTTTTCCTGCGATACGGGGCCGCCTGCTTGTCGGACATGGTCGCGGTTGCGATTGCCACAGCCTACCTCCCATTGCTGCCGTTTCACCGCATCTCAGGTGTCGGCTGCTGCGTTTTCCATAACGGCGCGGGATCCTCACCCTGCCGCCTCCCGCGCTCTGGATAACACAATATCGATATTGGTCAAACAACTTTACATTAAGTCAGACAAATTTTCTAGTTTTTCAAAAATACGTATGATAGGAGCCAATCATCGGATTGCGGAACGCGCGGGAGGTTCAGGGCGTGTTTGTCGAAATGATGCGGCTTATGCCCGATCGGTTCGCCGATTTCGGGGCAGAACTCACAGCGAAAAAAATTCACTCCTCAGCGTCGGCTGCGGTTCGCGGCAGCCTTATCGAGGCGGCGGTGCAGGCTCTTGGCGAGTCCTGGTCCACCATTCTGGCGGGCGACTACCGGGAATATAGCGGGAGTGGCAATCGTGATCGTTTCGAGTGGCTTTATTTTTCCCGCCGGCTGAAGCTGAACGCACTGGTTCTTGGTGAATGCGCGGAGGGGCAAGGCCGTTTTCTCGATGCCACCATCGATGGCCTGTGGCTGATATGCGAGGAAAGCGGCTGGCAATTGCCCGCTCATAATTCCCATATTCGCGGCGGCCCGCGTGACCCTCTGCCTGACCCGGAAAACCCAGTGATTGACCTGTTCGCTGCGGAAACGGGTGCCAATCTGGCGTTGTGCCTGCATCTGCTTGGACCGGAGCTGGAGCGGGCAAATACGAATCTCGTTTCGAGAATTCACGCAGAGATAGACCGGCGTATAACGACACCATATCTGAACAGACATTTCTGGTGGATGGGGAACGGCGCAGAACGGATGAACAATTGGACGGCCTGGATCACCCAGAATGTCCTGCTCTCGACGCTGCTCTTGCCGACAGACCAGCCGACGCGACGTTCGGTGGTTGAAAAGGCACTTGAGAGTCTCGACGCGTTTCAGAAGGATTATGCCGAAGACGGGGCCTGCGAAGAGGGCGTTCTTTATTACGGCCATGCAGCACTTTGCATGTTCGGGGCGATGACTATTGTCGAAAGCTGCGCGCCCGGCTCGATTGCCCCGCTCTTCAATGCGCCGAAGCTGCGAAACATGGCCGAATTCGTCCTCAATATGCATGTGGCAGAAGACCGTTTTTTCAACTTCGCCGATGCGCCGGCGAAGGTCGAGACATCAGGGGTGCGGGAATATCTCTTGGGCAAAGCCGTTTCCTCGACCCCGCTTCAGGCCTTCGCTGCCGCCTGCTGGAACCGCTCACCGGACCGGCTTATGTCGAAGGAATGGAACCTTTGGTATCGCGTTCAGGCGGTTCTCACCACACCGGAATTGTCAGCGCTTACGCCCGTGGCACCCACAAAGACCGACATAGTTTATTCAGGCATCGGACTGGTGATTGCCCGTGACAGTGTTTTCGATCTTGCCGTCAAGGCAGGCAATAACGGCGAAAGCCATAACCATAACGATGTCGGCAGTTTCACGCTTTACAAACACGGCCGGCCATTCATCATCGATGTGGGGGTGGAAGCCTACACCGCCAAAACCTTTTCCCCGCAGCGCTATGACATCTGGACGATGCAATCGGCCTTTCACAACCTGCCGACCTTCGGCGGCGTCATGCAATCCGCCGGACCTGAGTTTGCAGCACGCGATTTTGTGGCCGAATTCTCGGAGGGAAAGGCGGAATTTTCCTTTGATATAGCCGGTGCATATCCAGCCGCAGCAACTGTCGCGCATTATCGTCGCCGTGTCCGGTTGCTGCGCGGCAGCCATGTGGAAATCATCGATGACCATCGGGGCGAAATTGACGCGGTCCTGTCGCTGATGGTTGCAGAAAAACCGCAAATCACACCGGGTGGCTTTAATTTTGCAGACCTAGGAAAGGTGGACTGCGACGGCGAGGGCGACCCGGCCATTGAGACGATATCGATCGACGATACCCGCCTTCGCCAGTCCTGGCCGCCGGTGATCTATCGCATTCTCATCCCTGTTAAAGCCAACCGTCTTTGCCTGAAAATCACTTAAGGAAGTGCCGATGAAGCTTACACTCAAGGTCGTTAATGCGGCTGGCGCGATTTTGGCGCAGACCGGTGCGGAAGACGAGGTTTTTCTCGTCTACAGGGCCGAGTATTGCGAGGGTGATCGGCTTGTCGTCGAGGTTTCACAGCCCGGACACATCTGGCTTGCCCTGGATGCCGGAATGCCGGCGACACTGGTTTTTTTACGAACGACAGAATTCGTCCTGCCCGTTCCTTCCGCCTCAAGGCGAAAATCCTATCCGCCGCAGGCGTTCAGCGGCGCCATTCACCGGATCGCGGCGCGCCGTGCGCTCGCCGGGGATGTTGGGGTCCGTAGAAACCTGGCCTTGAACCCGTTTGATGAACATGAAAACACCGCCCTGTTTCCACACGTCTATGCGAGTACCGAGACGCGCGGAGAGGCCGCCTTTGCGGCACGCAATGTGATTGATGGTGAAAAAGCCAGCGCAGGTCACGGTTTTTGGCCCTATACCAGCTGGGGCATCAATCGCGATCCTGACGCTTCATTGACGCTTGTTTTTGGCCGTGCGGTGATGATCGACCAACTGACATTCTATCTGCGGGCGGATTTCCCCCACGATGCATGGTGGAAACAAGCGAGTGTCACCTTTTCCGACGGTGAGTGCGTAAGCTTCGCCTTGCAAAAAACCGGAGCCGCCCAGACTTTTTCAGTCTCGCCGCGCCAGGTGGAATGGATTCGTCTGCACGATCTTAAAAAAGCGGATGACCCATCGCCATTTCCCGCACTGACGCAAATCGAGGTCTGGGGCGCCGATCTTCCGGAAAGTCTTTAGCTGTGCGCGATGCCCCGCAGGTCGCGCATCATGTCACGGTAGCGGTTCTGGCTGCCGCGTAGATGCGCCTGCATCGCCAGTTTGGCATCCTGTTCATTTCTGTCCGATATGGCGATGACGATCGCCTCATGTTCCTTGTGGATCAGCCGTCTGTAGGCCGTCTGGTCGTTTTCCGCGGCTTCGGAAACCACGCGGGATTGCGGGATGACGGCCTGGCCGTGCAACTCGAGAAATTGTGTGAAGAGCGGATTGTTGGTCGCGGTCGCCACGGCGATGTGAAGAGCCAGATCCGCCTCGCGAATGGAGCGGTTCTGCTCAATACATTCGAGAAGCCGGGCGTGACAGTCGAAAATCGCCTCTTCCTGCGATGGTGAACGGCGAAGAGCGGCAAGGCCTGCCGCCTCGATTTCAAGCGGCGTTCTGATTTCCAACACTTCAAGGTCGGAAGACAGTCGGGCGCGATCGACGCCGGGAGCGGACGAGACTTCCTTTCCGCGCTTCAGCACGAAGATGCCAGCCCCCTGGCGAACCTCCACCAGCCCGTCGCATCGCAACGCCGTAACCGCCTCACGCACGACAGTGCGGCTGACACCGTGCGCCTCCGTCATTTCGATCTCGCTGGGCAGGCGGTCGCCGGGTCCATATTGGCCGGACGCAATAGCGTTTCTAAGGCTCAAGCTGACCTTGGTCACCAGAGACCCGGAAGACTTGCTGCGCTGTTTTTGTTGTTCTGGCACGTCGGTCACCATGCATGGAAAATAGAGAATGATAAATATGTATGATGAATTTCATTCAAACTCAATGATCATACCAATTATACCAGTTTTTGCACAAATGCCTCATATCGTTCAAAATTGGCGATGAGCAGCTTGATAATCGAACGTGTTACCGGATCGCGTGCATTTCCCATCATCGGCAACAGGGAAATCCGCCAGAAATTCGCCGCGTCGTAGGCTCGGCATGGTCTCCTTACCGCTGAGTAAACGGAGGCTTCCTGGCGTCTTCGTCCGGCACGTATGTATTGCACGCGGCAGGCCTGTTGCATTTTTCACGTGTTTCCCGAGCCTGGCTGTCTATCGGACCCGAGAAATACTGTTCCAAAATTCTCTCACGGACTGCCCGTCTGTTGCCGCACGCGCAACGCATTGTTCCCGCTTCCGGGACTACAAAGTGTCATAGCTCACTTCATATTCGTCGATGGTGCACATAAAGAAAAACAATCGGTGCGCGACCGACCAGAGGAAGAAAAATATGAGCAGAGCCCCAACATCAGCAGGAAGCTGGTGGCTTCACGGTATCGTCCTGGCCATCGTCATCATTGCGGAAATAATCGGCATCCGAAAAGTTCCGATCGGCATAGGAACCGTCGTGTTCCTGCCGATCCTGTATGCGTTTGCCATCGGCATCGCGCTTAACCCGCATATTCTAAAGAAGACGGCAAAGCTCATTCCGCCGAGCGCCGTGAAACTTTCCGGCACTATGATCACCATCGCGATCATGCCGTTCATTGCGAAGTTCGGAACAACAGTTGGGCCTCAGATCGAGAAAATCATCGAGGCAGGCCCGGCGCTTGTCTTGCAGGAAATAGGCAATCTCGGAACGATCCTGATCGCTTTCCCGGTCGCCGTGTTTCTCCTGCGTATGGGCCGTGAGGCGATCGGAGCCACCTACTCGATCGACCGCGAACCGAACATCGCATTGATTGCCGATCGCTACGGCCTGAACAGCCCCGAGGGAGCTGGCGCAATGGGCGTCTATGCCACCGGGACGCTGATCGGTACATTCGTCTTCGCAATCATGCCTCCTCTGATCCATGCGCTTGGATGGTTCGATTATCGCGCACTGGCAATGTCCTGTGGCGTCGGCTCGGGCAGCATGCTGGCAGCCTGCACGGGTAGCCTTGCTACCGTCATGCCGGAAAACAAGGACATCATTCTGGCTCTGGCAGCGGCGAGCAACATCCTCACCTATGCGACCGGTCTTTATGTCGGCCTGTTCGTGGCACTTCCGTTGACAGAGTGGCTTTATAAGAAATCACGGCCTCACGACCCCGCCAACAAGGTTCAGACAGGAGCGAAGATATGAGCATGAACTCAACCCACACTGCGTCCGCTGAACACACATTGCCATCCGAGGGTGAAGACGAACGCAAAATCAACGTCGTCCGATACTCCGGACTTCTGTTGGTCGCGTCTCTCATCGGCCTCGTTTCGAACTGGGTAGGCACCGGCACAGACCCGCTCACCGCCTTGCCGGGCATGAGTATATTGTACCTCGTTTCGGTCGGTGGTCTTCTGTTTGCCCGTTTCATGCCGTTCTACTTGCCGGGCGTGGCATGGACGTCGCTGCTTGCGATCCTCGTGACAATTCCGGGCATTCCCGGTTCGGCATGGGTGATTTCGCAGGTAGAGGCTCTTAACTTCCTCGCTCTTGCGACGCCCGCACTGGCTTATGGCGGCCTCGCCCTCACCAAGGGCGAATTCGACATCGCACGAAAATCGGGATGGAAGATCGTCATCATCGCCGTCTGCGTGATGTTCGGCACATATATTGGCTCGGTCTTTATCGCAGACATTGCGCTTCGGATCGGTGGGCAATAATACCGGAACCAGATGCGGCCGTCCTGCAAAGACGGCTGCATCCTTCAGGAGCAAGACCTAGATGCAGCAATTCTTTCCAAGCACGGAAATCGATGAAGCCGTTCAATGGCGGCACTATCTCCACCAAAACCCTGAATTGGGATTTCAGGAGCAGGAAACGTCAGCTTTCATCGCGGCACGCCTTTCCGAATGGGGTTACTCAGTTCGCACGGGTTACGGTAAGACCGGAGTGGTCGGAACGCTCAGCCGCGGGACGTCTTCAAAGGTGATTGGCATCCGCGCAGACATCGATGCACTTCCGATCCTGGAGCAAACAGGGCTTGCCTATGCCTCCCGCACACCCGGCAAGATGCATGCCTGCGGCCACGACGGTCACGTGTCGATGGCGCTTGCCGCCGCCCGCGCCTGCAGCCGGTTGAACTTCGACGGCACGGTGCATTTCATTTTCCAACCCGCAGAAGAAAACGAGGGCGGAGGCCGGGCGATGGTCGAGGACGGCCTGTTCCGCGATTTCCCCATGGACGCAATCTACGGTCTGCACAACTGGCCGGCGCTGGAGCTTGGCAAATGCGTTGCCAGGGACGACCAGATGATGGCGGCGTTTGGAACATTCGAGATCACGATAACCGGCCGTGGCGCTCACGGAGCCATGCCCCATGAAGGTGCTGACCCGATCGTGGCCGCATCTCAAATCGTCTCCGGACTTCAAACCATTGCCAGCCGCAACGTCTCCCCTCTGGAATCCGCCGTCATTTCGGTGACACAGATACACGGAGGTGACGCCTGGAACGTCATCCCGGAGAATGTCGTCATCCGCGGCACCACGCGCTGGTTCGAGGAGGATGTCGGCGCAAAGATAGAGAAACGCATTCACGCCTTGGCAACCTCTATTGCAACCGGATTCGACTGCACTGCGACAGTCGATCATCTCTGCCGATATCCGGCGACGATAAACGATCCAGGATGCGCCGCAATCATCAGGGATATTGCCTCCACCATGCCGGGGATCGAGGTAGTCGACGCCATGCCGAGCATGGCTGCTGAAGACTTTTCCTTCATGCTCCGCGAAAAGGCAGGATGTTATTTCTGGCTTGGCGCGCAAAAGGCCGGTAAAAATCCAGGGCTCCACTCAGCCTATTTCGACTTCAACGACGCGCTTCTCCCCTTGGGGGTTCAGATGTGGATATCCCTCGTCGACAACCAGCTGAAGGCAGCGTAAGGGCGTTGCTTCAAAAGCAACGCGCATTGACCTGATAATCGTTCCGGCACAGGATGGCTTTGATGGAGACCATGGATGCCAAAGCACTGCGGATGTTTATGGCCGTCGTTCGCTTCGGCTCGATCCGCAGTGCGGCCGAACATCTCAATGTCGCCCCTTCAGTCGTCAGCCGCCAGATCGCCGATACAGAGAAGAAGATCGGTCTTCCGCTTTTCGACAGAACAAGCCGGGGCGTTGGACTGACCGAGGCCGGGGAACTGGTGTTTGAACATGGCAAACGTATCCTCGAAGACAATGGTCTGCTTTCGGAACAACTCGACCAGCTGAGAGGCGTGCAACGGGGACGCATCCGGCTTTGTTGTGGTGAGGGTTTTCTAGGGGACCTCATCGAACACGGGCTAAAGCCCTTCGTCACCGTCTATCCGGCGATCCGTTACGACGTCCAGTTGGGAAGTACCGAAGGCGTTCTCGATAGTGTCGCCAACGGCGATACGGATATTGGCATTGCCTACAATCCGGTCATCGATATTCGTGTCCGGTCCCTCGCCATTTCCCGGCAACCGCTTTGTCTTGTCGCCCCACTCGGACATCGGCTGTTGAGCAACCCGCGGGTGGCGCTCGAAGACTGCCTGGCTGACACGCAATACGCCTTGCTCAGCAAAGGACACGGCGTCACCCAGCTTGTCAGCCGTGTCGCGGCCAATTGTGGTGCAGCGGTTACACCGCTGATCGAGACGCCGTCCATCGATGCTCTGCGCCGCTTCGTGGCCGCCGGCCTTGGCGTGACCTTCCTCCCCAGATTCGCCGTGTCAACCGAACTTATGAGGTCGGCGTTCGGCGTCGTCGAACTGAGCGATCCGCTTCTGTCCGAGGCCAGCGCCCACCTGATGGTCAAAGCACGGCGCCGGCTGCCCAGGTCGGTGGACAGTCTCGCAGGATATCTCGCCGCCGAAATGACGGCGTTCAAAGCCTGATGCGCGTTGCTGAACCCGCAACGCTCTGTACCCGGACACCTCACTATCGAGTGTCCCCTTTTGATGAGAACGTCCCACCTGAATGATCGTCAGCCGATGCCACGCGGCGGCGCAGATAAAGGGAGTTCGATCAAATGTCGGATGCAAAGCAGACAATTGTTGGAATAATTGGCCTTGGAAGCATGGGCCTTGGCATGGCTCAAACGCTGGCTGGCAAGGGTTTCCGGACATTGGGTTTCGATCTGTCGGAAGAGAGGAAAGAGCTGGCGCAGCAGTCCGGCGTCGTTGCCGTAGACACCATCGCGCATGCCTTTGAAGAGAGCACTTTCCTGGTCTTCTCGCTGCCAACGGCCAAGGACGTTGCCAGCGTGGTCAACGACCAGATCGAAATCCTGAAAAGCCGGAGCGCTCAGCGGGTGATCATCATCGACACCTCGACGTCGGAACCAGACGTGAGCCGCGAGCTTGCCGCAAAGCTTGCCTTGCTTGGTCACGGCTTTCTGGATGCACCGGTCAGCGGCGGCCCCGCCGGTGCTGCCTCTGGCAAGTTGACGATGATGATTGGTGGCACTGACGAAGACGTCGCTCTTGCAAGGCCCGCCATCGAAGCCATGTCGGCCAAAGCCCTGCATGTGGGGCCTAGCGGCGCGGGCAATGTCGCCAAGCTGGTGAACAACCTTCTTGCCGCAGCACACATGGTAACGACCAGTGAGGGTCTGAAGCTTGCTCTCGCCGCAGGGATCGATCCCGAAGCAGCGCTACGTGTTCTCAACGCAGCGTCGGGTCGATCTATGATCAGCGAAGTGCATTTCCCAACGTGGATCATGTCGGACAAGTTCGACAGCGGTTTCTCGATGGGACTGATGCGAAAGGACGTTCGGCTTGCGCATGAGCTTGCAGCAAGGACCGGTGCAGACCTGCCTATGGCAGAGATCGTTGCAAAACTTTGGTCCGGCTCCAGCGACCTGAAAGATTCCGACGACTTTACCCGCATGGGCGCTTTCCAGCCCGCTTCAAACTAAGGACGAGCATTATGGGCAACGTAGATATCATCCGCGATCCGGGTCCGCGCATTCGCGAAATCCTCAAGGCCTTCATCGGCACCGAAGAGATCGGCAGTTTCGTTAATGGTGAGATTGTCTTCGGTTCGGGCGAAGAGCTCACCCTTACCGATCCCTCCAGCGGCAAATCCTTCGCGACATACAAAGACGCCGACAGTTCGGTGGTGGACAGCGCAATGGATGCCGCCGCCAGAGCGCAACGCGCATGGATGCAACTCACCGCCTCCGGCCGCGGACGGGTCATGAACGAGATCGCACGCACGATCCGCGAACATTCGGCCGACATCGCTGAAATCGAAAGCCGCTCGGCTGGCCGTCCGATCCGCGATATCCGTGGCGAAGTCGTCAAAGTCGCAGAGATGTTCGAATATTACGCCGGATGGTGCGACAAGCTGCATGGCGACGTCATTCCCGTTCCGACTTCCCATCTCAACTACACACGCCAGGAACCGATCGGCGTGGTTGTACAGATCACGCCGTGGAACGCACCGCTGAACACCGGCGGATGGCAGATCGCGCCCGCCATCTGTGCTGGCAACGCGGTCGTCATCAAGCCCTCCGAACTGACGCCGCTCAGCACCATCATTCTGGGTCTTCTCTGCGAGCAGGGTGGAGCGCCCCGCGGCCTGGTGAACGTCATCGCGGGCCAGGGCGTGACCGCCGGGCAAGCAGCCGTGGCCCACGCCAAGACGGGTCTTGTCGTGTTCGTCGGATCGGCGCATGCGGGATCTCTGATTGCAGCGGCGGCAGCCAAAAATGTGGTCCCCTGTATTCTTGAACTTGGCGGCAAATCTGCCAACGTCGTTTTCGACGACGCCGATATCGACCGCGCAATCCTCGGCGCCCAATCGGCGATCTTTGGCGGCGCGGGACAAAGTTGTGTTGCCGGTTCAAGACTGCTGATTCATCGTTCTGTTCATCAGCAGTTCATCGAGCGCTATGCGGCGGCAACGGCGAAAATTCCTGTCGGCGACCCCTATCTCGACACAACCCAGATCGGTCCGATCAACAATCTACGCCAGTGGAACAAGATCAGCGAGATGGTCCAGCAGGGCATCAGCGAAGGCGCGCATCTGGCTACAGGCGGACGCAAGCCAGAGCACCTCGAGGAGACAGGCGGCTTTTATTTTGCGCCAACCATCCTCGATAATGTCGCTTCGGATGCGACGATCTCGAAAGAAGAGGTTTTCGGCCCGGTCGTCGGCGTTACGCCATTCGATACGGAGGAGGAGGCAATCTCGCTCGCCAATGACAATCCTTACGGACTTGCCGGAGCTGTCTGGACGCAAAACGTCGCACGGGCACACCGGGTCGCCTCGCAGGTCCGGGCGGGAACATTCTGGATCAACGGCTACAAGACCATCAGCGTGATGTCGCCTTTTGGTGGTTTCGGCAAAAGCGGTTACGGCCGTTCCAGCGGCAGGGACGCGCTTCTCGCTTATACCCAGACAAAAAGCATCTGGGTCGAAACCGCCGCGGAACCGGTCATCACCTTCGGTTATTTCTCGGGCTGATCAAGGCAGGACCGGGCAACAGTCCGGTCCTCATCTCGCTGGAGGCCGTGGCGCTATTGCTCCTCGGGAGGGGCGACGGCACAGGCTATTCATCGCGGTTGCCATCGGTATTGGCGTAGGTTGCGCAGCGGGTTGGGACGCGATCAACGTCCCATAGAGATCGAGCCGAATTTCAAAAGATCAAGGGGCCTTCGGCGGCTCTCCATCAACGACGGTCTTTGCCGTCATCTCCTGCTGCGGCCATCGGCGCAGTGCCTCCCGTCCGGTATCGGTCAAGCCGTAGACGCCTCTATCCAGACGGTCAAACCAGCCATAGACGTTTGCAAGCAAAATCTTCCCGGCATCCGGTATGCTGGATCTGACTTGACGCACGCGCAGCGGCCCCGATGTCAACGCCAAAGCGCAGCCGAGTGCCTGCTGCCGGTACGCGGTCATGATTGGTGCGCGGGTGCTTCCACCCACCGCCGGATCTCCGCGTCGCCTCTCGTGTTCACGTATCAATCGCGAACGCCGTTTCGGGTTGGTTCGCGGCATCGGTGATATGGAACTGACAATAACGCTGACGTCCCCAACATCGGAAATGCCGAGCATGCCGATCCCGAGCCTGCGGCAGAGGTCGCGATAACGTTTATCAGCCTCGCGGCCCTTGCCCTTGGCTGAGACCCGTGCCGCAATCCAGACCTCGTCTGCGATAGCCGCGCGATCAACCGCCTGCAAAATAAGCTCCAGATTGAAGCTCAGTTTTAGCTCGCAGATGACGACAACAGGCGGATCGGCGTCGCTCAATCCGACGAGGTCACAACTGCCAACCTCACCTTTGACAGTGTAACCCGCTTGCTCAAGGAAAGATTTGACGGGCAGATAAAGTGAAGTTTCCATGTACCCGCAGATTAAAGTGACGATCCAGGCGCTAGATATATCGATCCGCCTGCGTAGAACAACCATTATAACCACCCATGCGGTTGCAAGTTGTCGGTGGTGCGGGCAGTCGCCAATAATCCCTAAGACGATCAATTGACACTTTTCCCCAAAAGTGGACGACTTTTTGGTGGAAAAATACGATCAAAAATCGTCGAGGATTCGATTTGCGATCGGCAAGGCACCGGCAATCAGAGTCCAATCACCGGTGCAAGTGTTTACGAAAAAGCCTTCAATCTCTCATCTGACCTCAGGCGCGAAAGACCTCGCATTTCTCAAAACTCTTCCCAATTGTCTGGCGATGTGCTCAGGGCGGCATTGCCGGAGAACGCAGCTTTAATCTTTCCGCCGAGTGCACGCGCAGGAGAAACAGCAGGCCTGTCGGCGGACGAGGCTGCGCGAACCGGTGCGGAGATGTCGCTGTAACCACCTTCTGACAATTTGAACCGAGCGAGCAGTTGGTTGAGCGACGAAGCCTCGCGTGCAAGCCCGTGGCTTGCCGCCGTGCTTTCTTCCACCATGGCAGCGTTCTTCTGGGTGTCCTGGTCCATCTGGTTCACAGCCGTATTGATCTGCTGGAGACCAGAGGATTGCTCCTGTGCCGATTCCGCGATCGCCATCACGTGACGGTTGATTTCCTGTACTTCCGTGACGATGAGTTCGAGTGCTTTGCCCGTTTCGCCAACCAGTTGCACACCCTGCTGAACCTGACTGTTCGATGTCGTAATGAGATTCTTGATCTCCTTGGCGGCACCTGCGGAACGCTGTGCCAGTTCGCGAACCTCTTGGGCAACAACCGCAAATCCCTTGCCCGCCTCACCGGCACGGGCAGCTTCCACGCCTGCATTCAGCGCCAGAAGGTTGGTCTGGAAAGCAATCTCGTCGATCACGCCGATAATGTTGGAAATCTCATCAGCGGATGCAGCAATTTGCTCCATAGCCGTGACAGCTTTCTGCACCACTTCTCCCGACTGTTCCGCGCCAACTTTTGCACGACTGACAAAGTGGCCCGCTTCTTGCGCCCGTTTGGTCGAGTCTTTCACCGTCGTGGTGATCTCTTCCAGTGCAGCAGCAGTCTCCTCGACGGCCGCTGCCTGCTGTTCCGTACGCTTGGCCAGATCGTCAGCTGCGGCCCTGATCTCGTTCGCGCCGGAGTCGATGCCGCGCGCGTTCTGCGCCACCTGGTTCAGAGTCGATTGCAGCTGTTCCGCTGCCCTGTTGAAGTCGCCGCGAATACCGTCAAGGCTGGACACGAACGGCTGAGCGATCCGGTAAGTAACGTCGCCCTGAGCGATCTTCGAAAGGGCAGCAGCAAGGTTGTCGACGGCGAATTGCACGTCGGCAGCTTCTTTCGCCTTCTGTTTCTCGCGCTCTATCCGGTCCTGCTCTGAAGATGACCGATGGTTTTCCGTTTCATTCTCAAGCCGGAGGCGCTCGATGGCGTTCTCGCGAAATGCCTGAACAGCAGCGGCCATCTGGCCGACTTCATCCTTGCGGTCCATACCTTCGATTTCGCTGGCTGTATCGCCTGCCGCCAACGACCCCATCCGCTCGCGAAGCCGCGCAATCGGAGTGGTAATGCCACGCGAAGAAATAAGCAGGCCGAGCGCGATCAATGCCAGGGAAACAAGTGCTATGCTGACCAGAGCTGTCCAGATTGTCGTGTTGGTGCTGGCCGTGAGGCGCTCTCTCCCATCGTTCATCACCTGGATCAGTTGCTCGTTCCCCGCGCTGATTTTCGGTGAGACTTCAGTTATTTTTCGAAGGACGTTAAGCGCCATCTGCTGAGCTTCAGCATTTTTTCCCGCCTGCATGAGAGCGATGACCTGATTGCCGATTTCCTCAACCTCGGCAACGCCCTTGAGGATATCACGAGCGGCATCCGTCCGGGCCGGCACCAGCTGCATGATTTTATTCTGCCGTTCTTCCAGTTGCTTCCGGTCGGCCTTGAATGTTTTGACAGCGGCCTCGAAATCACTGCTGGTCGAGTCATTGAGGCTGGCGCGAAGCATCTGCATGCCGAGTGCATTGAGATTGCCGCTGGTTCGGGCGTTCAGCACCGCAGCAAGCGCCTCATTGGCGATGAAATCACTGTAGACATTGTCGGTATTTTTATATTGCAAGCTGACGTAGCTGATTCCGGAAAGCGACATCAAACTCATCACCGATATGACGAATAAGACCTTTGTTTTTATTTTGGTATTCTTCAGGAAAGACATGAATAGCCTCAGGGCAAGCGCTCCTCCAGCTGTCCGCGCAGGAAGCCAGGGAAACAAACAATGGAACATCGCGGGTAGCTGTGCCCCTCCTCATAGGGCGACAAGCGGATATCCGCTCCGGGCCGCCAAAGGCTGGGCGCGTTGGATCCACTCGTTCTACCAGCCCCGCCGATGAAACTTTGGAACCTGCGTATTTTAGATTTCACAAAATTACTAAATGAAGTGTTACCCGGCATATGCAAACGATGACATGTGTGATGCCGTAAACTTACTCGGGCTTTGATTTTCGACGGGCTGCGCGCTTTCGCGAGCCGGACTCGAAAGAGAAGATTATCCTCACCGTTTCAGCACCTGCTTGATGCTGGCGGCATCGGTATTTTCACGAGGATATCGATGGGGCCGACGGCTTGCCGCATCGATTTAACCGTCCCGGAGGTCGCGTCACGCGAGGCAATGTCCAGCGTGCGGGCCATGGCTTTGCCCTTATTCTTTTCGATCAGCAGTCACGGTGTATGCATAAACTCACAATTTATTGTGGTTGCCCTTCGGAGCAATTTGGCCTTGTTTGTAGACTCACACTCTTCACGGGAGGGAAATTATGTCGATAAAAACAACAACTCGCGCCACGCTGCTGGTAGGATCGCTTCTGATTGGCGCAAGTTCCGCACTTGCAGAAACAGTTCTTCACCGCGGCAATTCCGGGGAGCCTCAGACGCTCGATCAGGCACAGACCTCGATCAATATCGAAGCCTTTATCCTCAAAGACCTTTATGAAGGTCTCACCATTTACGATGCTGCCGGCAAGATCGTTCCCGGTACGGCGGAAAGCTGGACGCTGTCTGAGGATGGTACCGTCTACACGTTCAAACTGCGTGCAGATGCGAAGTGGTCGGATGGCACTCCGGTAACGGCTGGAGATTTTGTTTTCTCCTATCAGCGCGTCGAAGACCCGAAGACCGCAGCAAAATATGCGAATATTCTTTATCCGATCAAGAACGCCGAGAAGATAAACAAGGGCGAAACTTCGGTTGACCAGCTTGGCGTCAAGGCCGTGGATGACAAGACCCTTGAGATCACACTCGAGCGCTCAACACCGTTCTTCCTTGAACTCCTTGCCCACCAGACAGCTCTGCCGATCTCGAAGGCAAGCTTTGACAAGAACGGAACCAACTTCGTAAAGCCGGGCGTCATGGTCTCGAACGGTGCTTACAAGCTTGAAGCGCATGTTCCCAATGACAGCTTGACGGTGGTCAAGAACACCAACTTCTGGGACGCATCGAACACCAAGATCGACAAGGTCATCTTCTACCCGATCGACGACCAGGCCGCATCCGTTCGTCGTTTCGAAGCCAAGGAAATGGACCTCGCCTACAACTTTTCCGCGGACCAGATCGACCGTCTGCGCAAGGCCTATGGCGAACAGGTTCACGTTTCGCCGACGCTTGCGACCTATTACTATACCTTCGACACGCGTGAAGCGCCGTATAACGATGTCCGCGTCCGTCAAGCCCTGTCCATGGCAGTCGACCGCGATTTTCTCGCCAAGGAAATCTACAGCGGTTCGCAGGTTCCCGCCTACTCCATGGTTCCTCCGGGCATGGACTCCTACGGTGAGCCTGCGAAAGCAGAGTTTGCGACGCTGTCGCAACTCGATCGTGAAGACGAAGCCGTCAAACTCATGAAGGAAGCCGGTTACGGCGAGGGCGGCAAGCCGCTTTCCGTCGAAATTCGCTACAACACCAACCCGAACCATGAGCGCGTTGCCACCGCTATTGCGGACATGTGGAAAAATACCTTTGGCGCGAAAGTGTCACTGGTGAACCTCGACGTCGCCTCGCATTACGGCTACCTGCAGGAAGGCGGCAAGTACAACGTTGCGCGTGCAGGCTGGGTTGCCGACTATGCGGATGCGGAAAACTTCCTCGCCCTTTCGGTATCCTCCAACAAGACCTTCAACTACTCGAAGTTCAATAATGCCGAATATGATGCGCTGATGCAGAAGTCATATGACGAAAAGGATCCTGCTGCTCGCTCCAAACTGTTGCACGAGGCAGAAACCATCCTCATGAAGGAACAGCCGGTTGCTCCGCTTCTCACACAGGCGGACCTGTGGCTGGTTTCCAATCGCGTGAAGGGTTGGGAAGACAATGCTGCTAACGAACACCTCAGCCGCTTCCTGAGCGTTTCCGAATAAGCAGTGCTGGCACGGTGGCCGAAACCACCGTGCCATGTCGGAGCCTGAAAATCATGATTTCATTTATCCTGCGCCGTTTGGCGAGCGCCGTGCCGACATTGTTCATCGTCGTCACGATTTCGTTTTTCCTGATGCGTTTCGCACCGGGCGGTCCGTTCAACCTCGAGCGGCCCCTGCCCCCGCAAACCATGGAAAACCTGATGAGAACCTATCATCTGGATGAACCATTGTGGCGCCAGTATCTCATCTATCTCGGCAACGCCGCCACCGGCGATTTCGGTCCGAGCTACATCTACAAGGACAACACCGTCGCCCAGTTGATCGGCAAAGGCCTGCCCTATTCGCTGGAGCTCGGTTGCTATGCTCTTTTGCTGGCGTTGGTCGGCGGCATTCTTGCCGGCACCTTTGCCGCACTCAGACAGAATAGCACCTTCGATTTCTCCATCATGTCCATCTCGACCATCGGCATCACCGTGCCGAACTTCGTCGTCGCACCTGTCCTCACGCTTATCTTCGCCGTCTTGCTGGGGCTTCTGCCCGCAGGTAGCTGGGGTGATGGGTCGCTACGCTATCTAATTCTTCCGATGATCGCGCTCGGCTTGCCGCAGCTTGCGGTCATCGCGCGTCTGACGCGCGGTGCAATGATCGAGGCTCTGCGCATGGACCATATCCGCACCGCCAGAGCCTATGGCCTCCCGGCTCGCAGCGTCGTGGTGGTTCACGCCATGCGCGCGGCGATGCTGCCGGTCGTTTCATATCTTGCGCCTTGCGCCGCAGCGCTGCTGACGGGCTCGGCGGTCATCGAGACGATCTTCACCATTCCCGGTGTCGGCCGCTACTTCGTTCTTGGCGCCATCAATCGTGACTACACGCTGGTCATGGGAACGGTCGTTCTCATCGCCATTTTCGTCATCCTGTTCAATCTCGTGGTCGATATTCTCTACGGCCTGCTCGATCCGAGGGTCAGACATGACTGATATCTCCGGCAATATCGCCCCTCAGCCATCGGTGAAAAGCCGAAGCCTGTTCCAGCTTGCAGCCCTGCGTTTCAGACGAAACAAGGCCGCCATGGCTGGCTCCATCATGCTTGTGCTGATCACACTTTTCTCGTTTATCGGCCCGCATTTCCTTTCACACACCTATGATCAGGTGTTTTCGTCCTACGTCTCCGTCGCGCCAAGCCTCGAGCCGCGCCCGGACGTGAACAACCTCCAGAGCGTCATGGAAGGTGTGGCAGGCCGTGCGCGCGTCGAACTGAAGGAGTTTGCCGTCGAAGGGCAGACCTTCACGGCAACGGTTACCTCCAGCAGCCCGATTGACCCGCGCACGACACGTTATTTCGACCGCGCCAACGAATTCGAAAACACGAAAGTCGTTGCTACGGAAGATGATGGTCGAACGCTGAAGTTGGAAGGCGATGTCAATCGCGAATACTTCTTCTTCGGTACAGATTCAAACGGTCGCGACATGCTGGCTCGCGTAATGCTGGGCGGCCAGATCTCCATTGCCGTCGGCGTTCTCGCCAGCCTCGTTTCGCTCGGCATCGGCGTGCTTTACGGCGCTACGGCGGGTTACATCGGCGGGCGCGTCGACAATGTAATGATGCGTTTCGTCGAGATCCTCTATTCGCTGCCCTTCGTCTTCCTGGTCGTGGTTCTCGTGGTTTTCTTCGGGCGTAGCTTCATCCTGATCTTCCTTGTCATTGGCGCAGTGGAGTGGCTGGATATGGCGCGTATCGTGCGTGGCCAGACGCTTGCCTTGAAACGGCGGGAATTTGTGGCAGCAGCTCAGGCCTTGGGTTTGAGCGACTGGCAGATCATCCGCCGTCACATCATCCCCAACACCATCGGTCCCGTGGTCGTGTTCGTGACGGTCGTTGTCCCGAAAGTCATACTTCTTGAAAGCTTCCTCTCCTTTCTCGGCCTTGGCGTTCAGGCGCCACTCACGAGCTGGGGTGCGCTCATTTCCGAAGGCGCCAACAATATTCAGTCGGCCCCGTGGCTGCTGATATTCCCGGCAATCTTCTTCGTGCTGACGCTTTTTTCGCTGAACTTCGTAGGCGACGGATTGCGTGATGCACTCGATCCCAAGGATCGTTGACATGAATACGACATCTGAAAACATTCTCACCGTCCGCAATCTCAAGGTCGATTTTGCCACGCCAGACGGCACGGTCAACGCCGTCAAAGGTGTCGATCTCCACGTAAAGCAGGGTGAAACGCTCGCTGTCGTCGGGGAATCCGGCTCCGGCAAAAGCCAGACCATGATGGGCATCATGGGCCTCTTGGCTTCCAACGGCGTCATTCAAGGCTCGGCGCAATATCGTGGACGCGAGTTGGTAGGCTTGCCGGTCAACGAGCTGAACAAGATCCGTGGCGCGAAAATCACCATGATTTTCCAGGAGCCGATGACTTCGCTCGATCCGCTTTACAGGATCGGCGCGCAGATCGCCGAGCCAATCGTCCATCACCGGGGCGGCAGCAAGAAGGACGCGAGGGCACGCGTTCTCGAACTTCTGAAACTTGTCGGTATTCCGGACCCGGAGCGGCGCATCGACAGCTACCCGCATGAGCTTTCCGGCGGCCAGCGCCAACGCGTCATGATCGCCATGGCGCTGGCAAACGAGCCGGATATTCTGATCGCGGATGAGCCAACCACCGCGCTCGACGTGACAATCCAGGCGCAGATCCTCGATCTTCTGAAGTCGTTGCAGCAGCGCTTCGGTATGGCCGTGGTGCTGATAACGCACGATCTCGGTGTCGTCAGGCATTTTGCCGATCGTGTTGCGGTTATGCGCCGAGGCGAGATCGTTGAAACCGGTCCGACGGAAGAGATCTTCGAGCGCCCGCAGGCGGACTATACGAGGATGCTTCTCGATGCCGAACCCAGCGGCCACAAGCCGCCGGTCGGCAAAGAAGCGCCGGTCGTTCTCTCTGGCCAGAACGTCACGATCGATTATGTTATCCCGGGCGGCTTCCTGTCGAAGTCACGGGCTTTCAGGGCCGTGGACAGCGTTAATGTCAGCCTTCATCAAGGGCAGACCATCGGCATCGTCGGTGAATCCGGATCAGGCAAATCCACGCTCGGTCGCGCGCTTCTGCGCCTTGTCACTGCAGAGGGCCGCATTTTCTTCGGCAAGACGGAAATCACCGGACTTGGCCGAACGGCAATGAGGCCATTGCGGCGGCAGCTGCAGCTTGTGTTCCAGGATCCGTATGGATCTCTTTCGCCAAGGCAGACTGTTGGGGAGATCATCACTGAGGGTCTCTTTGTGCACGACCCACAGCTCAGCCGCGCGCAGCGCGACGAGCGAGCGATAGAAGCGCTGAAAGAAGTCGGCCTCGATCCCGCCGCCCGCAACCGCTACCCGCACGAGTTTTCAGGCGGGCAACGTCAGCGTATCGCAATTGCCCGCGCGATCATCCCCAAGCCAGATGTCGTCATTCTCGATGAACCTACATCGGCGCTGGACCGATCCATTCAAGGCCAAGTTATCGATCTCTTGCGTAATTTGCAGAAAACGCACAACCTTTCCTACATCTTCATCAGCCACGACCTCTCTGTCATCAAAGCCATTTCGGATTATGTCATCGTGATGAGAAACGGGAAGATTGTCGAAGAGGGAGAAACGGACGCGATATTCGAGCGGCCGGCGGCTGAATATACCAAAACACTGATCAAATCCGCGTTTTCGGCCGAAGTAACATCATAGATTACAGCCCGGCACTGCCGGGCTTTTTCTGGCGCCGTTACAAAAGATCCGGTTTGTGGAGGAGGTCGTTATTTCGCGGCCATGGCGGCCTTCCTCTCCTGTTCAATCCCAACCATATCGCCACGTAGCAAACCGGTTCGATGATGTGCGAAAGCTGGTACCCGTCACAGGACTAAGCGACTTCCAAATTCATAACGAAATCCGCGGTTTCATGGGCATGAATGCGGGTAAAACGTATCAGCTCGTCGAAGTGACGTTGCATCTTACGGATGGCTTCAGCGTTGTTGAGCACAAGATACATGGCGCCGACGAAAAGTGCTGCCCGTTGCGAACCGAAGATCGTATAGGGCACGGAAAAGCGTTCTTTTTCATTGAACAGAAACAGCCGGAATGATGGGTATAGCTCGCTGATAAGTCCCGACATATGTTTGAGTTGTTCGGCACGTGTCTCGCGGTCCAAACCGCTCCACATACCGCGCCCCTGCGCAAAAGCTTCCAGCGTTTCGAGCGGCATGCAAACTTCCATGTCGGTACCAGGCTGGCGATTATAATCTAGTCGAAACGCCGTTTCACTGGCCTGCGCCATCACACTCTGATGCGCGCCCATGGCCTCGAAAGCGATGATCTCGGGTGTGCGAAGCAGATCGGGAATGCGTGCCGGAACATAACGGATTTTGGTGCCTGCAGCTTCCGCGTGCCACTTCATCAACAGCGTATCCGTATAATCAGCACCGCCCTCCTCGATCTCGAAACTTGGCCGCAATTCCCCCATCAACCCCTGATCATGGGAAAGACCGAGTAGCCAGTCGAGCGAGACGGAATGTCGCTCGGCGATATTCAGCAGCGTCTCCACACGCGGAAGCCGCGCCGAATCACCGGAAAGCAATTGCGAAAGTGCTGATCGATCAATGCCAATGGCGGCGGCAAAAGACGCCTGGCTGTCTTCTGACCTGTTCACCAGCTGGATCAGGCGGGCACGAAACAATTCTGCGAGCGTGCGTTTGTCCACAATTCACCCGTTTGTTTATAATTATCATCATAATGCTTAAACTGTTATCAAAATCAACAGTTGGTCACCATAAACCCGTTGTGGCTGACTGAGACTGGTGCGACCCTGCGATGACAGGGGCATCAAGAGTATGAAATGACAGACATATTGGCAAAGAAGACGGCGCGGCTGACTGGCGTGCGCCGCAGAAGAAAGCGTGACCGAATTGAATGGCCAACCGTCTCGCTGTTGGCGGTCTGTTACGGTCTCTGGATTTTCGCGGGATATTTTCTGTATCCGATGTTTCCAATCGTTTCTCTGGTGCTCATGGGCATTGCAGTCGCCCTGCACTCCTCGCTCCAGCACGAGGTTCTGCATGGACACCCCACGCGCAATGCACGACTGAACGAAGCTTTGGTCTTTCTGCCGCTCGGGATTTTCTACCCCTATCGCAGTTACAAGCGCACGCATCTGCAACACCATGCAGACGAGCGTCTGACCGACCCATTCGACGATCCGGAAAGCTATTACCGGGCCATGGGCGACTGGCAAAAGATGCCGTCGTTCCTCAAGGTCCTGCTGGGATGGAACAATACGTTCATCGGGCGTCTGGTCATCGGCCCTCCGCTGATGGTTGTTGGTTTCACGATATCCGAATGGCGCAAGATCGCGCAAGGTGATCGGCGGGTGATCTATGCCTGGACCTTGCATCTGGCCGGACTTGTTCCGACACTGCTGGTCATATCCCTGATTTTCGGCGTTCCAATCTGGCTGTATGTTAGTGTGGCGGCCTATCTGGGCATATCCATCATCGCCATTCGCTCCTATTGCGAACATCAATGGTCCGAACAGCCGGATGGGAGAACGATCATTGTTGAAAACTCCATCCTGGCTCCACTGTTTCTCTATAACAACCTGCATTTCGTGCATCACAAAATGCCGACAGCGGCCTGGTATAAATTGCCCTCCCTCTACAGCGAGAGGCGCGCGGAGTGGCAGAAGATGAATGACGGATATGTGTTTAGCAATTATTTCGAGGTGTTCCGCGCTTTCGCCTTCAAGGCCAAGGAACCGGTAGCGCATCCTGTCTTGAGACGGGACGAGCAAGTTTTAATCGCGTCACCCGTCGTGCCTGCCGCTCTGATTTTTTGTGACCATGCGATGCAGGAACAAGACGTGAGACTGGAAATTCCGTCGTGACATGGATCGCGGCACTGCCAATGTATGACTGGCCCGAACTGCGCAATGAGACGGACAGGCTGTGGGCCGATATGCGCAACCGTTTTTTAGCAGAGGGTATCGACGCTCCCAAAGGCCTCACCAGACACAACGGCGATATGCCGGCGGTTCCGGGAGGTATTCGTGGAAAGGACGGCGCCATCATTGCCGCAGACCCTGCCACGCTCGATCCCGATGCATTGGATCTTGCGGTGCTCTGGCGGCATCCGGCTCTGCTGATCTCCGGCACCTGCTGGGGGCCAATGGAGTTTGGCCTGCAGGATCATGTGCAGGTGATTGGACAGAGCGATTATAATGGCATCAAGGGTGGTGCAGGCGAGTTCTATTCCAGCGCCATCATTGCCCGCATAGCCGACGGTGGAGAGGGTGCAGAACCTTCGAAAACCGGTGAGGCCGCTTTGCCGAAAGGATTTCTTAGCGGGAAAATACTGGCATTCAACGAGCACAAGTCATTATCCGGCTATCTCAGCTTGAAACGCGATCTGGAAGCAGAAGGCGCGGGCCTCGATCTGTTTGAAAATTGTCTCGAAACCGGTGCGCACCGCGCTTCCGTCATCGCAGTGGCCGAGGGCCGGGCGGACATTGCCGCGATTGACTGCAAATCCTGGATGCTTGCGCAACAGCATGAACCGGCCGCCCGGAGCCTTCACGTTATCGGCTGGACTGCACGGCGCAAAGGCCTGCCCTTCATCCGCGCCAAGGGTATCGACCTGCCTTTCACCATGTAAGGCACGAGCCTCACGGCCTTCAATCACATATCCGGTGGCGAGAAATCACGCAGGAGCAGCCTTGCCTTTTCCATGTCCGCAGACAGAGGCCGGTCATCCGAATAGGGCTGGAGGTGCTCGCGAAGCAGATTGTAGACCACATTTGTTCCGGCTGCCCGCCCGGCAACATTTTCCAGGAAATCATGGGCCTGCACCCCGGCCATCCATTCGATGGCCAGAATATATTCGGCATTGTCGAGAACCGCGAGCAGCTTGTTGGCGGCAGCCGTGGGATGAGAGAGGAAATCCTCCTGTAATCCCGATGTCAGCCCTCCATCTGTGGAGGCAGGCGCGGAAAGACGTCTGCTATCGCCGACAAGGGCTGCGGCCGTATATTGCGCGATCATGAAACCTGAATGGCTTCCGGCATCGGTCGCCAGAAATGGCGGCAGACCACTCACCAGAGGATTGACCAGCCTGTCGATACGGCGCTCGCTCATGGACGCAATCTGTGCAATGGCGATGGCGAGACTGTCTGCCGCCTGCCCCAATGCCGGGGCAACGGCATGGGCCTCCGACGAGACGATGGGCTGCTCGGGCGTGCCAAGGATCGCGGGATTGTCGGTGACGGAGGCGAGCTCTCGGTCAACGATGGAGGCGCAGGCATCGAAGATGTCGCGTGCAGCACCATGCGCATGCGGCACGGCACGCAGGCTTAGCGCGTCCTGTGTCCGCCTGCCATGAGCGGCGGCAACCAGCCCACTGCCTTCAAGCCGGGATCGCAGAGCAGCCCCGACGGCCGCGATTCCCTTCGAGGGACGCAGCGCGAGAACCGTCTCGTCAAAAGCGTCGATCTGGCAGCCTGCTGCTTCAAGCGTCAGCGCCGCTATGGCATCGGCCCAATCTAGCAGGTGATTGGCCCGCGCGAGTGCCATGCAGGAAAGACCGGTCGCACAGGCTGTACCATTGACGAGGCTCAGCCCTTCCTTGGCACCCAGCACGATGGGTTGAAGTCCCATTGCCGCCAGGGCATCCCGTCCACTCATAACGCGCCCGCCGAGCCGGGCCTGGCCCTCTCCGATCAGAACAAGCGCAACATGCGCGTTGTGCACCAGATAGCCCGCCGATCCGCGGGACGGCACGTCGGGGATACAATCCTGTTCAAGAAACGTCGACAGATGCGAGACGATCTCGCGTCGGACCCCGGAGTGCCCATGGGCGAAATTGGCGATCTGCGCCGCCATGATTGCCCGAACTTCGCGAGGATCCAACAACGGGCCGACACCGCAGGCATGGCTGAGAATAATGGAGCGCGAAAGCCGACCCTGCGCGGTGCGATCCACCACAGTGTCCGACAGTGCACCGACCCCGGTATTGATGCCATAGGCACGCACACCGCTTTCGACGATGCTGTCAACGATCTGGCTCGCCCGGTCAATCCGCTGATAGGCCGCGTCTGACACACGCAATGCCTCGCCCTTGCCGATATGGGCAACATCGCGCCAACTCAATCCATCATCCAGTAGAACAGTCATGACGTTTTCCTATGATGCAGAAACGGCTGCGAGGAGCGGGAATTTTCCATCTTGAATACTGCCGCGTTGGCCCGTGTCTCAATTACTGCTGTAAAGACGATAGCGGCTGCCGGGATAAAGGAGGCGGACAGAAGACACGATCCCCTTTGTCGACCATGTGCGACGACGCACGAGCAGGCATGGTTCCGTCTTGGAAATCGCCAGCAGCTTGCACTCCCAGGGCTGTGCGCTGACCGCCTCGATATGCTGCTCGGCTTTCACGATCGGTGCCACTCGCGTGAGATAACCGTTGGGTGTTACGAGGTTGAAATCCTGTTTGATGTAATCGGGCGCGCATTCCGAATTGACGAAACGATCCTCGATTTGCATCGGCACGCCGTCTTCCGCATGCACAATGATCGAGTGCGCAGCAAGGCTGCCAGCCGGAACAGCGAGAGCTTCGGCAAGATCTGGATCGCAGGTTTCGATTTGAAGAAGTATGACCCGCGCGCTGTGAACACCGCCGTTGCGTGTTATTTCTTCGGCAATGTTGGGTACGCTCTGGAACTGCGATGTGCGCTTCTTGGACGCAACGAACGAACCTTTGCCGCGTACACGCACCACAAGCCCTTCGTCGGCCAGCTCACGCAAAGCGCGGTTGGCCGTCATACGGCTGACACCGAGAATATCGACCAGTTCGTTTTCCGATGGAACACGTTGACCGATCTTCCACTCACCCGCCTCGACGCGACTGCGGACATAGTCTTTCAGCTTTACATAGAGCGGTGAACTCTGGTCTTCGGTGCCCTGCGCGTCACGAGCGTCCTCAGATATCGGCGGCATCACTTCCCGGAAAATCTTTCTGTCGTGATCCATAGCTATGACGTCACCAATACGCAGGGTTGTCGGCAAAGGGCGGGGCAATGCCACGCCCTTTGCCGATGGATTCAGTTCAATTTGTGTTCGGCCAGCCAGTCGCCCGCCACGACATCGAAACTGTCGTGATTGGCCAGACGACCGTTCATAACGACGAGATCTTTCGTCGTCAGGGCGGCAGAAACAGCATCGAGAGTGCTTGTCACAACGTCGCTAACTTTCGGTGTGGCAATCACTGGTACGATGTTCTGGGCGGGAAAGAGGTTCTTGACGTCTTCAAGCACGATGAGATCGTTTGCAGCGATGGCCGGATCGGTCGAGAACAGGTTTGCAGCATGGACCTGACCGTTGATGAGTGCCGAAAGGGTCAGCGGGCCACCGACGTCAAGCGATTTGAACGACTGGAACTCGAGGCCATAAAGTTCCTTCAGACCGATAATGCCTTCCTTGCGCGTTTTCCATTCCGGTGGACCGCCAAGTACGAGCTGCGAGGCTACGGGTGCGAGATCGGCAATCGTCTTCAGCTTGTATTTGTCAGCGGTCGCGCGCGTCACAGCCACGCTATCGGAATCCTGTGCTGCGGAGGGTGTCAACATAGAGACACCTTTCGGCAGAGCCGCCTTGAGCGCTGCGGCCACATCGCTTGGCGAATGGGCCGTGGCGTTCTTGTCGAGATAGCTCAGCGTCGCACCAGCATACTCCGGCAACAGATCGATTGATCCGTCGAGCAACGCAGGGATATAGACTTCGCGGCTACCGATGCTCAACTTCGTTTCGACGGCAACACCCTTGGCGGCAAGGGCCTTGGCGTAGATCGTCGCCAGAAGCTGGCTTTCGGGGAAGTCGGCGGAACCGACGATGATTGTCGTCGTATCGGTTCGCGGAGTGGCTGGCGCGGCCAGCGGATTG
Source organism: Agrobacterium sp. K11 (assembly GCF_059429395.1). Taxonomy (NCBI): domain Bacteria; kingdom Pseudomonadati; phylum Pseudomonadota; class Alphaproteobacteria; order Hyphomicrobiales; family Rhizobiaceae; genus Agrobacterium; species Agrobacterium sp. K11. The sequence goes on along the minus strand of NZ_JCAHRB010000008.1, from coordinate 54,206 downwards.
CTTTGCGCCAATGCCGAAGCAGCGGAAAGTGCCATGAGCGCAAATGCGCTGGCGGCAGTGATGATCCTGAATGCCATGCGAGCTTCTCCTTTATGTTGAAACAGTCGTGGAATAGAAAACCGCGTTATTTTAGAACCTCTACCGCTTCGCTCGACGCGTCAGGCCTGGTGATACGGTGACCCTCGATATGACGCCGATGATCAGATCCACGGTCAGGGCCAACGCACCGACGAGAACGGCACCTGCGGCCATCTGATAATAATCGTTCTGCGCCCGCCCATCGATGATCAGGCGACCGAGACCACCAAGAGAAACATAAGCGGCGATGGTTGCAGTCGAGATGATCTGAAGCGTGGCGCTGCGCAGACCGGAAAAGATCAATGGCAGAGCGCAGGGCAGTTCCACATCGAACAGAATATCGAGCGGACGTTTCCCCATGCCTCTTGCAGCGTCCACCGCAGCGGGATCCACCGCCGCGATACCGGCGTAACTGCCAGTCATGATCGGCGGCACGGCCAGAAGCACGAGCACGATAAGGCTGGGTACGATAAAAGCCATATCGGATGCGAAAACGGGGCCAAAAACAATCACAAGAAGTGCGATCAGGCCGAGGCTTGGAAGGGAGCGCAGCGCATTTGCAAGACCCGCGATGAAGACGACACCGCGTCCCGTGTGTCCCACATAAAGCCCAACCGGCAAGCAAATCAGACAGGCGAGAAAAAGGGCCGCAAAGCTATAAGCCAGATGCTGACCGACGAGAACGATGACACCATCACTCCCTGTCCAGTGAGCTGGATCGCTAAACCATTCTATCATCGCGCCGCACTCCCAGGCTGCCACGGCGTCAGGCGGCGTGAAATGAGCAGAACAAGCCCGTCCAGCAAGGCTGCGAGAAGCACGCAGAGTACGATGCCTGCTATGATCGGCGTCAGGAACCGCAGCTGAAGCCCCTGCGTGAAGAGCAGACCAAGTTGCGGCGTTCCAACCAGTGCCGCTACGGAAACGATGCTGACATTGGAAACCACGGCCACACGCAATCCGGCGGCAATCACGGGAACGGCGAGCGGTAGCTCCACCATCACCAGACGCGCAACCTGTCTATAGCCCATGGCATTGGCCGCCTGGAGGACGTCTGGCGAAACCGATTCCAAACCATCGTTCACTGTTCGCACCAGAAGCGCCAACGCGTAGATCGTCAGCGCGACGACGACGTTTAGCGGATCGAGTATACGGGTGCCGAGCACCAGCGGCAGCAGGACGAACAGCGCAAGCGACGGAATTGTGTAAAGAAGTCCGGCAACCCCCAGCAGGGTCGACCGGAATAAACCGGCCCGCTGCGCAATCCAACCGAGCGGCAGGGCAAGAAGCAGGCCGATCACCACCGGGATGACCGAAAGGCCTAGATGCCAGATGAAAAGCTCGAAAATCCGCCCGGATTCCCGGTAGAGCCAATCAAACCTCATGGCTGACCTCCGAAGCGACCGACCCGCGCGGCTTCGATGGCTTTGGCGACATCAGAGAGTGTGACGGTGCCGACAAGCTGGCCCGTTGACCCTACGATGACCCCGCGGCCGGAGGGCGAACTCAACGCTGCATCGAGCACATGGCGCAAACTGCTGCCTTCCGGCGCCAGCGTACCACTGAGATTGAGATCTCCCTCACGCAGTGGTTGCCTGAGACCCTGCGCATCGGCCCATCCAATGGGACGATGTTCGGCGTCAGTCACCAGAACCCAGCGATCCGTTGCAACGCCACGAAGGCTGTCCGGTGTTGCGCCGAGCAAGGCTGTCGGCTCCGCACCGAGAGGGACTGCTCCGTCAAATTCTGCAAAACTCAGGAAGCGATACCCTCTGTCCCGGCCGATAAAGTCCGCCACGAAGGCATCTGCCGGGCGCGCCAGCAATTCCTCTGGAGTGGCGATCTGCGCAAGCGTTCCGCCGGCACGCAAAACAGCAACCTGATCGCCAAGCTTCAACGCTTCGTCAATATCATGGGTCACCATGATGATGGTCTTGCCAATCTCACGCTGCAAGCGAAGAAATTCGTCCTGCAACTGTGTGCGAACGACGGGATCGACAGCACTGAAGGGTTCGTCCATCAGCATGAACTTGGGATCGGAAGCGAGTGCACGTGCAACGCCGACGCGTTGCTGCTGGCCACCCGAAAGCTGCCATGGATAACGATCGGCAAAGGCGGCGGTCAGCCCTACACGCTCAAGCAACTCATGCGCCGTGCGCAGTGCTTTTTCCTTCGGCGCTCCGTTTAGCCGCGCAGTGGTCGCTATGTTCTGAACAACGGTGCGATGGGGGAAAAGCCCGGCATGCTGGATGACATAACCGATACGACGACGCAGCAGTGCCACGTCCATGCCATCTGTCGGTTCGCCGTCAAGAAGGATCGAACCGGACGATTGTACGATCAACCTGTTGATCATCCGCAAGGATGTGGTTTTGCCGCAACCCGAAGGGCCGACGAACACGGTCAGCTTGCCGTTTGGCGCCGTCAGGGACAAACCGTTTACGGCAGTAGCCGCGCCCGCATATTGCTTGGTGACGTTGTCGAAGACGATCATGCAAATCTCTCCTGCGCTCTGTCTGCGCCTTCAGGCTCGGCAACTGTGATGACTGCCTAGGTTGTCTATACAAGCACGCAAATAGCGTATCCGCAAGATAGATCGATGAAAATATCCGCAACCCTGGAAATGACTAAACTTTAAGCATTTTGACCGTTATAGAGACGCTGTATGCACATAGAGCAAGCGATCTCGGCGGCCGCAACTCTCTACGCCTTCAAACTGCGCTGCTTTGCCGATCAAGATCAGGCCCGCTCAACGCGACAAATTTGTTCATAAGCAACTCGTTGCTTCGATTTTTGTGCGCGGGAGCAGAATGGAAATACGAATTAATTCGTGCTGAAATTCAACAGATCGCGTGCTGATCGTGACTGAGACCGCAAAACAGGCGTTTTTGAAAAGCACTCATCCACGGCGACTTGGCTCGAGAAGGCCATAAAGCCTTGTGGCCACCGCCATCGAACAATAGTATTACCGCGTCGTATTCAATTAACGAGGATAACATGGCAACAGGTACCGTCAAATTTTTCGCACAGGACAAGGGCTTCGGCTTCATCACACCGGACAACGGCGGCCCGGACGTCTTCGTCCACATCTCCGCCGTAGGGTTTGGTGGTTCTCTTCAGGATGGCCAGAAGGTCAGCTACGATGTGGGACAGGACCGCAAGACTGGAAAGTCCAAGGCCGAGAACGTCAGCCTCATCTGATCAGCGTCTCTTGGCTCCGCGATTACTCGCGGGGCCAAATCGGTCCTTACTCCCGCTGACCTTAGGCTGTTTCCACCCCGTCGCTCTCAATCCGTGCCAAGCTGGCTGCAAAAACTTCGGCGTCGATGGGACGGCCGAAAAGGTAGCCTTGGCCGACCGGACAGCCCATTTCGCGAAGCATTTTGCGCTGGGCCTCGGTCTCCACGCCTTCTGCAACCACAGTTAACCCAAGGGCGCGTCCAAGATCGATAACGGCCTGGACGATCACCCTTCTGGACGGCCTCGTTGCGAGTTCGCTGATAAAGGTGCGGTCTATCTTGATCTCGGTAACCGGAAAGGTTTCGAGCGAGCGCAGGTTCGAATAGCCTGTGCCGAAGTCATCGACGGAAAGGCCGACGCCGCTCTGTCGCAGCCGCTGAAATGCGTCCATCACGCCGGGTGTATCGCTGAGGAACATGCTTTCGGTGATCTCAAGCGTCAACCATGCCGGGTCGGCCTTGGTCAGGCACAGGACCCGATCCAGCATTTCGGCCATGTCATGCTGCAGGAACTCCCCGGCGGATACATTCACCGCAAAGCGCAAAGCCTTGTCGCGATGCGCGTTAATGCGCCGTGCATAAGCCGCGACGGTCGTCAGACTTCGTTCGGTCAGATCAAGCAGCAGACCTGATCGCTCGGCAGTCTCAACGAAACTTCCGGGGAGCTGGCTGCCAAACAGAGGATGATTCCAGCGTATCAGAGCTTCCGCACCCACCCACTCGCCGGTTGGAAGGTCTACCTGGGGTTGGAAGTGATACACAAATTCGTCATTCGCGACCGCGACCTTCAATTCGCGAGTCATTCGCACGCGTCGGCTTGCCTGTTCGTGATCCGAGTCTCGAAACCGTCGCGGACCACCCAGAGGGGCGGACTTGGCGGCCCACAGGGCGATGCCGGCATTGCGGATCAGCGAAATGGGTCTCGCCCGAGGCTGCCCCACCGCATAGCCGATGGCGAAACGCAGTGAGACACTTGCACCTGGCACGACGAAGTCAGCGGCAAGCGAAGCGGATACCGCTGCCACGATAGTATCCGCACTTGATCCATCCGTGAGCTCAAAAGCCAAAGCGAACTCATTGGCGCCCATGCGTCCCACTTGGGCAGCGCCCACGTCCCGCAGCCGCCGCCCGGTTTCATAAAGCAGGGCATCCCCGACTTCGAAACCGTATCCCGTGTTGAAATCGTGAAAACCGATCACATCCAGCTTCACGACCAAGGGCGTCGCTTTGGCATTGGTTGCGAAACGCTCCTCGGTAGCCAGGATAAATGCTTGACGGTTCAGGCAACCCGTGGTCGCGTCGAGGTTCGCGACACGATCCAGCGCGGTGTGCGCCTGGCGAATCGCCGAGACGTCGCGCAGTATGCCGACGTAGAATAGTTCTTCGCCCACCCAGGCAGGCCGGAGACTGAGACTGTTCCAGAACGCCGACCCGTCCTTTCGATAGTTACGCAGCGTTGAGTCCAGAGGCTCCGCCGCCTCGATCGCAGCGCGAATGTGGACGACCTCTTGTTGGTCGCGCTCGTTGCCCTGCAAATAGCGGCAATCTTTCCCGACGACCTCGTTCCGAGCGTAGCCAGTCAGATGCTCGAAGGCCTTATTGACATAGAGCAAAGGCGAATTGGCGCCCAAACGCTGTGCGATCGCAATCCCATCGGTTAGTTCTTCGACGAGCGTCGCAAGAATTGGCCTGATAGCGTCGGAGCTGAGAAGCGCATTGTCCGACATGACCGGCGCGGGCTGCATGGGGTGCGACTGCATGCGTTTTTCGAATTCTTCCATGACAGGAACCATGGACGGCGAACACGGACGGGGCAACCCGCAGCCGAGGCGGTTCCAGGACAAGCGTCAGCCGTTTTCGGACAAACTGATTCTCGCGCCATCGCCAGACGTCCGAAAGCGATCACGGTAGTCGGACGGCGTCACTCCAGCGTGCGAAACAAAGGCACGGCGCATCGCGCGTGTCGATCCAAAACCACTTCTCGCGGCCACCAAAGCGATTGGCAGGCGGCTCCCTTCCAAAAGGAAGCGCGCAACGTCGATACGGGTCCGGTCGACATAGTCTGATGGCGATATACCGACCTCCTGCGAAAAAACACGCGTAAAGTTCCGCACACTCATGGCCGCGATCTTCGCCAAGGCGCTGACAGAGAGGTCCGCCGCCGGATGGTTCAGAACATATTGCTGGACGTTGTGTAGACGGCTGCGGTCGATAGCCTGTGCCGCCAGATGCACGCTGAACTGTGACTGATCGCCTGGCCGCTTCAGAAACACGACGAGTCGGCGAGCAACGTAGAGCGCAATCTCCCGGCCCAAGTCCTCCTCGACGAGGGAAAGGCCGAGATCTATAGCCGCGCTGGAACCGGCCGACGTGATCATCGCGCCATCACGCACAAAAACCCGGTCGCTTTCCACCCGCGTCTCGGGGAAGCGCTCGGCCAACAGTGACGCGAACTGCCAGTGCGTCGTAACACGCCGGTCTTTTAGTAGACCTGCCTCGCCAAGCACGAATGCCCCTGTGCAGACGGAGCCATAGCGCCGCGCCTGAGCCGCGATTTTAACAATCCAGTCGACAACACGCCCGCCCGGACTTTGCGGAACTCCGACGCTCCCGGCCACAAGCAATGTATCGGGGCTACCAAGGTACGCATCGTAAGCGCAGTCGGTCAGGATTTTTAGCCCCGATGCACAGCGGATCGTGCCCTCGTGCCCTGCCAAGACAGCAACTTCGTAGAATAACTTTTCAACACGGGCATTTGCTTCGGCAAACACGTCCATTAGCCCTGCAAGCTCCAGAGAATGCACGTCCTTTGGAACGAAGATCACGATCCGCATGAGAGTATCTTTCCCAGCACAAAGGACTCAAAGCTCTCGACGAGGATCTACGCGCCGACGCCGGTCTATGTGGCGACGGTTGCACAATGCTGAAGGTCCGTCAAAGTCAAAGGTACTAGCTCGAAGCGACGGAAGAACTCTGCACGCGCTGACTTTGTTCGAACTGCCGACCACTAACGGATGTTTTTATGATTGCTACAGCAACCCCAGCCGCCCGCCATTGGTGAACGAGATATTATCTCATTTTGTTGCCGATTTGAGCCCATCTGTTCGACATTATGAGGGCCGAATAGTCTGGGCTATGAACGCTTTTCGGCGAGGATAGACAGCATGTGTATCTGCGGCGGCTTGGCGAACAGGTCCCCTGCCTCTGCCTTCGCCATCAAGGCTGCAGCGACTTGGCCATTTAAGTGCGCATCCCTACCGTCCTCATCGTCGAACGTATCGAAGATTGCAAACGAACTTGGGCCTCCCTGTATCGCATACCAGGAAATCGTGCCGGGCTCTGCATTGACCAGCGGTAAGGCTGATCGCAGAAACTCGGCGACCTCCTGTTCCTTGCCGGGCATTGCCTCGAGCGGAACGTAAAGCGCGAATTTGGTCATGACCACCTCCATGGGCACATCATTGTGCCGCAACTGAAGGAACGCGTTAAGCACGACAAATGTTCGGTGATGGACAATAAAAAGGGGTGTCGATGTAAAAATGCGATCCACGCCTCTGCACACATGAGGTTTCGATGATCAGTCGATTTCTGGATGGCCGCCTAAAGCAACGAGCTGCTCTGTGTTGTCTATGTCCACCTTGGCGCTTTCGCCGATCTCTATGTCGATGACGTCGAGACCAGATTGGGTGATTATCTTGCGCGCGCCGCTGTCGCCTATAAGCTCCATGAGCTGCGGGAATGCGGCGCGAGGAAAGACAACCGGGTTTCCCGGATTTCCTTCGCACACCGCGCGGATAATCGCCTCTCCGTTTCTCTCCGCAAAAGCGCCGGTGAGTGCGTCAATATCCGCAGGTTCAAGCAGCGGCATATCCGCAAGCATGATCATAATCCCACCGGGATCTTGCGAGGCGGCACGCTGGACGCCGAGCACGATCGAGCTTGCCATTCCGTCACTGAAGTTGGAGTTTCTCGCGATGATCAGGTCGAGCCCTGCAATTTCGGCCTCGACGTCCGAGCTTCGGTATCCGGTCACAACAACCACAGAACGATTGCCGGCCCCAAGCGCTGCCAATGCGGCCCGACGAACGAGGCTGGTTTCCCGAAAACGCGCAAGAAGCTTGTGCCCGGCACCCGCCATCCTGCTCGATCGTCCAGCGGCCAGGACAACAACGGCAACTGAAACTCGTCTATCTCCTGCCGCTTCCACACCGAACCTCACGCATAGAGGGACAAGCGGCTCGCCGCGATGTCGGCAAGGATGGACAGGGCAAGGGAGTTCGCATCGCGGGTTGGCCCGAAAAGTCCGATCGGTGCCCTTATCCGATCAGTATCTGCCCGGGAGAAACCGGAGCTTACAAGGAAATCGACCCGTCTACGGTGTGTACGGGTGCTCCCCAAGGCGCCGATGTAGAATGCGGGTGACCGTAACGCGGCTTGCAGAACGGCCTGCTCCGCATCAAGGTCGTGGTGGAGAAGAACAACAGCGGTGTACTGATCGATATCGGGCACAACTTTTTCGTTCGCTGTGCAGGCCACCACGTCGTAGCCGGAGGATTTGGCTATATCAGCGGCCCTCTCGGCCTCTATACTTTGACCGGAAATCACGACGCGCGTGCGCGGCCGATAGACCGTGAAAAAGCGGTCGTCGGCGTAACCGGCCCGCGATGGCGGCTCGACGATCTCGAGCTGTTGGGTCTGCCTCGTGTAGCACAGGCCCGTGGTCCGGCGCTGATAAAGCTGCTCAAGAACGCCGCTCAACATCTCGGTATTTTGCAGCACGTGGATCGACACTGTAATCCCACCACCGCACGGCAGGGCAATGTCGAAAAAGGGGGAGCCTAATCCGAACTTCACCTCCCTATCTCTGTTCTCGCCCATTGCGTCGAGCGCCTCGGAAGCGACCGCTGCCTCGATGCAGCCCCCAGACGCATAACCACAAAAACGACCATCGGCCGCAACGGCGACATGGGAGCCAAGCGCGCGAGCCGCTCCCCCGCGAATTTCGACAAGGGTGGCAAGTGCCACCCTGCCCTTTGCAAGCTCCCTTATCGCAAAGCCAAATATTTCTTCCGTATCATCGGTGAGCAACGACCTGACTGGCGTCGGCTTTGTCGCAGCTTGGATATCCTCCTGAGGACAGATATCCGTGAGGGCGGCGATGTCGTCATGCAACATCCGGCAGCCCGCCTATGATCTTGTCGAGCGTCACAGGGTAGTGACGCACCCTCACCCCGGTGGCATTGTAGATTGCGTTGGCGACAGCTGCAGAAACCCCGCAGAGACCAAGCTCGCCAACGCCCTTGGCCTTCATCGGCGACGACATGGGGTCTGCTTCGTCCATGAAAATCACCTCCTGATGGGGAATGTCGGCATGCACCGGAACTTCGTAGCCAGCCAGATCGTGGTTGACGAAAAAGCCTTGCTTCGTATCGACCGCCAACTCCTCGGACAGGGCTCCACCCACACCCATTGTCATGGCACCAATAACCTGGCTGCGCGCTGTTATCGGGTTCAGGATTCGTCCGGCCGCACAGACGGCCAGCATGCGTCGAATGCGCGTTTCACCCGTGGCCACGTCAACACCGACTTCCACGAAGTGGGCACCGAACGTTGACTGTTGATGGGCTTCGGAAAGATCGCCCCATTCCATTCCATCTTCGCCAACAAGGCCGTTTGGCGCAGCCGCCTCCGTAAGCGCTACCGAACGGTTTCCTGATCGAACCTGTCCGTTCTCGAACACGACGTCATCAGTGTTAAAGCCGAGTTTCTGCGCCACCGCCTCACGAAGCTTTACGCAGGCCGCGTAGACCCCGGAGGTAGAACAGTTCGCGCCGAACTGCCCGCCCGACCCCGCCGAAACCGGAAAGCGGGAATCGCCCAACTGGACGGCTACTCGATCGACCGGCAGGCCCAGCATCTCAGCTGCTGTTTGTGCGATGATGGTATAGCTGCCGGTCCCGATATCGGTCATATCGGTTTCAACCGTTGCAATGCCGTCAGCGCCGAGCCGAACCCTTGCTGCGGATGGGAGGAGAAGATTGTTTCGCAAAGCGGCTGCAACACCCGATCCGATCAGCCAGTTTCCTTCTCGTCGGGACCCAGGCTTGCCGCGCTGGTTCCAGCCAAACCGTTCCGCCCCGAGCTTGAGACAGCCGACCAGGTTCCTTTGGGTAAAAGCGCGCTCGGGCTTCTCAGGGTCGACCTGAGTGTCGTTGAGTATCCGAAACTCGACCGGATCGACGCCCACCTTTTCGGCTATCTCGTCTATGGCGATCTCGAGGGCCATCAACCCCGGCGCTTCGCCGGGCGCCCGCATCGCATTGCCTTCGGGCAAGTGAAGCGTGGCCAGTCTCATGGCAGTCATCCGGTTCTCACCCGCGTAGAGCAGTCGTGTCTGATTGACAGCCGTTTCCAGCTGGCCCCCAGGCTGGTCACCCGACCAGCTTTCGTGAGCAATCGCGGTGATTTTGCCGTCCTTTGTCGCTCCAATGCGAATACGCTGGATCGTCGCCGGCCGATGCGTCGTGTTGTTGGCTATGAACGGACGGGGAAGCGCGACCTTGACCGGACGTCCAGTAGCCTTTGCTGCAAAGGCAGCAAGCACCGCGTCGGCCCGCAAGAAAAGCTTACCCCCGAACCCCCCGCCTATGAATGGCGACATCAAATGGATATTGTCCTTGTCGATACCAAGTGTAGTCGCCAGATCGGATCGCCACCAATCAATCATCTGGCTGGACGTCCAAACGGTCAGTTTATCGCCATGCCACGCAGCGATGGACGCATGGGGCTCCATCATGGAATGTGACTGATCTGGAGTGGTATAACTTTCGTCGAGAGTGACCGGTGCGCTCTTGAAGGCTCCCTCGAAGTCACCGACTGCCGTGTCGGGCTGCTGCTTCTCGTCGGGCTTGACCGCACTGTCCTTGGCCTTCTTGAGATCGAAGCTCCCGGGCGCAGTTTCATATTCTACTGTCACAAGCGAAGCTGCGGCGCGCGCCTGCTCGAAGGTTTCCGCGACGACCACTGCCAAAGCCTGGTGATAGTGCTGGACTTCATCGCCACCAAAAAGATTGGCTGTGTTGAATTTACCCTTCTCGCGCTTGCCCACGTCCAAGGTGGTGACAACCGTCAAAACGCCGGGGGACCGCTTTGCGGCGTCGGTCGATATCGACCGGATACGGCCCTTCGCAATCGCGGCACCGACCGGATACCCGTAGGCGTAAGGAATATTCGGATCATGCCATTCGTAGGCATACATTGCTCGGCCCGTCGTTTTCTCTTGGCCGTCAATGCGGGGGATAGGCTGACCGACGACTTTCATCCGGTCGATGGGATTGTTGATTGCAGGTGTGTCGAATTTCATGGTCGTTATCCCCTTGCCTCTGCGATCACCGCACCGATCGTTCGTTCCACGAGGGTTATCTTGAAGCGATTTTGCTCCGTCGGGCGAGCGTCGCCGAGAAGTGCCGCACTTGCGGCTTTTGCACTGCTCTTCAGCTCCTGGTCACCTGAGCCTGTTCGCCAGGGCTTGTGAGCTACGCCACCGACAGCCACGCGGCCGGTGCCATCCGGCTGGATCACCGCAGCGACGGATACGAGCGCAAACGCGTAGGAGGCCCGATCGCGCACCTTGCGATAGATATGCTTGCCCCCAATTGGCTTCGGCAGCGTGACCGCAGTTATGAACTCGCCCGGCTCCAGGACCGTCTCGATGTGTGGGGTATCGCCGGGAAGCCTGTGAAAGTCTGCGATCGGGATTGCGCGGCTACGGCCGTCGCCATTGACCGTTTCGACGGTTGCGTCGAGCGCCCTCATCGCAACAGCCATGTCGCTGGGATGGGTGGCGATACAGGATTCGCTGCTTCCGACGACTGCATGCTGTCGCGAAAAACCGCCAAGGGCCGAACATCCGCTTCCCGGCTGCCGCTTGTTGCACGGTTGGTTGGTGTCATAGAAATACGGACAGCGCGTGCGCTGGAGGAGATTGCCCGCGGTGGTGGCCTTGTTTCGCAGTTGACCAGACGCCCCGGCGACCAGGGCGCGGGTAAGCAAACCATAGTCGCGACGGACAGTCTCGTCGCTTGCCAGATCGGTATTGCGGACCAGAGCCCCTATGCGCAGACCGCCATCAGAGGTGGTTTCGATCTTGTCGAGACCAACTCCGTTGATGTCGATGAGATGCGCCGGGTGCTCGATCTCCAGCTTCATCAAGTCCAGGATATTTGTCCCGCCGGCGATGAATTTGGCTTCCGGATTGGCTGCTGCCGCTTTCGCTGCCGCCTGAGCCGTTGTGGCTCGCTCGTATGTGAAGGCTCTCATGCTTCGATCCCCCCGACTTCGGCAATTGCATCGAGAATGTTCGAGTAGGCGCCGCATCGACAGATGTTGCCGCTCATTCGTTCCCGAACTTCTGCCGCGGTGACTTCCACCTTTGCGGAAATGTCTGCAGTGGCGTGGCTTGGGATATTCGACTTGATTTCCTCCAAGACCGCCACGGAGGAACAGATTTGTCCGGGAGTACAGTAACCACACTGAAAACCGTCGTGTTTTATGAATGCGGCTTGCATGGGATGCAGGTTTCCAGGTTGTCCGAGGCCCTCGATGGTGGTGACCTCGTCACCGTCGTGCATCACAGCCAACGTCAGGCACGAATTGATCCGGCGTCCATCCACCATCACGGTACAAGCGCCGCACTGTCCGTGATCGCAGCCTTTCTTTGTGCCGGTTAGATGAAGGTGCTCGCGCAAGGCGTCGAGCAAGCTCGTGCGATTGTCGAGTTCGAGATCATGCATCTCGCCGTTCACTTTGAAGGAAACACTTGTCTTGAAATTCATTTCTTCCCCCGAGGACTGTGCTGCGGCTCCTTTTGCCGCAACTCCCGTGACAGCAATTGCCGCCGCCGAGGAAACAAGTAAGTCCCGCCGCGAAAGTTCCAAATGTGAGTGATCTCTCATCTCCAGCTCCATTCGTTATTGATGGCCTGGCGCATTCGGAGAAACGCCATATCTCAACATAGGGAAGCAAAAGAAGATGATTAGATGCGCCTTTTCGCTAACACTTATTAGCGAGGCTCATAAATCGGCATAAGCGATCCACGGGGCAGCCACAGTAAGCCGCCCACTGTCACCCAGGCTCTCTTTCGAGAGATGGAGTAGACCACGCGCTCATAAAACTAACGCATCTGGCAGAGTTGCGACAATTGCGACCCCGTCCAGCGCCTCGCGAGTTCGCTGGCATCCATCGTGCCGGGCAGGAGGCTTCCCAGCTCACCGCCGATCTGAATTTGAGCATCGGTGATTTTGCATGCTCTTTCGTTGACTGAAACGATCACCGCAATCTCCGACTGCATCGGTGGCATCTCGAAAAGCGCGTCGGGAGGGCTTTCGCAAGTAACTATGGCCGTAGCTCTGAGAGTGGAGTTTTGATCCACGCCACGGCAAAGTTCTGCGGATTGCACGCGGAAACTGCGAGTTTGGTTGGGTCCGGCTGGGAGCTGCTCACAAACCTGTGCTGAGGAAACTGCCCCTGCAATGAGCGGCCATTCAGGCCGCCCAACCAGAGAAAAGCAATTTGCGAAAACGGGGGCGGCTGAGGCGACGAGCGACGCCATACATACAAACAGCGCTGGGATAGGATGTTTCACGGTACCACGCTCCTCCACGTCTTTCAGACAGTTGTAAAGCTGGATTGCGGCTTTTTCGCTTCGAATGCAGCAGGAGCCGGTTAATCGATCCGTATATGCGCCGTTTGGTCAGGCTTTTCTGGCGGGGAGGATGGCCCACATCCATCTGGTACCTTCTCACGACAACGGATGAATGAGAAAAGTTTAGTCGGCTCCAAGTTTCCTGTGTCAAATGGCATAAAAAAAGAGCGGCCAGAGCCGCCCTTTTTATGGAATATTTACGCCGCCCCTGGCCGATTGATCGTCAGGAAGTGACGAACGACGGGTTTGTCCGGACCAACATGGTAGGTCAGAACCTTTCCCTGCACGTCTGCATCGGCGTTGGAAACCCGCTTGTGCTGGCGGAGGTGCTCAGCCCAGGATTCCACCATGAACCACTCGACGATCTTTTCCGGATCGGCGGAATCTTCCGTCACACCCCACCCATAGGCACCATCGCGGCGGCGTTCTTGAGACAGGTGGTCGAGAGCACGCAGGAAGGCTGAACGATGCTGTTTCTCGACCTTGTACTCGATGAGGATCAGGACAGGACCACGGTCATGAGCAACAGGCTCGGCGACCAGCGGTTCCGGCCAGTGGTTGGACGGCACCATGTCGGCGTCACCAGCCGGGAGCTTTACGCGGTGCATAATGAACCCCGCAACGAGCAAGCCAGCTGCACCGATAAGCAATGTCGTCTGAATTCCAACGGCTTCGCCCACAGCACCCCAGCCGAGGCTGCCCGCCGTCATGGCTCCGTTGAATACGGTCAGATAGACAGCAAGGCCACGCCCACGCACCCAGTTGGGCAGAACAGCCTGGGCTGCCCCGTTCAGGGTCGTCAGGGCGGTGATCCAAGCACCACCGAGGAACAGAAGAGCGATAATGGCGACGATCTTCGGCGGGGCTAGCGAAAGGACACCCATGACAACTGCGGTGATCACCGCTGCGCCAAGAAGCAAACCATCCGAGCTCAGGCGTTCGCGTAGCCTCGGCATGACCAATGCTCCACCGATCGCACCGGCGCCGACCGCACCAAGCAGAATACCGTAGAAGCTGGCATCACCACCCAGCAGTTGACGGGCAACCAGCGGAAGAAGTGCCCAGACGGCACTGGCGAATGCGAAGAAGATGGCGGCACGAAGAAGGACGACATGCAGGGGGCGGCTTGAGCGAGTGTAACGTAGGCCAGCCCTGAACGCGCCGAAGAAGTTCTCTTGTAGAGCGTCGTTGGCGTTTTTGGCACGTGGCCACCACACCAGAGCCGCGATAACGAAGATGTAGCTTGCAACGTCTGCGCCGTAGGTGATCCCCGCCCCGAACGCTGCCAGAAGCAAACCGCCAGCAGCTGGGCCGATGGAACGAGCGATATTGATGCCGAGGGAGTTGAGAGCGACAGCGCTCTTCACGTCCTCGCGTTTCACCAGTTCAGGAACAATCGCCTGCCAGGTCGGGCCCATCAATGCGGCACCAATGCCGCCGAGAAAGGTCAGGCCGATCAGTGCGCTCACGGAAAGCATGCCTGTCTGCGAGAGGACCATCAGCGAGATACTTACGGAGGCCAGCAGGAGCTGGACCGCAATCAGGAACTTGCGGCGATCCAGAATGTCGGTGAGAACGCCTGCCGGAATGGCAAGCAGGAAGATCGGCAATGTTCCGGCCGCCTGAACCATGGCGACTGCAGCAGGCGATGCCGAGAGGTCCGTCATCAGCCATGAGCTTGCGACATCGCGCATGAAGCTTCCGGTATTGCCGAGAACCGTTGCAATCCACAGGACCGCGAAGACGGGCTGTGCGAGAGGAGCAAAGGTGCCCCCGGATGTTTTCGTGGCGCTCATTTACCCGCTCCCTTTGCAAGATCGGCCGCTGCAACGAAGATGAATGCACCGGCCAGACCGATGTGTTCGAAGAAGGCGTTCGTTGCCATCATGCGGTCCATGCCGGGCGCCATTTCCCAGAAGCGAAGAGCAATGAACGTTGCGAGAAGCGTAAAGCCTGCAAGTGCGAGTGCGCCTGCCCAGCGCAGGAAGCCCGAGACCACCATCGCGGAGGCCGTAAGCTCGAACACGATGACGACGACGGCAAAGAGAGCGGCAGGGTGCAGACCGAAATGATTCATCTCAGCAAGCGCGCCATTGAAATCGAAAATCTTGGTGAGTGGACCCTGGATGTAGGCAGCGCAGAGAGCAAGCAGCGATACAGTTCTCGTAATGGGAGAGCCGACGACGCGTGCAAGTCCGCTCAAGGCCGAATTCGATATAGGGGATTGGTAGGTCATATCCTGCTCCTTTTTGGTCGCTGACGTGATCGAGCGGCCGCGTTTGATGGAGCGATATTGGCCGGTGATCGCTCTGCCAACAATTGCAGCAATAGTTTCGATTTAATTGCTAATATTGCAATTATGGGGTCGGATCGCTTGGGCGAACAGAAGTCGCCCAAGCGAGGGCACGATCAGACTGCCCAGCAAGAGCAGCCAAGAGCGCCGAAGAAACCCTTGAGGTCGGCGATCGGAAGTTTCGAGGTCCAGGCTCCCGCATGGTCGTGACGATGCACGCCGCAATCACTGGCGCAGCCACAGGTCGAGATAGCCGTGCGCCTTAGAGACCGCGCGCCAGCACCTTCCGGCTCGCCCCATGCCGCATATCCGCCGAACTTGCGGACTGGAGACCAGTCGGGCATTGCAGGCGGCACGTCGTTCTCGTCGAGCGTTTTGAAGTCACCCGCTCCATAGACGATTTTGCCGCCAACCATGGTCAGCTCCGATACCAGGAACGAGATCTCGTCTTCGGCGCAGGAGAAGAAGTCCTTGTCGGGAACGACAAGGTCGGCGAACTGGCCTTTCTCGATACGGCCTTTCTTGCCTTCTTCATTCGAAAACCATGTGACTTTTTCAGTCCACATCCGCAGAGCCGTCTCGCGATCGAGGCAGTTGGCACGCGGATAGAGTTGCATGCCACCAACCGTCTTGCCGGTCACCATCCAGGACAACGAGACCCAGGGGTTGTAGGAGGCGACGCGGGTCGCATCCGTGCCGGCGGAAACGTTGACGCCCTTGTCGAGCATCTTTCGGATCGGTGGGGTCGCTTCGGCAACGCCTTGGCCATATCGCTCGACAAAATATTCGCCCTGATAGGCCATGCGATGCTGGGTTGCGATGCCGCCACCAAGGGCCGCAATGCGGTCGATGGACCGGTCCGAGATGGTTTCGGCATGGTCGAAGAACCAGTTCAGACCTTCAAGCGGAATGTCCTTGTTGACCTTCTCGAAGACATCAAGCGAACGGGAAATTGTCTCGTCATACGTGGCGTGCATGCGCCATGGCCAACGGTTCTCGGCCAGAACGCGCACCACTTCTTCGAGTTCGCCTTCCATTTCCGGCGCCATTTCCGGACGTGGCTGGCGAAAGTCCTCGAAGTCCGCCGCGGAGAAGACCAGCATTTCGCCGGCACCGTTATGACGGAAATAGTCGTTGCCCTGCTTGTATTTGACTGAAGACGTCCAGTTGAGAAAGTCTTGCTTTTCTTCCTTGGGCTTCTGGGTGAAGAGATTGTAGGCCAGACGCACCGTCATCTGGTTCTCGTCAGAGAGTTTTTGAATGACCTCGTAGTCATCAGGGTAGTTCTGGAAGCCACCGCCTGCATCAATCACACCCGTTACGCCAAGACGATTGAGCTCACGCATGAAATGGCGGGTGGAGTTGACCTGATAGTCGAGAGGCAGTTTGGGTCCCTTGGCAAGGGTGGAGTAGAGAATGCCGGCATTAGGCTTGGCCAGCAACAGGCCAGTCGGATTGCCGTTGGCATCACGGGTGATTTCGCCACCGGGTGGATTGGGCGTATCGCGGGTGTAACCGACGGCGCGCAGTGCAGCGCCGTTCAAGAGCGCGCGGTCATAAAGGTGCAGAAGAAATACTGGGGTATCTGGCGCGACCGCGTTGATCTCCTCGATCGTCGGCAGACGCTTCTCCGCAAACTGGTGTTCGGTGAACCCGCCGACAACACGCACCCATTGCGGGGCTGGCGTTATCGCCACCTGGCGCTTGAGCATGTCCATTGCATCTGCCAGCGAGCGCACGCCGTCCCAGCGCAATTCCATATTGTAGTTTAGCCCGCCACGCACAACGTGGGTGTGGTTATCGATGAGGCCGGGCAGAACGCGCTTGCCCTTGAGATCGACGATCCTGGTGTTGGAACCAGCAAGGGACATGACCTCGCTGTCTGAACCGACTTCAAGAAACAGTCCATCCTTGATGGCGACCGCGGTCGCGTTTGGATTGGTGCGGTCAAGGGTCGTGAAACGACCGTTATGGAGGATCAAGTCTGGGTGCATGGTATCTATTCCGGTCTGGTTGGGATCGGCGGCATTGGCCTTTGAGAAGAGGTTCGAAAACGCCAGGCTCGAGGCCGCTCCAAGGAAGGTTCGGCGCGTCGTCATCAGCTCCGCTCCTCCAAATTGGTTTGCGAACGATGGGCAATCTCCGGAGAATTTCCGCCCTTCGGCATGTGACCGAACATGTGCGGCTTCACCTGCTGGAGCCAGGAAACCGCTGCCGGCTCCTTGCTCCAGAGCGATTTGGCAAGCGGGATGATCTGCTCACCGACGAGAATGCCGAGCAGGCCGACAAGCGCGATAACCGGCGGAGCAGGCGAACGCACGTTGAGCAGGCTGTAGACGATGCCGACCAGCAGACCCGCGCCAAGAGACAGAAGATAGATTTTCATGAGAGTCATCCTCGTTAAAACGGACAACCGCTCCGATGCGTCACCGGAGCGGTTGATCTGGCTTACTTCGCGGGGTTCGGCCCGATGCGCTTGCCATGGCTGACCCGTTCGGCACCGCCGTGGACGTGGGTGACTGCGTAATCGATGCCCATGCCGTAAGCGCCGGAATGCTCCTTCACCAGTGTGGTGACCGCATCGTAGGTTTCCTTGCGAGCCCAGTCGCGCTGCCATTCGAGCAAGACCTGCTGCCAGGTGACGGGTATGACGCCAGCCTGCACCATGCGGTCCATTGCATATTTGTGCGCATCGGAAGAGGTGCCGCCGGAAGCATCGGCGACCATGTAGATTTCGTACTCCGGAACGTCATGCAAAGCAGAGAGTGCAAAGGTCGTGTTGCAGACTTCGGTCCACAGACCGGAGACGACAATCTTCTTGCGGCCGTTGGCAGCATTCTTTGCCAGCGCATCGCGTACGTTCTGATCATCCCAGGAGTTCATCGAGGTGCGTTCAAGGATGTCATTCTGCGGATAGACGGCCAAAAGTTCGGGGAAGGTGTTGCCGGAGAAGCTCTCGGTCTCAACCGTGGTAATCGTGGTTGGCACGTTGAAAATCTTGGCAGCCTTGGCCAAGCCAACAACGTTGTTCTTCAGGGTCTGGCGGTCGATAGACTGAACGCCGAATGCCATCTGCGGCTGCTGATCGATGAAAATGAGCTGGCTGTTGGCGGGGGTAAGAACTTCAAGCTTGGACATGTCAATTCCTCTTCGGTTGTTTTGGACCGCGAATGCGGCCGGTTATGAAATGAGCAGGACCTTTCGGTCGGATGCCGTGCCCAGGGCCACAGCTTCCAAGACCGTCGGGAGGTTGAAACCGATGCTTTCTTTCGCTTGCTGCCTCGGCTGCTGAAAGAAAAGGTAGCGCGACTTGCGACTCCGTAGAATTGCAATATTAATTGCGAATGAATTGCTTTTATCGCAATAATAATCTCTCGATCCGGCTGAGCTGCGGACTTCGCACGGGGCTGCGATACGCGGCCACTCTTTCCGAAAACTTCTGAAGGAAATTTGATGCGCAGAGTCGGCCTTGAAGACCTCTGCAGCGTCCTTGGTTTCGCTGTTCGGTGGGAAGCGATTTGGCTGAATTTGCTCTGCGCGGCACTGCCAGTGAACAACGGTTGCGCGGTGTGTGAGCCGCGTAATCCTTGGCAGTCTGCCGTTGAGTATTGACGCGACAAGATGGCGGGTCACCGTTGGCATTGACGCCCCATATCGCGATCACGTCGCCTTATACTTGATCTGAACAACCGTTATTCCAAATTGCAGGTGGGTTCGTGCGACCAAGGAGCCAAGCCTGTCAAAGCATACTCCCATTCGGGATAGAGCCACGGGCTCACATCAGCCGTGGGATATCGTCAAAGGAGAACGTGGAGAAGCCCGCCGTTGTGGAGTAACTATCCATGGATATGGATAAAGCTATCAGGACGTGGCGGTACCCTCGTCGTAGGCAGAAAACACGCCCGCAACCCAGTCTGCAAATACCCGATACTTCACGCTCGGAAACCGGCCCGCTGGCCTAACTATGTGAACAGGATAACGTGGTGGCGCCCAATCTTGCAGGATGGGGACCAGTGCGCCGCGAGCGATATGGGCGCGTGCCAAGAATTCAAATGTCTGTCCAATACCCAGCCCCGCCAATATTCCATGCAAATGCGCAGTCGCATCACTGGTGGAGAGCTTGATGGGGCTATAGATTTCTATTTTCTCGTCACCATTCATCAATCGCACTGGTGCGGCCTTCAGGCTGCGCGCGAAAAAGTACTGAACGAAAACATGATCACGCTGCAGATCCGATGGCGAAGCTGGCACGCCGTATTTTTCGAGGTACGCCGGGGTGGCGCAGGTTACTATCTCGACGCTGCATAGTTTCTTCGCAACAAGAGATGCGCTGGGCAGATCTCCGGCACGAATGACGCAATCTATTCCCTCTTCAACGATGTCGGCCTGACGTTCTGTCACACCAAGGTGCAACTCGATCTCTGGATAGAGCGCGTAAAACTCTGGCAACCGAGGGATCAGAATCGTATTGGCGAAGGTCCCTCCAACGTCAACACGAAGTTTTCCCCTGGTGGCAAGGCGCCCGCGGGTCGCCTCGTTGTTCATTTCATCGAAATCGGCGATCAGCCGGAGGGCGCGCTCGTAATAAGCAACGCCCTCGGGTGTCACCGTGAGTGAACGTGTCGTTCGTTCCAGCAATTTGAGGCTCAAGCTGGCCTCAAGATCCTGAACAAGCTTGCTCACGGTGGACCGTGGCGCACCCATCGTGCTGGCAGCCTTTGCAAAGGATCCGGCCTCGACGACGCGAACAAAGGCTCTGATTGCTCCCAATTGATCCATTGGCATTTCTCCATAGAAGCCCGATCAGTTGCCACAGACACCAGTGAGCGGGGGTTGTTAGGCAGTCAGCGGCTCGAGATTTGCCTGGATCTGGTCACGGAACGCTTCATACCGGCTCGGCAACTTAAGCGCCTCGCCCAGATGTGCCGTGTCCTCGTCCCGGTCAAACCCCGGCTCGTTCGTGGCAATCTCGAACAACACGCCGCCTGGTGTGCGGAAGTAGATTGCCCAGAAATAATCGCGGTCAATGACGGGCGTAACCTGATAACCGGTGTCCATCAGTGCCTTGCGAACTTCGAGTTGCTTTTCGCGGTTTTCGACGGCAAAGGCGATATGGTGAACCGAACCGGCGCCCTGACGGGCAAACGACGTTTTCGGCAGTGCTGCGACATCAATCGTATCGGCGCCGTTTCCATTGGGAATGATAAAGCGGGTCACGTCACCTTCCTTCTCGGCGCGTTGATACCCCATGAAACCCAGAAGCTCTTCTGTCGCGGCAGTATCGTGCAGGCTGAACCGGGCGCCGGCAAAACCGCGGATAGCTGCATCGCCCGGAATGCCGTCCGCCAGCCACGGAGCGCGGTTGTCATCGGCAGATTCTATCAGCGCCAGACTGTCACCGTCCGGACCCATGAATTGAAGTCTATTGGCGCCAAAGACGGTGTCAGTTTTCAAGCCATCGACACCGTGCGCGGTAAACCGATCCTGCCAGAATTTCAATGCGCCCTTTGGCACAGAGAACTGGGTTTCCCCGACCTCACCAACACCGGGACGACCCAGCATCATGTTCGGGAACGGGAAGTAGGTCATGACGGTGCCTGCGGAGCCGTTCTCGTCACCATAATAAAGGTGGTAGACGTTCGGGTCGTCGAAGTTAACGGTCTGCTTGACGCGACGCAGGCCCAGTGTGTCGGTGAAGAAGCGATTGTTCTGACGCGCATCCGAAGCCATTGAGGTTACGTGATGCAGTCCCTTGATATCCTTGATCATGTCCTTGCCTTTCAATGTCGCCGTTAGTGTTTGGCTGTTGACGAATATCTAGGCCGATTGATCACGCCAGAGAATTGCAATATTCATTTCGACTGCGTTGCTCTTTTTGAAACAATCCCAATGAACGATTACAAAGCTCTGCGAACCTTCCTCCTTGCGGCCGAAAAGCGAAATTTCGCCCAGGTTGCCCGCGAACTCGACATGACGCCGGCTGCAGTCACAAGGGCTATTGCGGCACTTGAAGCCGAACTCGGCGTTCAGCTGTTTGTCCGTACGACCCGGCAAGTGTCGCTGACAACAGACGGTGCGATCTTCGCCGCCCAGATTCAGCCGGCGGTGAAGACGCTTGAAGAAGCGCGCCGCGACGTGATGAACGCTCACAAAGCCGACGAAGGGCGTCTCAGGATCAGTGCGCCGACGTGGTTTGGCAAGGCGGTGCTCCCACCGATCCTCTCCGGCTTCAAAGAGCGGTACCCGAAGATGGGCTTCGAGATATCACTGTCCGACGGACTGGTGAATATCGTTGATGATGACTACGATCTGGCGATCCGCATCTCGTCTCAGCCATCGGACAAGTTCACGATATGGAGGAAAATCCGCGTCGTGCCGCGCATTCTGGTTGCGGCACCGGGAAGCCGGTTTGTCGAGATGCAGCATCCGAACGAGCTGACGCCAGACGATTGCCTCGCCTATAGCGGCGAAAGCCGGCGAGAGAACTGGGTGCTCTCGGACGGCGGCTCGAGCATGACGATATCGGCAGGGCGCGCCTTCAGCGCCAATAATGGTGAGGTTCTGGCCGACATGGCCGCAGATGGAGCAGGCGTTGCCATGCTGCCGAACTTTCATGTCTCGGAACACCTCAAGAGTGGGCGCCTCGTGCACGTCTTCAAGGGCTGGGCTCCACCCGATCTGTGGTTGACCCTCTACTACCCGCCCTATCAGGCTCTGCCTCCCCGCATTGCATCCTTCTCCAAATTCTTCGAGGAGCAGGTTGCGGCGCAGATGGTCATGCTTGATTGATATCCCGGACTGTCCCGCCACAGCGTCCTTGCTGTGCGGAGATCTCGGCCGCGACCCGCGCCTGTAACTGCCAGAGGTTTCGATCGCGAATGCCCTCTGCCTGAAGATCGACGATCGTGTTGTGCAGATACTGGGCGCAGGAACCGCCCTCTCCGCAGGCGCTGGCGATCAGTTTTGCGGTCGTTTCCACCGGTAGCGGCGCCGTGAGACCCGCGCGCTTTGTGCTCGCCCAGAATGTCAGAGCCTTCTGGATGCCGTCAGGCGTTTTGACCTTTACCCAGCGCACCATGTCGATGACTTCCCGATACCTGATTTCGCGGGCGACGAGAGCTCGAAGGTCGTCACGCCGCCGCTCGGACGAGAGTTGCAGGATGACGCCGTCGCACTGTCCACCACGCTCAAGCGCCATCATCAGACCTGGCTGCGCGCTCGTTGCCCGCCAGCGCTCGATTTTCAGGGAAAACGAACGATGCCAGCCATGGGCGGTGGCACGTCGCCTGCCGGCTGGCTTGAACTCAGGATTCCAGATGAGGGAACCGTATGCAAACACCCAGATCGGATCGCTATCGGCTTCACGCTCGATAGCGGCAACCAGAGCGTCAAGTTCTGTTTCAGATAACGGCGTCCAGCCCGGCTCCGGGCCGTCGTCACGGACGTCTCTGATGGTCAGGGCTACAAGCTCGGGCGTCAACTGCATCGTCGTCTCGATCGGTAGTACGGCAAGGATTGCATCAGTGGCCGTGGCAGGTTCCGCCACGGCCACCTCTTATCGTCAGGATCGAATGAATGCCAGAAGATCGGCGTTCAGCACATCGGCATTCACGGTCAGCATGCCATGCGAGAAGCCGGGATAGGTCTTCAGCGAACCATTCTTCAGCAGCTTGGCGGACTTCAGTGCAGAATCCGCGATTGGAACGATCTGATCGTCTTCGCCGTGGAGAACGAGCGTCGGCACCGTGATTGCCTTCAGATCTTCCGTCTGGTCGGTTTCGGAGAAGGCCTTGATGCCATCATAGTGCGCCTTTGCACCGCCCATCATGCCCTGGCGCCACCAATTCTGGATTACGCCTTCCTGAACCTTGGCGCCATCGCGGTTAAAACCGTAGAACGGGCCGGCCGGGACATCGCGGAAGAATTGCGCCCGATTGGCCGCCAGCGCCGAACGGAAGCCGTCGAACACTTCGATCGGCAGGCCTTCGGGATTGGCTGAGGTCTTCAGCATCAGCGGTGGGACTGCCGATACCAGAACGGCCTTGGCTACACGACCGGCCGGCTGACCAAACTTCGCCACATAGCGCGCCACTTCGCCACCGCCGGTGGAATGGCCGATATGCACGGCATTTTTCAGATCCAGCGCTTCGACGACAGCGAAAGCGTCGGCGGCATAGTGGTCCATATCATGCCCTTCGGAAACCTGGGCAGAGCGTCCGTGGCCACGGCGATCATGGGCAACGACCCGGTAACCGTTGGCGAGGAAGAACAGCATCTGGGCATCCCAGTCGTCAGACGATAACGGCCAGCCGTGATGAAATACGATGGGCTGAGCATCCTTGGAGCCCCAATCCTTGTAGAATATTTCGACGCCGTCCTTAGTGGTGATAGTACCCATGGTCTTGTTTCCTTCGATTGATGTGTTGGTGGGGGCAGCGTTTGCTGCGAAGGTGAATACGGGTGAAATGGCCATCGCCGCTGCGGCTGCACCAACTGAAAGCAGTGCGCCACGGCGCGTTATGGAAAAGTCGTTCTGGGTCATTTCACGTCCTGCAAGTGTATGGTTTCGTGTTTCAGGCGACGCCGTTGCTCGTCTGATGCGTGGATATTGCTACCAAGTCGCGGGCACAACAATTGAACTAATAATTCATAGTTTGTTGTGAAATTCGAAATAATACGTTCCGGTCGTTATCGGGACAGTGCGGATTGTCCCGATAACGCGGAATCTATCATTTCTGCTTTGCCGAGACGGCCTTGGCGGCAGCATCGATGGTATCAGCGACGACCGTCGGCTGCGTCATGAACAGGGCGTGGCTTGCTGAGACCTTGGTGATCTTGGCTTTGATGCGTTCGGCCATATGGATCAGCATTGCCTGGTCGAATGCCTTGTCCTCGGTAGCGATCACAGCCCAGCTGGGCTTGGTGCGCCAGGCAGCATGTTCGAGCTTCGTGCCGAACGCCGACATGTTGATCGGGACCTGAGCGTCCCTCATGAACGCAACATCGGCATCGCTAACGTCATGAGCAAAACCAGCCTTGAACTTTGCCGGGCTTACATATCCAAAACCATCCTTCGTGGTTTCGATGACGAATTCCGATGCGGGAGCAAACCCCTGATATTGCTGGGCTGTCGTTTCACCGGCATCTGGTGAGAGCGCAGAGACATAGACAAGGCCAGCAACCTTTTCATCAACGCCCGCTTCTGTAATGACCGTGCCGCCCCAGGAATGTCCGACCAGAATGACCGGACCATCCTGCCGCTCGAGAGCACGCTTTGTGGCGGCAACGTCGTCTCCGAGAGAAGTCAGGGGATTCTGGACGATGGTCACGCGGTAACCACGCTTTGTGAGATTGTCGTAGACACCCTTCCAGCCAGAGCCGTCAGCAAAAGCGCCATGGACGAGCACGACGTTTTTTACGGACTGGTTCTGGGAAATGGTGTCGGCAGCGTTTGCCGGCAGTGCGGCAGACAATGCGGCGGCGGCAATTGCAGAAAGGGCGGTTGCGGAGTTGCGTGTCATGGCTTCTTCCTTTTTTGTTTTGCGATAACTGTTATCGCGATATACATAAGCTGACAGATGCCGATGCTTCCGTCAAGATAATTCTTATCGCGATATTTATTTTTGCCGTATGATTGGCTATATGTGTGTGTGAAGGAGCCTAGAATGACCATACGTCACAACAATCCACCGCCCTTGCACGACCAGCTGTGCTACGCAATTTATACTGCCGGCATTGCCATCCAGCGCGCTTACAAGCCCCTTCTGGATGAGCTGGGGCTGACGTACCCGCAATATCTCGTGCTAAACGTGCTTTGGAGCGGAGATGAGCAAACCGTTGGCGCCATTGCAAACGCCCTCGCATTGGAATCGAGCACACTGACGCCGCTCTTGAAGCGCCTTGAGACAGCCGGCTTGTTGCGCAGGACCAGAAACCTCAGCAATGAGCGGCAGGTGGTGATCGCGTTGACCGAGGAAGGCCGCGCATTGCAGCACAGGGCGGGCTGCCTCAGCGACACCTTGCTTGCAGCTTCAATGCAAACTCCAAAGGAGCTGGCCGATCTGAACCACGACGTCCGCCATCTCCGCGACGCGATCTATTCACAGATCGGCGGGTGGGACGCGCCCGCCTGATCTGCAGGCGCATCTCGGAACCTACGCTGTCGGCACCGTCCCCCCATCAATTGTGTATTCGGTACCAGTAATCGAAGCCGCGCGGTCGGAAGCGAGGAAGGCGATCAGGTTTGCGACCTCTTCCGGTTTTGCCGGGCGGCCGAGCGGAATGCCGCCCAGTCCATCCATGATGATCTTCTTGCCACCCTCAAGGTCAGTTCCGGCCTGCTTCGCCAGGCGCTCTGCAAGGTGGACGGAGGCTTCCGTTTCGATCCAGCCCGGCGAAACCCGAACGACGCGCACGCCTTTGGGCGACACTTCCTTCGACATCGCCTTGCTATAGGTCGAAAGTGCCGCTTTCGCTGCGGCATAGGCTGTTGTCGATTCCGGAAGCGGCAGGACTCTCTGGATGGATGTCACATGCACGACGACGCCGCTTCCCCGGGCGACCATATCCGGGACCAGTTGCCGATCCAGTCGGACAGCCGGATAAAGGTTTAGCGACATTTCCTTGTGCCAGTCATCCTCCGACAGGGCAGAAAAGCCGCCCCCCGATGCTGAGGAGCCACCCAGCATATGGACGATGACATCGACGCCGCCAAGGCGCCGCCGCGTGGCCTCTGCGACGATTTCACATCCCTCTTCGGTGCTCAGGTCCGCATCGACGAACAATTCTTCCGGCATGTTTTCCGGACGGGCACGCGCTGTCGTCAGCACCTTTGCGCCGAGTTCGCGAAACAGGCTGACGGTCGCAGCGCCAGCACCCTTGGTTCCAGCCGTAATGAGTGCGCGTTTGCCTTTCAGATTGAGAAAGTCGGTCATGACCGGATCTCCAGCCTGACGATCCTGTCGTCCTTGATCGTGAAGGCATGGATTAGCATCACCGGACTACCGGGAAACTTGCCCCTCACCCTCGCCCGCACGAGTACCTTGTCACCGTCAACCGTGGTTTCCACAGGTTCGGCAACGTATTGAGCCGACCTCTTGGCGGCCATCCACCATTGACGGATGGCGGCAGTGCCCTGATAGCGGGCATTCTCGTCCTCGACCACCGCATCGACATCAAGCGTTTGCAACAGCCCGTCGGCATCGTTGCGGGTGTCGGCGTCAAAATACATATTCACAACTTGGGGCATATCCATCTTATTTCTCCTTGTGAGGTGCCCCTAAGTTAGTGCTCTACCATTGCATGGATAAGTGGGATAAATAAGCACGTGATGTTGAACAGATCGGGATAATGGAACAGTTAAACATTAGGGAACTCGAAGCAGTCATCGCGATCGCCAGGCGCGGGACGTTTCGCGCAGCGGCTATCGATCTCGGTATGTCCACAACTGCGCTCAGCCACACCATCGGCAGGCTTGAGGCGGGGCTCGGCGTACGATTGTTCAATCGCACCACGCGCAGCGTCTCGCTGACAGATGCCGGCAGGCTCTTTGTACAGCAGGTTGCGCCTTCGCTTCAGGACCTTCATGCCGCTCTGGAAACGGTGCGCTCTCAACGCGAGACACCGTCTGGAACGATACGCATCAATGCGGCACCGTTTGCAGCACGCGCCATCATCTCACCGCTCGTGCTTGAGTTCCTGCGTCGCTATCCCGAGATGAATGTCGATCTGGTCACGGAAGGAAAAATGGTTGATATCGTCAATGACGGTTTTGATCTGGGCGTCAGGGTGGCAGGTCTCGTTCCCAGCGACATGATTGCCGTTTCGCTCGGCCGGCCACAGCGACACGCTGTTGTCGGTTCTCCGGACTATTTCGCACAACATCCCAAACCCGTGGTTCCTCCGGATCTTCTCAATCACAGATGCATTCGCGTTCGCTTGCCGGACGGCTCACTGTTTCGATGGCGGTTTGAAAAAGACGACGAGCCGGTGCAAATCGATGTGCGAGGCCCGATCACACTCGATGAAGCGGGCCTTGTGAGGACTTCGGTGCTGGAAGGTACCGGCCTGGGCTATACCATGGAAGAGGAAGTGCTTCCCGACATCAAAGCGGGGCGCCTTGTCCGGGTGCTGGAGGACTGGACACCACCGTATCCGGGGCTCTGCCTGTATTATCCCGGGCGCCGCAATCTGTCGGCTGGAGTGAAAGCGTTTCTTGATCTGGCCCGCGAGCTTTCGCGACGAGCGGCTGACTAACCCGCTGACCTCGCATTTGTAGTGGCGGCCCTTTGGGGAGCCGCCACAAACGTCTTGGGATAGGGAAACAATCAAGCCTTGATGAAGGCCAACAGGTCTGGATTGATCACGTCGGCATGCGTGGTCAGCATCCCGTGCGGGAAGCCCTTGTAGATCTTCATCGTGCTGTTCTTGATCAGCTTGGCCTGAAGCTCTACGGCGGCCTTGTAGGGAACGACCTGGTCGTCATCACCCTGGGTCACCAGCGTGGGAACGGTAATCGCCTTCAAGTCTTCGGTCTGATCTGTCTCCGAAAACGCCTTGATACCTTCATAGTGCGCCACGGCGCTGCCCATCATCCCCTGGCGCCACCAATTGTCGATCACACCCTGCGAAACTTTCGCATCCGGCCGGTTGAAACCATAAAATGGGCCCGACGCAACATCGAGGAAGAACTGCGCGCGATTGGCTGCCAGGGCGCTACGGAACCCATCGAAGACTTCCATCGGCGTGCCATCAGGATTGGCTGCGGTTTTCAGCATCAGCGGCGGAACGGCGCTGACGAGGATAGCCTTTGCCACGCGGCCCTGTGGCTGACCATGCCGTGCGACGTACCGAGCGACTTCGCCGCCGCCTGTGGAGTGACCGATATGAACGGCATTGCGCAGGTCAAGATATTCGGCGACGGCGGAGGCATCGGCAGCGTAATGATCCATGTCGTGACCATTGCTCACCTGGCTGGAGCGTCCATGGCCGCGGCGGTCGTGGGCCACAACACGATATCCCTTGCTGAGTAAGAACAGCATCTGGGCATCCCAGTCGTCTGACGACAGCGGCCACCCATGGTGGAAGACGATCGGCTGTGCATCCTTCGGACCCCAGTCCTTGAAGAATATCTCTACGCCGTCTTTGGTGGTGACGAAATTCGTGGTCATCGATGCAATTCCTTCTGGGTTACGGGAAATTTTCTTTTCGGAAGCCATCGCCGGCATGGCCAAGGCCAGAGAAACCGTGGTGCCGGCCAACAGGACCTGCCGACGGGACAGTGAAAGTTCGTTGATCATGGGCCTCTCCGAAATTTCGCGCGCTCATTCGGCGCCGCGGGTGCTTTCGAACAGGAACCAGGCACGGCGCTCTGCCTCATCCACCCAGTTTTCGATCAGGCTGGCGGTTGCGATGTCGCCATGGTCTTCACAAAGATTGTGTGTCGCCTTCATCAGCGAGACGAGTGTGAGGTTATCGTCGCGAAGCTCGGCCAGCATATCCGCCGGGGTCACGAAATCGGCGTCGTTGTCGAGAAGCCGCTGCAACCTGGAAATATGGCTGATCGAACGAAGTGTGGTGCCGCCGATCTTGCGGGCTCGCTCGGCAATGTCGTCCGTCATGGCGAAGATCTGCTCGCCCTGCTCGTCCAGCATCAGGTGGTAGTCGCGAAAATGCGGACCGCTCATATGCCAGTGAAAATTCTTCGTCTTGAGATAAAGCGCGAAGACATCGGCCAGCAGCGCCGTCAACGCGCCGGAAATATCGGCGGTTGCGTTCGTGCCAAGGGCAGTCGGTGTTGCAAGAGGCGACTTGCGATGTTTTTCAGCGAGGGTGCGGTTCATGGTAATCTCCATTGGGTTTGGGTTTCAGGGTTTCAGGGATTCAGAGCCGTGCAACGATCAGCGGATCGTCGATATCGACAGGAAGAGGCAGGAGGGCTTGCTCGGAAAGGCCCAACTGGCTAGCGATCACATTGGGTGAATAACCGGCCGCCGCTGCTCGGTAACCGATATCTTGTGGCGCGCTGCGACTGAAGAAAATCAGGATATGCAGCGTGCCACTGCCGGTGTTTTCGATGTGATGCGGGTAAGCCGGCGGCACGAAATAGGCGTCACCCGGATGGATCGAATAAGTGTCAGCGCTTCCATCGGGATCAAGGACTGTCATCTGACCGGTCCCTTCGAGCACATAGCCCATTTCGGCGGTCTCGGGGTGCCAGTGCGGTTCGCGCAGGCCAATCTCGCTGATGCGGACAGAAAACATCGAAAGACCATCGAGAACAGACCAAGCCGGAGCCTGCGCGGTCCTTGCAGAGCCCGCCGGCGACGATACGTGCGGCGCTGACTCCTCGACACGGAATTTGAGCCTGTTTGGATGAAGCGCCTGCTTTTCAACGGCTGGCTGGGCCTGCAGGTCGAATATCTCTGTGTTCGCGTTCAGCCTGCCAAAACTCGGCGGCTTTTGCGGTTGCCACTCGAATGTGCTCAGCAGCACGGCGTCGGACATCACGTCGAAGGCGCCAGACAGGCTGAAATCTTCCGGATTCTCGTTCGAAAAGGCAAGGATGAACTCCGCCTCCGTCTCACCGGTATTTTCAATTGCGTGAACCGTGCCTGACGGAACGAAGAACATTTCGCCAATGCCGATAAGAAATACGTCGCGGCTGCCATGATTGCCGACGACAGTCACCAGTGCCTGGCCGCGGACACAGTAGCCCAGTTCATTGGCATTCGCATGCCAGTGAGGCTCCCTGATCGCGTGTGCCGTGAGCACCAGCCTGCGTATTGAAAGGCCTTTGAGGATTGGCAGTTGATTGCGACCAAGGCGCATGATCGATCCCGCCGGGCCTTCGAAGGCTGCAGGCCGGTCCTTGAGAGAAAGAACATGTTTTGAAATCTGCA
This sequence comes from Agrobacterium sp. K11, assembly GCF_059429395.1. Lineage (NCBI taxonomy): Bacteria > Pseudomonadati > Pseudomonadota > Alphaproteobacteria > Hyphomicrobiales > Rhizobiaceae > Agrobacterium > Agrobacterium sp. K11. The sequence continues at coordinate 23,993 of NZ_JCAHRB010000008.1, read as the reverse complement.
TCTTCAGCTCCTGCCCACATCGTTTGTTTGACGAGACGGTTGTAGGCGAGGATCTGGTTGCGCGGTATCCAATGCTTGGTTAGTCGGACTGACACCTAAGTATAGTGGCTCGCCTGCCGAACCGAGGCTACAAATTCAGGCCCTCCACTGAAGAGACGCTGGATGCCAATGCACCCTGAATGTTCAAGCGCGCCCTTTCACATGGATGTCGCGATCCATCTGAGGCCATCCCAGTCCTGGAATGGCCTTTCTTTTTTGCGCGGTTATGAGATTGAGTTTGCATAGGAATATTGGAATTGCCATTTGCGTTTTGGCAGCAGGGATGGCTTGATAATGCGGTCGATCTCAACGTGGGAAATCTCCTTGCATTCGCTGGTCCTGGTAAACCCGGAAAGACGGCTGCCGGCGCGCTTTGAACTTGGCGTGCTCGTCTGCGCATTTTTGCTCGCAGCGCTGATCTTCTATCTCGATACCTATACCGACATTCACAGCGCGCTTGCCACGCTCTATGTCATCACCTTGCTTCTGTCGGCAGAAACCCTGACAGAAAAAGGAACGATGCTGGTGACCGGTATCTGTATCAGTCTGGCGGCAGTCTCGTATCTTGCAGCTCATGGGCTGCAAACCGACCTCGCCGCAACCCTACGCCTGGCGGTTGCGGTTGCTGCAATGTTGATCACCTGCGCCTTGATCATCCGCAATCAGCGCGCGCGCCTCAATCTTGTGAAATTCAATGCCGCCCTGCAGAGCAGCGAAGAGCGCTACCGGACGATTTTTGAGCAAAGCCGCGTTGCACTTTGGGAGCGCGACTATTCGCAGGTCCGCGCAATGCTGATGGCGTTGAAAGCAGATGGTGTCAAAGACCTTGGTGCTCACGCTCGGGAGAACCCGGATTTTCTGGAGCGATGCATCGTCAGCGTCCCTACCGTTGCCGCCAACGCGGCGGCACTTGAATTGCTGGGCCATGTGGGCAACAACAATCCCGGCTCCATGCGCCGCTATATTGCCCAGGACGACGCCACCTTTCTCGATCTCATCGCGGCAATTTTCAACAACGAGACGCATTTCGAAGGCAAGGGCAGCATCATCACCAGCGATGGCACCAGCAAATTTGTGCTGCTGACCGTTGGCTTTCCTGAAGATCCTGCCAATTTCAACCGTGTCATTGTCGGTATGTTCGACATTACGGAACGGGAACTCGCCCAGAAAGCACTGTTCGAGGCCCAGGCGGAATTGGCATTGGCGTCGCGCGCGGCAACCGTCGGGGCGTTATCTGCCTCGCTCGCGCACGAACTCAATCAGCCGCTCGGCGCCTTGGTGGTCAACGCCCAGACCCTGCAACGCTGGCTGGATCGCGACCCGCCGGATCTGGCAGCCGTTTCCCGCTCAGCTGAGCGCATCGCTCGTGACAGCCAGCGTGCCAGCGACATCATTCAGAGCGCACGATCAATGCTTGGTAACCGCCCGCCCGATATCGAGCCGGTTTCGCTGGCCGATCTCGTCACGGAGACACGCGCGCTGATGGAGAGCGAGCTGGTCAGAAACGGGGTCATTGTTGAAATAGCTGAAGCAAGCGATGTGCCCACCGTCAACGCTGTGCGGATAGAGCTGCAGCAAGTCTTGATCAACCTGATCACCAATTCGCTTCACGCCATGGCCGAAACCCCGGAAGCGATGCGGCGGATATCGGTAACGATCGAGCCTGGGGATGATCAAAGCGTGATCATCAAGGTTCTCGACACAGGTCCCGGGCTCAGTCCGGACGTTCTCAAAAACCTGTTCAAACCATTCTGCACGACCAAACCAACCGGGCTTGGCATGGGCCTTGCCATCTGCCGCAGCATGCTCGAAGCCCGCGGCGGCACGCTGTCTGCCGGCAATCACACCGATGGTGGCGCATTGTTCGAAATGATCGTCCCGATGGAAGCAACCCATGAATGATGCGAGAAAGTCCGCCAAACCGCCGAACGGCGATACGCCGGTTGTCTACGTCGTCGATGACGATACTGCGATACGCGAGGCTTTGGTCGATCTGTTCCTGTCAATTCGAACAGAAGCAAAATCCTTTGAAAGCGCCCAGGACCTGCTCGAAAATGCCGATCTGGACCGACCTGGCTGCATTCTTCTCGACGTTCGCCTGCCCGGTGCGAACGGCCTTGATTTTCAGCTCCACCTGGAAAAACTCGGCAACCGAATGCCGATCATCTTCATGACCGGTCACGGTGATATACCAATGACAGTCCGTGCCATGAAAGCAGGTGCCATCGACTTCCTGACCAAACCTTTTCGGGACCAGGACATCCTCGACGCCGTCTCGGTTGCTTTTCAGAAAGATCGGGAAATGCGCCAGCAATCTGCTGCAAATGGCGCCGTCGTGGAGCTGGCCAAGACATTGACCCGCCGCGAGCATGAGGTCATGACGGCTGTCGTGCAAGGCCTGATGAACAAGCAGATTGCGTTCAACCTCGGGATCAGTGAGATCACGGTCAAGCTGCATCGCGGCAATGTCATGCGCAAAATGGAGGCGCGCTCCGTAGCCGAACTGGTGCGCAAGGCGGAACTGCTGGGCCTTTGAGGCCAAAACCTAGACCCTTGTATGGTGCAATGTTGTGTCTCGATGGCGCATATAGAAGCCAGTTGATTTTAAGAGGCAAGGCCCAATCAAATTGTCCAGAACACCTGTCATAGCCATCGTTGACGACGATCGGTCGATCCGCGAAGCCCTTGACGATCTCGTTTTGTCCTGCGGTTACGAGAGCCGGCTGTTTTCGTCTGCGGAAGACTTTCTGGCCTGCGGTGATCGCGTCGCGATCGACTGCATGCTGGTCGACGTTAAAATGCCAGGCTTGAGCGGCATCCAGATGCAGGACGTGTTAAACTCGCGTGGTGATCAAAAGCCGCCGATGATTTTCATGACATCCTATTGCGACGAGCGAACGAGAGCAGCGGCAATGGATGGCGGTGCATTCGCATTCCTTGGGAAACCAGTCGATTTCAACCAGCTTATACTGTGTCTTGAAGAAGCACTGAAGCACTGAAATTTCCAACACGTTCAGGAGTGGAACCATGTCTGATCAATGCTCGCACCTGCCGACGATCCGATCGGTCAAGCCCATGACGCTTGGCTGCGAGGAATGTCTCGAAACTGGCCAGATATGGCTTCATTTGAGGCTCTGCCGCGAATGTGGTCATGTCGGCTGCTGCGATCAGTCCCCCGGCCGCCACGCGACCGCGCATTTCCACACCACCCGCCACCCCATCATCGAGGGCTATGACCCGCCGGAAGGCTGGGGCTGGTGTTATGTGGACGAAACCATGGTGGACCTGCCTGATCAGACACCGCAACGCGGGCCGATACCGCGATATTACTGAACTTCGCCGAAAGATCGGCGGTGACCTGCGGACGACATTTCCAGCTGGAGGTAACAGATGGCAGATCTCAGCGCGCGCCTGGACCAGATGTTTCCGGTGCTCACCCCCCATCAGGTCGAGACGGCCAAGCGTTTTGCCAGCGGCGAGCCAAAAGATTTCGCCCGTGGTGACTTCGTCTACAAGGTAGGAGACCACGCAGCGCCCGCCTGGCTGGTGCTGAAGGGATCGATGGACGTGTTTCGCCACGAAGGTCTTTCCGGCGAGGCGCCGATCACGACGCATGGAGCAGGCCAGTTGTCTGGCGAAGTCAACCAGCTGTCGGGTCGACCGACACTTGCCGGGGCCCGCGCCGGGTCCGAGGGCTGCACGGCCATTCCCTTTGATGCCGCCCATTTGCGGGCCTTGGTGATCGGATCGGCCGATGTCGGCGAAATCATCATGCGCGCCTTCATCCTGCGCCGCGTCGGTCTGATCGATGCAGGCGCAGGTTCTGTTCTGATTGGAACCGCTGGCAATGCCGCGCTCTCGCGCCTGCAAGGATTTCTAGCCCGCAATGCCTTTCCCCACATCGTGCTTGATGCTGCCATGGAGGGTGAAGGTAAGGCGCTGATCGAACGTCTGGGTATTCTCGCCTCCGACCTTCCGCTAATGGTCTGCCCCAACGGCACCGTGCTCAAGAAACCGACCGATGCGGAGGCCGCAGCATGTCTCGGCATGACGCCGGACCTCAAGCCCGGAAAGCTCTATGACGTCGCTGTTGTCGGCGCTGGACCGGCGGGCCTTGCCACCGCCGTCTATGCCGCTTCGGAAGGGCTCGACGTCCTTGTCATCGATGAACACTCGATTGGGGGGCAGGCCGGCGCTTCGTCCCGGATCGAAAACTATCTCGGCTTCCCGACGGGCATATCCGGACAGGCGCTGGCGGGACGTGCCTACAATCAGGCTCTCAAGTTCGGGGCGGAAATGGTTCTTCCCGTCGCTGTCAAAAATCTGATCCCTCCGAAAGATGACGCCGGTGTGCTGGCGCTCGAACTCGACGGTGGAAAATCGGTGACGGCCCGCAGTGTCGTCATCGCATCCGGCGCTCGCTACAGGCGGCCGGACATCACCAACATTGACGGTTTCGAGGGCAACGGCGTTTCCTATTGGGCCTCGCCGATCGAGGCAAAACTTTGCGCCGGCGAAGAGATCGTCCTGGTTGGCGGCGGCAATTCGGCAGGCCAGGCCATCGTTTTTCTGGCGCCTCAGGTCAAGACACTTCATCTGGTCGTGCGGCGCGCACTCGAAGATACGATGTCGCAATATCTGATCGACCGTATCAAGGCCCTGCCGAACGTCCAACTGCACATGCATTGCGAAGTGGACGCGATCAATGGCGATAACGCCACTGGCATCTCCTCCGCAAGACTGCGCAACCGCCTGGATGGAAGCGTGAACACCTTGCCGCTTCATCATCTCTTCCTTTTTATCGGCGCGGATCCGAACGCTGGCTGGATCAGCAGCCGGGTGCAAACCGATGACAAGGGCTTCATCGTCACTGGGCAATCCTTCGATGAGCATTGTCGTTTTTCCCGCAAGCCATTGCCTCTCGAAACCAGCCTGCCGAATGTCTTTGCCATCGGGGATGTCCGTGCCGGATCGACCAAGCGGGTCGCGGCAGCAGTTGGGGAAGGTGCCGCCGTCGTCTCGCAAATCCACGCCGCACTAAGCCTTATAAAGCCCCCAAACTGAAGCATCCGACCTTTCTCAAAATCAAAAACCCGCTGGCAGAAGCCAGCGGGTTAAAAATATCGTTCTTGAGTACCGTGACAGACAGCCGGTCGATACTCAGATAGCCGACGCACCGAGTTGCCGGCCATAAGCAACGATTTCCCGGCCAACCGCGATGCGATCATCCTCGAACCGCTGCAAGGCACTGGGAAGGTCAACCTCGGACTCCAGGCAGTTGCTCAACGCCATGACATCGCCCGCTGCTTTCGACACGCCCATCGCGGTGTGCGGACGCGCGACAAAGGCGGCGTCGCCGATGAGGACGACCGAACGGCCCGTCATGCGGGGCGACTCGTAGTCGAAAATGCCCTGGATAGAGGGGCTTGGCTCCGCCTCGACCGCCTGGGCGAATTGCGGCGGAAGCATCTGCAGCGCATCGACGCGCAACGCCTCCAGACGGTCGCTCGACAAGCCACCACGCGGCAGCGAAAATGCATGCGTTCGCCCATCCAGATCGGTGAACGTGTGGGCAAGTTCGCTTGCTGGCACTTTGCGATACCAGACCCAGTTATATCGGCGATTGCCGATGTCCATTTCGCCCTTTGAGCCCGGGACAAGATAACCGAGCGCATGTACGCCCGGCCTGACATGAAAGGCAAACCGGTCGAGAAGCAGATTAGCTGCCGTTGGAAGCCTCGTTTCCGGTATCAATCCACGCCATGCGACATAGCCGGAATAGCGGTTTTGAGTGTCTCCGGGATTGACCGCTGCGCGCACCACCGAACCAAGGCCATCGGCACCGATAACCAGATCGGCATTCACCCGCGTGCCGTCACCAAAAATCAGCTCCGCGCCACTCTCGCCATCCAGCACTTTGACGACATCCCGACCCAACACATAGCTTCCTGAAGCGATGCGGGAAGCGACAGTTTCGAATAGGTAATCCCAGGAGATCTGGGTCTGGGGCGCCTTAACGGTCTGGGCGATACGGCCGTCCTGATCGAGATAGATGCGTTCCTTAGCCACCACGCCGATACGGGCGACATGCTCGCAGCCAATCAGCCGGAGAATGTGCAGCAGGTCCCTCTGACCGACGAGGCCAGCTCCCCGACCTGCAAGACCGCTCTTCGATCGCTCGTAAATGCGAACATCGTGGCCAGCCTGTTGTAACATGATGCCAGCGAAGAGGCCGGCAAGCGAACCGCCGACGATTCCTATACGTAGCTTTTCCATCGTTCCGCCCTCAGTTTCCGACAACCGTCGGCGAATGCCGGCGATGATGAAATATTTTCACCGCGAAGGCTGCGAGGCCAAACGCCGCGCCGAGAAGGCTGACGACGAGCCAGCCGCCCTGCCCCCAGGCCAGTGTCGCCATCGCCGAACCTGTGGCACCCCCCAGAAACATGCCAGTCATGAAGACCGTGTTGAGACGGCTACGCGCATCGGCATCCAGGGCATAAATGATGTGCTGGTTAGAAATCAGCGCGCTCTGTATGCCGAAATCAAGTACGATGACGCCTACAACCAAGGAAGCGATCGATGCCCAGAGGCCGAAGATAAGCCAGGCGGCGATCGTCAATCCGGCGCCCATCCAGACCACGAAATGCGGTCCCCGTCTGTCGGCAACAACTCCTGCCAGAGGCGCTGCAAATATGCCGACCGCACCGACGATCCCAAACAGACCCGCGACATCCGCACCGAGCTGAAATTCTGGCCCCGCCAGATAGAGAGCGAGGATGGTCCAGAAGGCCGTGAACGACGCGAACAGAAACGCCTGGATGATGGTCGCTGCCCTCAAGGCCGGGTGGCGTTTCCATAGCTGGCCAAGCGACCGGAGCGCCTGATGATATCGCAAAGTCGAGGTTGGCCGATGATGCGGCAGGACCGCAAACATGAGGCCCGCGGCGAGCAGGGCGAGCGGTACGCCGATCCAGAACATTTCCCGCCAGCCAGCGTGTTCGCCCACAAAGCCCGACAGGGTGCGGCTGAACAATATGCCCGACAATACGCCTGCCATGACGGTGCCGATTGTGGCGCCGCGCTTTTCCGGCGCGGCCAGCGATGCCGCAAATGGCACGATTTGCTGGGCGACTGTCGAGCATGCTCCAACCATGACCGATGCTGCAACCAGCATCCAGGCCGTCGGCGCCAGTGCAGCCAGCGCGAGCGCGGCGGCAAGCACCACGAATTGCCCGATGATCATCCGGCGGCGATTAACGAGGTCGCCGAGCGGCAGTAAAAGGAACAACCCCAGTGCGTAACCGAGTTGCGTTGCGGTGGGCACCATGCCGGTAACTGGCTGCCGACTGAAATCCGCCTCGATAAGCCCGAGCATCGGCTGATTGTAGTAGATGTTTGCGACGGCAATACCGCCCGCGACGGCCATGGCCAGAAGCGCAACTTGTCCGATCGCATCATTGTGGGTGGCGCTTGCCGCCCCGGCTTGCATCTGTCCTGTCTTTTCCATGATACTGTTCCACCGCCAATCTTGATCTGGGCAAAATATGCTCAATCTCGTTGGCCGCACATTCGATAGACGTCTACCTGGACCTATACATCGGTCTAGGTTCGTACTGATGCGTTCGATGCTAGATTTATTCAAACACGCTGAAGGGAGACTGTGATGAGCGAGAAGCGGCCGGATGGGATAGAGCATTACAAAGCGCCAGCAGGTGGCTGGGGCGCACTAAAAGCCGTTGCCAAAACCCTTGCTCACCAGCAGATCATCGCCGAGGGCGCGGCGACATTGTTAAAGGCAAACCAGCCCGAAGGCTTCGATTGTCCCGGCTGCGCCTGGCCCGATCCGAAGCACACAAGTTCGTTTGAGTTCTGCGAGAACGGAGCAAAAGCGATCACCTGGGAATCGACGGCTAAGCGGGTTGGCCCCGATTTCTTTGCCGCTCATTCGGTGACGGATCTCTGGCAATGGACCGACCACAAGCTTGAAGATCAGGGGCGCCTGACGCATCCGCTGATCTATGATCATGCCAGTGACCGCTACGTGCCGATCGAATGGGATGCCGCATTCGCGCGTATTGCCTCGGAGTTGAACGCCCTTCCCAGCCCTCACATGGCCGAGTTCTACACGTCCGGTCGTGCCTCCAACGAAGCGGCGTTTCTCTTTCAGCTCTTCGTTCGCGCCTATGGCACCAACAATTTCCCCGACTGTTCCAACATGTGCCACGAAGCGACCAGCGTCGGTCTACCCCTGTCGATCGGTGTCGGCAAGGGCACTGTAACGCTGGAGGATTTCGATCATGCCGACGCGATCTTTTCGTTCGGGCACAATCCCGGCACCAACCATCCGCGCATGATGACGACATTACATGAGGCCTCCCGCAGGGGTGTGCCGATCGTCGTCTTCAATCCACTCAAGGAGCGGGCGCTGGAGCGGTTTGCAGCCCCGCAGGATCCGATCGAAATGGCGACGATGTCATCCACGCCGATCGCGTCTGCCTATCATCAGGTTCGTACCGGCGGCGATCTTGCCGCACTCAAGGGCATGATGAAGCGCATCTTCGAGCGGGACGCGGCCGATATCGAAGCTGGCGGACCCGGCGTCATCGACCGTGATTTCATCGCGGCGCATACGATTGGCCTCGAAGCCCTGCAAGCCGATATCGACCAGACGCAATGGCCGGAGATTATCGAGAAATCCGGCCTGTCACTGGAAGCGCTCGATAGCGCCGTGGATGTCTACCTCAAGGCGAAAAACGTCATTCTCTGTTATGGCATGGGCATCACACAGCATGCCCACGGCACGGCCAATGTGCAGCAACTCGCCAATTTCCTGATGCTGCGCGGCAATATAGGCCGGCCGGGCGCCGGTATCTGTCCCCTGCGCGGCCATTCCAACGTTCAGGGTGACCGGACCGTCGGCATCACTGAAATTCCCAATGAGGCTCTTCTTGCTGGCATGGAAAAAGCCTTCGGTTTCCGCCCGTCTGGTGAAAAGGGCCATAATGCCGTGGAGGCAATCGAGGCCATCATTGAGGGCAGGTCGAAAGCGTTGGTGTGTCTTGGTGGCAATCTTGCTGTCGCCATGTCCGATCCTGAAGCGACGTTCGCGGGCATGCGGAAACTCGATCTGGCCGTTCATCTTGCGACAAAGCTCAATCGCTCGCATCTGCTGCTGGCAAAGACATCGATCCTCCTGCCGGTTCTGGGCCGAACGGATCTGGATATTCAGGCGACAGGGCGCCAATCCGTCACGGTAGAGGATTCCATGTCGATGGTGCACGCGTCGCGCGGTTTCCTCAAACCGCCAAGCGATGAGTTGCGCTCGGAACCCTGGATCGTTGCCGGCATGGCCAAGGCGACGCTTGGTAATCGACACGACATCGACTGGGACGGCATGGCCGGCGACTATGAGCAGATCCGCGACAAGATCGAAATCGTCTTTCCCGATTTTCATGATTTCAATACGCGCGTGAAAACGCCCGGAGGCTTCCGGCTCACGGTCGCAGCTTCTGATCGTGTGTGGAATACGCCGTCCGGCAAGGCCGAATTTCTCGTCGCACCGGGCCTTGATGAGGACACACGCTTGCACGACCCCGAAGCCCTTGTGCTGACCACCTTGCGCAGTCATGACCAGTACAACACCACCATATACAGCCTCGACGACCGCTACCGTGGTGTCTACGGCCGCCGCGACGTCATCTTCATGAACCAGCGGGACCTTGAGACGCGGGGACTAAGAGACGGAGACCTCATCGATGTCGAAGCAATTTGCGGGAGTGGCGCCAAAACCGCTACCGGATTTACCGCCGTTGCCTACAATATTCCGCCCGGCTCGGTAGCAGGTTATTACCCCGAAATGAACCAGGTCATTGCGCTCGCAGACTACGACAGGAAATCCGGGACCCCAGCATATAAGGGCGTTCCAGTGAGGATACGCCGATCCACGTAGCCGAGTTTGATTTTACCAAACAATCCGGGCCAGCTTCCCAGAAACAGAAGCTTCGTTGCAGCCAGCGACAAGATATCGGCGGCGAAGGACGGAAAATTAGGTAGCCGATACGACGTGTTCCTTGTGTTGAGCGCATTATTAATGATAAGCGTCAGCAATACTCTCAATCCATGATGATATCCAACATCATGGAGACGGCGCCGTCGAAAGGGTTCGGACATGCGGATCACCAAGGAAAAGAAGCAGGAAAATCATGACCGGATTGTTGCGATTGCATCCGGGATGTTTCGCGAACGAGGGTTCGATGGCGTTGGCGTGGCTGACCTGATGGAGGGTGCGGGCCTGACCCATGGTGGATTTTACAACCACTTCGTCTCGAAGGAGGCGCTCATAGCAGAAGCCTCCGCCAAAGGACTTTCCGAAACGTTGGCACGCTATGCCGGGTATGATTTGGGCGAGATGATCGACGCCTACATCTCGCGCACGCATCGTGATGCGCGTGGCCAAGGCTGCACGGCCGCCGCACTGAGCGGGGAAGCAGCGCGGCTGCCAAACGAAACCAGAGCTGTTTTCGGCGAAGGCATCGAGCGCCTTGTTGACGCACTGGAGAGCAATCTTGCGGCGAACCAGCCCGCCGGCTCAAATGCCCGCACGCAAGCCATCAGCATTATGGCGCAAGCTGTCGGGGCCATCGTGCTATCGCGGGCCTGCCCGGACGCATCGGCCCTGGCGGATGAAATTCTTGATATTTGCCGCGCCGATTGCCGGGCCTCTGTCGAAAATGGCGGGCGGGAGCAATAGGGCCGCAGCCATGCGACCCCATCTCCTGCAAAATACGAACTCAGTCTGCGACCTTCACAACGACCTTGCCCCTGGCGCGCCCGGTCTCGACATGGGCCAAGGCCTCCGCCGTCTGAGCAAAGGGAAATACCTTGTCCACGACCGGACGGATCACGCCGGCGTCGATCAGCTTGGCGATCTGGGCAAGTTGTTGCCCTTCCGCGCGCATAAACAGGAAGGAATACAAGACGCCCCGGCTTTTCGCCTTCTTCAGTACGCCCCGGCTCAGCATCCGTACCACCAAGCGCAGGAACATGTTCAGCCCCAGAGATCTGGCAAAGGGAACATCCGGCGGCCCCGAGATCGATATCAACCGACCACCCGGTTTCAGAACATTCAGCGACTTGGCCAGCGTCTTGGCATCCTGACTGTTCAGCACCAGATCATAACCGGATAGCACCTGTTCGAAATCCTGCGTCCTGTAGTCGATCACCACATCGGCGCCGAGGCTTTTGACCAGGTCAATATTCGCGGCACTGGTCGTGGTGGCCACCGTGGCGCCGAGATGCTTGGCAAGCTGGATGGCAAAGGTCCCAACCCCACCGGAACCAGCCTGAATGAACACTTTCTGGCCGGGCTTGACCTTGCCGACCTCCACCAGCGCCTGCCAGGCGGTCAGTCCAACCAGCGGTATGGATGCAGCCTGCTCCATCGAAAGGCTCGCGGGCTTCAGCGCTACATCGGCGGCGTCAATTGCGATGAACTCTGCAAAGGTACCGGCCCGGTGATCCCTCGGGCGGGCGTAAACCTCGTCCCCAGCCTTGAATTGCCGCACATTCGCGCCCACGCTTACAACCGTTCCGGCTAGATCGTGACCCAGAATAAAGGGCGGGCGATAGGGCAGGAACAGCTTGAACTCGCCGTCCCTCACCTTGGAATCCAGAAGGTTGATCGCCGTGGCCTGAATGCGAACCAGAACATCAATCGCGCCCATCTGGGGCTCGGGCATGTCTGCCTGACGCAAGGCGCCCTTCTTTTTGTATTTGTCGACGACGAAGGCTTTCACGGACGTTCTCCAGTGTAAAAATATTATCGGCTCAGATGGCTAAAAAAGCCAAGGCTTTCAGCGCGAACTGAGCATGTTGTTGGAAGGCCCTGCCGTGGCCGTCATTCTCGCTCACGCGATGTTGAATTGCTTGCGCAAGGTTCGATCAAACAGCGCGCGCGGCAGGAAACGCCGGGCAAACGAGGTCTGCCGGGCCGCCTTGCCGGAGGGGTAGCGCAACCGCGGCGCCTTGTCCTGTGCCGCCATCAGGATGGTGGCCGCAACATCATCCGCCGTGTCGCCGGTCGCCATGGCCAAGTCAAACGCCGTGCGGTATCTGGCCAGTGTCTGGCCATAGGCTGCAACCGGACGGTCGCCTTGCGGAGAATTGGCCTCGATCGAGGTTTTCGTTGCCCAAGGCTCGATCACGGCGACACGGATGCCGAACTGGCGAACCTCATGGTCCAGCGATTCCGAATAGCCCTCAATGGCGTGCTTGCTGGCCGAGTAATAGGCTCCAAAAGGACCGGGTATTAAGCCCAGGACAGAGCCGATGTTCAATATCCTGCCATAGCCCTGTTGGCGCATCATCGGCAACACGGCATTGGTCACCCGAACGACACCCAGAAAATTGGTTTCGAACAGCGAACGAACCTGATCCACCGAGCTTTCTTCGGCCGCCCCGGACAGGGCATAACCGGCATTGTTGACCAGAAGGTCGATACGGCCAAGTTCCTGATGTGCCAGCGCCACGGCATCCGAGACAGACAAATCGGAAGTCACGTCACAAGCAATCATCCGAATGCCATCACGTATCTCGCCAGGTGCGGCCTTACGACTCGTGCCAATCACCCGGTAGCCTGCCCGGGCCAGAGCCGTGGCGGCCGCCTTGCCAATCCCACTGGAAGCCCCGGTCACAAAGGCGGTCTTCTGTCTCTTAGTAGCAAACGTCGCCATAGCGTCTTTCTCTCTTTTCGGTATCACCATGGATTGCCGCCAAGGCATATGGTTTTACGACACTAATTTTATGATGATTATCATCATCATCATTGATGATTTTTAATGATATATATCATCATTAAAGTCAAGCGTGACTTTCATGTGGTGAGGGAAAGGGTAACCCTTCAGTGTCGGGACCCGGCACCAATCCGCAAAGGATCAGGCACAGCACACTAATTTGATGGGGCCGCACCAGCGAGCGACCCCAAAAGTAGTCAACGCCCGGCAGCTGCCGCCAAAGAGGGGTAATCGATATAACCCGCGGCACCGCCACCGTAGAGCGTAGCCGGGTTTATCTCTGCCAACGGCGCATCGCTTTTCAATCGCTCAACCAAATCGGGATTGGCAATGAACGGCCGGCCGAAGGCGATCAGATCCGCCCGACCCTCGGCAAGATGCGAAGTCGCCAGCTCGAAGTCATAGCCGTTGTTAGCGATATAGGTCTTGCTGAAGCGACGGCGCAATGATCCGAAGTCGAATGGCGCGACATCGCGCGGCCCACCTGTGGCACCCTCGACGACATGAATGTACACGATGCCAAGGGTTTCGAGCTGATCGACGATGTAATCGAACTGCGCCTGCGGATCAGTACTCGAAATGCCATTGGCGGGCGAGACCGGCGAGATGCGGATGCCGGTGCGTGCAGCGCCGATTTCCTCGACAACCGCGGCCGTGACTTCCAGCATGAGGCGTGCACGGTTTTCGACAGAGCCGCCATAGGCGTCTGTGCGAACATTGGCACCGTCCTTGGCGAACTGATCAAGCAGATAGCCGTTGGCCCCGTGGATCTCGACACCATCGAAACCAGCCTCGATGGCGTTGGCTGCTGCCTGACGGAAATCGTTGACGATCCCAGGAAGCTCTTCCAGTTCAAGGGCACGGGGTTGCGAAACATCCACGAAGGCATTGTTGACGAACGTCTTTGTCTCGGCGCGGATGGCTGAAGGGGCAACCGGCGCTGCGCCGTTCGGCTGGAGATCAACATGGCTGATGCGACCGACGTGCCAGAGCTGGAGGAATATATGGCCACCCTTCTCGTGCACCGCACTGGTGACCTTGCGCCAGCCTTCGATCTGCGCCTGGGTATAGATACCGGGCGTGTCCTGGTATCCCTGCCCCTGCTGTGATATTTGCGTGGCTTCGGAAATGATGAGCCCGGCCGAAGCACGCTGGCCGTAATATTCAGCCGTCAGGTCACCTGCGACAAAGCCCGAACCGGCACGATTGCGCGTCAGGGGCGCCATGACGATCCGGTTGGAAAGCGTCAAGGAGCCGAGCGTATAGGGTTCGAAAAGCGTCTTTTTAGTCATGATTTACCTATGTGTTGCCGCCGCAGCGGTATGGGTTGCGCGGTCTGCTCAAGCGACGGTGCGGTACCGTTCGGCTGGCAGCGCATTGCCGAAGTTGGCCAGCATGGTCTTGCGCGCAGCTTCAAAGGCTTCCCACTGACCGGCATCGGGAAGCGGCGGGATGGTCACCGGCTCGCGACGGTCGAAGCCGACCAGAGCCGCATCCACAAGATCGCCCACCTCCATGACGTTGTTCAGTGCGTTGACGTCGGCGCCGACATGGTCCCAGATTTCGGTTCGTGTCGTGGCGGGAAGAACAGCCTGAACGTAGACGCCCTTCGGTCCAAGCTCGAGGCTAAGCCCCTGAGACAGGAAGAGGACAAAGGCCTTGGTTGCGCCGTAGACCGTCATGCCGAACTCCGGCGCCAGACCAACCACGGAGCCGATGTTGACGATTGCGCCCTCACCTTTCTTGACGAGTCGAGGGGCAATTGCGCTGGCAAGGCGAACGAGTGCAGTCGAGTTGAGTGCAACAAGCCGGGCCATGTCGTCGGTGCTCTGATCGATGAACGTTCCACCGATGGCCGTTCCGGCATTGTTGACGAGGATGCCGATGCTGTCATCGTCGCGCAGTCTCGTCTCTACTTTTGCAAGATCGGCGAGTTGCGTGAGATCCGCCTGGACGATGTCTATGGCCACGCCGGTTTCCTGTCGCAGACGGCTTGCAACGGCCTCCATTCGCGCAACGTCACGGGCGACCAGCACGAGATCGTGGCCGCGCCGCGCAAACCGATCGGCATAGGTTGCACCAATACCGGTGGAGGCGCCGGTGATGAGGACTGCAGGATTTGTGCTCATAGGATTGCTCTTTTCTGTGATGGAACCTATATTCATGACAATCATCATGATTGGATTTAAATATGATAGCCATCATGTAAATGTCAACGACCATGTTGGGAGAATTGTGAAAATGAAGGTCAGCCGAGAACAGATGGCGGAAAACCGTCGCCGGATTCTGGATGTCGCCAGCCGGCTGTTTCGCGACAAGGGGTTCGATGCCGTCAGCGTTGCGGAGGTGATGAAGGCAGCCGGTCTTACTCACGGCGGCTTTTATGGACATTTCAGTTCAAAAGACGATCTGGTCGCGGAGACCCTTGCCCATGCCCTTGCTTCGGATAGCGTCGGAGGAGGCAACTTCAGCGATTTCGTCAAATCCTATCTTGCGCCTCGCCATCGCGACAACGCTGCCGGTGGCTGCCCAACCGCCGGTCTCGCTGCAGCAATTCGCCACCAGACGCCGCCGGCGCGCTCCGCCATGACAGAAGGCCTTCGTGCGCAGATCAGCCGGATCGAAAAGGCACTCCCGCAACTGGACCCGGCAGATCGCCGGCGCACAGCGATAGGAAGCTGGGCGGCCATGGTTGGGGCGGTCATACTCGCCCGGGCAATCGACGATCCGGAACTATCGGACGAGATTCTGGAACAGACGCACGCATGGATCGACAACAGCATCAGTTAGTCCGCAAAAAACGACGACGCGTACCGGCATGACCTCCCACGGAACCTTCATCCAAATGCGATTGGAGGTTCTGCGTTTTTCAACATTCCATTTGGCGCGGTGTGGCAAATCGGTGGCAAAGCGAAGCTTTGATCTCCCGCAGCATTGGAGCCGGGCGCAGTGATGATCCCGGCATAGGCTGCCGGGGTCTGGTATCCGCGTGATGAGTCCGGCCGGAAGATCGGTCCGGATGTGGATGAGATGGAAAACCCCAACCTTTCGACCGTGCTCGGCCAGATGGTGTGCGGCCACGCATTGTTCAGCTCCTGCTGCCCTTAAATGCCGCCGTCAAACCACTCTTCAGGTTTGAGCCGGCACGCATGGACGCCCCTACTCTGCCGCGAGCGCCAGTGGCTGCCCTACGTGCTCGACCGTCTCTTTTTCGGCACCTGCCTTGGGTGGCTTGATCCGGAACCAGACAGCATAGAGGGCCGGAAGGAAGAGCAGGATCATTACCGTGCCTGCTGCCGTTCCACCGATCAGGGTATAGGCCATCGACCCCCAAAATACTGAGTGGGTCAGAGGTATGAACGCCAGGATCGCCGCGAGAGCCGTCAGGATCACGGGTCGTGTCCGCTGCACTGTCGCTTCTATAACGGCATGATAATCATCGAGCCCTGCCGCCTTGTTCTCCTTGATTTGCTCTGTCAGGATAAGCGTGTTGCGCATCAGGATGCCCGCCAGTCCGATCAAGCCGAGAATGGCGTTGAAGCCGAAAGGCTGATTGAACAGGAGCAGGGTCGGAACCACCCCGGCAAGACCAAGCGGCGCTGTCAGCATCACCAGTGTCATTGTCGAGAGACTGCGAACCTGCAGAATGATGACGATCAGCATGGCAGCAATCATCACCGGGAAAACC
The DNA here is from genome assembly GCF_059429395.1 of Agrobacterium sp. K11. NCBI lineage: Bacteria > Pseudomonadati > Pseudomonadota > Alphaproteobacteria > Hyphomicrobiales > Rhizobiaceae > Agrobacterium > Agrobacterium sp. K11. The sequence goes on along the minus strand of NZ_JCAHRB010000008.1, from coordinate 7,472 downwards.
TGAGCGAGTGCCGTATTGGCCTTGAGAGACTCCTCAATGTTGCCGCCCATCTCGATACGATATCCAACGGGAAGCGACGCGATGAGTGGCTGCAGAGCTTTCATAACCTGCTGGGAAACCTCCGGAGGCTGCGTCGCCTCGTTAATATCAGACCTGATCGTGATGACAGGAGTGCGGTCACGACGCTTCAGGATAGGTTCTTCAAACCGGATTTCGGAGTGCCCGAGTTGATCCAGCGGAACCTGACGGCCATCCCTGCTCATCAGAGAGAAATCGGCAAGACGTGACGGATCGAGGCGGTTTTCGCCAGCACTGCGAGCGACGACGGGCACGTTGCGGATATTGTCGCGCACCTGCGTAACGGGGATGCCGGAGAGCAGCATCTGCAATTGCTGGGCTGCCTCCGATGGAGAAAGACCAATCAGATTGAGCCGCTCCTGGTCGGGCACAAATCGCAGAACGGGTGTTCGGTTGCCCCAGTCACGGTTGGCTTGGCGAACATCGGGGATAGTCTTCATGATCACCAGAGCCTGCTCAGAAATCCTGTAGAGTTCATCCTGATCGGGACCCATGATCCGGAACTCGACCGGGAACGGCGTGTAAGGACCAAACACAAGCTGGGTGACGCGGACGGACGCTTCAGGAACAAGACCCTCCGAAATAGCTGCACGAAGGCGATGCTTCAGTTCTTCACGTGCGTGGGCATCGGGTGTGAGCACGACGACCTTGGCGAAGGCAGGGTCAGGTAGTTCCGGTGCCATGGCAAAGAAGAACCGGGGTGCGCCCTGCCCTACGTAGGACGTGACGATATTGGTCTCAGGCTGAGTTTGCAGCCAGTCCTCGACTTTCTTCACCGCAGATGTCGTCGCCTCAATGCTCGTGCCCTCGGGCATGCGCACCTCGACCAGCACCTCAGGCCGATCCGACGTCGGGAAAAACTGTTGTTTCACGCCGCCCATTCCAACGACCGAAACGGCCATGGAAATGCCGACCACGGCGCAGACCATGAACTTATGGCGGACAGCGAACTCGATGACGGAGCGCAGACGGCGGTAATTCGGCGTGTCATAGATGGCGTGATGACCGCCCTCGACCGGCTTGATGTTGGGCAACATCTTGACGCCGAGATAGGGCGTGAAGGTGACGGCGACGATCCAGGATACTATGAGCGCAAAGCCCACCACCCAAAAGATGTTGCCGGCATATTCACCTGCGGTCGACTTGGCAAAACCCACGGGCATCAGGCCGATGATCGTGACCAGCGTGCCGGACAGCATCGGCGCTGCCGTATGGCTCCAGGCATAGGCGGCCGCCTTGATGCGGTCCATGCCCTCCTCCATCTTCACCACCATCACTTCGATGGCAATGATGGCATCGTCAACTAGAAGGCCAAGCGCGAGGATCAAAGCGCCAAGCGTGATGCGGTCGAAGAAGCGCCCGGTCTCCAGCATGATGAGAAAGACCACCGCAAGGGTGAGTGGCACAGCAAGTGCGACAACAATACCAACGCGCCAGCCAAGTGCCACCAGACTGACAAACAGAACCACGCCAAGCGCCATCGCGAACTTGAGCATGAACTCGCCGACGGCTTCATCGATGTTGACGGCCTGGTCGCTGACTTTGGTAAGCGTCATCCCCAGCGGCAATGTTTGCGCAATGGCGGCAGAGCGAGCCTCAAGCGCCTTGCCGAGATCAAGACCGTTCCATCCCGCCTGCATCACCGCACCCAGCATGATTGTCGGTTCACCCTCGTGGCGGATGATATACGTGGCGGGATCCTGATAACCGCGTCGCACCTCTGCAAGATCGGAGAGCTTCAGGGTTCGTCCAGCAGCAACGATCGGCGTGTCGGCAATCGCCTGCACACTGTTGTAAGCTCCGTCGAAGCGGATAAAGACCTGTGGACCTCGTGTGTCGATGGAACCCGCAGGCGTGACCGTGTTCTGTCGCTGCAACGCAGAAGCGATATCCTGCGCGGATATGCCGAGCGTCGCGAGCTTCGCATAGGAGAACTCGACGAAAATCTGCTCGGGGCGCTCACCGACGATGTTGATTTTCTTGACGCCAGGCACGTGCAGGAGGTCCTGGCGGATGACTTCCGCTTGCCGAACGAGATCGCGCATCGGCATTCCCTTTGCCTTCAGGGCATAGAGGCCGAAACTCACGTCAGAATATTCGTCGTTGACGAATGGGCCCATGACGCCCGGGGGAAGATTGCGGGCTTCGTCGCCAAGCTTCTTGCGCGCCTGATAGAACTCTTCAGCAACCGCACTCGCCGGCGTGTTATCCTTGAGGGTGACGGTCAGGAAAGCGTAACCTGGCCTCGTTGTGGTCTCGACGCGGTCGTACCAGGTCAGTTCCTGAATACGTTTCTCAAGCGGCTCGGCGACGAGGTCCTGCATTTCTCGCGCTGTTGCACCCGGCCAGACTGACGTGACCGTCAATGTCTTGATGGTGAAGGACGGATCCTCGGCGCGCCCCAGCTTGACGAAAGCGTAGACGCCGGCTGCGGCCAGCAGCACGATAAAGAACAGGGTGATAGCGCGTTCGCGAACCGCGATGGCTGACAGGTTGAAGCGCATTAGTTTTTCACCTCTTGGCTCGAGGCAATCCTGACGGTCGCACCATCGTCGAGAAGATGGGCGCCGAGGGCAACGACCTGCTCCCCGGTGCCGATCCCCGTGACAAATGCCGTCTCCTCGCCAATCTGCTGAACTTTAATCGGGGTGAACTTCACCTTTGACGTGGCGCCGTCGACGACCCACACACCTGTGCGATTACCGTCGTCCAGAATGGCGCCGACGGGCACGGCGACCTCCGACTGGCGTTCGGCATCCGGTGTTCTGATTGTTACAGTGGCGCCAAGCGGTGCTGAGGCCGCATCACCCTCAAGAATGTAACGCGCTTCATAGGTTCTCGTTTGAGGATCAGCCGAATCGGAGATTTGTCGCAGTCTGGCGTTTCCACTAAGCCCGTCGCTTCCATAAACACTGGCCTGTGCTTCCGATCCCACCTTAGGTCGCAGTGTCTCAGGCAGCCAGACGACCGCCTCGCGAGGGCCCGCCTTTGCGAGTTGAACAACCGTCTGGCCGGCGGCCACCACTTGTCCCGGATCGCCGAGAGTTTCAACGACCGTTCCATCCGAGTCAGCAACAAGAGTGGTGTAGGTTGCCGCGTTCTCGGCCACCTCCGCTTCCGCCTCGGCCGCCGCAAGCTGTGCTGTCGCTGTATCGAGAGCCGCCTTTGCCTGTTCATAACGCTGGGGCGTGGCCGCCAGGCCATTCTTGACCAGTGCCGCATAGCGCTTCTCATCGGCTTGCGCCTGAAGCAGAATAGCACGCGCTGATATGACCGAGTTCCGCTTTGCTGTCAGTGCAAGCTGAAGATCGGTCTCATCAATGCGCATCAGCGGTTGGCCCTGTTTGACCTGCTGACCGACATCGACCAGCCGCTCCACGATTTTACCGGGAACGCGAAATCCGAGATTGCTTTGAACGCGCGATGCGACCGTCCCGGTGAATGACCGGTCGGCCCTGCCGGTCCTTTTCGCCTCCGCAATCCTTACCAGTAGTGAAGCCGTCCTTGGGTCTGCGGCCTCGGCTTCCCGTTTTGGGGTTTCAGAAACGAGGAAAAAGGCGGCGGCCCCAGCCGCTGCGACAAGACCCACGACAGTCAGGACATGTTTGCGTTTCATTGTAAGTTCTCTTCTTGACCAGCGGTGCAAATGATTTAGATTGCGATCTAAATCTATGTGCGCTATAAATGTCAAACGAAATCTAACCGGAGGTCGATATGAGAGTGAGCCGGGCACAAGCCGAGGAAAATCGGGAGACGGTGATCAACGTTGCCAGCCGTCTGTTTCGCGAGCACGGATTCGATGGCATTGGCCTGAAAGATTTGATGAAGGGTGCAGGACTCACTCAAGGCGGGTTCTACAAGCAGTTTGCATCGAAGGACGATCTTGCAGCCCAGGCTTCGAGGCGCGCAATGGAAAGCGCTACACGCAGATGGTCTGAAGCGGCTGCGGACAGTTCCGATCCTCTCGAAGCAGTGATGGCGTTCTATCTGTCCAAGGACCACCGTGGAGAAAAGGCAGAAGGTTGCCCCCTGGTGGCACTGGGGTCGGACGCTACTCGGCAGAGTGAAGAAGTCAGGCGTCCATTCGAGGATGGGATACGCGCTCACTTCGAGGTGCTCAATGAACTGCTTGATGACACCAGAAGCTCCAATCCCAGCGGCAAAGCGATGGCGATCCTGTCTCTCATGGTCGGCGCCGTTACCCTGTCGCGGATCATGGAAGACGAGAATACGTCTCAAGGAATCCTCGACGCAGCGGCGGAGGAGATCAGGCGCATCGCAGGCGCTGATCATGCGGTCTGAGGATCGCGCTCGGTAGCTAGGGAAAACAAAAATCAAACGCAGTCGCCGCGTCGGGTTCGGGCGGATGCGATTTAGGCACTGAAGAAACTGCATATCCGGAGAACAGGCCCTGACCGCACCGTCGGTCGGGATGCCGAAGGCATGCCAATTTAAACGAAGAACAGGTGTAAAACATGCGTCGTATCGTTGTCACAGGAATGGGAGCTGTCAGTCCCCTTGGAGCGAATGTCGGTATCTCCTGGTCGCGCCTGCTTGCGGGTCGAAGTGGCATTCGACGGCTGGGTGACGACGTGGTGGCGGACCTGCCATCGAAAATCGGGGGCGTTGTCCCCTCATTGATGGAAGATCCCGAGGGCGGCTTCGATCCCGACACCATTGTGGCTCCGAAGGACCAACGCAAGGTCGACCGTTTTATCATATTTGCACTGGCAGCCGCGGAAGAAGCGCTTGCACAAGCAAACTGGAAGCCGACCTCGAATGAGGAACGGCTGAGGACCGCGACGATTATCGCGTCCGGTATCGGCGGCTTTCCTGCGATAACCGAAGCGGTCCGCACCGTCGATCAACGCGGTGTCCGTCGCCTTTCGCCCTTCACCATACCGTCGTTTCTGGTCAATCTCGCAGCAGGGCATGTCTCAATCCGTCATGGCTTCAAAGGCCCTCTCGGTGCACCGGTAACCGCGTGCGCCGCCGGCGTTCAGGCAATTGGCGATGCTGCGAGGCTTATTCGGTCAAATGAAGCCGAAATTGCGATATGCGGCGGAACAGAAGCCTGCATGAACGTCGTCAGCCTCGGAGGTTTTGCAGCCGCCAGATCTCTGTCGACTGCTTTCAACGAAACGCCGGACAAGGCATCGCGCCCCTTCGACACATCACGCGATGGCTTCGTCATGGGCGAAGGAGCGGGCATGCTTGTCATTGAATCCCTGAGCCATGCACTTGCTCGCGGCGCTACACCAATTGCCGAACTCGTCGGCTACGGCACGACAGCCGACGCTCATCACATCACGTCAGGACCAGAAGACGGGAACGGTGCCAAAAGAGCCATGGAGATCGCCATTGCGCAGGCAGGCATTTCCCCCCGCGAAATAGGTCATCTGAATGCCCACGCCACCTCGACCCCGGTCGGAGACCTCGGCGAAATCAGGGCCATCAAAAGTATCTTTGGTTCCGAGAAGACTGTCGCTGTCAGCGGGACGAAGTCAGCGACAGGACACCTACTTGGCGCGGCTGGAGGATTGGAAGCAATCTTCACCATTCTGGCACTCCAGCACCAGATTGCGCCGCCAACTCTCAACCTGAATGCTCCGGATCCGGAAGCCGAAGGCATCGATTTTGTGGCGAACCACGCGCGCCAATTAGACGCTGAATTCGCAATATCCAATGGTTTCGGTTTTGGCGGTGTCAATGCGAGCGCAGTGTTCCGGCGGTGGCCGAATGCAAACGGTGCTGGCTGACAATCACCGTCGCGCCACCACACGCTGAAACTGTTTTCGCTTGGGACTTGAACGTCAATGAACCAAACCTTGGGCACGACACCGGACATACTGCACCTCAAACCGAGGATTGCCGTTATAGGCGTCGGCGGCGGTGGTGGTAATGCGGTCAACAACATGATGGCGCAGAAGCTGCAAGGGGTAGAATTCGTTGCAGCAAACACCGATGCACAAGCTCTCTCCATGTCCAAAGCCCCACGAGTTGTGCAACTCGGCCTGATCGCGACTGGCGGGCTTGGGGCCGGATCACTCGCCGAGGTCGGACAAGCGGCGGCCGAAGAAACGATCGACGAAATCATGGACCATCTGACCGGGATGCATATGTGTTTCGTGACCGCGGGCATGGGGGCGGCACTGGAACGGGCGCCGCGCCTGTTATAGCTCGAGCTGCGCGGAAGGCCGGAATACTGACGGTCGGCGTGGTAACCATGCCATTCGCATTTGAGGGCATACATCGAATGCGAATGGCCCGACACGGGGTAGAGTGTCTAGCCGAAAGCGCGGATACCGTGATCGTGATCCCAAATCAGAACCTCTTCCGGGTGGCAGATGCCGCAACGACGTTTGCTGAGGCTTTCGAAATGGCGGATCGGGTTCTTTATGCAGGCGTCAGCTCCGTCGTCGATTTGATTGTCAGGGAAGGGCTTATCAATCTCGATTTCGCCGACCTAAGGTCAGTGATGCGCGGTATGGGCCGAGCTGTGATGGGCACGGGAGAAGCGGCAGGCGAAGGACGTGCAAGAGCTGCCGCCGAAGCAGCGATTGCTAATCCGCTTTTTGACGACACATCGGTCAAAGGTGCCAAAGGGCTCCTCGTCTCGATTTCCGGTGGACCGGACATGACGCTGTTCGATGTGGACGAAGCAGCCACGCGCGTGCGCGAAGAGGTCGACGCTAACGCCGATGTCGTGATCGGCGCGACGTTCGACGATGCGCTTGCGGGTCGACTGAAAGTCTCCGTTGTCGCGAGCGGATTGCGACAACCGGCAGAGGTGATCTTTCTTGCGGAGCGCACGGGGTGAGCCAGCTCCTTTGCACCCTCGAGCGAACATGTCCTTGCAGACTTGAGAGTGCCTGCGTGTCCGCTACCGCCCGGCCCAAGATAGGGCGACATAGAAAATTCCAGTGAAATCGATCGAGAGGAAACAGCACATGCTGAAGCACTTCTTAGAGAAATGGCGTCTATGGGAAGAAGCATTCCTCGGTATCGATGATTTGCAGGGGGACTACCTCTTCTCCTTGGAAAAGCGCGTGGCTCGGCTCGAGGCAGCTACGGAGGCGCTAGATAGAAAACGCCTGCCTGCGACCTTGCCCGAATCTGCCGAAACAACGCCACGTCGGTGACGCGGAAACCCTGATCACAAAGTGAATGCCGCTCTGAGCGCTTGAAGTGCTTGTTCCGGCTCGTGTTTTACAAAGGCCTAGGTGCACGCTATCAGAGCCCCACGGGCTATACCGCCAGCAATTCATTTGCGGTATCCAAGGCCCTAAACGCAAAGTGCCCTCCGGGATGGGAGGGCTTTGTTGTTGATAGTCTTGAAGATATTGGTTGCGGGGGCAGGATTTGAACCTGCGGCCTTCAGGTTATGAGCCTGA